>NZ_WMBA01000057.1 GCF_009707865.1 Amycolatopsis pithecellobii
GGATAATGGGGTGGTGAGCGCCGATGATGCCGTGTCTGTCGAAGAGTATGGGCCCGCTTGGCGGCGAGGTCCGTTCGAACGGGGCACGGACGGCCCGCACGTGATCCTGGCCGGTGTCGATGACACGGCGAGCTCGGCGCGGGCGGGGGCCTACGCGGCGGGTTTGGCGCGGCGGCAGGGATCGCGGCTGGTCATGGTGTACGTGCGGGCGCCTTCGGCGTGGACGGGGATGACGCCGACCCTGCTGGCGGGGGCGCAGGAGGAGACGTACCAGGACGTGGTGGAGGAGCTGCGTGGCCGGGTGGCGGGCCTGGCCAAGGAGGCGAACATCAACGTCACGCTCGAGGTCCGGCGCGGCGATGCGTATGCGGAGTTGAAACGCGCCGCGATCGACCGGAAGGCCGACCTGGTGGTCGTGGGCGCATCCGAAAGCGCCGGCCGCCGCCTCGTCGGCTCGGTCGCACAGAGACTGGTAAGAGCCGCCCTCTGGCCGGTGACGGTCGTCCCGTAAGACGGGCCGGCTGTGGCTCGGGCCGCGGGGCGGCCGGATCGCTCGCCGATACCGCGCCTCGGGTTACCAAGTCAGCCGCGGTGATGGTCGGAGTGACCAAAGTTGTCAACCCGACCCCTGCGCCGGGTGCGGAGTGAGAACTCTAGCGGGACTCCCGATCTTGCGCCTCGGGCGCCGGCTGCGGCTGTCCCGCCTCGACGACGGTCCAGTTGCGCAAACCGCCGGCCTGTTGCTCGGCGTAGCGCTCCGCGGCCGCCTGCGTCGGGAACCGGACCTCCTGTGCGCGTGAACGGTGCATGATCTTGTATGCCATTTCGTCTCCCCTGCGACTCCAACCCTCCCCCCACCATAGAACACACGTTCGACGGCCACAACTCGGGGGCAACACATGCTCCCCCTGCGGTCAGCGGACCCAGACCACGATCCCCGTGAGCCCGTTCAGCACACTCGCGACACCGGCCCGCACCGCGGCGGCACAGCGTTCGGGCGTGAACGAAGCCGGGTCGTAGGTCGATGACATGCCCAGTCCCTCCCCGCGGAACGACGCGCCCGTCCAGTCGGCCGCGGTGACATTCGCCGTCGGCTCGGCCAGTTCCGCGCCGATCACCAGGAACTGCCGGTCCAGGTGGTTCGCCGTGACCAGCGCCAGCGGATCGATGAGATCGTGACCCGCGCTGATGACGAGATCCGGCGCCAGCCCGATGGCCTGACTGACGCTCGGCACCAGTTCATCCGGTTTGGTGGCCTTGACAGTCTTGAGGCTGACCTCTTCGCTCCCCGCCCAGTCCGTGACCGCGCGCACGAGCGCCGTGGTTTGCGGATCGTCGCCCGCGGTGAGCAGCACGACGCGGTAACCCGGCGAGGGCCGGACCCCGTCCCACGAACCAGGACCGGGGGTGACCGTCGCCTCCGGCGTGGGTGACGCCGTGACGAACCCAGGACCGAGAGTGCCGATCGCACTGGGCTTCGTATGCGGGGCAGACCAATCGTCGGCGGACGAGCATCCGCCGCCGAGCACGGCGATCGCGGCCAGGGCGCCGGCCACCAGAAGTCGCAAGCGGATCATCCTCCAGACAGGGCGGTTCGTCTTCTTCCTACCCGATGAACGGCTCCGTCCGGTCTGCGGCTTGTCACCGTCGAAGTCCGGTTGCCCGTTGTTCGCCTGGGATCTGCCCGCCGTTCGCCGACGCCCAGCAGTCTGCGTTCATGCCCGCTCTCCCCAGACGGTGTGCGCGCGCCGTCGTCATCATCGCCGGCGCGGCACTGGCCGTCGTCCTCGGCGCGACACCCGCGCCGGCACACGGCTTCTCGTCGACGGTGTACGCCGACGTCACCTCACCCGGGCCGGGGCACGTGCGCGCGACGCTCGGGCTCGAGTACGACCTGCTCGTCGTGTCCACCGCGGACTCCGAAAAGGACGATCCCCTTTTCCGCCAAGGCACCGCGGCGTTCGAGACACACGACCCGGCGGCACAGGCGGCCGCGCTGGACGCACACGCCTCGACGGTGATGAAGTACGTGACAGACCGGTTCCGCGTCACGGTCCCGGATCAGACCTGCCGCCCGGCACAGGACGGCGGTTTCGGCATCGGACAACGCGAAGGCGTGCCGTACGCGCGGATGGTGCTCGATTACCGGTGCCCCGCCGCGGATTCACACGAAGTCCACAGTGGACTGTTCCCCGATTCCGAACAGTATGTGCGTGACACCAAGACCATTGTCACCTACGAGCTCGACCTGACGTCCGGCAGCGCCGCGCTCGACGCGCAACAACCGTCGTTTTCCACACAGCAGGCCTGGACCCAGCGGTTCTGGGAGTTCTTCCGCCTCGGCGCGGAACATCTGCTGACCGGGCTCGACCACATTCTCTTCCTGCTGGCGCTCATCGCGGGTTCCCGCCGCCTGCGCGAAATCGTGCTGGCGGCGACGACGTTCACGCTCGCCCACTCGGTGACGTTCATCCTCGCCGCACTCGGACTCGTCCACGTGCCGGCCGAAATCGTCGAACCCCTCATCGCGCTGTCGATCGCGATCGTCGCGGCCTGGCCGCTTTGGCAGCTGTGGCGGCGAAAAACGGCGGACCTGGACACCGGCGGGCATTTCAGCCTCGACCGCGCCGGCTGGATCCGCCTCGCCGTGGTCTTCTGTTTCGGCCTCGCGCACGGGCTCGGTTTCGCGTCCGCGCTGGGGATCGACACGGCGTTTTCGTGGCCGTTGCTGTGGTCGCTGCTGGTGTTCAACATCGGGGTCGAGGTCGTCCAGCTGGCGATCATCGCCGTGGTCTTCCCGCTGCTGATGCTGGTGCGCCGCAGTTCCCCCGTCGCACCACGATGGTCAAGCGGAGTGATCGCGGCCGGCGTCTCGGTGATGGGGCTGACCTGGTTCGTCGAGCGAATTTTCGCGTCCTGACACCGCAAGTTCTTTCAGACCACGCCATTCGCCGGTTCACCGATGTTCACCTGCTCAACATCGACGGCAATAACGCTCACATCGGTCTTCTCGCCCCTCTGACCGGAAACGGACACAAACCAGATGAAACATCCGAGATCCATCGCTCGCGGTGCCATCGCGGCGTTCCTGGGCCTCGCCGTGACATTCGGCGGCAGCCTGCTGGCGGGCGCGGACGAGCCCGCGACACTGTCCGGCATCGTTCTCGGTGTCGGCGCCAAGGAAAACCAGCGCGTGGTGAGCTGGTACGCCTCGACCGGCGCGCCGCAGGTCGTGCAGGTGGCGCCGACCTCGAAGCTCGTGCACGGTCAGTTCCCGCGCAACGCGCAGACGTTCCCGGCGACCGTTGCGGCGAACACGGTCAACGGCGGCTACAACGGGCACGTCACGATCGACGGCCTCAAGCAGAACACCGGCTACTCCTACCGCATCGGTTCCGGCGACAGCTGGTCCCCGACGTACACGTTCAAGACGCAGGACTTCAAGGGCGACTTCGATTTCCTGTTCTACGGCGACCCGCAGATCGGCTCGTCCGGCGACGTGGCGAAGGACGGGGCCGGCTGGCTGGACACCGTGAACGTGAGCCTCGCCGCCAACCCCGACGCCGAACTGCTGGTCTCCGGTGGGGACCAGGTCGAGACGGCGAACACCGAGGCGCAGTGGAACGCGTTCCTGGCGCCCGAAAAGCTGCGCCAGTACCCGTGGGCGGCCACCATCGGCAACCACGACGTCGGCGGCAAGGCCTACGAGCAGCACTTCTGGACCCCCAACACCGACCGGTCCACGCCGTTCTACAACGGTGACCCGACCACCCGCTCCGGTGGTGACTACTGGTTCATCTACAAGGACGTGCTGTTCATCGACCTGAACAGCAACGCCTACGCCAACGGTGCCGACGACGCGCACATCGGGTACGTCACCGATGTGGTCAAAAACCATGGTGCGAAGGCGAAGTACACGGTGCTCGTGTATCACCACTCGATCTACTCGCCCGCCGACCACGCCAACGACAGCGACAACCAGAAGCGGCGGCAGGACTTCCCGACCGCGTTCTCGAACCTGGGTGTCGACCTGGTCCTGCAGGGCCACGACCACAGCTACTCGCGCAGCTACGAGATCAAGAACGGGCAGAAGGCGAACCCGGACGAGCAGCCTGGTGCCACCCACGTCGAGCAGGGCCCCGGCGGGGTCATCTACGTAACGGCGAACTCCGCGTCCGGTTCGAAGTACTACGACCTGACCGCCCCGGATCCGAGCCAGGACCCGAACTACGGCCCGGACCCGCTCAACCCGGACAACCACTGGGCGAACTCGGTGGAGAACCAGGAACACGTGCGCACCTACGTGAAGGTCCAGGTACGTGACGACAAGCTCGTCGTGCAGGACATCCGCAGCGGCACCTGCGCCGCGCCGAACGCCGCGGTCGAGCTTGGCAAGGTTTCCTGGTGCGGTCCGGACGGCGGAGCCGGCCCGGCCAAGCCGGTCGGGTCCACTGTGGACAAGGTGGTGATCCACCCGTACCGCGAGCACGGTCACGGTCACGGGCCCTTCCCCGGTGACCCGCACTGGGTCGTGCAGCCGGGCAAGGACGGCGGGCGGGCGTCCGTCACCGCGCTGAACTGAGTTCCCTGATCGGGGTGGGCTCCCGGCGGCGGGCGCCCACCCCGACTGTCCATTTACTAATCCGACCAAAAGCAGGCCGACCCCGAGCAGCACGTAACCGTTGCCACGCAAGCCGGATAGCCGTGACTGTGGTCGGATTAGTAACGAACGGCACAGTAGACTGTTCAAGGATGCTGCCCGATGCGCGCTGTTGTTCTTGTCCTGCTTGCCATCGCCGCGTTCGCCGGGACCGGAACCGTCGCGCAGGCTCAAGAGGATGTCCCTTGGACGGTCGGCACGGCCGCCAACGAGTTCGGCGCCGACCGCGACAACTACCGGTATACGGTCGATCCGGGTAGTCAGCTCGAGGACGGCCTGACCGTCACCAACCACGGCACGACACCGCTGGAACTGACCGTGTACAGCGCAGACGCGTTCACCACCGAGCAGGGCCGGCTGGATCTCGTCGCGAAAGGCGCGCCTTCGACCGGGGTCGGCGCCTGGGTCCATCCCGCACAGGACAGGGTGACTGTCCAAGCAGGACAGTCCACACAGGTACCGTTCACCGTCAGCGTGCCGGACACGGCGACGGCAGGCGACCGGATGGGCGGCATCGTCACGTCGCTGATGCAAGGTGACGTGGAACGGCGAGTCGGCATCCGGATTCAGCTGCGTGTCGGCGGTGAGCTCAAACCCGGGCTGTCGGTGGAAGATCTCGGCGTGCGGTATGCGGGTTCGCCGTTCGGCACCGGCGACGCCACTCTCACCTACACGATCCGCAACTCCGGCAACGCGATTGTCGCCGCCCGGCAGGCCGCATCGGTTTCCGGCCCGTTCGGCAGCTGGCACGCCGACGCCGGGCCGGTCGCCGACTCGCCGCAGCTGCTGCCCGGTGCCACCTGGAAGGTTTCGGTGCCGGTGCACGGTGCGGTACCCGCGGTGGAGCTGGCGGGGTCGGTCACGCTGACGCCGTTGCTCACCGACGCGTCCGGCTCCGTCGCGCCGTTGCCCGCGGTCGAAGGCACGGCGCATTCCGTTGCCGTGCCATCGCTGCTGTTGTTGCTGCTCGGGGTGGCCATCGTCATCGCGGTCGTGGTGCTGATCATCCGCCGTCGACGGGCCGCCTGACCGGTGCTACTCTCGTGAGAGTCAACTCTTACGAATGGGGCATCGCATGACCAGCAGCACTCACACACTCACCGTCGACGAGGGCACCGTCGAGGTGACCGTCGATGTCCAGGGCGAGAAGGGGCACCCCTTCCTGCTCCTGCACGGCGGCGGCGGTCCGCAGACCGTCACCGGTTTCGCCGCGCTGCTCGCGGAGCAGCGGCCCGCGCGGGTGTTCACCCCGCTGCACCCCGGCTTCGGCGGCACCGCGCGGCCGGACTGGCTGACCGACGTGCAGACACTGGCCAAGATCTACGCTCAGCTGCTCGAGCAGCTCGACCTGAGCGATGTCGCCGTCGTGGGGAACTCGATCGGCGGCTGGATCGCCGCCGAGCTGGCCGTACTGGGCAGCGACCGGATCACCAGCGTCACACTCGTCAACGCGGTCGGCATCGCGGTGCCCGGCCACCCGATCGCCGACGCCGCCAGCCTGACACCCCCGGAACTGGCGAAGCTGTCGTTCTACGACCCGTCGAAATTCAAGTTCGACCCGAACGCGCTGACCGAGGAGCAGCGCGCGGTGGCCGCCGCCAACCAGGTCGCGATGGCGGTCTATTCGGGCCCGCATGCCATGGCCGACCCGACCGTGACGGACCGGCTGGCCAAGATCAACTACCCGACTCTGGTGGCCTGGGGCGCCGGTGACGAGGTCGTGGACGCCGATTACGGGCGCGCCTACGCGGCCGCCATCCCCGGTGCGGAATTCCGGTTGCTCGAAGGCACCGGCCACCTGCCGCAGGTCGAGACCCCGGAGGAGTTCCTTCCGGTGGTCTGGGATTTCGCCGACGCCCACGCGACCGGCAAGCCGGCTTCCTGAGGTTCGGGTCGTCTGATCACCCGATGCCGCACGCCGGACCACCTCGTCGTGCGGCATCGGCCATCGAAGCCGATCCCCCACCGCTCACCCAGGTTCTGGACGGTGAGCCGGCGTCTTCGGCCGGGTGAACGGGAACGGCACGGTCTGGCGGATCGTGGCGCCGGTCAGCAACATCAGCAGCCGGTCGATGCCAAGGCCGAGGCCACCGGTCGGGGGCATGCCGTGCTCGAGCGCCTGCAGGAAATCCTCGTCCAGTTCCATCGCTTCGACATCACCGCTCGCGGCGCGCAGCGACTGGGCTTCCAGCCGGCGGCGCTGTTCCAGCGGGTCCGTCAGTTCCGTATACGCCGTCCCGATTTCCGCGCCGAACGCGATCAGGTCCCACCGTTCGGCCAGCCGTGGATCGGCCCGGTGTTCCCGGGTCAGCGGGGAAACCTCCGTCGGATAGTCCACATAGAACGTCGGGGCCACGGTCGCCGGTTCCACCAGATGATCGAAGGCCGCCAGCACGAGATCCCCGTGACCGGCCTCCTGCGCGAACGGCACACCGGCGGCGGCACACGAAGAACGCAACTCGGCCACCGAGGTCGAAGGCGTGATGGACGCACCGAGGGCGGCGGACACCGCGTCGTACACCGGGATCACCGGCCACTCGCCCGAGATGTCGTGCTCGCCGTCATGCCGCCGGACCACCGGCGCACCGTAGGCGGCGATTGCGGCCCGCTGCACCAGATCCCGCGCCAGCACCCGCATCGAGTCATAGTCCGCGTAGGCCTGATAGGCCTCCAGCATGGTGAATTCCGGATTGTGCGTCGCGTCGACGCCCTCGTTGCGGAAGTTCCGGTTGAGCTCGAAAACCCGCTCGACCCCGGCCACACACAGCCGTTTCAGGTACAGCTCCGGGGCGATCCGCAGATACATCCGCATGTCATAGGCGTTGAGATGCGTCACGAACGGGCGCGCGTTGGCGCCACCGTGCACCGCCTGCAACATCGGCGTCTCGACTTCGAGGAAATCGTTGTCGTGCAAGCGTTCCCGCACCGCCCGCACCACCGTGCCGCGCAACCGCAACAGCTCGGGCAGCTCCGGATCGAGGTACCGCCTGCGCACCCGGGCCTCCGCGTCGGCGAGGCCCTTTCGCTTGTCCGGCAACGGATGCAGGCACTTCGCGGTGATCGTCCACTCGGCCACCAGCACCGACAGCTCACCACGCCGGGACGTCACCACCTCGCCACACACCCCGACGTGGTCCCCGAGATCGACACCGGAACGCCACAGCTCGTCCGCGCCCAGCATGAGCTGAAGTTCCCCGCTGAAATCCCGCAGCCGGGCGAAACACAGCCCGCCCAGGTCCCGCAACGCCACCACCCGGCCCGCGACACGCACGTGGTGCCCGGTACGCGCATCCGCGGGCAGGCCGGCGAACCGGGTCACCACGTCCGCGAGCACCGTGTCCCGCGCGAACCCCGCCGGATACGGATCGACACCGGCCTTGCGCAGCCGGTCCAGTTTCGAGATCCGGACCCGCACCTGCTCGGGCCGCCGCACCGGCGGCGGTTCGACCCTGATCTCGTCGATCTCCGCGACCCGCGCGAGAAACTCCGGACTCACCCGGCCGGCCGCGAAGCCCCGGCGCGTCGCCCGCCAGCTCGAGGGCAGGAACCCCTCCAGCGCACCGGCGACCAGACCGATCCGGGCCAGCCGCCGGGCCGAGGTGTAGCACAGGAACCGCGGTTCCCAGTCGGGTCCGTACTTCGCGTTCGACCGGTAGAGCGACTCCAGCTGGAAGAACCGTGACGCCAGCCCGAGCACCGTGCGCCATGCCCGCAGCACCGGGCCGGCCCCGATCCGCTCACCCTCGGCGAACACCGCGCGGAACATGGCGAAGTTCAACGAGATCCGTTGCGTGCCGAACCGCCCCGCCTGCTCGACGAGCTGCGTCACGAGGTACTCGTTGAGCCCGTTTTCGGCGTCCCGGTCGCGGCGCATGAGATCCAGCGACAGCCCCCGCCGCCCCCACGGGACGAAGGACAGCAACCCGCGCAGCTGTCCCGCGGCGTCGTATGCCTCGACCATGACGCAGCGCCCGTCGCTGGGGTCGCCGAGCCGCGACAGCGCCATCGAGAAGCCACGTTCGGTCTCGTCACCCCGCCACTGCTGCGCCCGCACGAGCAGATCGTCCATTTCGGACGGTGAGATCTCGTTGTACCGCCGCACTTTGGTGGTGTATCCGGCACGCTCGATGCGCCGGACCGCCTGCCGGACCGAACGGCGTTCGGGACCGGACAGGCTGAAGTCGCGGACGTCGAGCACCGCTTCGTCCCCGAGTTCGAGCGCCTTCAAACCCGCCCTCGCATACTCCCGCGCGCCGCGTTCACTGGCGCCCAGCACACCCGGCAGCCACCCGTAGGTGCGTGCCTCGGCCAGCCACACCTCGATCGCCTGCGGCCACGCATCCGGGTCCCCGATCGGGTCCGCGCTCGCGACGCTTGTGCCCCCCAGCACCCGGTAGGTCACCGCCGCGCGCCCGTCCGGTGCGAAGACCACGCTCTTGTCCCGCCGCGTCGCGAAATATCCGAGCGAATCGTTCTCGCCGTAGGTCGCCAGCAGCGACCGCACCCGCAGCTCCTCGTCGTCACTGCGGTGACGACGGGTGCGCACCCCGCGGAAGAAGACCCACAACGTCACCACCGCCACCGTGGCGCCGCCCAGATCCAGCAGCAGATCGACCCAGGTCGGCCCCTCGCGCACGCCGAGCCGCCGCAGCTGCAGCAGTTCACCGGTCGCGTGGTTCGCCGCCCACAGGAAGGTGTCACCGAGCCCGGTCAGGGTGCCGGGGAACGCCACCAGCAAGCCCCAGCCGCCCAGGATGACCGCCGCTATCCCGACCAAACCGGTCACGAGCGCGTGCCGCCACGCCCCCGGGGCCAAGCGTGCGGGAAAGGCCGGGCGCAGGACGAGCAGCACCACGATCAACGCGACCGACAGCAGCTCGGCCCCGGTCAGCGCCCACAACGTGCCCGGCAAGTGCCGGGCCTCGCGCCGGCCCAGGGTGATCAGTGCCGGGTTGACCAGCAGCGCCGTCTGGAACGCGATGGTCATCAGCAGACCACCGACCTGGAACAGGACCAGCGTGTTCAGCGCCGCGCGCTTGCGCCGCCGCAGGGCCGCGCCCAGGATCGCCAGCACCAGCGCGATGAGGATGTTCGCGTCGGCCGGGATGTTGAGGAGCCCGAACAGCCCCGTCGTCCACTGGTAGAGGCCTCGGTGCCCGCCCCAGATCAGCAGGACGACCGACATCACCGCGCCCAGCTCGACGACGGTCGCGACGACGCCGCCGGCCCTGCGATACCACCTCATGGCCCTCTCCGGCATACCCCTCACCTCCGCGAACCGCGGCTAGAACGCGGTGTCCGTGCCGTGCAGGCTCCCCCGGATGCCGGGGTCGGGCAACGGCCACGCCACGATCCCTCCGGCCACGGTCTGGCCCGGAAGTCCGCTTCCCATCCGTATGGGGTTGCCCAGCTGGGTGCCGAGCCAGTCCAGTATCGCGGGCAGCTCCGCACGGACCGCGTTGAGGTTGTGCCCGGCCGGGGACAGCACCGTGGTGGTGAGCTGAACCGGCGGGGCCGCCGCGGCACGCAACCGGTCCAGCGCGGCGCGCTCGTCCGGCGCCGAGCCGTCGGCGCTGGCGAGCAGCCGGACCGGCGACGGGTGTGCACGCAACACGGACGAGACGTCGTTGGCGTCCCGGATGTCGTTACGGCCATGGAAGAGGTCGCCGGTTTCCAGGTCGTTGGGGGTGGCGTCGTAGCCGCTCATGCTGACCGCGACGGAGAACCACTGCGGATGCCGGGCGGTCAGGTTCAACGCGCAGTAGCCGCCCGATGACCAGCCGGCGATCGCCCAGCCTTCCCGGTCGCTGCGCACCCGCAGCGTGCTCAGTGCCCAGCTCCGCAGATCCGCCGACAGGTAGGTGTCGTTCGCCGTTCCGCCGACGGCATCGACGCATTCCGAATCGTGCGTCAGCCTCGGTTCCCCGTTGGGGTCCGGCACGATCACGACGACCGGGGGCAGCCGATGATCGGCGATTGCGCGGTCGAGCTCCTCCGGCAGCCCGTACAGGGTCGCCACCTGCCTCGGCTCCCCCGGGAAATGCGGGATCCACTCCACCACCGGGAATCGGAATCCGGCCCATTCCGGTGCCGTATACCCGGCGGGCAGGTAGACGTCGACATCACGGGTGAGGCCGGTGCGGTGGCCGGTCACGGTCAGATGCAGCAGTGAACCGTGGCCACCGGCGGCCCGCTCCCCGACCGTGGCCAGCGTCCGCCCGAGATCGCGTCCGTCCGGGCCCGCGTCCGCCACAGTTCCCTCTTCCGGGTTGGGCGAGGTCCCCAGCAATGACCCTAGAGTGGGGTAGAAGCTGCCCGCGGCGTTGACCGCCAGCCCGCATGCGGCTACGACGCTGAGTACGGCGAGCACCGTGGTGGCGGTCCGGCCCAGGGCGCGACGGCGCCATCGGTCCCACGCCAACGGCACCACGACCACACAGGCGAACGCCACGACGGTGGCCCCGAGCACGACCGGGAGGTTGTCGATCCGGATTGCGGAGGCGTGCACCCGGTCAATGTAGCCATCACCCGATCGCAGGTTTTCTTTGGCCGCAAAGGGAAAACCTTTTCAGCGTGTATTCAGCAAAGCAGGATTACGATAAGCACGGGACCGCTGTCTGCCCGTGTCCGATATGAGGCGGTAATCACTCATGCCCCTTATGTCTTTCCGTTCTCAGGCTCCTCACAGCGTCCGTGGGCGAAGGTGGCGCCGACCCACCAGGACCGGACGCAAGGAGATATGTGTGAGCATCGGTTCACCGGCCCGCCTCGGTGAACGGCCCGCGCCGGTACCGCACCACATTCCCGTGCGAACACGACTCGCGGTCGGCGCCGGCCGCTTCGCCGCCACGGTTTCCCGCCGCTTCGGGACCGGTGAGGGCGGCGTCATCGGCGGCCGGGTGGCACAGGTGCTGGACCCGGGCGCGCTGCGCAGGCTCGGCCGCGACCGCACCGTGGTGCTGGTGACCGGCACCAACGGCAAGACGACGACCGCGCTCATGCTCAGCCGGATCCTCGAGACACTGGGCACGGTCGCCGCCAACAGCGACGGCGCGAACATGCCGGACGGGGTGCTGGCGGCACTGACCGCGCGTCCCGACGCCCCGCTGGCGGTGCTCGAAGTGGACGAACACTACGTGCCCGCGGTCGCTGAGCAGGTGCGTCCCGCGTGCCTGGTGGTGCTCAACCTCAGCCGCGATCAGCTCGACCGGATCGGCGAGGTGCGCTCCATCGAACGCGCGCTGCGTGCGGCCGTGTCCCGGTTGCCCGACACCGCGGTGATCGCCAACTGTGACGACCCGCTGGTGACCTCCGTGGGACTGGCCTCGGCGAAGCCGGCGTGGGTCGCGGCCGGGCAGAACTGGTCCGCCGACGCGGTGGCCTGCGCCCGGTGCGGCCAGGCCGTGCGCCATGACGGGCCGGACTGGCATTGCGCATGCGGGCTCACCCGCCCGGCTCCGGAGTGGTGCCTCGACGGCGACACGCTGGAGGGGGCCGGCATCGGCCGGTTCCCGCTGGGCCTCCGGCTGCCCGGCCGGGCGAACGCGGCCAACGCGGCGATGGCGGTCGCCGCCGTGGCGCGCCTCGGTGTGTCACCGGAGGTCGCGATCAGCAGGCTGCGCTCGATCGACGACGTGGCAGGGCGCTACCGGCGGGCGTGGGTGGACGGGCGCGCCGTGCGGGTGCTGCTGGCGAAGAACCCCGCCGGCTGGCGCGAAACCCTGCCGCTGCTGGATGAGCGTTGCCCGGTCGTGATCGCGGTGAACAGCCGCGAAGCGGACGGGCGCGACACGTCGTGGTTGTGGGATGTGCCGTTCGAGCAGCTGCGCGGGCGGAAGGTCGTCGCCGCCGGCGAGCGGGCCACCGACCTCGCAGTGCGCCTCACCTACGCGGAAGTCCCGCACGTGATTTCGCCTGATCCGATCGCCGCGATCGCCGGCCTCGGCCCGGAACCCGTCGAACTCGTGGCCAACTACACGGCCTTCCGCGCCGTCCGGCTCCGGCTCGGCGATGACTGACTCGACGGTACGGATCGGCCTGGTGCTGCCCGATATTCTGGGCACCTACAGCGATTCCGGGAACGCGACGGTGCTGCGGCAACGGCTGCGCTGGCGTGACGTGCCCGCGACGGTGCTCGAAATCGGCTACGACGAGCCCGTTCCGGCGTCCCTTGATCTCTACCTGCTCGGCGGCGGCGAGGATGAGGCGCAGACGCTCGCTGCCTCGCGGTTGCGCGCGAATCCCGGCATCCAGCGTGCGGCCGCCCGTGGCGCGGTCGTGTTCGCGGTCTGCGCCGGGCTGCAACTGCTGGGCACGGAATTCCGCACGTTCGCGGGCGTGCGCCACGAGGGACTCGGGCTGCTCGATCTCACGACGGCACCCGGAAAACGGCGCGCAGTCGGCGAAATCGTCGTGCGGGCCGGTGCCGGACTGGGCGCCGAACCGCTCACCGGGTTCGAGAATCACCTCGGCGTCACCACGATCGGGCCGGGCAGCCGGCCACTCGGGGAAGTCCTCAGCGGCACCGGCAACGGAGACGGCACCGACGGCGCGGTCACCGGGCGGGTACTGGCCACCTACCTGCACGGCCCGGTGCTGGCCCGCAACCCGATGCTGGCCGACCTGCTGCTCGGCTGGGTGCTCGGCGCGCCCCCGCCGGCGCTGCCGTTGCCCGAGGTCAGCGCGCTGCGCCGGGAACGGCTGCATGCCGCGAAGCGACGCCATCGGTAGTGGTTTCCTAGGCTTCGCCTGTGCCCCTCCCACTGCCGCGGCCCGGGCTGCGTACCAGGACGACGCTCGTCGCCGTCGTGACGATGGCGGCCACCCTCGTGCTGGCCGGCGTCACCGTGATCGTGTTGCTGGGCTGGTCGCTGGACAAGGCCACCACCGACGACGCGCGCAGCGCGGCCGGGCAGGTGACCAGGGAGCTCGCCAAACGCGGTGCCGGTGACCTCACCAGCAGCGACGTGGCCGGTACCGGGGACAGCGCCTCGGTGATCCAGATCCTCGGCCACGACGGCAAACCGCTCGTCAGTGACCCCGCCGTCACCGGCCACCCACCACTGACGAGCGCCCGGCCGGCACCCGGTCAGGAAACCGTCGAAACGATCAGCCTGCCGGTCAACGGCAGCGACGACGACTACCGGCTGGTGACGATCGGCGTCGACGGCCCCGACGGGCGCTATACGGTGATCTCGGCCCGCTCGCTCGCCCCGGTGGCCGAGGCATCGGCACGCCTGTCGCTGCTGTTGTGCCTTGCCGCGGTGCCGTTGCTGTCCATCTCCGCGCTCGCGGTGTACCGCGCGGTCAGCTCCGCGTTGCAGCCGGTCGAGCGGATGCGGCGTGCGGTCGCCGAAATCTCCACCCATGATCTGACCCATCGCGTCGCCCTTCCCGATGGGAGCGACGAAATCCACCGGCTGGGCACCACGCTGAATTCGATGCTCGAACGGCTGGCGTCCGCCCAGGGGGCGCAACGCCGTTTCGTGGCCGACGCGAGTCACGAACTGCGTTCCCCGCTCAACACCATCACCACCGCGCTCGAAGTGGGCCAGCTCCACCCGGACGCGATGAGCACGGACGAACTGCTCGACGTGGTCACCCGGGAAACGGCGCGCCTGCGCGAACTTGTCGGGGACCTGTTGCTGCTCGCCCGCACCGACGACGCGACCGACAAACCGCCGCACACCGAGGTCGATCTGGACGACATCGCCCGTACCGAAGCGGAACGGGCGCGCTCCGCGCGGCAACTCGAGGTCGAAATCCGCACCGCTCCGGCGAAGGTCAGCGGCAACCCGGCCCAGCTCGGCCGTGCGATCCGCAACCTGGTGGACAACGCAGGCCAGCACGCCCGGCACCGCATCCGGGTACGCACCGGCACGGACGGCACGAGCGCGGTCGTCGAGGTCAGCGACGACGGGCCGGGGATACCCGCCGCCGACCGGACGCGGATCTTCGAGCGGTTCGTGCGCCGCGACGACGCCCGGCACCACCCGGCGGAGACCACCGGTGGTTCGGCCGGGCTGGGACTGGCCATCGTGGCCGGAATCGCGGCCCGCCACGGCGGGCACGCCGACTGCGTCGAACCGAGCGACCCCGGATATCCGGGCGCGCATTTCCGGATCCGGCTCCCGTTGAAGGACACCCCGTAATGCGGATTCTCATCGTCGAGGACGAGCAGGCGTTCGCCGAAACCCTGCGCAAGGGATTGACCGCCGAAGGCTTCACCGTCGAAGTGGCGCACACCGGCCCGGATGGGCTGTGGCACGCCAGCGAACACACCTACGACGTCATCGTGCTGGACCTGATGCTGCCCGGGTTGTCCGGTTACGCGGTGCTCAAAAGCCTTCGCGCACGGGAAAACTGGACCCCGGTACTGGTGCTGACTGCGAAGGACGGCGAACACGACGAGGCGGACGCCTTCGACCTCGGCGCCGATGACTACCTCAGCAAACCGTTCTCGTATGTGGTGCTTCTCGCCCGGCTGCGCGCCCTGCTACGCCGTGGCGCCCCCGAACGACCGGCCGTGCTGAGCGTCGGTGATCTTGAGCTTGACCCGGCAGCGCGGAGAGTGTTCAAGGGTGGCAAGGAAATCGAGCTCACCGCGCGTGAGTTCGGGGTGCTGGAGTTCCTGCTGCGCCGCCGCGGCGACGCGCTGAGCAAACACGAGATTCTCGTGCACGTATGGGATGCCCACTACGACGGCGACGAGAACATCGTCGAGGTTTACATCGGCTACTTGCGCCGCAAGATCGGCTCCGGCTACATCCAAACCCTGCGCGGCGTCGGCTACCGGCTCTCCCAGCATTGAGGTCCGCAGAGACCATTCTGTACAACAATCATTTCATTTCAGCGCTTTTCCATTCGGTTCATCAAACGGTTATAAAGGTCATCAAAGTGACCGTCAAGAGAAAAAAAGACAGGGCCGTTGCCCGAACTTCCGAAATCAGGCATCGGCGGAACTTTCACGCCGTACGCTGCTGTTCGCAGACCCTGATGTGGCGGGTCTTGTGAACTGAGGGGCATGCGTGAAAACTGTTGTGGCACCTAGAGAAACAGCCATGTGGCGGTCATGTGTGACAGTGGCGCGGGAACGGTATCGCAAGGATTATCAGGCCGAAATCACACCGGACCCCGATTGTTTCATCGCGGCGTGCGAGGATACGCCGGATGGCATACGGCCGACCGCCTGTGCCGGTCTGACCCACGGCGGGGGCCGCACACTGCTGAGTGAACACTACCTGGGATCGCCACCAGAACAGGCTTTGGCCGCACTATTCGGTGAACAAGTCGATCCGCACACGGTCGTCGAGATCGGGCCGATGGCGGCTGCCGGCGGCGGCGGAGTTCGCTTGCTGACGATGTTGCCGGCATTGTGCTGGTGTCAGGGCGCACAGTTCATCGTCTGCACGATTACGGAGCTGATCGCCCGCACGGTGGGCCGTCTCGGCATCGAGTTCGTGCCGATGGCCGAAGCGAAGGAACACGATCTGCCGGTCGACCTGCGCCACCGATGGGGTACCTACTACGACACCAACCCCGTCACCGGCTACGTCGACCTCCGCGGTTATGACGCACAACTGGAGCGGCAGGTCGATCGCACGGCCCGGCTGTCCGTAACGGGTTACGCGGCCCCAGCGACCGGGGCGGCCTGATGCGCACGGTACGGGACAGCCTTTTCGCCGCCCAGTACCAGGACCGGGTACTGGTCGAGCAGTTGGCCGAAGACGGGACGGTCGCCGAAACGGTGACCTACGGCCAGGTTCGGGCCTGGAGCGATCACATCCGGAACGCGTTGGCGAACCGCAGCACAGCACCGGGCGCGGTGGTCGGCCTGATCGCCGGCAACACTCCCGCGTGGGTGGCCGCGGATCTGGCGTTGCTGCTGGGGCACTTCGTGGAAGTGCCGGTGCCACTGGCGTTTTCCGCTGAGCAGGCCGCTTCCTTGTTGGGAGAGGCCGAAATTTGCCTGGCCGACGAGGCCGGTGCACGGAAGCTCGCCGAGTGGGGACTGGCCGGTGCCGGCACGATCGTCCCGATCGAGGGGCTCGCCGAAAACGGTCCTGCGCCAAGGCTTCCGGACGAACCGGCCGGCGACCGCATCGTCAAGATCATCCACACCTCCGGTACGACCGGAGTTCCCAAGGGCGTGAAGATCCGCCGTGACGCGCTCGACATTTTGGTCGGGTCACTGGATTCCGTGACACCGGAAGGCACGTTCGACCGGTACCTGTCGTTGGTGCCGTTGAGCCTGCTCATCGAACAGGTCGCGGCGATCTACCTCCCGATGCGCGCCGGCGGCCGGGTGGTGCTGATGCCGGACTCGACACCGTTGCTGGGCACCGCCGGGTCGCGGGCCGGTGACGTGGTGAGCTGGCTCAGTACGGCCCGGCCGAGTGCCACGGTCCTGCCGCCGGCCGCGGTCAGCGCGCTGAGCAAGGCCGTGAGCGAAGGCGACCTCGACGGCGTACTCAGTGGGACGCGGCCGTTCCTGATGGCCGGGGGCGCGCCGGTCAACGACGAGGAACTGCACCGGCTGGATGCGGCCGGGCTCCGCGTGCATGAGGGCTATGGGTTGTCGGAGAACAGTTCCGTGGTCGCCTGGAACACGCCGGATGACTGGCGGCCCGGCACGGTCGGCAAACCGCTGCCGCATTGCACCGTGCGACTTTCCGCCGCCGGTGAACTGCTCGTCAAATCTCCGACCCTGTTCGCGGGCTACACGGTGGAGGACCCCACCAGCAGGCCCGTTGACGCCGACGGGTGGCTGCACACCGGGGACCGGGCGGAGATCGATGCCGACGGGTTCGTCCGCATCCTCGGCCGCTTGAAGAACGTCATCATCACCAGCCACGGTCGCAACGTCTCGCCGGAGTGGGTCGAAGGCCGGTTACGTGGCTGTCCCGGGGTGCTCGACGCCGTCGTGTTCGGCGACGGGCTGGAACATCTCGTCGCGGTACTGGTCACCCACCCCGATGCGGAACCCGATGAGGAAGAACTGCGCCGCCAGGCCCACGCGTTCGCCGCACGGCAACTATCCGAAGTGGACAGACCAGAGCGCATCATCGTCGTCCCCGACGGCAAAGCCTTCCGCGCTCGCTATTTCACGGTGACCGGACGGCCGCGCCGTGAACAGATTTTCAAGGAGCTGGTTCCGTCATGACCATTGACTTCACCCGCCTCGGCGAAGGTGACGGCCTGCTCGTCACGCCCGCCACCGGGCAGGCATCTCTGGCCGAGATCGACCAGGTCGGTCTGGTGGAGTTGCTCGCCGACGCCGGCCACCTCCTCATTCGCGGTTTCCCGGCGAGCGTAGAGGATTTCAACGCGCTCGTGCAGCGGCACAGCTCCCGCACAACACTCGACCCGGCAAGGACGTTCCACGGTTCGGCCGCGCAGAAAGTCGATTCCGGGCACGACCCGATCGGTCTGCACCTGGAAAACGGTGCCACTCCCTTCGCCCCCGATCTGCTGTGGTTCCACTGTGTCAAGGCCGCCGGTTCCGGTTCGCAGACGACCGTCTGCGACGGCTACCGGGTGTGGGAGGCGTTGTCGGAGAGCACCCGGCAGTTGTTCACCGCCCAGCCCATCACGTTTGCGCGCAACGTCCCGGCGGCGCTGTGGCGGCGGCTGGCCGCGTTCCTCGCCAACGACGGGCGCACCCCGGAGGACATGACGGTCGAGAGCCTTTATCAGCTGGCCAACCCCGGTAGTCAGGCCTCGTTCGTGGAAATCAACGAAGGCGGAGACCTGCGCTACGAGTACGCCATGTACGCCGCACACCCGACCAAATGGTCCAGCCGGGTCGCGTGGGCGAACAGCATTCTGGGTCCGTCTTTCAACTACGAGGCACCGGACATCCGGTTCGCCGACGGCACGCGCATCCCGGACGACGCGGTCGCGGAATACACCGAGGTGACCGAGAAGCTCACCGAGGAGATCGCTTGGCAGGACGGTGACATCGTGTTGATCGACAACTCGCGGGTCATGCACGGCCGGCGCGCGATCACCGATCCGGACCGCACGATCCTCAACTCCCAGAGCTACGCCAAGGAAAAGGTCGCGGCATGAGGTACGGCATCATCATCCGCTACGAGTTCTCCCCCTCGTGGCTGCAACTGGACCGCGCCGAACGCAACGCTCATGAAGAGGTTTTCCAGCGCGAGATCGTTGCGCCGTTTTCCGACAAGCTGTCGATCAGGCATTTCGACGCCGAAGCGTTCGCCACGGGATTCTCGGATTTCTTCCTGGTCACCACCGAGGATCTGCGGGCCTATTACTACTTCATCGAAAAGCTTCGGGACAGCAGTTTCATCGCCAATGGCTGGGCACGCATTCACGACATCACCATCGGCATCGAGGACGGCTACAAGGAGTACGAACGTGACCTTGGCTGAACGATCGGACGTGGCCGCACAGATCCGCGGCGAGCTGGCCTCGATCACCCGATTGGCCCATGTCAACACCTTCCATCCCAACGCCTTCGACTGGGCGGAGGCCACCGCGCCCGCAGAGCTGCCGTTCCTGTCCGAAATGGCCTTCGGCGAGCGTGGCCACGAACGGCAGGCGATGGCATATATCACCAAGGAACTGGCGCAGCTGGCGGAAATCGAACGGCATGTCAGCGCCGTGATGACGCTCGTGCTCGGCGAGTTGCAGGACCGGCCCGACGAGATCAACACCGGCCATGAACTGCACCACGCGCTGTCCTGCTTCGCCGCGGAGGAGATCCAGCACGCCAACACGTTCTACCGGTACGTGCGTTCACTGTCCAATGTGGAGCCCCGGGTCGACGCCGGACTGTTCGGCGAACGGCTCGCGGTTTTCCAGACCGACGACCATCCCTACGTCAAGCTGATCGCCCTGTGCTGCTCGGCGTATGTGGGCGAGTCGGTGATCACGGTGTTCGAACACCGCACCGACGCGTTGGACCCGATGCGTAACCGGTTCCTCACCCGGCTGCTGCACACCCACGGTCTCGACGAGGCCCGCCACGTGAAGATCGACCACGTGGCGATGAAACTGCTCTACCCGGCTCTGGATTCGCGGCAACGAGACCGGGTGCGGACTCTGGTGTCCGCGATCGAGGAGCTCAACCGCCGGCTTGCCGGTGCGTTCCAGCAAGCGACGGCTGAAACGCTCGGCGTGGATTTCGTGACGGGTAACCCGGCTGCCGTCGTGCAGTTGGAGATGACCCGCCGGTTCGGCGCGCAGCTCTTCGCTCCGGACGGCTCGTTGCGCGACGTGGACGAGATGGTCGACGACGAACTGCACCGGTTGCTCGCCGATTTCTCCGGACAGACATGGGTTCATCGCGGCCCCCGTGCCGTACTGGCTCTCGGCGCGGCCGGAGGTGCGGCATGACCTCTCCGGACGCCGCCACGGCGACGGCGGGATCCGGTGGTGTCGCACGGAAGGCGGTGGTGGCCGCGGCGGTGCTGGGGCTGCTGATGGCGGCCATGGACGCCACCGTGGTGGGAACCATGTTGCCCACGGTGATTCATGACGTCGGTGGTGCCACCCGTGGCGGCTACGCCTGGCTCGTCTCGGGATTCCTGCTGGCGCAGGTTGCGGCCACCCCGGTCACCGGCTGGATCGCCGACCGCATCGGGAGCCGGGTGCTGATGGTGGCCGCGGCCGGGGCATTCCTTGCCGCGTCGCTGCTCGCCGGTGTCGCCCACTCCTTTGTGCTGCTGGTGGTGGCGCGGGTTTTGCACGGGGCCGCGGCGGGTGCCCTGGTGGTGTCCAGCTACGTGATCGTCGGCCGGTTATACGGGCCGGAGCGCCGCGCCGCCGCACAGGGTCTGCTCAGCACGGTGTGGGGAGTGGCCGCGGTTGTCGGCCCGGTGCTGGGTGCCACGATCACCGGTGCGTGGGGCTGGCGGTGGGTGTTCCTGCTCAACGTGCCGCTGTGCCTCCTCGTCGCTGCGACTGTCCTATTCGGACTTCCCGGCCGGGCGTCGGTGAATTCCACCGGCCGGGCGCTGTTTCCTGCCGGTGAGTACAGCATGCTCATCGGCGGCGCGGCCCTGATTTTGCTGGCGCTGCAGGCTTCCGGGCTCGGTCTGGGTGTCGCCGGCGGGATCGTCGCCGCCGTCCTCGGTGTGGTGTTGCTCGCCGGAGTTCGCCGATCCCGCGGTGCGCTGCTGGTTTCCAGCGCGCTGCGGGCGACCCCGTCCGGTGCGGGCGCGGTGGCCACCCTGGGGGCGTGCATGGTGATGTACGCGACGGTGACGGTGTTGCCGGTGCAGCTGGCCGCGCGGGGCACCACCACCACGGGAATCGCCGTGATCATCGGGGTGGCCGCGCTGGGCTGGGTGGTGGCCAGCGCGGTGACGGGCGGCATGCTCAACGCCCGCGGCTACCGCATTCCGATGACAGTGGGCGCGATACTGCTCGTGATCGGCGCTTCGGGTGCCGCCCTTGGCATCCTCCCGTGGGCGGTGGGCGCCGCGGTGGGCCTCGGCACCGGTGCGGTCACCGCCGCCGCGCTGGCGTTGATGCAGGACCAGGCTCCGCCACGGCAACTCGGTGTCGCCACGTCGTCAGCCACGCTGCTGCGCAACCTCGGCGCCGCCGCCGGGATCAATGGCCTCGCCGCACTGTCCACCAGCTCCGGCGCTGCCCACAATCCGGCCTTCTGGGCACTGACCGCCGTGGCGGTGTTACTGGTCCTGGCCCCGGCCGCAACAACCCCGTCACGCCGCACGACGGTCGAATACTGACCGTTCGTTACGCCCGATCGGACAGCGTGAATTGCACCAGAGTGCCGCGAAATAGGCCAGACGGGGGCATTTCCTTGCTTTCGCGCGGAGAAATCTGGACTCAATGGTTGTGCGCCCTTAGTCGCCGCCAGCCAAGGAGTACGAGTGACGGTGCACGAGCTCGCCCGTGGTTTCGACCATTTGGATCCGCATATCGGTGACACCGTGCACGAGACGTTGCGGGAGTTCCGCCGGGAGTGTCCGGTGGCGCACAGCGAGGCGCACGGCGGGATGTATGTGGTGACCCGGGCCGATGAACTGCGGACGGTCGCCGAACACGGGGAGATCTTTTCCTCGGCTGCCGAGGTCGGAGCGGTGGTGGTGGCCCCGGAAACGGGGCGGGTGATCGCGCCGTTGTTCGAGCAGGATCTCACCGAGCATGCGGTGTGGCGGCGGCATTTGCAGCCGTTTTTCACGCCCCGTGCCGCGGCAGGTCATGCCGGGTATGTGCGGCGGGTGGCGCGCGAGCTGGTCGCTGAGCTGGTTCCGCGTGGTGAGGCGGATTTCGTGCCGGATCTGTGTGCACGGATCCCGCCGCTGGTGGTGGCTTCGCTGCTGGGCATCCCCGAGCCGGAGCGGCCGATACTCGCGTCATTGGTGCATCGCCTGGCCGGTGCGGGCAGTGAGCAGGAGGCCTCGGAGGCAGGGCAGGAGTACACCGATTTCCTGCTCGCCCAGATCCGGGCACGTCGCGGCGCGTCCGGGAACGATGTGCTCACCTCGGTGGTCAACAGCGATATCGGCGGACGCCTCGCCGACGATTATGAATTGCTGAAGTTCGCGTTTCTGTTGGTGGCGGCCGGAAACCTGACCACGACCGATCAGCTGGCGAGCATTCTGCTGGAGCTGGCCTGTGACGATGCACTGCGGCGCCGGGTGGTGGCGGACCCCGGATTACTTCCGCAGGTGATCGAGGAAAGCGTGCGGCACGAATCGGCGGTGGCGGCGACCGGCCGGACCGTCGTCACCGACACCGAGCTGGCGGGGGTGCCGTTGCACAAGGGGGATCGCATGCTGCTCACCTGGGGCTCGGGCAACCGCGACGAAAAGTATTTCCCCGATGGGGACGAGTTCAAGCTCGGCCGGCCCCGCAAACCCCACCTCGGCTGGGGAGCAGGCGCCCACCGCTGCCTCGGACTCCACATAGCACGAGTGGAACTGCGCGTGATCTGCGAAGAACTCCTCGCGGCGATCCCCGATTTCCGTGCCCCCCAAGGATTCGTGCCGCAACGCAGCTACGGCGTCATCCGCGGAGTCAAGTCGGTGCCGGTCACGTGGCGGAGTCATCGAGCGCAGTAGAGGTCGATCGCGATGGTCATCCGCGCTCGGAACTCCTTGCGAGTGCGCACATCGTGCTTGATCCCGTTCGCCGTGCTGAGCAACGTCCTGGCCACGTCGATCGGGCGGATCCCGGTGTGGCCGGACGCGTCGGCGGCGAGAGCCGCGACGACGATCCTGAGGAAACGCTTGGGATATTCGACCGGCATCGCGTCGAGCAGCTCGGGATTCGAGTCGATCAGAATGCCGATCTCCTCGGACATCGGTCCGACATAACGGCCGGCCCAGTGGTCGAACGCGTCGATCAGCCGCTCGCGCAGCGGCCGATCGGGATCGGCGAGGGCATTTTTCGCCGCCTTGATGCTGTCGTCGAGCGCATGCTCCACGGCGGCCCGGAAAAGCTCGGCCTTGGACGGGAAGTGGAAGTACAGACCGGGCCGTGAGATGTCGGCGGCCTTCGCCACATCGTCCATCGACGCCTTGCGGTAGCCGTAGCGAGCGAACACCAGCAGGGCCGCGTCCAGCACATGGGTACGCCGATCATTGTCGCTCACCAGCACACTATACAACCTATGCTTATTTTGTATAGTGTAGGGAAATGCCGCTGATCACCACCGCCTTCGACGCCGGCAGCACCGCCGATGATGTCGTCACCGGACTCGACCTCACCGGCGTCCGTGCCGTCGTCACCGGCGCCACCTCGGGGCTCGGCCGTGAGACCGCCCGCGCTCTCGCCAGTACCGGCGCCGAGATCACCCTCGCCGTACGCGACATCGGCGCCGGCACCGATGTCGCCAAGGACATCGCCGCGACCACGGGGAACAGCGCCGTCCACGTCGCCCACCTCGAACTCGCCGACCTCGCCACGATTACCCGATTCGTCGACGACTGGGACGGGCCACTCCATCTGTTGATCAACAACGCCGGCATCATGGCCTCCGCGCCAGCCCGGACCGTGCAGGGGTGGGAATTGCAGTTCGCGACCAATCACCTCGGCCACTTCGCCCTGACTATTGGTCTATATCAAGCGCTCGCCGCCGGCGCGGCCGAGCGGGACGGAGCCCGGATCGTCGCCTTGACCTCCGGGGCGCACATGTACTCACCGGTCGTTTTCGACGACATCCACTTCACCCGGCGCGCCTACGATCCCCAACTCGCCTACGGGCAGTCCAAAACCGCGAACTGCTTGCTGGCCGTGGAAGCCACCCGGCGCTGGGCGGCCGACGGGATCGTCGCGAACGCGGTCAACCCCGGCGGGGTGTCCACCGGTCTGCAACGGGACTTCACCCAGGACATGAAAGACCACCTCGACCGCCTCGAAGCCGCGGGCGTCTTCAGTTACAAGAGCGTCCAGCAGGGCGCCGCCACCACCCTGGTCGCCGCGACCGCGCCGGAGTTCGCCCACACCGGTGGCCACTACCTCGACGACGGCAACGAAGCGGACACCGTGCCCGACGATGCCGAACTGGCCGGCAACAGCCACGCGGTCAAGCAATGGGCGCTCGACCCCGACACCGCCCGGAAGCTGTGGCAAGTCTCCCTCGATCTACTGGGCCACTGAATCCGCATCCGTCCGAAATGTCCGCGAACACCGTTAATGCCACACCGGTTTGCTCCCGTTCGGGAAAAGTTCACCGACCCAGGCGGGCCCCTTCATGTCCTCTCCTTACGTTCCTGTGGCTGAGCCGCGAGAACGTAAGGAGCGTTGATGGAGACACCCCCGGCGATACGGGCTCGTGGCGTCACCAAGTGTTTCGGCGAGGTCATCGCGCTCGACGGGATTGACCTGGATGTCGCGCAGGGCCAGATCCACGGCCTGGTGGGCCCCAACGGCGCGGGAAAGACCACTTTGCTCGGCCTGTTACTCGGCCTGGCCGTCGCCGACGAAGGCCGGCTGGAGGTGCTGGGTGCGCCACTCGACGGAACACCCGGTGGTGTCGCCGGATTCGTGGACGGGCCCGGGCTCTACCCGTCGCTGACCGCCCGCAAGAACCTTGCCGCACTGGCCACTCTTCACGGTCGTGACGCGCGGACCGCGGGGATCGATGAGGTGCTCGCCGAGGTCGGGCTCACCGACGTCGCCGACGACCGGGTCCGGGGGTTCTCGCTCGGCATGCGGCAGCGGCTCGGGCTCGCCGCGGCGCTGCTCACCAACCCTCGCCTGCTGGTACTCGACGAACCGTCCAACGGCCTGGACCCGGCGGGCAAAAAACACGTACACGGTGTCCTCACCAAGCTCGCGGCGGACGGGACCACCGTCGTGCTTTCCAGCCACCGGATGGACGATATCGAGGCATTGTGTGCGGAGGCCACCATCCTCGCGACCGGACGCGTCGTCTTTTCCGGCCCGCTCAGCAAATTGTCGGCCGAAAACCGGGAACTCGACTACCGGCTGCGCACCTCCGCCCCCGGAGAAGCCCGCCGGCTGGCACTCGACGCGCCCGGCATCCACATCGTCGATGACGTTGGCACGCAAGATGTTCTCGTCGTACGGGCGCACGTGCCCGCACTCGACGAACTGGTGACGCGGCTCGTCCGCGCGGAAGTCGCGGTGCGTGAACTCGCACCCACGGTGTCACCGCTGGAGGCCGCGTTCCTCGCCCTCACCGAGCAGCAGGAGTCCACCCGATGACCGTCACCGATGCCCCGCCCGTCGCCGTCCGCCCGGTCACGGTGGCGCGCGGCTATCGCTTCGAGTTGGTCAAACTCCTTTCCCAGTGGCGAAATCGCTTGCTGATCATCGCCTGCTGGCTGGCGCCCGCGGTCTTCGTCGCGGCGGTGAGCCAGCAGAGCGACCTGCCCGTCGACACCCTGTTCGGCCGCTGGATGAACACGACGGGATGGGCCGGATCCCTGGTGTTGCTGGGTTTTGCGGGTAGCTACGCGCTTCCGCTGCTGACTTCCCTGATCGCCGGTGACGTGTTCGCCGCCGAGGACCGCCTCGGTACGTGGCGCCACCTGCTGGTCGCGGTGCGGTCGTATCGCCGGATCTTCGTGGCGAAGACGTTGGCCAGCCTCACGGTCATCTTCCTGCTGGTGGCCGGGCTGGCGGTTTCCGGCATCGTCGGCGGACTGGTGGCGGTCGGGAACCACTCGCTGGTCGGACTCGACGGCAGTCTGTTGCCGCCGGGCGACGCGGCCGGCAAGGTTTTGCTCGCCTGGCTGTGCACGCTTGCACCGACGCTGACGCTGGCGGCGATCGGGCTGCTCGGTTCTGTCGCGTTTGGACGGTCACCGATGGGGCTGCTGCTGCCGGTGGTCGTCGCGCTCGTGCTGGGGCTGGCGCAACTGCTGCCGCTTCCCGTCGCCGTCCGCCTCGCGTTGCCCAGCTACGCCTTCATCGCCTGGAACGGTTTGTTCACCGGTCCGGTCCAGCTGGGCCCGCTGGTGATCGGCGTCGGCGTCAGCCTGGCGTGGGCCGTCGTGGCGGCCGCCGCGGCATACCGGCTTTTCCTGCGGCGCGATTTCACCAACCTCGCCAGTGACGGCTCGATCCGCCGCGCCATTACCATCGGGGTCCTGCCGCTGGCCGCGCTCCTGGCCGTCACGGTCGCGATCATCGCGTCGGCGGCACCCGCGACGGGCTCGGGAATCGAGCAGCACAAGGTGCAACGTTCGGTCGCCACGGCGTTCGCCCACCTCTACCGCCTGCAGACCGCGCAACTCAACCGCCCCGACGTCACCGAGGCACAGCTGGCGGCCACCGCCGCGTGCACCAAGGGCGACGGGCGGATCTCCCAGCAGGGACCGGGTAACGACTGGCGTTGCGTCGTGTCCTGGCATCTCCCCGACGTCGCGGCCACGGGGACGGCCATCTACCAGCTCGACGTCACCCCGGACGGGCGGTACGTCGCCGACGGCGACGGACCGAAGGAAGTGAACGGCTACTTCCCAGTGCGCACCCCGGACGGGGACGTCCCGAACCCGCTCTGGCAGTTCGACGGCGACGTCGAGTTGCTCCCCACCACACCGAAGGGATGAACCAAATGCAGGTAACGCGCAGGCGTGTCGAGAAGGGCGGTTCCCGCCTACTCGGCCAGCCCCGCGGTCGCCGCAGACGCCTCGTGACGGCCGGCGGCACAGCCGTCGCACTCGTCGCGGTCGGCGGCGGCGTCGGTCTCGCCCAGACCCAGCAGTTCGGCAACGACCAGGTCGGCCAGGTCACCGACAACGGCCAGGTCGTCTCGGACGACCAGTACATCGCGCCGTACGGCGACCGCACGGTCATCAACAACGGCAAGATCATGTCGTCCACGGTCAGCCCGGACGGCACCCACCTCGCGGCCGCCATCACCGACGGCGGCGAGGCTCTGTCCATTGTGGACCTCAAGAGCTGGAAGGTGCAGCAGCTCGTCGGCAACAACGCGGCGGCGAACCTGCGCATCCCCGGCAACGACGTGGGACAGGAAGGCCCGACGTACTCGCCGGACGGCAAACAGCTGTGGCTCGGGCAAACCGACGGCTACCGCAGGTTCACCGTGAACCCCGACGGCACGCTCGCCAACCCGACGTTCGTGTCGATCCCCGCGGACGGCGCCAAGCACGCATTGGTGGCGGCGGCGGTGTTCTCGCCCGATGGGTCCACTGTGTACTCCGCGGTCAACGGCCAGAACCGTGTCGTCGCCATCGATGCCGCGACCGGCGTGATCAAGCAGAGCTGGGCCGTGGGCAACGCCCCGCGTGGTCTGGTCGACGTGGGCAGCAAGCTCTACGTCAGCAACGAGGGCGGGCGCCCCGCCGGCCCCGGCGACACCACGATGAACTCCTACAACACCCAGGTTCCGGCGGATCCCAACACCGGTGCCACCACCACCGGCACGGTCAGCGTCATCGACCTGGCGAACCCGGCCGCGGCCCCGGCGAGCATCGACGTCGGCCTGCACCCGAGCGCGGTGTACGCCAAGAACGGTGCCGTGTTCGTCACCAACACCGCCAGCAACGACGTTTCGGTCATCAACACCGCGAACGACAAAGTGGTGCAGACCATTGCCACCCAGCCGTGGCCGGAGGCCTCCGTGGGCTACGAGCCCGACGCGGTGACGCTCACCGACGACGGGCACCTGCTGGTGACGCTCGGCCGCGCCAACGCGGTCGCCGTTTACCGCTATACCAACCCACTCGAGCCGGTCAGCTACGTCGGCCTGCTCCCGACGGACTACTTCCCGGCGGAGATCACCACCGTCGGCAACCAGGTCGTCGTGTCGAACACCCGCGGTGTCGACGCGCGCCGCTCCACCGGCAACGCGCACGGCACCCACGACACCACTTCGAGCCTCACGCATTTCACGCTGCCCGGCGATGACGTGATCAAGGGCGAGACCGGCAAGGTGTTCACCCAGAACGGCTGGCACGGCGGCTCAGTCTCGCTGACCGACGGCACCGGCGACAAGCACCCGGTGCCGGTCCCGCTGAAGCTCGGCGATCCCTCCGCGATCAAGCACGTTTTCCTGATCGTCAAGGAAAACCGGACCTACGACCAGGTCTACGGCGACATTCCGCAGGGCAACGGCGACCCGTCACTGACGCAGTACGGCGAGAACGTCACGCCGAACCAGCACGCGCTGGCGAAGCAGTTCGGGCTGTACGACAACACTTACGACATCGGCACGAACTCCGCCGAGGGACACAACTGGCTGATGCAGGCCGACGACCCGGAGTACACCGAATCTTCGGCCGGCGAGTACCTGCGCAGCTACGACACCGAGGACGACGCGCTCGGCCACCAGAAGTCCGGGTTCCTCTGGAGCGGGGCGCAAGCGGCCGGCAAGACCGTCCGTGACTTCGGAGAGTTCCAGCAGTTCCTGACCAAGCCCACAGGTGCCAGCTGGCAGAACCTGTACTGCGACACCAAGGACATGCAGGCGACCGGGAAGAACACCGCGTACCCGCTGGTTTCGTCGTCGCCGATCCCGTCGCTGAACAACGTGTCGGTGCACGGGTTCCCGAAGTTCGACACGTCTGTCCCGGACATCTACCGGGCGCAGATCTGGAAGCAGGACTTCGAGAAGAACGGTCCGGCGAACCTGAACATGTTCTGGCTCTCCAGTGACCACACCGGTGGCCCGCCGAACGGGGCCGCACAGGTCGCGGACAACGACCTCGCCACCGGCCAGATCGTCGACACGATTTCGCACAGCCCGTACTGGAAGGACTCGGCGATCTTCGTCGTCGAGGACGACTCGCAGGCTGGTTCGGACCACATCGACGGACACCGGGCGCCGATCCAGATCATCAGCCCGTACGCCCAGCACGGCGTCGTCGACAGCCGTTACTACTCGCAGATCACCATGGTCCGGACCATTGAGCAGATCCTCGGGATCCAGCCGATGAACCAGAAGGACAGCGCGGCCACCCCGATGCGTGGGGCGTTCACCCAGAACCCCGACTTCACGCCGTTCACCGCACTGCCCAACCGGACCTCGCTGACCGCGGGCCTCAAGACGCTGCCTGCGTGTGGTCCGGACACCCCGGCGCCGCAGAACCCGGCCGCCGCACCCGCGCCGTCGACGACGGTGCCCGCCGACAAGCAGGACGTCGCCGGCAAGTGGGACAACTGGAAATCGCAGCAGCAGTTGACCGGTCCTGACGCGCGCGCCGACTCGACCAACCCCGCGCAGATGAACCACTTCGACTGGTACGAGGCGCACGACTGGACTCAGCCCTACCCGGGTGAGGACAAGGTCTACGCCCCCGACCAGGTGCCGGGCGCATACATCCCGGCCAACGAATCCGACGGGTGACCCCCGGCTGATCGATGAAGGCCCCTGGCCGGCTGTATCCGCCGGTCAGGGGCCTTCATCGTGGCCGGTCAGAGCCCGAAAATACGCTTGAAGAAGTTCTTCACATCGTGCCGGCGATGTTCAGCCCAGCGTCGTAGTTGCCGTGCGGAGGTCTTCCAGGGCGGCGAGCGCATGGGGCGCCAGACCACTTGTGTCCTCACGGTCGGCTTCGCTCCATTGCGCATAGCCCCGCTTGAAGGCGAGGACCCCCAGTTCGGCAGCAAGGTGCGCGGTGGGGTCGGGGACACCGCGGGCGATGAGCGCGGCTGTCATGGCGGCGGCGAGGCCGACGCTCTTGAGGGCGTCCCGCTCCTGAAGTTCCGCGCTGGCCGCCACGGCTGCTTTGAGGCGGGGGCCCAGCTCGCGGTTCATCGGCCCCATCGCACTCGACGCGCGTTCGAGGCCGGCGGCGACCGCTTCGAGCGGGCTGGCGTTTTCGGGCGCCTCGGCGATCCCCTCGGCCAGCAGCCCGCTCAGCGTCTCCTGCCCGGCGACCAGGACCTCGCGCTTGTCGGAGAAGTGCCGGAAGAAGGTGCTTCTGGTGACCCCGGCGCGCTCGGCGATCTCCGCCACCGTCGTGGCGTCATAGCCCTGCTCAGTGAACAGGTCGACGGCAGCGATGACCAGTCGTTCACGCGCTCCCGGTTCCCATCGCGGCATAGGTCGATTCTAGGTGATGCGACACGTGTCTCGTCACCCTGCTATCGTGGTGATGCGACAGTAGTCCCATCACTTCCAGGAGAGTCCATGCACGTCTTTGTCACCGGTGGTACCGGCACCATCGGCTCCGCCGTCGTCGCCGAACTGCTTGCCAACGGCCACACCGTTCTCGCGCTGGCCCGTTCGGACAGCTCCGAGCAGACCCTCAAGGACACCGGCGCCGAGGTGGTGCGCGGAGCGATCTCGGACCTCGACGTCCTGCGATCCGCGGCCACGCAGTCCGACGGGGTGATCAGCCTCGCTTTCGGACACGACTTCAGCAGGCCGGATGCGCTCGCGGCAGCCATCACCGAGGAGAGCGCCGCTATGGCCACCTTGGGCGAGGCGCTCATCGGCAGCGACCGGCCGATCGTCACCGTCTCCGGAACACCGTGGATCGCGGGCCGCGCCTCCACCGAGGCCGACCCGCTGCCGACCGACGGACCCGTCGGCGGTCGAGCGCGGTCCGTCAATGCACTGCTGGAACTGGCGTCACGCGGCGTCCGTGCCACCGCGGTCCGGATGCCGCGCACCGTCCACAACGAAGGCAAGGGCGGATTCGCCGGCCTGCTCGCCGAGCAGGCGCGCCGCAGCGGAGTGGCCGGCTACCCGGGCGACGGCACCCAGCGCTGGCCTGCCGTGCACGCCCGCGACGCGGCCGCCCTCTTCCGGCTGGTCCTCGAATCGGCGCCGGCTGGAACGGCTTGGCACGCCGTCGCCGACGAGGGCGACGCGGTCCGCGACATCGCCACCGTCGTCGGTCGCCGGCTGAACCTGCCGGTGCAGCCCGTGCCGGCGGAAAACTTCGGCCCGTTCGGCCCGATCTTCGTGATGGACCAGCCCGCATCGAGCGCCCACACCCGCGAAACCCTCGGGTGGCAGCCGGTCCACGCGAGTCTCCTGGAGGACCTGGAAAACCTGCAACCCTGAGCCACCCTCAGCGCCACGAAGAGCGCGTAGCGGCCGGTGGCGATCACGGATCCGATGCGTCGCGGAACATCCGTGTGGCCGCCGAATCATGACGCGGAGGCACGGCTTTCCGCGCCACGAAAGCGATCGCGGCCGGGCGAGCCCGTGGCGTACAGGGCCGCCTCCAACCGGCTTTGCACGCCGAGCTTACGAAGGAGGTGAGTCAGGTGCTTCTTCACGGTCGCCTCGGCGATGTGAAGCTCGCGCGCGATGTCATGGTTCGACAGTCCCGTTTCCAGCAGCGCGAGCACACGACGCTCTCGCTCGGTGAGCCTGGCCAGCGCCTTCCGGTGACGCGAGTCGAACTGCGGTCTGAGCCGGGTGACCAGATCCTGGTGTGCGCGAGCCGGAAGGACAAGACCTCCGGAAGCGACCGATCGGACACTGTCGACGAGCTGCCGGGTGGGGACCGTCGCCGGCTGGTAACCGCGCGCACCCGCAATGAGCGCGCCCAGCGCCGTGTCCTCGCTGTACTCATCGGTGACCAGGAGGACGGCGGGAGAGCCCGCGCGTTGCGACAACTGCCGTAGCTTCTCGAAAGTCGACCGGTCCGCGTCGCGGTCCTCGTACACAACGACGTCCGGCGGGCGCAGCATCGACGCCACGGCGGCACACGCCGACGAGACGCTCGCCTCGACGCCGACGACCTGCAAGTCATGTTGTGCCTCGATCAGAAACCGGAGGCCGGCGCTGAGGATCGGCCGGCTGTTCACAAGCAGAACGGTGGTCACGAAGCCCGCGCTTTCGGTGTCAGACAGAACAGAAATGACAGGTTTGCACGTCCGGTAATCGACGAAATGGGCCCATCACGAGCGAAGTTTTCCTGCTGTCAGCGAATAGTAAACCAGCATGACGCCGGTGAGACGCCCGATCTTGAGCGGGGCCGAGTTTTACTCAGGGTTCAAGCGGGCGCATCGCGCAAGGACGCGACGACCCGGTGCAGCAGCGATATCGGTGCGGCGGTGAACCGGAGCAGCGAGGCGAACCCGGCATGGGACTGCACGAGCACCCCGCTCGCCGCCAGGTGTTCCTTGAGCCGCCGGGCGTCTTCGGCGCCACCTGCGTCCACCGTCAGGAAGTTGGTGTTGCTGGGCAACGGAGCCAGCCGCTTTTCGAGGTCGACCACCTGACCGGCAAGCCACTCCCGGCCATCGATGATGTCGTCGCGGATCGCGTCGAGCTCGCCGCGGTGGTCCCGGCACAGGGCGAGGGCCACCGCAAGGGTGACACCGGATACCGCGGCGGCTCGCCGCCATCGGCGCAGGTAGTCGACGAGCGGCGGCGCGCCCGTGACATAACCGAGGCGCATTCCCGCGAGACCGGCGCCTTTGGAAAACGACCCGATTCGGAGGACGTTGTCCCAGCCGCGCCAGGCCCCGGCATTTCCGCGAAACGCCTCATAGCATTGATCGACAACGAGAAGATGCCCGTATCGGTGCGCCGTCGCGGCCAGCTCCTGGGTCGCTTCTTCGTCGAGCACACTGCCGAGCATGCCGTGTGGATCGGTCACGACGACGACAGTCGACGGCGTGCGTTTCATCGCCCACCTGGCGTCTTCCGCCGCGAACAGCAATGTTCCCGGACGTGGAAGCCAGGACAGTACTTCGATATCGCGCAGCTGGGCGTGATATCGGTAAGTGGGATACGTGGGATCCTGCAACACCATGGACCCGGTTCTGGTGGCGAACGCGTCGACGATCACTCCGATCGCGTCGTCGGAGCCGGGGAAAATCTCAAGTTCCGCCGGACGACAGCCGACCACGTCGGCCAGTTCGCCGATGAGCTCCGGATAGATGGGATACTCGACCACCGTGGCCGGCGCGAGTTCAGCCAGTACCGCCTTCACCAATGGGTCCAGCGCGGGGTGGATCATTTCGTTGCGCGACAGGTCCAGCGCCCCATCCCGTCTCGGCCGGCGGCTGGGAATGGCCATTCCGGTGATGTGCGGCTGAAAATACGACTGGGTCACGGTCGCAAGGTCAGTCACGCCGTGGCCACCGCCCTCATGGACAGATACCTGGCCCCGTATCTCATTCCCGCGAAACTACCTACCGGTGACCGTGGTTTGGATACCTCGTTCGGAGCGAACCAGTACCACTTTTGTCGCCGTCCGCCAGAGGATGCGGGCGCACGACCTGACATGGTTCCTTCCAGAGGGGCGCAGGGGCGGTTTTAGTATCGCCGAGGTGAGAACTCAACAGGTACTCGTCACACTCTTCGACGGGGTACAACCCCTTGATGTTGCAGGGCCACTGGACGTGTTCTCGACCGCATGGCGTTTCACCGGAAGCGCGAGCAAGCCTCCCTACGTGGTTCGCACCGCTTCGCTCGGCGGTGCGGCCGTGCGATCCGCCGGTGGGCTGCGGCTGGTTCCCGATCTTGACCTGAATGACGTCCAGGACCCCGACATTCTTCTCGTGCCGGGCGGGCCGGGTGTCGCGGACATCGACGACCGGATGGTGACCTGGCTACGCGAGCGTGCCCCGGACGTGAAACGGGTGGTGTCGGTGTGCACCGGGGCCTTTGTCCTGGCCGCGGCCGGACTGCTCGATGGCCGCCGCGCGACGACGCACTGGGAATCCTGCGACTACCTCGCCAAAATGTATCCCCAGATCACGGTCGATCCGAACTCGATCTTCGTCCGGGACGGCTCGATCTCCACCTCGGCCGGTGTGACCACCGGCGTGGACCTCGCCCTCGCACTGGTCGAGGAGGACTTCGGTCGCGCGGTGGCCCACGAAATCGCCCGGCTCCTCGTGGTTTTCCTGCGCCGGCCCGGCAACCAGGCACAGTTCAGCGTGCAGCTTTCGGCGCAGATCGCCCGCTCGGATCCGCTTCGGGAAGTCCAGTACTGGGCGGTCGCCAACCTGGCATCCGATCTGTCGGTTCCCGCACTGGCGCAGCGTGCCGGCCTGTCCACCCGCCAATTCGCTCGTGCCTTCGCCGAGCAGGTCGGGGTGACCCCGGGCCGTTACGTGGACCTCATCCGGTTGGAGGCCGCGCAGCGCATGCTGACCGACACTCGCGACGGCGTCACCCGGATCGCGCGCCAGTGCGGATACGGGACACCGGAAGCGATGCGCCGCGCGTTCATGCGTGAACTCGACATCTCGCCCACCGAGTATCGCCGGACGTTCGCCTGATGGCAGATTTGGTGGTCTGTATGACCTAGACGTCATGGTGGGGCGCTTTTACGTTCGGTGATCAGATGGTTGATCAGGAACGAGGCACTCATGACCCGGATGTCACGCCGACTCGTCGCCGCGCTGGCGGTCTTCACAGCCGCTTCGCTGGCCGGCTGCGGTTCCGGCACCGGGTCTTCGGGATCCGCGCAGACGCCCCACCGTGGCGGGGAAATCACCGTGCTCCGCTCCACCGACATCGACGCCTGGGACCCCGACAAGGCCCTGATGATCGAGACGTTCGAGACGCTGCCCCAAGTGATGGAAGGTCTGGTCCGGCCGAACCCGGATTCCACGGGCGTGCTGCCAGGTCTGGCCGATCACTGGGAAACGGACGCCGCCGGCACGACGATCACGTTCCACCTGCGTGACGGCGCACAGTTCAGCGACGGCCATCCGGTGACCTCGGCGGATGTGGCTTTCTCGGTGGGGCTGTGGCAACGGAATGCCGGCTACGCCTCTCTCTATTCCGCCATCAGCGGCGCCACCACCCCGGACGGGCACACCGTGGTGATCACGCTCAACCGGCCGAGCACCTTCACCCTTTCCTGGCTGGCCAACGGAACCGCGGTGGTGGTGCCCAAGGACTTCGGCGGCAAGAGCCGGGAGGCGTTCTTCAAGAATCCGATCGGCGCCGGTCCGTTCGAGATCCAGGACTACGCCGCCGGCCAGTCCCTCACCTTGGCCCGGAACCCGCACTACTACGACCCGCAACGGCCCTACCTGGACAAGCTGACCTACAAGATCGTGACCGACCCCAACCAGCGGCTGCTGCAGTACCAGAGCAAACAGGCTGACCTGATCGAGTCGGTGCCCCTGGACCTCGCAAGACAATTCCCGCCGGAAGAACTGCATGTCGTGAGGCCGAGCGCCACCGTGCACGGGGTATTCGTGAACACGACATCGGGCCCCGGCACCGATCTCCATTTGCGCCAAGCGATCTCGGATGCGATCGACCGCGACACTTATGTGAAGTCGGTATTCGGCGGGCTGGCGGCACCTGCGGCGGGCGGGCTTTCGCCCGGCGTACAAGGCTCGGCGACCTGCGACTGCAAGTACGCCTTCGACCTGGCCAAAGCCAAACAGGAGCTAGGACAGTCGTCGTATCGCGGTGCGCCCGTGGCCGTACTGGTCGACTCGTCGTCCGAGATCACCACACGCGGCGGCGAGGTTCTGGTGGAGATGCTCAAAGCGGCGGGCATCACGGCTGACCTTCAACCTGAGGATGCGCAGGTGGTGGCCGACCGTTATACGAAAGGCGCTTACGCCTTGATCCTCTCCGAGGTGAGCAGCGTTTCGCCGAGTGTGGGCGACCTTTTCGGACTGTTGTCCGCCTATCTGGCGCAGTCCGACAAGAACGGCGAAGTGCCGCGGGCGTTCGACAAGCTCGATGTGGCGGCGACCGGTGCCGACCAGGCAGCGGCCACGAAAACAGCGGAGAACTGGATCGGCGCCAACCTGCCGTGGGTGCCGATCGCCAACCCGGATCGCGTTTACGCGGTCAGCTCGACCGTCGGCGGCCTTGCGGTGACGCCGTATCTGTCCTATCCGGCCGACCGCCTCTGGGCCCGCTGACATGAACGGATGGCGGCTGCTCGGCCGGCGCCTGCTGCAAGTCCTGCCTGTGCTCGGGTTGCTCCTGGTCGTTGTCTTCGCACTGGAAGGATTGCTACCCGGAGATACGGCACGAGCCTTCGCCGGACCGCGGGCGACCGAAGCCAGGGTGGCACAGGTGCGGGCCGAACTTGGTCTGGACCAGCCGGTGACGACGAGATTCTCGACCTACATCGGCCACCTGGCGAGGGGTGATCTCGGCGAGTCCAACCGCTCCGACATCCCGGTCACCCAGCTCATCGGCGAGCGCGCGGGGGTGACCCTCTCACTTTTGTCCGGTGGCCTCATCGCGGGTGTGCTGATCGCCGGCCCGGCCGCGCTGGTGCTGGCCCGGCGACCGCGGAGCCGGCTCGCGTGGATGCTCGACCGGATTCTTTCGGTGGCGATCAACCTTCCGTCCTTTTGGGTCGGCTTGACGTTGGCCACCGTGATCGGCCTGCGGCTCGGCGCGCTCCCGGTCGGTGGCTTGGCACCCGGGTTCGCCGGGCACCTTCGCTCGTACGTGCTGCCGTCGGTGACCATCGGAATCTCGCTGGCGCCGTTCATGGCCCGCAGCGCCGCCACCAGCCTGCGTGATGTGCTCGCCGCCGACCATGTGGTCACGGCGCGGTCGGTGGGCGCCTCCGGATCGTTCCTCTTCCGCCGTCACATGCTGCGCAACGCATTGCCGCCGACGGTGACCCTGCTGGGTTTTCAGGCCGGTGCGCTGCTTTTCGGGACCGTTGTGGTCGAACAGACCTTCGCGCTCCCGGGACTCGGTGCCGCGATGATCACCGCGGCTGCCCAACGGGACTTCCCGGTGGTGCAGGGGCTCACTCTCCTTTTCGGACTGGGCATCATCCTGTTCAACCTGCTTTCCGACCTGGCCGTCGCGATGCTCGATCCACGAACCCGATGGGCATGATCGACGAGGCCGCTGGCCTTATTCCAGGCCGCCGGGTGGCACGGGCGCGCTTCCATCAGGCAGCCGCCGCGGTGCTGATCCTCGCCGTAATGGTCGCCATTTCCGCGCCCTGGATCGCGCCTTATTCGCCGTCGGCGCAGTCACTCGATCAGATTCAGCTGCCGAGCGCGTCGCATTGGCTCGGCACGGACGCGCTGGGGCGGGACATCCTGTCACGGATGATGTATGCGCTGCGTACCGATTTGTCGCTGATCGTTCCGGCCGCCGGTCTGCCGATGATCGTCGGCACGCTGATCGGAACGCTTGCCGGTTACGTCGGCGGGCTGGTGGACGGGGCTGTGCGGTGGATCGCGGACGTCTTCCAGGGCCTGCCGGTCTACATCTTCCTGGTGGCGCTCGTCGCCGCGATGGGCCGTGGTCCGGCATCGCTCCTTGTCGCCTTCACCGCGCTCGGCTGGATCGTGTATGCGCGCCTGGTGCGCACCGAGGTCCGGCGGGTGAAGGCGAGTGGTTTCGTGGAGGCGAACCATTTGATCGGTAAGTCGGCGCCCAAAGTGCTGGTGCAGCACGTGTTGCCGCACGCGCTGAAGCAGACCGCGACGTACTTCGTCTTCGACCTCGGCATGGCGCTGCAGGGCGTGGCGGTGCTCTCGTTCTTCAACCTGGGCGTGAAGGCGGGCACCCCGGAGCTGGGCACGATGATCGCGGAGGCCCAGATCTTCCTGCGCACCGGCGCCTGGATGGTCGCGTTTCCCGGTGCCGCGATCGTGATCCTGGGCGTCTGCATCACCGCCGTCGGCGACCACCTGAAGGCCAGGATGCAAGGAGACCCTGATGGCCGCTAGCCGATTGGAGGTCGAGAGTGTCGAGGTCGTCACCGCGGGCGGGGTAAGGATTCTCGACGGTTTGTCGTTCCGGGTCGGCGAGGGACAGGCGCTCGGTATCGTCGGCGAGTCGGGCTCGGGCAAGTCGATGGCACTGCGGGCGACGATGGGGTTGCCACCGCACGGCACCACGGCGACCTCGGGCACGGTCACCGTGGGCGACCAACGCGTATCGGCCGGGCAAAGCACGCCTCCCGGCGTCGCCATGGTCTTTCAGGACCCGGCCCTGGACCCGACGATGCGGCTCGGCACCTATCTGGCCGAAACGGTCGGCCGCCACCGGCGTATTTCCGTTGCGGCAGCACGGGAACGGGCGCTGGAATTGCTGACCGATATGCACCTGCCCGAACCACGGCTGCGGATGCGGGCGTTTCCCCACCAGCTGAGCGGTGGCCAGCGCCAGCGCGCGGCGATCGCACTGGCGCTGGCCACCGATCCCCGATATCTGCTCTGTGACGAGCCGACGACCGCTCTCGACGTCACCTTGCAGGCCCGCATCCTCGCGCTGCTCAAGGCCCGGCAGGCAGCGGATGGGCTCGGTCTTGTCTTCGTCAGTCACGACATCGCCGTGGTGTCCCAGATCGCCGATGTGGTCGCGGTCATGTACGCCGGCCGGATCGTCGAGATCGGCCCCACCGCTGCCCTCATCGGCTCGCCACGGCACCCCTACACCCAGGCCCTGATCGCGGCACTACCGGATGTCGGCCGGCCGAGCCGCCGTTTCCGGTCCATCGCCGGCACGCCGCCCGACCCGGGTGAGTTCCCGGCGGGCTGCCGGTTCCAGGCCCGGTGCGGCCATCCCGGCACCGGCTGCGAACAGCCTCTGTCCGGATTGGACGGTCGAGACCATCGGCACCGATCCGATTGCCTTCACGAACACCTCATGGAGAGCACATCGTGACGGCACTGCTGGAAGTCGCCGATCTCCGAGTCGAGTTCCCGGTGGGCCGCCGCCGACGGCTGCCCGCGGTCGACGGGGTCGATCTGACCGTCAAACAGGGTGAAATCCTTGGCCTGGTCGGGGAAAGCGGCTGCGGCAAGTCGACACTGGCACGCACGCTCGTCGGACTTCAGGCACCGTCGGCAGGCCTGATCCGCCTTGGCGGTAAAGATGTCCCGGCCCGGCGCCCGGCCGCGTTGCGCAAGCGGATCCAGCTGGTCTTTCAGGACCCCGGCTCCTCGCTCGATCCGAGGCAGACGGTCCGCGAGGCGCTCCAGGCACCGTTGCGGGTGCACAAGTTGACCGACCGCGCCGGCGAGGAGAAAAGGGTCCGCGAACTGCTGAACCTGGTCGAGCTGTCCGAGCGGCTCCTCGATGCGAAACCCGGAAGGCTCTCCGGCGGGCAGCGGCAGCGGGTCGCCATCGCCCGCGCCCTCGCGGTGGAGCCCGATATCCTGATCGCCGACGAGGCGGTGTCCGCTTTGGACGCGTCCGCGACGGGCTCCGTCCTGAACCTCCTCACCGACCTTCGCACCTCGCTCGGGCTCACGGTGGTCTTCATTTCGCACGACCTATCCGTCGTACGAAGCCTGTGTGATCGTGTCGCCGTGATGTACCTGGGCCGGGTGGTCGAGACCGGTTCGGTGGAGGAAGTCTTCACCCGCCCACGGCATCCGTATCTCCGGGCTCTGCTGGCATCCATTCCGCGGATCGGCGAGCCGTTGGTTCCACCTCCGCTCGAAGGTGACGAACCCCCGAGCATTCTCACGCTGCCAACGGGATGCCGGTTCACCACCCGGTGCCCCCTCGCCGAGCAGATCTGCCGCGAGCAAGAGCCGATCCTGAAAGCAATCGGACCGGGAGCCGTCGCCTGCCACCTGGTGTGAGGTCAGAACTTGAAGACTTCCGCAGTCGACATCAACTCGCTCAAGCGGTCGAGCCGCTCCCGGTACGGGTCGACGACGAGACCGCCGTCGGTTCCGATCCGCATCATGGTGCGCTGGTCCGAACGGTACGCCGGCCACGACGGCAGATCGGGGCCCGACGGTTCTCCCGTCCGGATGAACGAACCCCATGACCGCATGAACGCGTCCTGGGTTGCTTCGCGTACCGGCCGCAACTCCTTGTCGTCGCCGGCGAACTCGGAGACGCCTCGCGTCGCGAGATTGCCGAAAGGGAACGGGATATCGAGTGCGTGGCATGCCCCCAAGGCGCCGTCCAGCACCGGTGTCCGGTACGTGAACTCATAGACGAACACCGGTGAACCGCTGTCGGCATGCGCGTCGCACAGTGCGTCGAGCGGGCCACGCCAGTCGCGGTCGGTCGTCAGGGTGGTCAAGGCATCGGCGTCGTTCGTTGCGAGAGCGCCGTACATCCGCGCCAGCTCCTCGATGACGACCGGGTCGGCACCTTCGAACAGCTCCGATAAGACCCCCGGCAGCCCGCCCCGGGCGTCCACGTCCCCCATCACCAGCGTGAACAAGCTGTTCTCATCAGCGTTCGTGCCGGTCAGCAGGGGAATCTGAGCCTGTTTGCCGGCACGGAATATCTCGAGTGGTGTTGCCGGCAGGAATTCGCCGTCCACCACGGGACGGCAGGGCAGCATGACTTTGCCGGTGAGGCGCTCCTGTGCATCCAAGAGCGTCTGCGTGTCCAGTGCACGCAGCGCGGTGAGCGAATTCGTTTCCGGCGCACCGAGGTCGGCGATGTACTGCACGGCGACGTCGAGCGCCTGTTCCTTTGTCGTGTTGAGTGATCCGTGCCCGCTCTGCACGATCCCGGCGCGGAACAATCCCCGTGCCTCGGGAATGCACATCAGCGCCACGACACTCATCGCACCGGCGGACTCGCCTCCGATGGTGACCTTGGCCGGATCACCGCCGAAAACGCCGATGTTGTCCCGGATCCACGTGAGGGCGGCGATCTGGTCACGCAGGAAGTTGTTCCCTGCGGTCCCTTCCGGATCGACCGATAATGCGCCCAGCGCCCCCAGGCGGTAGTTCACCGTGACGACGATGATGTCTTCGCGGGCAGCGAGATTGGCTCCGTCGTACCACAGTGCGGTTCCGGATCCCGCCAGGAAGGAACCACCGTGGATCCAGACGAAAATCGCGCGTGGCGTATCACTGGCCATATCCGGCACCCAGATGTTGAGGTTCAGGCAATCCTCGTCCTGCACGGCGCCGGGGTGATAGAAAGCCCACTCGCAACCGGGGATCGTCGCCGCCAGCCCGTCGAGATGCTGCAAGGAAATCGCCCCGTATCGCGTGGCGTCACGCACTCCGTGCCAGGACGGTGGCTCGGCCGGTGGTGCGAAGCGCAGATCGCCGATGGGTGCGGCGGCAAAGGGGATCCCCTTGAAACTGACTACTCTGTCGCCGCGAGCACCCCGCACGATTCCTTGCCTGGTCTGGACTTCGACGTTCATGACGCTCCTTTGTGGCGGGACGATGAGAGAGATACCGCTAGCTCAATCGCCCGGACAATTTCGCCTTCGCGATCTCAACGGCCTTAGCCGGAGCAACGTCGAGGGATCCCGCGTGATAAGGCGGTTCGGGTGCGTACTCGATAATGAGCTGAACGGCCTGCGCCATATCGTCGCCCGCGAGGAAACCAGCCAGGGTCAACGCCATGTCGATGCCGGCGGAGACGCCTGCCGCGGTCGCGTAGTGACCGTCGATGACGACCCGCTCGTTCGCCGGCGTCACACCGAATTCGGCGAGGTTGCCGAGCGCAGCCCAGTGGGTCGTCGCCCGGCGTCCATTGAGGACTCCAGCAGCGGCCAGGATCAAGGACCCCGTACAGGCGGAAGCCGTCCACGCGGCGGTCCGGTCCACTGTGCGCAACCATTCGTGCAGGTTCCCGTCAGCCATCTGGTCCGCCTGGCCCGGGCCACCGCCGATGAGCACCACATCCGGCTCCGGCACATCGGCAAGACCGGCGACGACATTGATCGACAGACTCCGCAAGTCGTTGCGGACGAGACCCGGCTGCTCGGCAACGAAAACGACCTCGGTATCGGGAAGGCGGCCCAAGACTTCGTACGGTCCGATCACGTCCAGCGAGGTGAACCCGGGATAGAGAACGATCGCGACGTGCATTCAAGGGCTCCTTCATGTTCCGGGCTGACCGCCGACAATGGTGTCACCCGGCGATCAGGGCGAACAACGACACGTGCCCCACCAATTCGGCCGGTCCCGCGCCGGCGCTAACGCCAGATGCGGTGCCTTTTGCGTGTGCTCGGGGTGTAGCGGACGACCTCTACGTCGTCGAGCGCGACGAGTCCTTCGATGCCAAGGTCGTCAAGTTCGGGCAGAAAATCGCGGATCTTGGTTTCGGTGTCCACGATGACGACGAGCAGGGGCAGGTTGTCGCTGACGTGGAAGAGGTGGGTGGTGTGGATGCGGGAAGTCGCGCCGTAACCCTCGATGCCGCGGATCACCGTCGCACCGGCCAGCCCGGCTTTGTGGGCGCGGTGCACGATCTCGGTGTAGAGCGGCTTGTGGTGCCAGTGATCGCCTTCGCCGATGAAAACCGACAACCGCAGCTCGCGTTCTGACAGTTTCACCGGTGCCTCCCGGCGTAGTGGACGACCTCGACGTCCTCGAGGGTCACCATTCCCTCGCCGACCAGCTCGTCCAACTCGGGCAGGAACGCCCGGATCTTGTCCTCGGTATCGATGATGATCACCACTACCGGCAGATCCTCGGTCAGGTCGAGGATCCGCGTGGTGTGGATGCGGGAGGTCGCGCCGTAACCCTCGCAACCGCTCAGCACGGTCGCCCCGGCCAGCCCGGCGTCACGGGCCCGTTCGACGATCTCGTGGTGGACCGGCTTGTGGTGCCACAGATCGTCCTCACCGACGAACACCGATAGCCGCGTCGCGAGGCCTGCCAGCTGCATCCGACGCCGTCCTTTCCGGCCTCACACGTCGTAGTAGAGGGCGAACTCGTACGGGTGCGGCCGCAGTCGCAGCGGGTCGATTTCGTTTTCGCGCTTGAAGTCGATCCAGGTTTCGATGACGTCGGGGGTGAACACGCCGCCGGCGAGCAGGAACTCGTGGTCGGCCTCGAGCCGGTCGATCACCGCGTCCAGCGAAGCGGGCACCTGCGCCACATCCCGGGCCTCTTCGGGCGGCAGTTCGTACAGGTCCTTGTCGATCGGTGACGGGGGTTCCAGCTTGTTCTTGATACCGTCCAGCCCGGCCATCAACATCGCGGAGAACGCCAGGTACGGGTTGCCGGAGGAGTCGGGGCAACGGAACTCGATGCGCTTGGCCTTCGGCGAGGCGCCGGTGACCGGGATCCGCACGCACGCCGAGCGGTTGCGCTGCGAGTACACCAGGTTGATCGGCGCCTCGAAGCCGGGCACGAGCCGGTGGTAGGAGTTGACCGTCGGATTGGTGAACGCCAGCAGGCTCGGCGCGTGATGCAATATCCCGCCCACATAGTGGCGCCCCAGATCCGACAACCCTCCGTATCCGGACTCGTCGTAGAACAGCGGGCCGTTCTCGTCCCACAGCGACTGGTGACAGTGCATCCCGGAACCGTTGTCGTTGAACAGCGGCTTCGGCATGAACGTCACCGTCCGGCCCGTCTCCCAGGCGGTGTTCTTCACGATGTACTTGAACAGCTGGAGGTCGTCGGCCGCGTGCAGCAGGGTGTTGAACTTGTAGTTGATCTCGGCCTGGCCGCCGCTGCCGACTTCGTGATGTGCCTTTTCGACCTCGATCCCCACCCCGGCCAGATTCAGTACCATCGCGTCACGCAGGTCCGCGAAATGGTCCCGGGGCGAAACCGGGAAATAGCCCGCCTTGTACGGGGTCTTGTAGCCGCGGTTGCCACCGTCCTCCGCCGCGCCGGTGTTCCACCAGCCTTCGATCGAGTCCACTTCGTGGAAAGCGGTGTTCTCGGTGTTGGCGAAGCGCACCGAGTCGAAGATGTAGAACTCCGCCTCCGGACCGAAAAAGGCGCGGTCGGCGATCGTCGACTCACTGATATAGGCCTCGGCTTTATGCGCGATATTGCGCGGATCGCGGGAATACGCTTCGCGGGTGAACGGGTCGTGCACGAAGAAGTTCATCAGCAACGTCTTCTGCGTCCGGAAAGGGTCCAGCCGTGCCGTGTACGGATCGGGCAGCAGCAACATGTCCGACTCGTGGATCGATTGAAAACCACGCACCGACGACCCGTCGAACGCGACCCCCTCAGCGAATGCGTCGGCGTCGAAAACGGCGGCGGGAACGGTGAAATGCTGCATGATCCCTGGCAGGTCGCAGAACCGGACATCCACGAACCGCACGTCCTCATCGGCGATGAACCGCAGCACCTCGTCGGCGTTGGTGAACATGTCGCGCGCTCCTTCCGGGCGGAGACGGTGCGCCGGAACGGAGAGGAGCACGGCACTCACCCGGCGAGCCCCACCGCCGGGGTGCCGCCAGCCGACGGCACAATATTGGTTTGACGGGCGCGTCAAGATTAACAGCGCGGCTGCCCGGGACACCAGGCCAACGGCCGATGAAGTCCTTCCGGTCACGTCGCGCTCATCAGGAAGGTGACATGAGTTCTCGGATGTCGCCGTGGCGGTTCGTGACGGCGTTCGGCCTGGTCAGCCTGCTGATGGACTTCGTATACGAGGGCGCCCGTTCGATCACCGGTCCGCTGCTGGCTTCGCTCGGCGCATCCGCGCTGGTCGTCGGGGTCGTCACCGGCGCCGGTGAGGCCGCCGCGCTCGGGCTTCGCCTGGTCTCCGGCCCGCTGGCCGACCGCACCCACCGGTTCTGGGCGTGGACGATCACCGGCTATGCACTGACCGCCGTCACCGTCCCGCTTCTCGGCACGACCGGTCTGCTCTGGCTCGCGTGCGCCCTCGTGATCGGCGAGCGTGTCGGCAAGGCCGTCCGGTCACCGGCGAAGGACACGCTGCTCTCCCACGCCACCGCCGCTGTCGGCCGTGGCCGCGGCTTCGCCGTGCACGAAGCCCTCGACCAGATCGGCGCACTGCTCGGTCCGCTGACCGTCGCCGGAATGCTGGCCGTTACGCACGACGACTACACCCCGACCCTCGCGGTGCTCGCCATTCCCGGTGTTGCCGCGCTCGCCCTGCTCGTCTGGCTGCGCGCCCGAGTGCCCGACCCGATCGCCTACGAAATCGCCACCGCAACGCACCCGCCTGCCGAAGCCGGGCAGCCGCCACGGCGGCTTCCCCGGGCGTTCTGGGTCTACAGCGGCTTCACCGCCACCACGATGATCGGCTTCGCCACCTTCGGCGTGTTGTCCTTCCACCTGGTCGAACGCCACCTGCTCCCCACAGCGGCGGTGCCGCTCGTCTACGCCGCCGCGATGGCCACCGATGCACTCGCCGCCCTCGTCACCGGCTGGCTCTACGACAGGGTCGGCGCGCGCATCCTCATCGCGCTGCCGCTGCTGGCGGCAGCCGTCCCGCTCCTGGCGTTCACCAACTCCCTCGGCCTCGCCATCCTCGGCGCGCTGCTGTGGGGCTGCGCGGTCGGAGTGCAGGAATCGACGCTGCGCGCCGTCGTCGCCGACCTCGTTCCCACCCCCCGCCGAGCCACCGCCTACGGCATCTTCGCCGGTGTCCTCGGCGGCGCCACCCTTGCCGGCGGTGCACTGACCGGCGCCCTCTACGACCACTCCATCCCCGCTCTGATCATCACGATGGTCGCGATCCAGGCCGGAGCCGTCACACTCGTCACCCGATTTCGTCGATGAGTTTGCGGACTCGCCGTTCGATCTCGTCGCGGATCGGGCGCACGGCGTCGACGCCTTGGCCCGCTGGGTCGTCGAGAGACCAGTCGAGGTAGCGCTTGCCAGGGAAGACGGGGCAGGTGTCGCCGCAGCCCATCGTGATCACGACATCGGAGGCTTGCACCGCATCCGTGGTGAGCACTTTCGGGATTTCGCCGGAGATGTCGATGCCGCTCTCGTTCATGGCTTCGACGACAGCCGGATTCACGGTGTCGGCGGGGGCAGAGCCGGCGGAACGAACTTCGATGCGGTCCCCGGCGAGGTGGGTGAGGAAGGCAGCAGCCATCTGCGAACGGCCGGCGTTGTGCACACAGACGAACAGCACCGAGGCACGCGGTTTCGACTCGGACATGGTTGCTTCCTCACGATCAGCGTTCTGCGGGGGCGGTGTCGTTGTGTGGAACGACGACGGCGGCTTCAGCGGGTGCCGGGCGACCGAAGACCACGACGACCAACGCCAGGCCCAGGGCGGCGCCGACGAGCTGGGCGGCGAGAAACGGTACGACGGAACTCGGGGCGATACCGGCGAAGGTGTCGGTGAACGCGCGGCCGATGGTCACGGCCGGGTTGGCGAACGATGTGGACGACGTGAACCAGTACGCCGCGCCGATGAACGACGCGACCGTGATCGGCGCGAGGTGACCGCGGCCGGATCGGAGCAGGCCGAAGATCAGCAGGATGAGCCCGGCCGTCGCGGTGACCTCACCCAGCCAGAGGTGGCCGGCGAAGCGGTCGTGGGTGGACCAGGACACCAGTGGCCGGGAGAACATCGCGTTGGCCAGGACCGAACCGGCGACCGCTCCGGCGGTCTGCGCGGCGACGTAGGCGGCCACCTCGCGCAGCGGCATGCCGTCGGGGCTGCGGCGGCCGGTGAGCCACGCGGCCAGCGAGACGACCGGGTTGAAGTGCGCCCCCGAGATCGGGCCGAGCAGCGCGATCAGCACACCGAGCCCGAGCACGGTGGCCAGCGCGTTGGCCAGCAGTTGCACACCGATGTCGCGCGACAGCTCGGTGGCCTGGATGCCGGACCCGACGACGACGGCGACCAGTGCTGCGGTCCCGATCGCCTCGGCGGCCGCCCTTCGGGCCAGTGAGGCGCTCACGCGGTCGCCTGCGGAGTGCGCAGGAACCCGGCGAGCCGGTCAAGGGCGGCCGGCAGCACCCAGTAGTAGACCCAGGTCCCGCGACGTTCGCAGTCGATGAGCCCCGCTTGGCGTAGCAGCTTGAGATGGTGGGAGATGGTCGGCTGGGACAGCTCGAAGGCGGGGGTCATCTCGCAGACGCAGACCTCACCGCCCTGCCGGGACGCGATCATCGACAGCAGCCGCAGCCGCACCGGATCGCCCAGTGCTTTGAACACCGTGGCCAGCTCGGCGGCCGATCCCGCATCCAACGGCGCGGAGGTCAGCCCCTCGCAGCACGCGGCGTCGAGCACCTCAAGCTGTTTCGACATGCTTCTATCTTGACGTTCTTCAATACAAGGCGCAAGGTTGTATCGACAGTCATCGATGCAGGCTGGACAGCTGAGGAGTGAGCCATGACGGACCAGTCCACCGAACTGCGGGAAACCGTGCGGCAGCGCTACGCCGCCGCCGCGGTCAAGGCCGGCGAAGGCGGCGCGGCGTGTTGCGGACCGGAGCCGATCGAGGTCGGCGAGAACTTCGGGGCCACCCTCTATGCCGCCGGCGAACGCGATGCGCTGCCGGCCGAAGCGGCCGCCGCGTCGCTCGGGTGCGGGAACCCGACCGCGGTCGCCGAGCTGCGTGAAGGTGAGCGAGTGCTCGATCTCGGCTCGGGCGGTGGGATCGATGTGCTGCTCTCCGCTCGCCGGGTGGGTCCGGCCGGCAAGGTGTACGGGCTGGACATGACCGAGGAGATGCTCGCTCTGGCCTTGGCCAATGCCGAGAAGGCGAGCGCGAGCAACGTCGAGTTCCTCAAGGGCACCATCGAAGCGATCCCGCTGCCGGCGAACACGATCGACGTGGTGATCTCCAACTGCGTGATCAACCTGTCGGTCGACAAGCCCGCCGTGTTCGCCGAAACGTTCCGCGTGCTCAAGCCCGGCGGCCGCATCGGCGTTTCCGACGTCGTCGCCGAGGACACCTTGACCACTGCGGAGCGGGCCGAACGCGGCAGCTATGTCGGCTGTATCGCCGGTGCCCTCTCCGTCGCCGAGTATCGCGCCGGCCTGGAAACCGCCGGCTTCACCAACGTCGAGATCACTCCCACCCACGAGGTGGCCGACGGCATGCACTCGGCGATCGTCCGGGCGGTCAAGCCGGTCACCGCCGACCCGACCGCCCAGGCCGCCGGACGTCAGGCCCTCGACACGCCGCCGAGCGGTGCCGTCACGTGATCGGCCGGAACGACCGCCGACGAGAACGGCGTCCAGCAGGACGGGCAGCAGTACTGCCGGAAGACCACCTCGGCATCGATGTAGTCCGCCGGATCGGCGATGATCTGCGGCCCCGCATCGGTGCTCTGGCCCTCGTAGACCGCGAGCGCCAAATCGTCGTCCGGCGCTCCGGCCTCACCGAGGATTTCCGCACAGTGGCCGCACGCCACCACCGCTGTCGGGCCGTCCATCGCTTCGATCACGTTGTCGTCCAGTCGCCTGGCGGTGGACACATCGGCTTTGCGGCCGCTCGGTACGCGCAGGACTCTCGAGCGGTCCCGGCGGACTTCGCGTAAGCGGGCACGCTCGGCGCCGGTCGCGACCTCGTTGACCACACCATTTTCCAGCACGACCCCGTAAACAGCATGGGCGCCGCCGACGGTGACGCGCTCCTCGCGGACATCCCGGGCGACCGCCTCCGGGTCGCGAGTGAGCGGGTCACCGTAGCCACCACCGCCCTGCCAGGTCATCTGCAGCACCTCCCCGGGCGCAAGGTAACTGGAGGCGTAATTGCTTCCCGGTTCCAGATTGCCGCTGACGTCAGCCAACGTGCTGGGCATCCGGCCGGACGCCAGAAGATCGGCGACCCGGCTTTGCCGGGCGATCACGTCGAGACCGGTGTTGCCGGGGTGACCGCCGGATCCACAGATCGCTGACATCGCGCTGCAGCTGGAAATCGCGCACCACCTTGACAGGCGGGGTGGGCAGCGACTCGGAGAACACGTCCTGCGCGGCCGGGGAGAACGAGCCGAGACCGACCCCGCCGAGGTCCGGTTCATGGCAGATCGCACTGGTCCAGGCGAACAGTTTCCCGTCGTGGAAGACCGGTTGGTACACCATGACGTCGTTCTGGTGCAGCCCGCCACCGACCCACGGGTCGTTGGTGAGGAACATGTCGCCCTCGGCGATACCGGGATTGGCCGCGCGGTTGCGCAGCGTCCAGTAGATCGCGAGATCGACGGCGCCGACGAGCATCGTGTTGTAGAGGCCGACCTGGACCTCCTCCCCCAGCTCGTCGGAGATGGCGAAGTCGAAGTCGTTGGCGTCGGTGACGATCGGCGAGCCCGACATCCGCTTGAGCGCCTCGCCCATTTCGTCGGTGACCGACCACAACCTGTGCCGGATCACTTCGTAGGTCAGCGGGTCGAGCATGTCGACCTGTTCCTGCGTGACACTGTGGACGTCCAATATGGACAGTAGTGAGCGGCGCAACTCTTCCGGGTCGGCCGGCCTGCTGGAAAAGACCTCCGAACCGAGGATGAGCATGGTCATGAGGTGCTCCTGGCGACGGAGGTGCGACGGATGATCAGGTTGCCGAGCGAGTCCACCGTGCCGGTGGTGCCGTCGGGGACGACGACGGTCGTGGTGGGCACCTCGACGATGGCGGGACCGGTGAGCACGTGCCGGGCTCGCAGCGTCCGGTAGTCGTAGATCGGCGTGTCCCGATATCCCTTGGCGCCGTCGAGGCAGACCGGGCGGCTGCCGGACCGCGCCGGCGTGGGATCGGCCGACTCGGCGGCCGGAATCTTGGGCAGCTCCGGGGAAAACGGCAGGACACCGATGCCCCGGACGCGGAAGGTGATGGCCTGGATGCCGGCTTCGCGGAAGCCGGTGTCCTTGCCGTAGAGCGCGGCGTATCGGTCTTCGAACGCCTCCACCGCGGCGTCGACGGCAGTGCTGTCCAGTGGCCCGCTCGCCACCGAGGTGGTCATTTCCGCGAGCTGCATCGTGTAGCGCATATCGATCTCACGGTGGACCTCGACCGTGTCGAACCGCACGCCCTGGCGATCGAGCCCTTCGCGGACCTGCTTCTCCAGGTCGGCGAAGTTCTGCTCGGCACGGGCCGGGTCGAACGGCATCATGACCGGATCGGACAGCTCCGCGGCCAGCGCGATGTTCGAGGATGCCAGCCCATAAGCGGAGAACGCCGACGCGACCGGGCCGAGTGGCACGACGACCTCGGCGACACCGACCTCGGCAGCATAGCCCGCGCAGTGCGCAGGTCCGGCGCCGCCGAACGCGTACAGTACGAAGTTCCGTGGATCGTGGCCCGCCTCGACGATGGTCTTGCGGAGCAGGTCACCGGTCTGTGCATTTTGGACGGTGTAGATCGCCGCGGCGGCCTCCTCCACCGACATGCCCAGTGGCTTGGCGATCTGGGTTTCGATCGCCTGGCGGGCCAGCTCGAGCGACAGTGGCTTGCGGCCCCCCCAGCAGACCCCGTTCGGGCAGGATGCCCAGGACGAGGTTGGCGTCGGTGTTGGTCGGTTCGGTCCCGCCGTTGCCATAACACGCCGGCCCAGGCACGGCCTGCGCGCTGCGGGGTCCAATGTGGAGGTTGCGGCCGGGGTCGAGCCAGGCGATGGCACCGCCGCCGGACCCGATGGCGTCCACCCGGAGGGTCGGCACGTTGATCGGATGGTGGTTGATCACGGTGATGGTGTCACGCACCGGTTCCCCGTCCACGACGAGGAAGGTCGTCCCGCCGACGTCGGTGGAAATGATGTTGCGGTGACCCAGCACCAGCAGCGGCCCGGCGAGCCGGTACTCGCGCAGTTCGTTCTCCAAAGTGGACAGATAGTCCCGCAGGCCCGGGCCGATCTGCGTGCTCATGATCGTGGTGGCATTGCGGAGCGGCAATGGCCCGCTGAACTCGCTGGTCAGGCACATCCGTGCACGGTGAACGGGTAGGTGAGTTCAGCGCCGCGGGTACTGACCCGGATCACTCGCCCCGGACCTCCACTATTGTCCCTGCGCTTCCCGTTGAGGTTCGCGCCATGGCCCCAGATGTAGGTCAGTCGTCCAGGCTCCCCGCCCGGGTCCCGTCCACCCGATCCCCCCTTGCTGCCCAGTCCAGTCCAGGCCGAAGGCGTGGGCGGCCCGTGCGCGCAAACGCCCCACCGCGGCCCGCATGCTGGCCGCGACCTCGTGCGGCTCAGGTTCGTCCGGCGCGTGCGAGGGCAGCGCGCCACGGGCCACGTCAGGATTCAGATCGTCGACGCTGCGCCCACCGTGCAGGAGACCCGACAACAGTGCCTCGCCGATCTTGCCCGCACCCAGAACCGCGATTGAGCTCATGACGCGAGCCTGCTGTGCCGTTTGGTACCGATCCGAGGCGCGGCGACGGCCTGTTTCGGCCCCCTGGCCCCCTGCACGTCACCGAGGACGATGATGCGGTCGGCGAGGGCCGCCAGGTCGAGGTCGTGCGTGATCAGGATCGTGGTACGCCCGCCGGCCAGCCGGCGCAGCGGCTCCGCGATCCTCCGGGCCGAGGATGCGTCCAGGTTCGCCGTCGGTTCGTCGAGCACCAGGATCGGGGCGTCGGCGATCATCGCGCGGGCTATCCCGATGCGCTGGCGCTGTCCGCCGGAGACGCCATGCCCACGCTGGCCGATCACGGTGTCGTAGCCGTCGGGAAGACCCATGATGAACTCGTGGGCGTCGGCGGCCTCGGCCGCGGCGACGATCTGTTCCCTGGTGGCGTTCTGCCTGCCATAGGCGATGTTCTCCCCGATCGTGCCGTGGAAGATCAGGGTTTCCTGCGGCAACAGCGTTACCGCGGCGCGCAGCGAACTCAAGGTCAGGTCCCGGATGTCGACTCCGTCCAGGCGGATCACTCCGGCCGTCGGCTCGGTGAAGCGCAGCAGCAGTTTCGCGATCGTGGTCTTTCCGGCACCACTGGCTCCGGTCAGGGCGACCAACTCTCCGGGGTGGACGGTCAACGAGAAGTCGCGCAACACCGCGCGCGCCGCTCCCGGGTAACCGAAGGACACCGATTCCAGCCGCAGTTCGCCACGAGCGGCGCGCAAGGCCCAGGACCGCGGGGTGTCGGCCACCGTCGGCTCGGTGTCGAGCAGTTCGATGAGGCGGGCCGCACCCGTCGACGCGGCGGCAACGGTCATCGTCAGCGAACCGAGAGCCTGCACGGGTGGATACAGATAACCGAGGAAGGCCGCGAAGGCGAACAACCCGCCCAAGGTCAGCCGATGCTGGGTGATCTCCCATGCGCCGAATCCGATGACGCAAAGGACGCAGATGGTTTCCAGGAGATGGACCACCGGCGAGTACAAAGCGGAAAGGCGGACCAACGTCAGTTTCGCGCGCATCCAGCGTGCACCGTGTTCGTGGACACGCTGTTCCTCGGTGCCCTGCCGGTTGCACGTCTGCGTAAGAGTGATGTTGGCGAGGCCCTCCTCGAGGACCGCGACGAGTTCTCCGTGACTGGCACGTTCCTCCCGGGCGATCGCGTTGACCCGGCGGGAGGACTTTTTCGCCACGAGCACGAATGCGGGCACGGCCGCGAAGGAGACCAGCGCGAGTTCCCAGCGCAGCAACAATGCTCCCGCCGCATAGAAGACCACGGTGAGCAGGGATATCGCCGCCTGCACCACACCAGAATTGACCAGTGCCTCCACCGACTCGACATCGGCGGACAACCGGGCGACCAGATCGCCGTGCTTACGGCTTTCGAAGAAATCCGGTGAAAGCCGCTGCACGTGCGCGAACACCCGGCCGCGCAGCCGGAGCAGAAAGCGCTCACCGGCCCGCGCCGTCAAGTACTGGCCACCGAAGACCAATACGCCGGAGATGAGCGTGAGGGCCACCCATTCCACCGCGGGCGTCCAGAATGCCGCCAGGTTCCCGGCGGTCAGCACACGGTCGGTGATGACCGAGAACATCCAGATCGCGGCCGTGTCGCAGGCCGCGGACGCCACCAGCAACAACCCGCCGACGATGAGCCAACGGCGCTCCAGGCGCGCGATGGGCCAAAAACGGCGGAACACCGCTTTCGCGGACAGCACCGGCGCCAGAATCGATGCGGCCGAGCCGTTTTTTTCGTACTGAGCCGACACGCTCGCCCTTTCCGTCGGAATGGCGGCGGGGTGCGACGGCGGTGACCCCGTCGCACCCCGTCACGTCAGCTTCGGTCAGCCACGCGGGCTCGTCGGGTACGTCGGCCCGGAAGCGCCCGGGATATGCCGGATCGAGACGGACCCATCCGGGTTCTTCACGATCGCGACGCCATCGCCGGTGGACACGGGGCCGGGGTGGGCAGGACGGGGGATCAC
>NZ_WMBA01000058.1 GCF_009707865.1 Amycolatopsis pithecellobii
CCCAGGCACCCGTTGACGAAGACCGCCTGCCGGGGCCGGACTTCCGCCGTGGCCTGGTAGGCGGTCACGCCCACGGTCGGCAGGGCGGCGGCCTGCTCGTACGAAAGGTCCGCCGGTTTGAGCACAACCCCTTTCTCCGGGGCCGTCACCATCTCGGCGAACGCCCCCGCCTGCCGGAACCGAGCCACGCCGAGTACCGCGTCGCCGGCCTTCAGGCGGGTGACGCGGGCGCCGACCGCCTCGACGACTCCGGCGAAGTCGTGCCCCATCGCCCGGGGAAAGGAGCGGCCGGTCATCAGCTTCATCTCGCCGTTGCGCATCTTCCAGTCCAGCGGGTTGGAAGCCGCCGCCCGGACGCGGACGAGAACCTCATCCGGACCCGGGCGTGATGGCTCGAACTCGGCCAGCCGCATCACCTCCGGGCCGCCGTAGCGGTCGTATTGAAGGCGCTTCACGAGGCGTATTCGTTCGAGATCTCGGTGGCGTAGTTCTTCCAGAGCGGTTTCATGGTCTCGGCGTTGACCGGCTGCCCGGAATCGATCATGGCCTTGAAGTCGCGGAAGTACTGCACGTACAGGTCCGGCGTAAACGTGTTCAGCATGACCGCGTTCTCGTCGCTGACGTTGGCGAATGTGTGCGGCGCCCCGGTCGGCACGATGACCCAGGTGCCAGGCCCGGCGTCGTAGTGGTCCTCGCCGATGGTGAACCGGAAAGTCCCCGCCAGCACGTAGAAGCCCTCGTCATGCTGGGCGTGGCGATGCTGCAACGGGCTCGGAAAGTCTGGCGGAATAGTGATCTCGGCGAACCCCAGTCGGTGGTCGGTGTGCTCGCCGCTCTCCAGGATCCGGACCTGTTGTGGCCCGCTGCTGAGGATCTCGCCCTCACCGGGGCGGACGATGTTTACCTTCGCCACGAATTCTCCTAGTGCTATTGCCTGCCTTGGTCACCACCATCCTTTCCCGGGCCGACTGTGCGCGTCTTGGTCGTCGGTGCACGGTTGCTGGCTACCAGTGCACCGGCGTTGTAGCCGTACGTTGCCTTGAAGAGCTTGCTGAAATGGGCGGGATCGGAGAATCCCCACCGGGCGGCCACGGCGGTGACAGTACGTCCGCTTCCGGTCAGCTCGGCTCGGCAGCGCTCCAGGCGGCGACGGCGGATCAGGGCCGCGACGGTAAGCGGCTGATCCTCGAACAGCTTGTGCAGCCGGCGTACTGAGATGTAGTGGGCGGCGGCGATGCTGGGCGGGGACAGATCGCGATCAGCCAGCCGGGCCTCGATGTAGCCGGTGATCCGGTCCCGCAGCCACTCGTCCGGGGCCGGTTGTTCGTCGCCGAGCCGGGCCTCCAGTGCGACCGCGATCAGTTCGACGACGGCCGCCGCCGACCGCAGCGCCTCCGCCTCGCGGAACTCGGTCGCCGACCGCGCCGACTCCCGGGCCAGCACGGAGACGAGAGCGCCCGGACCGTGACTGCCGTCGATGCGTACGCCGATGAGCCGGTCGAGCTGCGCGGGCCGGATCCGAAGCTCCCGGCGCGGAACGAGGATGGTGACGTGCGCCGCGGCGGTGCTTTCGAACCGGAACGTACGCGTGGGATCGAGCAGCACCAGGTCGGCCGGCCCGAGTTCGGCGTCGCCGCGCCCTTGCTCGATCCGCGTCCGGCCCCAGGTCATCACCTTGACCGCCAGGTTCTCGCCGTCGGAGGCGTCGCGCTCCCGCCCGAGGCAGGCACTCTCTGGCGTCTCGAGGGAGACCAGCCGCAGCGGCCCGAGGTCACGGGTGGCGATCCGGCCCCGGAAGCTGGCCCCGGCCAGCTTGTTGACCAGCGGCGGAAACCCGCTGGCGGCCAGCTCGTCCTGGAACGTCTCAAGGTTGCCGATCACCGGTCAACGATAACGACGACACGTCCGCTCAGCCACGGTGTTCGGCGGGCGTTACAGCGGCGCCGGCCCGCATCTGCTCTACCAGGCTCTGGTGCACGCGGTGGACGGCTCGGTCGCGCCGCCGACCAACGGCCGAACGGTGAGCGCAGCACCGATATCGGAATTGGTGCGTAGCAAGCGGTCGGCTAGGTCCGGTCGCCATTGCCGGGACAGGGCGGCCGTCGGCGATCTCGTCCCCGCCGCGCTGGGCCACGACGCGCACCAGCTTGCGGAACGGGTGACGAGACAGCCCTTGGGCTATCCACACCGCATCCGGACCCGACTCGGCCGAAGCCGTATTGGCAACCCTGGAAGAGAACTGGGGAAACAAATACCCCGCGATGATCCGGCTGTGGTGCGTGCCGGGGCCATTTCCCCACCGAAGCCGCCGCGATGAAATGCCGGTACCTCGTGACCCGCAGCCTCGACCCCTCTGGCACTGGGGCCGCGCGAAGATGCCTTGCTGGACGCGGGGTCGAGGTTCTTCGCCGACCGGGTGTTCGGGCCCCAACGCCGCCCGAGCTTTGGCGGCCGATCTCGCCGGACTCGACGGCCACCCGGCCCGCGACCGCGAAGCCGAACGATCCGCCGCGCTCGCCGCCACCGCCCAACTCCACACCGCCGACGAAACCGAACCGGGCCGTCTCGGACCGACGTCGCGCTGTTCGAGATCACGCAGCTCACCGTCCACTTACACGAGGACAGCGACCACACCATCAAGCTGCCCGCCGACCAACTAGCCGAAATCGCCCACACGGCAGAAAGGTGGATTGTTGTTCCGTTAGTGATGGAGCGGCGGCCGAAGCGGGGTGCCCGATGATGGGGGAGCGCTGGCGGGTCGCGCGGTCATTGGCACAAAGTTCGAACACTCTTGACCGATAATCGTTCACCGTGTTTGATGTGCTTGTAGGTTGGAAGCTGATCGCAAGGGGTGATCGCAGTCGATACTTACTCCGACGCGGTTCGTCGCACGGTCCACGATCTCGTCATCGCAAATCGGATTCTGGCCGACAAAGGCGTGCTGGATGCCTACGGACATGTCAGTGCACGGCATCCAGAGAATCCGAGCCGGTTTTTTCAGTCCGTCTCACTGGCTCCCGAGCTCGTCACCGTTGACGACATAGCGGAGTTCGACCTTGACGGCGTTCCACTCTCCGAGTCACGCCCTGCGTACAAAGAGCGGTTCATTCACAGCTCGCTCTACGCTGCACGGCCGGACTTCAGCTGCATCGTTCACGCGCACACGGAGTCGATCCTCCCTTTCACCCTGACCGACATCCCGCTGCGGCCGGTAGTACACGACGCCAGCGCGATGGGCGCGTTCGTTCCGGTGTGGGATATTCGCGACGATTTTGGTGAGAACACGGATCTTCTCGTCACGAGCCCGAAAATAGGCGACAGCCTTGCCGTGAAGCTTGGCACCAATCGGGCTGTCCTGATGAGAGGGCACGGGTTCGCCGCCGGCGCCGGCACCGTCTCGGGTGTCGTGCGGATGTGTGTGTACATGGCTCGCAACGCCGAAGTGCTGACGACTGTGCTGCTCCTCGGGCGGACGCCGATTGATCTGTCGTCAGGTGAAATTGCCGCGCGAGATTTGTTCGACCCGATGTCTGCGGCGTCGCGCCGATCATGGGATTACTGGGCGGCTCAGGTGGGATTCGGTGATCTTCTGTGACAATGACCGACGAACGCTTTCCAAAGCGTCACCCGGCTGATGCAGTGTTACGGACCGTCCAGGAGGAGACCAGCGGCCGCGAGTTCGCTGGCGTAGTGCTCGACGTCGGGACGATGCTGTAGGCCGGGGAGGCGGGCTAAGTCGTTGATGATCATAAGAACGCCTTGGACTATGACTGTCGCTTCGGCCTCATCGCGTTTCGGGTTGAGGCGGCGGTACAGGTGTACCCATTCGTTGACGTACTCGCGTTGCGACTGAGTTATGGCGGTGTGGTCTTCGACCGGCAAGTTGCGGGCTTCGGTGATCAGCAAGTCGATGATCGTGGGGTGGGAAAAGGCGAAATGGCTGTAGCTCGCTACAAGTTCTCGGAGTGCGGCCGCTTCCTCGGTCGACGAATACAGGATTCGTTCCAAACTCAGCTGTAGGTAGGCGTCTCCTCGCTTCAGGGCGATCGAGAGAAGGTCCATTTTGCTGGCGAAATGGTGGTAGACGCTTGCCGAGGCTAGTCCGGCGGCGGCGGCAATGTCGTTCATGCTGACAGACGCGAATGTGGACTCTGCGAACAGGTCGAGCGCTGCGCGCAGGATGACCTCGCGTCGCGAAGATCGTCCCAGCGGGGCCCGCACGGCTGCTGCTGAAGAGGTCGTCAGCCTTGGCCGGTTCATGGCGGGTACGTTGACGACCCGGAGGGCGAGCTGGGTGACGAGGTCCTCGAGGTGCGGGCGCGCTATGTCGACTCGGTGAACCCAGGGACTGAGAATCGCACCGAGTACGGCGACGGAGATGTAGTCGGATTCGACCTGGGTGATGTCAGGAACGGCCGCGGCTACGCGTTCGCCGAGCTCGTGTCGCACTGTGGCGAATACGGCATCGATATGGCGTCGGGCGGGTGCTGGGAGGTGCTTGGCTTCGCGCTGGTACAGCGCACCGAGCGGGCGCAGGTCCATGGCAGATGTTGCGAGTTCGTGCAGGGCCTGCTCAAGGTCTTCGGCATCTGATCGTGTCGCGATCGACAGGGTGTTGCCGGCTCGTTCGAGCACAGCTTCGAGCAGGGATTCTTTGCTGCGGAAATATCTGTAGAGCGCTGATGGCGCGACCGCGACCTCGACTGCGACGTCGGCTACGTTGACCGCTTCGTAGCCGCGGGCCGCGAACAGTTCGGTGGCGGCATCGAGGATCAGCTCGCGGCGGTTGGACGGACGGCTGCCCCGGACAGGACGGGCGGCACTGCGCATCAATGACTCCCGGGGGTCGGTTCAGGGCAGCCGGTGAGGAACCGGCCGACGATCTCGTTCATGATCTCACTTGCTCCGCCGTGGATTCGCGAGACTCGGGAGTCGACGAACGCGCGGGCTTGGGGTACTCGGCCATGTATCCGTATCCGCCCTGCAGCTGGACGCACGCATCGAGCACTCGCCCCTGCAGTTCCGTGCTCCACAGTTTGGCCTTGGCGGCATCGACCGGGGAGAGTCGCCCGGCCATCAGTTCGTGGACGCACCGGTCCACGTAGTGCTGCGTTATTTCGACCTCGGTGACGAGCTCGGCCAGCCGGAACCGTGTGGTCTGTGAAGCACCGAGGGATGCGCCGAATGCGTTGCGGGGGCGACTGAATCCGTCTGTCCCACGTTCTCCTACGAGCAGATTCAGCCCGCGGCGGCGGTGTTCTCCGGTCCGAACGGCCATGATCACGAGCTCGGCGTTGATGCCGTTGGCGACATAAACGGGATCGGTCTGCCCGATCGAGTGGGCGAAGAAGCGCAACCGGCCGCGCTCGATGTCGACCGTCAAGGGTGCGAACGGGATGGCGAGGGCGCACTCGAGATCTACTGCCATCGCTCAGCTCAGCTTCTCGTACAACGTCACGACGGCGGCTCCACCGAGACCGATGTTGTGCTGAAGCGCCAGCCGCGCACCCTCGACCTGACGAGACTCAGTTTGGCCGCGCAGCTGCCAGGTGAGCTCGGCGCATTGACCGAGTCCGGTCGCGCCAAGCGGATGTCCTTTGGACAGCAGCCCACCCGAGGGATTGGTGACCACTTTCCCGCCATAGGTGTTGTCACCGGCGAGGACGAACTTTTCCGCGGTCCCCGGCGGCGTGAGGCGCAGTGCTTCGTAGCTGAGGAGCTCATGGGAGGTGAAACAGTCATGCAGCTCCACGACATCGAGATCGTCGGGTGACACGCCCGTCGCCTCGTAAACCTGATCGGCAGCGCGCTGCGTCATGTCGAAGCCGACCAGGCACACCAGGTCACCATCGAACGAGGCGGAGGCGTCCGTCGTCATCGCCTGGCCCGTGATCGCGACGTCTGCGCGCAGCGAATGCCGTCGGGCGAACTCGTCGCTGACCAGCACCGCGGCCGCAGCTCCGCACGTGGGCGGGCAGCACTGCAGTCGCGTGAGTGGCCCATGAATCATGGGGGACACCAGCACCTCGTCGACCGTTACCGGGTCGCGGAAGACGGCGTACGGATTGTTCGCCGCGTGGCGCCTCGCCTTGACCGCGATTTTCGCGAATGTCTCATCCGAGGTGCCGTGCTCCTCGGTGTACGGAGCTCCCGCACCGCCGAACAGCTGTGCGGCGAATGGAGCATCGCTCGCCCCCTGTTCCGCACTCAGCACGGACCGAAACTCGCCGAGCGGGTCGGGACGATCGGGCCACTTGAGCTGAAGTGCTCCGCGTTCCCTCTGCTCGAAGCCGAACGCGAGCACACAGTCCGCGGCGCCACCAGCCACCGCCTGTCGAGCCAACCACAAGGCTGACGAGCCGGTGGAGCAGTTGTTGTTGACGTCGACGATCGGCACCCCGGTCTGGCCAACCTGGTAGACCGTCCGCTGCCCGCTCGTCGAATCCCCGTACACGTAACCCGCGTAGATCTGATCAACGGAGTCGAGCTGCACACCTGCGTCGTCGAGAGCGCGTCGAATCGCATTGCCGCCGAGGACATCGTAGGGATCGCTGTTACGCGGCGTAACGAACGGCACCATGCCTACGCTGGCGATGAGTGTGCGGCGCATCTTTTCTCCCGAATGGATTTTCACTTAGACTGGCACAGGCCTTGACTGGCAGCAAGAGTCACCGGCATTGTTATCTGCATTACGCGGACCGAAATTCACTCGATGGGGGTCGAGACCTCAGGAGGTGGACGGTGCGGATCACGCAGTCCTTGCATCGGGCTCGTCAGCAAGGCCCCGAACGCATCGCGACCGTGTTCGGAAGGCGCCGCCGCACGGTGGCCGAAACCGTTGATCGCGTTGCGCGCCTTTCCGGCGCATTGCGCGAAGCAGGCGTCGGCAACGGCGACAGAGTTGGCATCTACGCACTGAACAGCGACCGATACCACGAGCTGCTCTTCGCGATCCCGTGGGCCGGCGCCGTGGTGAATCCGGTCAATACCCGCTGGAGCACTGCGGAGGTCGGTTATTCGCTGACCGACTGCCAGACCTCAGTGCTATTCGTCGACGACGCGTTCGCCAGCGTGGCCGACGAGCTCAGAAACCTCGTGCCCGGCTTGCACACGGTGATTTTCTGCGGCGACGGAGATACACCGCCCGGCATGATCTCCTACGAAACCCTGGTGAGGGATACCGCACCGGCCGCCGACGCCGAGCGCGGCGGAGATGACCTCTTCGGAATCTTCTACACCGGCGGCACCACGGGCCAGCCCAAAGGCGTGATGCTGTCTCACCGCGCATGCCTGACATCTGCGATGGGGAGTCTGGTCAGCACCGACATCCTGTCGCGCGGAGGAACTCTCCTGCACGCCGCTCCGATGTATCACCTGGCCGACATCGCGGCGTGGAACATCGGTAACCTCACCGGCTCGACCCACGTCATGGTTCCGTCGTTCACCTCCGCCGGGGTCATCACTGCAATCGCCGACCATCGCGTGACCGACGCGCTCCTCGTGCCCACGATGATCCAAATGCTTGTCGACGCCCCCGAGCTGGCCGCCGCCGACCTCAGCAGTGTCCAGCGCATCATGTACGGCGCCTCACCCATCGCCGAGTCCGTCCTGATCCGAGCCCGCCAGGCGCTGCCGAATGCCCGCTTCACGCAGGCCTACGGCATGACCGAACTGGCCCCCATAGCAACCCTGCTCACCGCCGAGGACCACGACGATCCCTCGCTCACCCGTTCATGCGGCCGCGCAGCCGCGCACGCCGAAGTGCGGATCGTGTCCGTCGGCGACAACGAACTTCCCTACGGCGACGTCGGCGAAATCGCCGTGCGCGGCGACCATGTGATGACGGGCTACTGGAACAAGCCCGACGAGACGAGCCGTGCGCTTCGTGGTGGCTGGATGCACACCGGCGACGCGGGCTACATGGATGCCCGCGGGTTCGTGTTCGTCGTCGACCGGATCAAGGACATGGTGATCACTGGCGGGGAGAACGTGTACTCGGTTGAAGTCGAGAACGCGATCGCCAAGCATCCTGCCGTAGCGCAAGTGGCCGTTGTGGGCGTCCCTGATGACCAATGGGGAGAGCGAGTACACGCCGTCGTCGTCACCCGGCCAGGTCACGTCGTGGACCTCGTTGAGCTGCAAGACTTCTGCCGCGTCCACATCGCCGGCTACAAGTTGCCACGCAGCCTTGAACTCATCGACGCGCTGCCGATCTCGGGCGCCGGCAAGGTGCTCAAGAGAGAGCTTCGGCGCCGGCACGTCACCGCCGGCGAACAAGCCTCACCGGAGTCGGCCCGGACTTGACGTATCAGTCACTCGCCTGACAACGAGCAACAGACCTCGACACCCACGCGACCCCGGAGACAAATCACATGCCCGCCGGTGGCCAACCAGGAGCTTCCGCGGGCGCCAGGCACAACGAAAAGGTGCGTATGACCGACGAAATCAGTGTTGACGACCTCGACTTCGATCCCGACGAAATCCAGGCCCGCTACGACTACGAACGAGACCGCCGCCTCCGCGAGGAAGGACAGGCGCAGTACGTGCCGATGGCCGACGCCTTCGACGTCGACGAAGACTTCTACGCCGTGGGTGAGGACAATCGGCCGCCCCTCGACGAAAACGTGGACGTCGTCGTGCTCGGCGGGGGCTTCGGCGGGATGATGATGGCGGTCGAACTTCGCCGCCGAGGCGTCAATGACATTCGCATCGTGGAAGCCGCAGCCGACTTCGGCGGGACCTGGTATTGGAATCGGTACCCGGGCGCCCGCTGCGACGTCGAGTCCTACATCTACCTGCCGTTGTGCGATGAAACCAACTACATCCCGAGAGAGCGGTACTCGGGCCAGCCCGAGATCATGGAGCACGTCCAGCGGATCGCCGAGACGTTTTCGCTGCGGAAGGCGGCCCTGTTCCGCACGAGGATCACCGAGGTGCGGTGGGACGAGGAGCTGAAGAGGTGGCGCGTCGCTACTGATCGAGGCGACGACCTGCGCGCTCGATTCGTCGTCAACGCATCCGGCCCGACCGGCCGTCCCAAACTGCCCGCGATCGCGGGAATCGAGACGTTCACCGGCAAGAAGTTCCACACGTCGCGCTGGGACTTCGAGTACACGGGCGGTGATCCCACGGGGGGTTTGCACAAGCTCACCGACAAGAAGGTCGCCATCATCGGCACGGGAGCGACGGCCATCCAGGCGATACCCCATCTGGCAGAGTGGGCCGAACACCTCTACGTTTTCCAACGGACCCCGTCGGCCGTCGGTGTCCGCCCGAACCCGCCAACGGATCCGGAATGGGCGGCAAGCCTCGCGCCCGGATGGCAGCGACAGCGCCAAGAAGCCTTCGATGCCTTCTTCACCGGCGAACTGACGGACCTCGACCTTGTGGACGCCTCCTGGAGGAAGGCGACACCCCGCGTGGCGGAGGGACTGTCACCCGAAGATCTCGCGAAGCAACTCGCACTCGCGGACATGGTTGAGATGCGGGATCTCCGCAACCTGGTGGATTCGATCGTGAAAGACGAAGCGACCGCTGATTTGCTGAAGGCATGGTATCCGCGCCAATGTAAGCGTCCTACATTCAGCGCCGACTATCTACCGACCTTCAACCGGCCGAACGTGACGCTGGTCGACACCAGCAAGACCGGTGGCGTCGAGCGAATCACAGAAACCGGGATCGTTGTCGGCGACCAAGAGTACGACGTGGACTGCATCATTTTCTCGACCGGCTTCGAGATCTCGACCGGCGTCGGTCGAATCGCGGGACTCCCGATCATCGGACGCGACGGCATGACGATCGCGCAGCGCTGGTCCACCGAGCTGAACACCCTGCACGGACACTCAGTCCATGGCTTCCCCAACTGGTTCTTTATTGGATACAGCCAGAACGGATTGTCCTTCAACTATCCCTGGTCCGCCAATGCTCAGGTCGAGCACATCGGCTACATCATCGAGCAGGCCCTCTCACGCGGCGTGGCCGCCATCGAAGCGACGTCTGAGGCTGAGAAGGACTGGGTCGCCACCATTCGCCGGGGGAGCGGACCGGCGTTGCAGAGGATGGCCACCTGCACTCCGGGCTACTACAACAACGAAGGAAAGTTCGGCGAGGGCCGAGGCTATGGCCTCTTCGGCGAGGCATATGCGCCCGGCGTGAACGCTTTCCGTCGCTTGCTCAGCGCGTGGCGCGACGAGGGCTCGATGGCCGGGATGTCGGTGCAGTTGGGAAGCGTCGAGTCTGATGCGGATGGATCGACCGCACTCCAGTCGGCGGTGGCAGAGAGGCAATGAACCGATGAGCAAGGAACAGCGCGCCAAGGTCGACGCCATGATGAGAGAACCTCGGCCTGCGTCTCGCAGCGTGGATGAGTGGCGGGCCGGCTTCATGAGCCTGCAGTCGCGAAACCTCGTGCCGGAAGGAGTTCGCACGTCGGAGGCGACGCTGGGCGATCGCCGCGCTCTGCTGATTGAGCCGAGCGAAGCTGTGCGTCCGGGGACGATCTTGTACTTCCACGGAGGGGGCTACGTGCTGGGCGCTCCGGAGACGTCTCTGTCGATCACGGCGAACCTCGTGGTGCGATCCGCCATTCGCTCACTGTCGCTGGACTATCGCCTCGCGCCCGAAAACCCATTCCCGGCGGCTGTCGACGACTGCGTCAACGCCTACCGCACGCTACTGGACTCGGAGGACTCCGGGCCTGTTGCTCTGGCGGGGGATTCGGCCGGCGGCGGGCTCGCGGTTGCGACCGCCCTTGTGGCACGGGATCTGGGCCTGCCGGTTCCTGCTGCCATCACCACGTTCTCGGCTGGTCTCGACCTCACGCTGACCGGCGCCAGTATGGAGACCAAGGCCGGCATCGACCCACTCTTCACCAAGGAGAGGCTGCAGCCGTTCCTCGACCTGTACTGCGCCGGCCAAGACCTGAAGACGCCGCTGCTGAGCCCGGCCCTGTTCGCCGACCTCGCCGGGTTCCCGCCTGTTCTTCTGCAGAGCGGCGCCAACGAGGTGCTGCTGGACGACGCGACGCGCTTCGCGGCTCGCGCCCTCGACGCCGGAGTGGAGGTGATCCTGGACGTGACCGCGGATGTCCCGCACGTCTTCCAAGCGTTCGCCGGCATCCTGGACGAGGCGGACAACGCGCTCGCGCGGGCGGCGCTTTTCCTCGCTCAGCACCTGGACACCGATCCCGCGCTGGTGGCCGCGCGCACGTCGACTAACCCGTCCGAGGTGACTGTCCGATGACGGAGCTCACCGCCGAGCACCGTTCGCTCATCGAAGACGTGGTCGCCCTCCACGGACACATTTTCGACGCGAAAGAGTTCGACCGAATCGAGGAGATCTTCACCCCTGACGTCGTCTACGACATGACCGGAGTCGGTGGACGAGTGTTCCGCGGCATCGCCGCGGTTCGCGAAGCCGCGAGCGACATGGCGGCGCGCGGTCCGCTGGCCCATCACGTGACGAACTTGGTTGTCACGGTCACCGATGATGGTGTGCCCAGGGTGTTGTCAAAGGTGCTGCTCCTCTTACGAGACGGCAGCCTCAAAAGCGTCGTGCAACGCGACACGATCGGCCGGCACGACGGGCATTGGCTCATCAGCCATCGCGTGATCGAGCCGGTGGCAGGCGCGGCCCGCACCTCCGGCTCGCACCCATGATGAGACCCGGAGCGACGTCGTGATCGCGCCTGCCGACCGGATCGGACTCGTCACCGGGGCCGGTAGCGGAATCGGTCGTGCCACGGCACTGGAGTTCGCCCATACCGGGGCCAAGGTCGCGGTCCTCGACATCAACGCGGAGGCCGCCGCGGCGACCGCATCTGCCATCGCCAACGCCGGTGGCAGCGCGATCGCGGTCCAGGTGGACATCGGCGATGACGGATCGGTGAAGGCTGCCGTCGAGAACGTTGTGACTACCTACGGACGACTCGACTTCGCGGTGAACAACGCAGGAGTTCCATCCTTCCATCGCCAGCTGGACGAGATGACCGTCGACGAGTCCGCCCGAGTCGTGCATGTCAACCTGGTCGGCACTTTTCTATGCCTGAAATACGAGCTGGCCGTGCTCTCCGACGCGGGGGCGATCGTGAACGTGGCCTCCAGCGGCGGATTGCATTCGATGCCCAACGCGCCGGCGTACGTTGCGTCGAAACACGGAATCGTCGGTCTCACCAAGGCGGCAGCCCGCGACTACGCCTCGCGGCAGATTCGAGTCAACTCGCTGTGCCCGGGAGCAACCCAGACACCCTTCTTCGAATCCATCGCTACCGGCACGAGCATGGCGGCGAACGCGGCAGCGGCGACGCCACTGGGCCGGGTGGCCCAGCCGGAGGAGGTGGCGGCGGCGGCCGTGTGGCTGTGCTCGCCCGCTGCCTCCTACCTCACCGGGATCGCGTTGCCGCTGGACGGCGGGCGGTGGCAATGAACGAGTTTCACGCGGGCCGGCGGCCCGGAGTCGCCGGCCCGCCGATCTGCGGCAGATCGCCCAGGCCGCAGAGGCCGGCAACGGTTCGCCGACCTGGGCATCGCGAGCGCCGACACGATCCGGGGAATCGAGATACTCGGCGACCGAGTGGTCCCCGAGACAGCCCGGCTGTGACCGGTGACCGTGCACGGTGCCGGGAGACCTGCGGGAAGCCGCACCCCTGGGGTCAGTCGTCACCGAACTCATCGGCGGCGAGGCTATGTACGGCGCGGGCGAGCACATCATGACAATCGTCCAGAGTGTCGGCTCGCGTCGAGGGCACGATGATCGACAGGCTGCACAGCGGTGCGTTGCGGGAGCGCACCGCCATCGCGAGACCGTGCGCGCCGAGTTGCCTCTCCTCGTGCGACATCGCATAGCCCGCGGCCGCGGCCGCGCGGACTTGCCTCCGCACTTGTCCCGCGAGTTCGCCCACGGAAGTCAGGTACGTTTCCAGTTCAGCCTCGGGCAACTGCGACAAGATCGCCCGCCCACTGCACCCATGGTGAAGCGGATGCCTGCTGCCGACCTGATCTTCGATCCGGACCAAGTGGCGGTGCCCGATCACCTGGGAGACGAGCAGGCTTTCGTTGCCCTGGCGCATGTGACAGAGCACGGTTTCGCCAAGCTCGTCGACGAGGTCGCGCATGACCGGGCCGACCGTGGCGCGCAGAGCGGGGACCACCCTGTCAGCAAGGCTGAGCAGGCGAGAACCCAGCACGAAGCCGTTCGGGGTGCGGTGGACGAAACCACGTCCCTGCAGCGTATTCAGAAGCCTCCGCACCACGGTGCGGTTGAGGTTCATGTGCCGTCCGAGGTCGGCGGTGCTGATCGGGCCCAGTTCGGCGATATTGATGAGCGTTTGCAACGCGTTGTCGGTGGTCTTGGAGTAATCGGTCGCCGAGAGCACCTCGGACCGCAAGCCGGCCTCCGTGTCTCGATCCGCCGGAATACCCGAAGAGTTCTGCGCCATGTGACCTCCGCGCGTCACATTATCAGTGCGTTGCCGTTCGATAGGCGGCCGGTACCTATGATATCTGTGATCTGGTCGCCCGCCCTGCTGGATGCCCCCACCGTTACGAACTGCCAGTCGGCGCCTGGACGCTGTGAGATGCCCAGTCGTGAACCGCTCGGATACCCAGACCCGCAGCGGACGCGGGCTTCACCGGAGCCGCCGGATGATCAGCGCGCTGCGCCGGGGGAGCTGTGTCCGGAGTTCCAGCAGGCAAACTGCCTCTTCCCTTCTTCCCTGAGAGTATGAATAATAGCCGTCAGCGACCGACTATCGGCCAGTCAGGCACTTTCTCGCCGAGCTCGGAGCACCGGGCCTGACAGCAGATCGAGGGTCGCGAGCGAGCAGGCAACTCCGCCAGATTGGCGCTGTTGTCCGCATGGCCCGAGCGCCGGTGCCCGACACACGTCACCACGCGATGTCATATCGTTCCGATTCAACGAGGAGTCGCAATGATCGACTCAGCCGACGGCACGAGACGCCGGGTGATCAACGGGCACAGATGCTCCGATCCGCGGCGCTCTCGGCGCGGCGATCCGCCAGGGCGCTTGTCCTGCCGACGTGCTGGTTCCGATCGCTATACCAGCTGCAATCCGGTCCGCAGAGTCCGTCTGCCTCGGTGTTCTTTGCTGCCGAGCCTGCCTGAATCGCCGACGGCGCCCATGGTCGCGCTGGGCGCAATCAATCGAGCCACTCAGTGAAGGAGCACGGTAAGTGAGCGCACACCTGATCGGGTCCGCCGGAGCGCGAAGAAAGATCCAGTCAGCCCGTCCACGTCGGACGGCGACGATCCTGCTCTCTGTCGCAGTGCTCGTCGCCACCTTGGCAGGCTGCGGATCCAGCTCCAAGGAGGGTGACTCGCAAACATCCTCGTCCGCGACCCAGCAGATTGTCACGATCAACTTTGTCGGTTTCCCGGCAACGACGGGCGCGTCGGCGTGGATCTTTTATGGCAACACCGGAATCTTTCAGAAGTACGGGTTCAAGCTGAACTACCTGCCGACCGCCGCGGCGACGGCGACGGACGCTGAGGCCCTCAAGTCGGGCCGCGCCGACCTCTCGATTGTCTCGCCGTATCAGTTCGCGTCGTACATGCAGACGAACTCCGGCGTGGTGTCGGTGTTCGGGCTCTACCAGAAGAACCCTGAGGGCATTCTCTACCGCAAGGACAGCGGCATCAGCTCACCGGCCGACTTGGCTGGGAAAACCGTGCTCGCCGCAACCGGTGCACCGAACATCGCGGACACCCAGGCCTGGCTCAAGCTGCACGGTGTCGACAACGTCAAGATCCAGCAGGTGGCTCTGACGCAAGAGCTGCCGCTGCTCGTTGCGAACCGGGCGCCGGCGATTCTCACCCTGCCGTTCTCGCCTGCGCCGTCGATGGCCGAGAAGGGCATTCCGACCGGGCAGTTTGTGTTCGCTGATGAAAACCCGGAATTCGACGCGCTGACCTACGTCGCTGCGGCGGCAACGACATGGCTTCAGAACAACAAGGAGTTGGCGCAGAACGTCCTGAAGGGACTCCAGGCAGCTCTCGTGGCGACCAAGGCGGACCCCGGCAAAGCTGTCGATGCCTTGATCAAAGCCAATCCGACAGGCGCGCCGAGTAAGACGGTGGCCGTGGCCCAGGCCAAGTCGGTGTTCGACTACCTCCAGACCCCGAACGACGTGGGTCACCCGTACGGCTGGATGTCTCCCGACGACTGGACAGAAACCCTGAAGTACGCCCAGAAGTACGCCGGGTACACAGGCTCGCTTGATGTCAGCAAGTTGTTCACGAACGACTACTACACCAGCACGACGAACGCTTCGCCGTGAGGTTGGAGACGGAAATGTCCTCAGGTTTGCAGTCCGCTGCCGATGAAGCCCGCAGCTCTCGGCAACACGGGGCGCCGCGGGCAGGCGAGGGCGCGCGCGACGTGCTGAGGCTGACCGATGTGTCGGTCAGCTTTCATAACCGCGCAAGTTCCCTCGTTGCTGTCGAGTCGCTTGCCTTCGGGGTACCCGAGAACCAGGTCGTGGCGCTGCTGGGGCCTTCGGGTTGCGGTAAGAGCACGACCCTTCGGCTTATCGCCGGACTACAGACCTTCGAGAAGGGTCGGTTCGAGACGGCTTTCGCGGCGAGGGCCGGCTCCGCGTTCGGGGGCATCTCGATGATGTTCCAATCGCCGGCCCTGCTGGACTGGAAGACCGTTGAGCAAAACGTTGAGCTTCCGCTCAAGATCAAGGGCGTGCGCCGGAAGGAGGCGGCGCCGCTGGTAGAGAACTTGCTCGACATCGTCGGCTTGTCCGATTTCGCGCGGCGGCGTCCTTACGAGCTGTCGGGAGGAATGCAGCAGCGGGTTGCGCTGGCACGCGCCTTGGTCACGGAGCCGGCGCTGCTTCTCCTCGACGAGCCGTTCGGTGCGCTGGACGCCATTACTCGCGATGAGATGTGCGTCGAAGTCGAGCGCGTGACCCGGGGAAGGTCCATGACCACCATTCTGGTCACTCACTCGATCTCTGAGGCGATCTTCCTGGCCGATCGCATACTGGTGATGGCTGCGCGACCTGGCCGCATCATTGAGGACTTGGCGGTGCCGTTGGGTCATCCTCGGCATCTCGATGACCGGACCTCAGAAGCCGCGCGCAGTCTCGAAGTGAGCCTGTTGTCCGCACTAGCTCCTCGATAGGTGGGAGTCCATCGTGGTTGACACTGTAACGAGGGAACAGCCGAGGCAAGCCAAGCAGCTGACGGTCATCGCCGGCACGGGGACTCGCGCCCGGAGGCGGCAAGGCCTGTCCAAGGGAGCGACGCGAGCGATTACCATCGCCTCCGCCGTGGCCGTCCCGATCGTGATTTGGTTGCTGGTCATCAGGCTGTTCGACGTCAGTTCGGGCCTCCTGCCATCTCCGGACGTCCTCGCACAGGCGTTGTGGGACAACTTCTCCGCGCTGATGCTGAACACCTACCCGACCGTGGTTGAGACCGGGGTCGGATACGCGTTGGCGGTCGTGATCGGGATCCCGCTCGGTTGGGTCCTGGCCCGGCCCGGAATCATCAGCGGCACGATCAACACGATGGTGTTGACCGCGCAGATCATCCCCAAAGTCGCTCTCGCTCCACTCCTGATCGTCTGGTTCGGCTTTGGTTACACCCCCCGAATCACACTGGTTTTCCTGGTCACGTTCTTCCCGATTGTGGTGAACGCAGCGTCTGGCTTCCGGAGCGTGCCGACTGCCGTGCGGGATCTCGGGCAGGTGCTGGGGATGGGGCCGTGGACGAGACTGCGCGAGCTCGAAGGGCCCTCCGCGCTGCCGTCGATTTTCGCCGGCCTCAAGATCGCTTCCACGTTCGCGCTCATCGGGGCGATCGTCAGCGAGTTCATCTCGGCCGCGTCCGGTCTTGGCTTCATCATTTTCCAGACGCAGCAAAGCCTGAACACGCCGCTCCTCTTCGCGGCCGTCGTCGTGATCAGCGTATTCGGACTCGTGTTCTACGGCTTGGTCGCGCTCTTCGAACGCGTCGCCATCCCATGGCATGTGTCGCAACGCAAGACGTGACTTACGTGCATCGAGACAGGACGCGAGAACTTGATTAGACGAGAGCGGAGTCGATGACTGACACCTCACGGACGTTCGTGGTCACCGGTGCTCAGGTGTTCGACGGTCGAACACCTGAGCACCGCGACGTCCACGTGGTCGACGGGCAGATATCTGCGTTGACGGCGGCTGAGCCACCGATACCTGGCGTTGCGCGCATCGATGGCATTGGCTGCACGCTGCTTCCAGGCATGATTGACTGCCACACCCACTCGTCGGGTGACGCAACTGAAATCGCGTTGCGGTTCGGGGTGACGACCGAACTGGACATGAACTCGATGCCGGCGTGGATGGACGGCGTCCGCCGGCGCTCGGCCACCCGCGACGACGTCGCGGACATTCGATCGGCCTCGTTTGGTGTCACGGTTCCGGGGGGCCACCCGACGCACTGGATGGAACCAGCGCAACGCAACGCCTATCCCAGTCTTTCCGACCCGGGCGTTGCCAAGAAGTTTGTCGCCGATCGGGTAGCCGAGGGCGCCGACTACATCAAGGTGTTCGCCGAAAATGGAGCTGCGCTCGGTGAGCCTGATTTGCCGGCGACGCCACCGGACATCGTGGCGGCGATAGCCCGAGAAGCGCATGAGGCCGGCCTCCTCGTTATCGCGCACGCGACCAGTCGACGGGCTGCGGAGATCGTGGTTCGCAATGGGGTAGACGGTCTCGCACATGTCTTCGTGGATGCGCCTGCGACGACGGCGCTCGTCGAACTCTTCGTCGAGCGCGGCGTATTCGTCGTGCCCACGCTCGTGACATTGGGTGCCGCGCTCGGGGAGTACTCGGGAGCGGAGCTAGCAGACGACCCACGGGTGTCGCCCTACATCGCCGATGACCTGCGTGACAACCTGCGTCGAACATGGACTCCTCGACACGTGGCCTCGCGGATCGAATACGCGCTCGCCACTGTCGGGCTGCTCCACGGTGCCGGTGTTCCCATTCTGGCCGGGACGGACGCGGCCCGAGTCGGCTTTCACGGCACTTGCCACGGAGTGAGTCTGCATCAAGAGCTACGGCTGCTCGTGCAGGCAGGGTTGACGCCATCGGAAGCGCTCACTGCCGCGACATCTGCGCCGGCTGATGTGTTCGCCATGCCCGATCGAGGCCGGATCGCGCCGGGGCTTCAGGCCGATCTGCTCCTTGTGGAAGGAGATCCGTGTGCTGACATCACGGACTCGCTCAGCATCCGTCGGATATGGCGCCGCGGGGTCGAGCTCACGCGGACGCACTAACGCCTGCCGTATTGACCGATATACGAACGTCACGGCACGATATCTATCCGTCAGCCCGTAAACTTCAAGAAGCGCCCACAGTGCGCGCAGGAGGAGACACATGCAGGCATCGAAACGGTCGAAGCCAGAGCCCGCACCGCTGGCGCCCATAAAGGTTTTCGGCGTCGTTCCGCTGGTTGAGATCGCACCGATTCATCTCGCATCCGAACAGATCTACAAAGGCGAAGCGCCGGTATTTCTGGGCGGCATCCCGAGCCTGTTCACGGCCAATGCGAACGGCCTAGCGGACGTGTCAGGCAATGCGGAAAATGTAGCCCTGCGCGCTTCCGTCGACCACCCCGACCTGCGTATCATTCTTACGGTGACAGAGGGCCTCTACCGGATCGTGGCGAGGCGCTCCGCCGGCATCACCAAGATTGCCGATCTCGAGGGCAAGCGCATCGCTGTCATGCCGGACGGGTCCTCGGATTTTTTCCTCCACAAAATGCTCAAGACCGCGAACCTCACGGCAGCGGACGTCGTCATTGTACCGATCGCTTACAACACGCCCGTTACGCCGATGGTGGCGGCGCGTGAGGTAGACGCGGTAGCGACGTGGGAGCCGGAGAGCGAACGCGCCGCGGAAGCGTTCGGCGCCGACACGATAGAGTTCGACGGCAAAGGCATTTATCGCGAGGTGTACAACCTCAACACCACGACTGGCGTGCTGGCCGATCCCGCCAAGCGCGCAAGCATCGTCGCTTACGTCCGTGCGATCATCGAGGCGTCACGGCGGATTACCGCCGATCCCAAAATCGGCTACTCGATCGTCGCCGCGAAATCAGGCCTCGGCCCCGAATTCGTCGCGAATATCTGGCATCACCACACCTTCCCGGCCGTAATCGTTCCAGACCTGCTGGACGTGATGGTCGAAGAAGAAGCCTGGCTTGCGGCGAAGAGTGAACGCCCAGCGCGTACGCGCGAGCAATTGGCTACGCTCATTGACGATAGTATCGTCCGCGAAGCGCTGAAGGAAGATTGATCTGCCAGTCCACACTATCCGGGCTCACCCCTCACTTCGACTGTTGACTGTTGACTGTTATGCGAACGTCATGGCACGATAAACGTGCAGGTTCGTTCGCAAATATCGTCTCCCTGCAGACTTGAGTGCCCAGGCAACCACGATGGGGACGCTCGACTCTGATCATGCATCCAGTGGTTCGCCGAGCGGAGGATCTGGTGGTCATTGATGAATCTCTGTTCCTGAACGGATCCTTCGTCACTGCTCACGGCTCGGATGTCTTGGCCGTTGACGATTCCACTACGGAACAGGTGATCGCTCACGTCCGAGCCGCCTCGTACGAGGACATCGACCGCGCAGTGGAAGCTGCCCGCTTGGCTCAGCCGGAATGGGCGGCCACGCCCTTGGCCGAGCGTCGCGCGATCGTGGCTGCCGCGGGGGAGAAGCTTGCCGCGATGGGCGACGAGGTCATCGCGCTGATCATGGCCGAGGTCGGTACTCCGCGCTCCGAGGCACGAGTCGCTCAACTCGGAGCCGCCATTCGTGCCTTCCAGCACGCGAGCGAGTTCGCCGATGTCGTCCAGGACCGCGAACCAGTCGGAACAGCTGAGGTGATACATGAGCCGGCGGGAGTCATCGCCGCCGTCACGCCGTGGAACTACCCGCTGTTTCTCATGGGCCTCAAGGTCGCGCCCGCGCTGATCGCCGGCTGCGCCGTCATCGCCAAACCCTCGGAGTTGGCTCCCTTGTCCACCATGACGCTGGCCCGCGTGCTCGCTGAAGCCGGGATACCAGACGGCGTATTCGCGCTTGTGCAGGGCGACGGCAACGTCGGCGGCTACCTCGCTGGGCACCCCGGCCTCGACCTGGTGACGTTTACCGGATCGGTCGCCACCGGGCGGCGAGTGGCCGCAGCCGCTGCCGAACATGGCGTGCGGACGACCCTCGAGTTGGGCGGCAAGTCGGCCTCGCTGGTGATGGATCCCACCTTGGCCGTCGAGGCGGCGCGCTTCACCCTGGCCAACGCCATGAGCAACGCCGGCCAAACGTGCGCTGCCCTCACTCGTCTGATCGTGCCGCGGGCGACAATGGCCGACGTCGAGAGCGTTCTGGAGGCTGAGTGCTCAGGCCTGGTCGTCGGCGATCCACGCGACGACTCGACGTCGGTCGGGCCTTTGGTGAGCGAGCGCGAGCGCGACCGGGTCCGGGCCATGATCGCCGAGGCCGAAGCCAGTGGAATGCGGATCGTTGCCGGTGGTTCGAAGACACCAGCGGGCTGCGAACGGGGCTGGTTCGTGCAGCCCACTGTCGTCGTTGAGAGCGAGCCGACCAGCCGACTCGCCCGCGAGGAGGTGTTCGGCCCCGTCTTGTCCGTCATCGCCTACGACTCACCCGAGCACGCCGTCGAACTCGCCGAGGAGACGGAGTTCGGGCTCGTCGCCAGGGTATGGGACGTCGACGATTCGCGGTTTGAGACGACCGCGCGCCGGCTGCGTGTCGGCGGAGTGTCACGCAACGGGGTGGCGACGGAGTGGGCAGCGCCCTTCGGCGGCGTGAAGGCGTCCGGCTACGGCCGTGAGCGGGGCCGAGCTGGGATCGAAGAGTTTCTCGTCGCGAAGGCGATCCATCAGTGATGCGCGCCGATGTCGCAGCGCAGCGTCCGGCTGATTCGACGCCGAGTACTGGGGCGGACGCGCTCGTAGCGCAGCTCGCCGTTGAAGGCATCACCGACGTCTTCGGGGTGCCAGGAGTCCAGCTCGACCACGCACTGGACGCGATAGCCCGCGCGCCGGGAGCCATCAACTACTGGAGCGCCAGGCACGAGCAGGGCGCGGCGTACATGGCCGATGGCTACGCCCGGGCCACTGGCCGAATCGGCACGTGCATGGTCGTCCCCGGACCTGGCGTGCTCAACGCAATGGCCGGACTGGCGACGGCATACGCCTGCTCATCGCCGGTCCTCTGCCTGGCGGGCCAGATTCCATCCCGGGTCATCGGGCAAGGACTCGGCATCCTGCATGAGATACCCGACCAAGACCGTGTCCTGGCAAGCGTCAGCAAACTGGTGCTCCGCGCCAACAGCCCGGATGAAATTCCTCGACTCGTGCACGAGGCAGTAGCGCACCTTCGCTCGGGCCGACCTCGACCCGTCACCCTCGAGTTGCCACCCGACGTCCTCGCCGCCGGGACGAAAGTGGAACTGATCGATCCCATCGACGTGATGAACTGCCGGCCCGTTCCAGAAAGCGCGGACATCGCGCGCTTTGCCGAAGCGCTGACCTCAGCGTCCCGGCCAATCATCTACGCCGGCTGGGGCGTGCAAAGCGCCGATGCGACCGAACAGCTGACGCAGCTGGCCGAGAGACTCGGCGCGCCCGTGGTGATGAGCCGAAACGGCCGCGGATCTATTGCTGCCGATCATCCGCTTGCGCTTCCAGGCTTCACCGCGCGACGCATGTTGGCTGAGGCCGACGTCGTGCTCGTCGTAGGAAGCCGCTTCATCCAAGGTTCCGGCGCACCGATCGGCGTGGCCTCCACCGCGAGACTCTTGTTGCTCAATGCGGACGCGAGTGACCTCGGTCCGCCGCGAACTCCGACTGCGACGATGCAGGCCGACGCGAAGCTGGGGCTGGAAGCGCTCATTGACGCGATGAGCGCCACAGATCCCGACCCGACCGCGGCTCGAACCTGGCCACAGCTCACGGCGATCCGGGGATGGGCGGCGGAGCAGGTCCGGTCGGTCCTTCCCCAGTCTGACTTCGTTGACGCTATCCGTGCGGCAGTGCCCGATGACGGCGTCTTGGTCAATGAGCTGACCCAAGTGGGATACCTTGCCGGCGCGGGCTACCCGGTCCGTCGACCCCGGACTTACCTCACGCCCGGATATCAAGGCACTCTCGGCTACGGGTACGCGACATCGCTCGGCGTGAAGGTGGGCGTCGGGCATCGCGCCGTGGTGTCGATCACCGGTGACGGCGGTTTCGGCTGGACCATGTCCGAACTGGCTACCGCGGCCAACTACAACATTGCCAGCGTGGTCGTAGTGTTCAACGACAACGCGTTCGGTAACGTCCGCCGGATCCAAGCCGAAGAGTTCGGCGGGCGGTTCATCGCCGACAGTCTGACGAACCCGGATTATCTCGAGCTTGCTGCGTCGTTCGGCGTCGCGGCGAGCCGCGTACGCACACCCGGCGAACTGCAGTCGCGTTTGGCCTCGGCTCTCAGTACCGGGCGACCGTACCTCATCGAGGTTCCCGTCGAATCGATGCCGAGCGCCTGGCATTTACTTCTGGACGGCCCGGCAACCGCAGCGCGTGGCTAGTGCAGCGTGGATGTCACCGATGGCGTCACCCCGGGGCGCCTGTTCAGCGTCTCGCAACCGAGTTGAGGAGTCCGATGACCGCGCCGCGCCGGATCGACACCCATCAGCACGTTATCCCGGATTTCTACGCAGAGTGGCTCATCGAGTCACACGGCTATTTTGGTGGCAAGAAGTTCAGCGGCGGAGCTTTGCCTCTGTGGTCCAAACAGCCGGCCCTGGACTTCATGGACCGCCACTCCGTCGCGACCGGGGTTCTGTCCGTCAGCCGGCCCGGCCTGTACTTCGGTGAACCTTGTGAATACCGCGCGATGGTCAGGCGAGTGAACGAGTTCTGCGCAGAACTCAAGCGCGCCCAGCCCATGCAATTCGGCTTCTTCGCCTCGCTCAGCCTCCCCGACGTGGAGGCTTGCCTGGAGGAGGCGGACGCCGCATTGGGAGAGCTCGGCGCCGACGGAGTCGTTCTCTTTGCTTCGGTGGGCGGCGTGTATTTGGGCGACCCGTCCTTCGACCCGCTGATGGCCGAACTCGACCGGAGGGGCAGCGTGATCTTCGTGCACCCGATGGGTATCGCGGCCCCGCCCGTCCCCGGCATCCCGCCGTTCCTCGTCGACTTCCTCCTCGACACGACACGGGCCGCAGTCAACATGGTGATGCACGGAATTCCGAGACGCTTCCCGAACCTCAAGATCATCCTGTCCCATGCCGGCGGGTTCCTGCCCTACGCCGCCCACCGCGTCGCCTATTCGAACGTCGTCGTTCCCTACGCCGGAGTTCAGAAGACCGACCTGCCGGCGGACCTCGACTCATCGGCGCGGCCGCAAACCTCTGATGACTTTCTGAACGATCTGCGCACGTTCTACTACGACACGGCGCTGTCAACCGGCTCGAGCACGATGGCTGCGCTGCTCGACTTCGTGGGGGCTGACCGTGTGCTGTTCGGCAGCGACTGGCCGTTCGCCGAGGCCGAGCGTATCGCCCATTTCATCGATGAGCTGGATGGCAATTGGTCCATTTCCGAAGAGGCGAAGGCGAAGATCGCGAGGGGGAACGCGGCGCGCCTGTTCCCACGGCTGCGCTGAAGAGTGCCGAATCGGTACTCCTCAGCGAGTGCCGCCCAACTGGTTGTCCAGCCACACCGCGGCCGCCTCGGCGGCCATGACCAGTCCGGTCGGCTGCCCGCTTGCGTCAAGACCGTAGTGATTCCCCTCGATATGGCCACGCGTCACGTCCGTCGACGCCAACGCCATCACCAGCTGATCTGCCTCATGCGGTAGGCAACCGGTGTCCGCGTCGAACTCCAGAAAGAGGGTCGGCGCCTGCACACCGCGTGCGCACTCCGAGAACTTCGCTCTGGACACATTCGCCGACCACGATGACAACCATGCCTCCGCTGTCAGGATGCGGGCAAACCCGGGGAGCCCGTAGTTGCTCAGGTCGGGCCGGGCGCCGAACAGTGATCCGTACACGCGACCATTCGGGTCTATCGACAGGTCCACCATCGCCGGATCGGCGTCCGTGCGGTACGTGATGATCAACGTGGCTCCTGAGGAAGTCTCGATCATGCGCCAGGCTGCCGCATCGATACGGGCGACGCGCGCCTGTTGCGCGATCCGGTACCGCGCAAGGAACTCAGCCGAGTACCGGGTCGGTTCGGGCGGGGGCCGGAATCCATTGCGCTCGCTGTACATGTCCAGGTCTGGCACCGTGGAGAGTCGGTCGGCTTCCTCCGCGACCGACGGGTCGATGTATCGCTGAAGCACCTGCCCTTGGCCGGGATGGGCGGCGAGAAAGATTGCCAGATCTACCGCGGGCATCACGGTGGTGGCGAGCGGGACGTGGCGTCCGGACGGCAGGTAGGCGATCCGTTCCGGGCGCGGTAAGCCGGCCTGTTGGTGATAGGAGGCTGCCAACGCGCCGCCGCTGGAGTGGCCAAGAGATGCGACAGTCTCGAAGCCCGCGTCGACGCGCAGGAACTCCTGCCCACGCGCGTAATCGACGAGCGCCAACTCGTGCAGGAGGTTCACATCGCTGTTCGGGGAGCGAGACGTCTGGGTCCATACGGAGAAGCCGGCTTCGAGCAAGGTCGAGATGACGCCGTGATGCGTCTGGTCGCTTCGCGGGTGCATCAAACTCACCACGGTTCGCGAACCGGGGAGACGGCGCAGCACACCGTCGACGGCAGCGCCGTCATGCGTGACCAGTCGGTGTAGTGACACGCTCGGGTGGGTCATCGCTTTCGGACCAATCAGGTCGGGGGATCGATCAGCTACCGGCTGGGGCGATCGCGAATGAGGATGCAACTCGGGGTATGCGCTTCCACGGGGTCTCCGACCAGGTGCAACGCGCCGTCCTCCGACCTCGCAAAAACCACGAGGCTGCCCGGCGTTTGGTTGGCGACGAGTAGGTGCCGCCCACTAGGGCTCCAGGTAGCCGCCCTGGGCGTCTGCCCGTGCGTCGGCCAGTGCCCCAGAGCCCGGACGATCCCGCCTGCTGAGTCGAGGAGAAATCCCGCGACCGAGTTGCTCCCACGATTGATCACGTACAGATGCCGGCTGTCCTGGCTGATCAGGACTTCAGACGGCATGTTGGTCCCGGCGTAACCCTCGGGGGCGGTCGAGATGGAGGCGCGATGGCAGGTTGGGAATCCGTTCTCGCTGGCAACGATGTGCACCCGCGAGTCGAGCTCGCCGATGACGTAGACGACTCGTCCGGACGGATGCGCGACCACGTGCATGGGCCCGGTGCCGAGCGGCAGCGTCACCGCGGACGCCGGATGTTCCGCCATCCGACCGTCAGGTTGCGTCTCGTACGCCGCCAGTCGATCGAGCCCGAGGTCGGTCACCAGAACGCCGTGCCCGGGCGCCAACGGATAAACCTGGTGCACGTGGGTCTCAGCCTGCCGCCAATGGTCGCTGTGCGACGGGGCGGGGTCTCTCACGACGACATCGGGAGCGTGCGCACGACCTGCGGAGTCAACGCGGAAGGATGCGATCTGGCCGCTCCAGTAGTTGGCGACGTACACCCGTCTCCCACTGGGATGAACGCTCACATGTGAAGGCGACTCTCCCGCGGAGGAGATCCGGCAAGCCGGTGACAGCGATCCGTCGCTGCTGATGCTGAACGTCGTGATCGCGCCGGGATGCATCGTCGTTGGATCGAAGCGCCATGTTTTGGGCCGGAAGTTGCCTCGAAAGGAGGGACTCGCCACGAGCTGTCGTTCGACGGCATAAATCAGTGACTGGTCCGGAATCAAGGCGAGGTAGGACGGGCTGAGGAGACCGGCTGTCTCATCGACAAACCGCAGTACGCCGGAATCGTCATCGAACTCGAACCGTTCGATGCCTCGAGACGCTGCCCCCATCGGCTGTCCGTCTGAGGCCTTGAACTCAGCGGTGAAGGTTCCGATGTACGCGTCGAACAGCGTCACGGTTGCGACCTCGATCCTTCCGCTCGGCAAGCGCCGAGACAGCGAGCCTTCTTGTCGGTTGTTGATGGGTGTCGCTCCGCCCCGAAACTCGGAACGACACCCATCAACGATCCAGTGAAGTGGCGCGGAGTTGGCAGGGTCAGTGCATCGTGGCGCCGCCGTCGACGACCAGCGTCTGCCCCGTGATGAAGTCGCTGTCTGCCGACGCGAAGAAGACCGCCGCGCCGGTCAGGTCCTCTGGCACCTCGACTCGCTTCAGAGCGCGGTTGGACACGGCTCCCGTTCGCAGTTCCAGGGTGAGGGGGTCGGGTTCTTCTTCGCTGGCCGTGTTCCCCGGCGCGATGCAGTTGACGCAGATTCCGAACTGGCCGACTTCTCGGGCTAGCACCTTGGTGTAGCCGAGGATCCCGGCCTTGGTCGTGACATAGTGGATCCGAGTCGCGGGGCCGCGGAACGCTGTCCCGGAGCTGATGTTGATGATCTTGCCGTAGCCGCGTTCCTTCATGACTGGCACAACCGCTCGGCAACACAACCACGTCCCGCGCAGGTTGACGGCCATCATCGAGTCCCACTCAGGGATCGGAATCTCGTCGAAGTAGGTTCGCGACATCTGGACGGAGGCGAAGATCGCGGCGTTGTTGACCAGGATGTCGATACGGCCGAACTGCGCGCGGCACGCTTCGGCCAACGCCAGTGTGCTGGCCTCGTCGGCGACGTCGGTATGGACCGCGATGGCTGAACGGCCGCTGTTTCGGATCTCCTCGGCAGCGGCTTCGCCGGCGTTCTTGTCAAGCTCGGCGATCACGACATGCGCGCCTTCGGCTGCCATCCGAGTCGCGTACGCCCGGCCGATGCCGTTACCGCCACCGGTGATAATGGCGACTCGTCCCGCCAACCGGTTGTAACTCACCGGCGTCGCCGGAGTGTTTTCACCGGCCGGGGTCGTGCTTGACTGACTGTGCGTCACGTTTATACCTCCTGGTTGAGTGTCGATCGTTCCGCAAGGTTTGGCGGTTCGCGGGTAGGTCCAATCACGGGATGTCGCTGATCGATCGAGCGACCACGATCAACGGCTCGATGTCCATGGTGTCCACGGCCTGATCGGTCAACAACAGCACCAGGGCGGCCAGAAACATCGTGACGCGTTCAGGCTCCAGCTCGTCGAGGGCGACGCTCAGGGCTTGGAACCGGTCTTCGATGGGCGACGCGGAGAACACCAACCGGCTCGCGTCAGTCATGACTGTGGTTTGGCGTCGCGGTGGCGTGACGTATCGCTTCCGGGAGATCGTTTATCGGCGGGTAGTCCCACGCCGCGACGATGTAGGTATCCGGTCTCACGAGAAAGTGTCGTCCCGATAGAGGTTTGAGCCGGTCGTAGGCCGGTGTCGTTGGCAGGACAGGCAGGCGTGCGACACGGACCTGCTCCGATCCGATCTCGGCGTTCGCCACTTCGGCATCGGCGCTCCCGTCGTCGAAGTGGAGCAGGGTGAAGCCGTCGCCGAGGTAGTCGTGCACAAACTGCGGTGTCGCGTCCGGAGGGCCGAGCGGCAGATCCGGGATGACATCGCCGGCCCCGAGACAGCCGATCGCCTGAGGCGTTGCGTTGAGCGGAGAGTCATATTGCGGGACTGCGCTGCTCTGGCGTGGGTTGAGGAGCGGCCGAACGAACTCGTTGCTGAGCGCGAGCCTAAGGGCTGCGTCGCGCAGGGTGCGAGCGCCGTCCGATCGGGGGCACATGAATCGGGTGCTCCGATCGGCCTGCGCAATGTTGTAGTCCGCCATGCCTTGGGCTTCGGTCGCATAGGAGTCGAGAAGCTCGTCCGACGACCGACCTTGGACGACTCGGGCCAGCTTCCATGCCAGGTTGGCGACGTCGGCCAGGCCCCCGTTCAGCCCGCGCACGCCAAAGATCGGCACCAAGTGCGCGGCGTCTCCGGCGAACAGGAGTCGGTCGTGCCGGAAGTTGCTGAGCCGGCGACCGTGGGCGTAGTAGACGCTCGTCCAGTCAAGCTTCCAGTCGCCGTCAAATCCGATCCACTGGAGATGGTCCTTGATCCGTGTGGTGATCACCGCACGATCGTTCTCTTCGGCCAGCGAGCAACCGCGGGGTAGTTGGTAGTCGAATCGCCAGATATCGCGCGGTTGCCTGTGCATGATCACACTGCCTCCGGGGTTCCACGGCGGGTCGAACCAGACCCGCCGACCCGCTGGAGACTCCTTGACGAACTGAATGTCGGCGATGATGAACGCCGACGGATAGGTGACGCCCTCCAGTTCCAGCCCAAGGACTGAGCGAACGGTACTGCGGGCGCCGTCGCAGGCGACCACGTAGTCGGCACTCAACTGATAGTCGCCGTCCTCGCTGGAGAGGTCGATGACGATCGTGTCGTCGATCTGCGCGAGCGAGGTCAGTGTGGTGCCCCATCGGAGATCCACAAGCGGGTGCTTGTCCAACGCGGCAGCCAGCGCAGCCTCGATGTAACACTGCTGAACTTTCAGCATCGGGGGTAGCCGGTCGTAGGAGTCACCCGGGATCTCGAGGTGGAAAACCTCGTCCGCCCGGAAGTATGTCCACCCCTCGCTGTAGGTCAATCCGATGTCGAGCAGTTCGTCAGCGATGCCAAGTCGGCGAAGGAACTCAATGCTGTGTCGTGAGACAGAGCCGGCTCGGCTGCCGTAACCCACAGTGGTCAGCGGCTCGATAACCACCACGGGGACGTCGCGCTGGGCTAAGCCCAGCGCGAGCGCCATGCCTACCGGCCCGGCGCCGACCACGACGACCGATGTCGCCGAAGCGTGGCCGTCCAGTTCCGGCGCTCGACGCGCGGCATAGTGCGGATATTCGAAGTACAGGGATTCGGGCACGTTCCCACCTGGTTATGTCATCGGCTCGGCTGTTTTCGCGAGTACGGGCGGATTACGTGGGCTCGAAGGTCGCCTCGATGACTTGATGCTGTTCTGCTTGGTGTTGGCGATACAGCCCGAGCGCTTGCAGCAGGGGGCGATCGGTCATCCAGAACAGTGACGAGGGGGTATGGCTCTCGAGATCGATGGCGGCCCAGGAGGGTGCCACGAAGACATCGCCACGCTCCCAGTCGAACCGCTTGCCGCCGATCACGGCGATGCCCGATCCTTCATAGACAACGCAGATGCGGCTTCCGGCGTGCCGCCGGGTCGGGGTTCGATACCCCGGGAGGAGGCGCTGAGCTTCGCAGGCGATGGTGGGCAGCACCGAGCCGCCGGTCCGGGTGTCGATGTACTCGATCGTTGCCGAACACTGACCGGACTCGCGTAGAAGCGCGTCGAGCGCCCGGTCGGTCCGCTCCCAGCGGTAGCGGACTTGCCGCTTGAGCGGGACTTCCTCGGTCGTTGGCCGAACACCTGCTTCCGCATGCGTAACCTCGGACAGGTCACTGCCGGTCAGCGGTTGCATCGACTCCGCGAAGCGCTCGAAGAACACTGCGTCCAGGTTGTACACGGCGGGGAGGTCCAGCCCGTCGAACCATGCCATGGACCCGTCGGAGGTATTTGTGTGATCGTGCCAATCCCATCCCGGTGTGAGGATCAGGTCACCGGCCGCCATGTCGACGCGATCGCCGTTGACGGTCGTGAAGACCCCTGACCCTTCGAGGACGAAACGCAGGGCAGCGGCGGTGTGCCGATGGGCCGGGGCGGTCTCGCGCGGGCCGAGATACTGAATCGCTCCCCACAGCGTCGAACTGGTGAACGGCATTCCGTCCAGACCAGGGTTCGCGAGTACGAGCACTCGCCGGTCGCCTCCTCGGTCGATCGTGACCAGGCGACCCGCTGCTTCGGCCAGCGGTCGGATGTCTTCCCCGCGCCACAGCCAGGGGACGGCTTTGGGCTGTGGGTGGTCGGTGTTGAGGCGCCGTACTTGTTCCCAGAGTGGGAGCAGTTCCCTCGAGCGCATCCGCGCGATGAGATCCGCGTACGTCAGGTCGGTAGTAGCAAGGTCGTAGTTCATCACGTGGTGAACCTCCTGGCTGCTGGGTGGGATGAGGTCGAGTAGTTCGGAGTCGGTGCGCTGAGCTTGGTGTCGGGGTTCACCATTTCCGCTGCACCACCGGCACGCTCATGGAGCCGATACGGCTGATCGCGATCCGGACGGTGTCACCCGCGACGATGGGTCCGACGCCCTCAGGGGTGCCGGTCGCGTAAATATCACCGGGTCTGAGGGTAAGAACGTGACTGGCTTGAGCGAGCAGCTCATGGACGCCGACGATGAGTTGCGCGGTCGACGCCGACTGCCGCAGCTCGTCGTTGACCCAGAGGTTGATCGTCAGGTCAGAAGGCTCGCCGACCTCGTCGGCGGTGACGATGAAAGGCCCCATCGGGGTGAAGGTCTCGAACGACTTCCGCATGACCCGCTCGCTTTGCACAGTGCTGCTGTTGCGCAGCGTGATGTCGAGCAGGCAGGAATAGCCGAAAACGACGCCGCGAGCGCTGCGTGGTGTCAATGCGCGAGCTCGTTTGCCGATGACCACGGCGAGTTCGGGTTCGTGGTGGAACGAGCGTCCGTCGAGCGGCGGGAGTTCGATCGCGTTGGACGCACCGATGAGCGATCCGGGTGCTTTCAGAAAGAACCCCAGATTTTCGGCCGAGTTCGCAGCGGAGAAGTCCGCCCCGACGATGGACGAGCCGTCCATTTCATCGATGTGCCGGCGATAGTTCAGGGGCGCGGCGAACACGTGAGTGGGCGCCGGCACAGGGGGAAGTAGCTGCACCGACTCGATCGGGACCCCGGTGCTGTCGGACACCCGCCGGTCAATCTGGGGCCGCAGTAGGGCGAAGTCTTCGATGAGCGAGGTCATCGCGTGCGGCGTGGCTCGCCAGCGTGCGTCGATCACCTCGCTGATGTCATGCAGCGATGCTCCGACGAGCACCCCGATCCGGAAACCGTCGAAGGACGCGAGCTTCACCCGCTGAACCTCCTGATTCGGGTAACGCCAGCCGTTGCAAACGGGAGGCAGTGAAGAGCGGTCACACCAGGGTGTATGAATAACAGCCGCTGTGGGTCTATTATCAGCCGATGGTGCGCCGAGCGCAAGCTCGGAGACAAGGTCAAGCCGGCCGGACCGTTGGGCCTGATCTCGCTCGCCCGGTACACAGTCGTCGACGGATGTCCCCTCCATCAAACAGGCCCGGTGTTCATCGTTGACCGATAACCGGTCGTCATGGTTTGATAGATGAACATTGGCGACTCAATTGCGCGGAGCTATGCACTCGATGCGTCCGGTGTCTCGATCAGGCTTGTCATGGCGACGCACAGGGAGTGGTGGTTCTCCCGTTGGACTCCGGAAGGACCAGCAGGTCCCCGACGTTCCACGGGGTCGACGCCCGTATCGGTGAGTCGACAGACAGAGTTGAGTTCTTGCGACAGGTTGCTCGTCCCGCCAGGCCCGAGCGACAGGCCCCCGATCGACTAAGCAACGACGATGCAGACAACAGGAGCACGAATTGGCTGGGTTACGTTCCTTTCCGACCGTGGAAGGCATCTTCGTCGCCGGAAACTGGGAGCCGCTTCACGCATCCGACCGCATCGAGTCGATCTCCCCGATCGATGGGACGGTCATCGGTCATATCGCGGCCGCCAAAGAGATCGATGTGGACCGCGCCGTTCGAATGATCGAGCCGACGCTCGCACCATGGGCGGCTCTCGGCGCTGCCAGGCGGGCGCAGCTGTTGAAAGACTTCGCCGCAGCGATTCTGGCCCGAGCAGATGACCTCATCGAAGCGGAGATCGTGGATGCCGGCCTCACCCGTCGCACGGCTGTCAACGACATACAAGCATCCATCGCATCGATCGATCTTTTCGTGTCGTACGCGCCGACGTTGACCGGCTCGACTTTCAGCAGCCCGGCCGGCACCATGGCCTACACAGTGAGAGAGCCGTACGGAATCGTGGCTCGGATCGTCCCGTTCAACCATCCCCTCATGTTCGCCGTTCAGTCGGCCGCGCCTGTCCTGCTCGCCGGTAACGCCGTGATCATCAAGCCTGCCGAGCAGACGAGCCTTTCCGCGCTCATCCTCGCCGATATCTCCAAGGACGTCTTCCCGCCCGGTGTCTTCAACGTCATCACCGGCTTCGGGCACGAGGCTGGTGCCGCGATCGCCGCGCATCCGGCCATTCGGCGCATCGGATTCACCGGAAGCGTGCCAACCGGCGGTCGCCTTCTCGAACTTGGAGCAAAGCACATCAAGAACGTGACCCTCGAACTCGGCGGAAAGAATCCCCTCGTGGTCACCGAGGACGTTGCGCCCGATGCCGTGGCTGCCGCTGCTGTCAGCGGCATGAACTTCACCCACGCCGGTCAGTCGTGTCAGTCCACAACGAGGCTTCTCCTGCCGACGGCGATATACGACGACGTCATTGACAGGATCGTCGATCGAGTAGGCCGGCTCGTGATCGGAGATCCGCGAGAGGACGCGACCGACATTGGCCCACTCGCATACCAGGCTCACTACGACCGAGTGCGCAACTACATCGCTGTGGGCCACGACGAAGGGGCCAGGCTCGTCGCCGGCGGCCGGCGCCCGGCCGGATTCGATCAGGGCTACTACCTTCAGCCGACCGTCTTTGCCGACGTCGCACCCGACATGCGGATAGCAAACGAAGAAATCTTCGGGCCGGTGCTGGCGATCATGCCCTACTCGGACACCGATGAAGCGATCACCATCGCCAACCAGACGGAGTACGGCCTGATCTGCCGCGTGCTTGCCGGAACGCTAGGGCAGGCGATGGAAATCGGCGGCCGGATCAAGGCGGGCACCCTCTACGTCAACAGCACCGGGCGCCGAATCCGCGGTATGCCGTTCGGAGGTACGAAGGCCAGCGGGCTCGGCAAGCAATCATGCCTCGAGGAAGTCCTGAGCTACACGGAAGAGAAATCTGTCGTGGTCGGTCTCTGAAGCAACAGATATGACGGTCGAAACCAAGATCCCGAGCACCGCCCGCCCCTTGCCACCCGGCGCCTGTGACAGCCAGGTGCACGTCTTCGGTGATCGAGCGAAGTTTCCTCTTGCTCCCACCGCGCCCTGGGACAACCCGGCCGCCACACTCGACGCGGCCCTGGCCATGCATGCGGCCATCGGCATCGAACGAGGCGTGCTCGTGCAGTCCTCCGCGTACGGCACCGACCACCGGGCGCTCCTGGATGCCCTCGATCGAGCGGGCGAGAACTATCGAGGGATCGCGGTGATAGATGACTCGGTGAGCGATGCGACGCTGGCGAGCCTCGAGCGCGCCGGGGTAAAAGGAGCGCGATTCAACTTCTTCCCGGCGCTGAACCTCGGCATGGAACCGGGTGAACTCCGCCGACAGGTGAAGCGCGCCGTCGACCGCGATTGGCACGTCAAGCTCCACATCAACGGTTGCGAAACGACCGCCATCACCAAGATCGTGGAGGACCTCGACGCGACCTTCGTGCTCGATCACATGCCAGCCGTTTGGTTCGACCCGACTACTGATCGCGAACGGTTCGACCATGTTGCCAGGCTGTTGGATCGCGGCAACTGGTGGTTGTTGCTGTCCAACGGCAACAGAGCCTCCAAGCTCGGACGACCGTGGCCGGATGCCGTCGAGATCGCCGGCGCCTACGTCGAACATGCGCCCGAGCGCGTCATCTGGGCCACCGACTGGCCGCACGCCCTGATCGAGGATCCGCCGACGGAGAGCGAACTGCTCGACCTACTTTTCCAGTTTTCGTCAGACCCTCAAGCCATCCACCGAATCCTCGTCGACAACCCCGCGCGACTCTTCGGCTTTTGACCAACCTCAGCCAATCGATGACGCCCGTGACGCGCCGTCAAATAGGGGAGACCCAGAGATGAGTACCGTTTTCACGCTAGAACCTCTGTTGGTCGGGATGCTTCCAGCCTTCCCGTTGACCAAGTTCCTCGAGGGATACCACGGAGACGCTACGGTCGACGCGCCCTGCATCTCATGGCTGGCCAGGGGGAGCGACGGCACCGCGGTCCTCGTCGACACGGGACCGGCGCCACGATGCGTCTCGACCTTCCCGGTCGTGGTCGAGGAACATCATCGGATTGACCAAGCGCTGAACGCCGCCGGCGTCGACCCCGCTGAGATCACCGCCGTGGTGTACACCCACCTCCATTGGGACCACTGCGCCGGCGCGGAGAACCTCCCCAACGCCCGGATCTTCGTGCAGGAACGCGAACTTCAGTTCGCTGTCTCGCCGCCGACCCAGTTCCGGCGCGGATACGAGGTCGGAACGCGCGGAACGTCCCCCAGCTGGATGCCGTCGTTCGACCGCATCGAACCCGTCACCGGTGACATCGAAGTCTCCCCGGGATTCCGGATGGTTTCGCTGCCGGGGCACACACCCGGGTCGGCCGGTGTAATTTTTCAGGGACGAACCGGCCGCTACGCAGTCGTGGGCGACCTCGTCAACCAGATCGAGAACTGGGAAGGCACCGCGGAATCTCCAGGGCACATTGCACCAAGCCTTCACGCCAGCCTCGAAGACTGCCACACAGCTTTCGCGAAACTCGACCAGGAAGCCGACATCGTGCTGGCCTCGCACGACGCCAGGATGCTGGACAGAGCCGTGTACTGATCGATCGACCAGTTGACGCCATCGGCACGGAGCCGCGGCAAAAGGACGGACAGGTATGGAACTCGGGCTACACATCAGCAACTTCACGTTCGGTGGACCGAACACCGAACTGGCGCCGACCCTGGCAAGCGTCGTTCGAAAGGCCGAAGACGTAGGGTTCGCCAAGGTCACCGTGATGGACCACCTCTGGCAAATCAATCAGGTCGGCAACAAGAACATGGATATGCTCGAGGCGTACACGACGCTCGGGTATCTCGCCGCCCACACCAGCAAAGTTGAGCTGTTCACGCTCGTCACCGGAGTCACCTATCGGGCACCCGGCCTCCTGGCGAAGGCGGTGACGACCCTCGACGTGCTTTCCGGCGGCAGAGCCTGGCTGGGTGTCGGAGCCGCCTGGAACGAGGAGGAGGCCATTGGACTAGGCCTGGACTTCGCGCCCACCGCGGAACGATTCGCACGCTTGGAGGAGGCACTGCAAATCTGTCAGCAGATGTTCAGCGGGGAAGTCGCTCCCTACCGCGGGGAGCAATACCAGCTGGCCGAGACGCTGAACCTCCCCCTGCCGATCAACCGCCCCCGCATCATGGTCGGCGGGTCAGGCGAGAAGAAAACGCTGCGACTGGTGGCCAAGTACGCGGATGCCTGCAACCTGTTCGGAGACGCAAAGACAGTCGCGCACAAACTGACTGTGCTGCGCGACCACTGTGCCGCGGTCGGTCGCGACTACGACACGATCCTGCGTACGTCGTCTATCCACTTCGACGTCGGCAGCGACGGCGAGAAGTCTGGACAGTTGCTCGAGAATCTGCGTCAACTCCACGACGCTGGCATCCAAGTCGTACATGGCAGCACACCCATCGCCGGTGACGTAGCGGCCCTGGACGTGATCGGACGAGACATCATTCCCGAGATCTCACGGTGGACCTGATCCAGTGCGCCCCTGCGCCGAACGATGGATCTCGACGGGCGTCGCGAAGTATGGCGTGACCAAGGGGCGGGGCTGTCCGTGATCTTGTGGGTGGCGGGTGATCTTGAGCATGCTGGGGCGGTTGCTCCGGTGGAAAAGGGTTCAAGGTTGAGAGGCGAGGACAGGGCGGCCGATGTGGCCGCCAATGCTATTCACAAGATTCGCGACGGCGCGGTAACCGGTCGATTTATGTTGCTGTGGGCATCACTCTGGCCGGTGAGCGGGACGTGTTGGGCATGTGGGTCGGTACCGGCGGCGAGGGCGCCAAGGGCTGGATGAATCACCTGTCGGACCTGAAGAATCGTGGCGTCGAGGATATCCTGATCGTCGCCTGCGACGGGCTCAAAGGGCTGCCCGACGCGATCACAGCGTTGTGGCCGCAGGCGGAGGTGCAATTGTGCGTGGTGCACCTGGTGCGGGCGAGTCTGCGTACACGTCGAAGTGGTACTGGTGAGCCTGTCACGTCTTTTGTGTAAGCCAGAGGTGATTGCTTACATTTACAGGTTATCAGAAAAGTATGCGTCCTGGGAAGATGTTGATCAGTGTGTTGAGAGTTCCATTGCGGCGTCCTTGTCGGGGAAATGTCCGCGGTTCTTCGTGATTTTTCGGAGTTGGAAGTTGATCGACTCGATCGCGTTGGTCGTGTAGACAATCTTGTGTAGTTCGGGCGGGTAGTCGAGAATTGGGATGAATTCATCCCACTGCGTTACGCCACACATTGCCTGTCGAATTCTGCCAGGCCGAGTTCGGCGGCCTCAAGGGTGGGTGCGGTGTAGATTTCTTTCATCGCCTTGACGATCGTCTTCCGGTCTCCGTAGGACACGAATCGCATCGCGTTGCGGATGACGTGCACGACGCAGGCCGGAGAGGATCTTCTGCCAGAACTTCGCGCCCTCGGTGTCCTGAATCCAGCAGCCCAGGGCGTGCTTGCGGCCGTCCACGTCGACCCCGATGGCCAGGTAGGCGACCTTGGTGGTGACGACCCCGTTGTCCTTGACCCGGATACACCCCGTCGGGCGGCCGCGATTGCCGCGTCTTGATCTCGTCGACCACCACCTCGGTGACATTCGAGATCAATTCCCGCGACGCATTCACGCCATATACTTCACACAATTGCACCTCTGTTCGCGGGTTGTCATTCCCCGCGAACAGAGTGACAGGATCATGTCATCGATGTTGCCGAAGCTCGGGCATCACCACCGTGGCCATAACCGACCATCCCCAGAGCGTGTACATGCGCGAAGACGCGATCCTTGCCGCCGTGAATCACGTCTATGCCGGGTACCTGTTCGGTCATCGCCGGATGGAGCTACTCACCCCGCAGCTGGCTCAGGTTGATGATCGGGAACGTCGCGAACGGGCCGGGCGTCGTGTTCGGCTGGAGAAGCATGCCGCGGAGCCGGCCCGCAAGCAAAACAACGTGCTCCGTCAGGCCGAAGATGCCGACCCCGAGGATCCGTTACGCATGGGCTCAGGGAGCGATGCAACTTGCTCGGGGCGGAACACCGGCTCGTGCTGGACCAGATCACCGAACTCGATCACCACGACCAGTGGTCACCGGCTACTGCCACTCGTGAGGATCTTGACCTTCTGAACCTGTTACCGCACCTGGCGGTGAACCATTATCGCGCGCCCGTCGAGCTCCAGGCTCGCCTTCACGAACTCACCAAACTGCATCTCAGTGTCGACCACGAAACGGACCACGCCATGATCGACATCGCGCTGCCCAGCGACAGAATCGACGGCATCGCCGAAGCCGCTGCGGAGGTAAGCGACGACACAAAGGTCGGACTGGAAAAACACCAGGTCAAGCATGGTGTGATTGCTGCGGGTGCCCCCGGTGAGATTCCGGCAGCTATCACACCAGTTGTTGTGCCTGGTGGGCTGCTGATTCGGGCTGACGTGCCCTTGGTGATGGAGCGGCGGCCGAAGCGGGGTGCCCGGTGATGGGGGAGCGGTGGTGGCGGGTAGTGCGGTTCGTGTCGGTCCTGATGAGGTGGTGGACCACTGGCGTACCTCGTTGTCGATGAGCATGCTCGGCGAGATGACCGCACCGGCGGCCGATGTGTCGTGCACAGGTGTGGAAGAGGTAAGACGGCGCAAGCTTCCCAGCTCGACACGTTGTAGCTGTCGTTTCCCGTGCGCGCCCCCAGAGTCGATCTGTGCGACTCGGCTGGTGCCGCCCGCGTACAGCTGGTTGGTGCTCAACGCGACTGCACCACCACGCTGTCCGGCCGCTGGCAACGGGCTGGGGGACATTCCGCAGCGCGGCCGGTTCGGTCGAGGCGAAGGATGCCGGTGCCCTGGCGGGGTTGTCGTACCCCTTGTAGCTACTGGACAGACGCCAGGGCGGCGAGTGGGTATGCGGTGTCCGTGCAAGCTGTGCAGGTCGTTGCGGCGTTGGGCCGGCCGTGGCGGGCGATCGCCTCGGCCGTCACGGCAATGCAGTGGGGACAGCTCTCGATGGCCGGTCCGTGCCGGGTCCACGGCGGAGCGTAGGGAGAGACCTGGGTCATGCTTCCGGCGGCATCCACGTCGTGCTCGATTCGGGGCGGCCGTAAAAGTAGCCCTGCGCCTGATCGCAGCCCAGACGGCGCAGGATTCCGGCTTGCTGTGCCGTTTCGACACCTTCCGCGATCACGATGAGCCCGATTCCATGTGCCATTGCGATGATGCCACCGACTACACCCTCGGCTTCATGGGAATCGACGAGTGCGGTGACGAACGACTGATCCACCTTCAGGATATCCAGCGGTAGTCGCAGCAATTGGGCCAGCGAGGCGTAGCCGGTACCGAAATCGTCGATGGCGAGAGATACGCCGAGCGTTCGCAACGCCTTTAGTTTCGCCGTCGCGGCGACCGGGTCGCGCATCAACGTGGTTTCGGTGATTTCCAGACAAAGCGCTTTCGCGGGAAGGTCCGCCCTACGCAACGCCTGCTCCACCGTGACAAGCAGATCCGGATCGTCGAGCTGACGGGCTGATAGGTTCACGGCCAGCTGTAGGGGCACTTCGTGTTCGTGTCGCCATTCGGCGATGTCCTGGGTGGTCACCCGTAACGTCTGGATGCCGATCCGGTTGATGAGATCGCTTTCCTCGGCGAGCGGAATGAACTCGTCGGGCGAGATGGCGCCGAGGACCGGCTGGTCCCAGCGCAGCAGTGCTTCCACTGCCACGGTCCGGCCGGTGCCTAGCTCGACTACCGGCTGATAGGCCACCCACAGTTCCTCATTGAGTACCGCGCGCCGTAGGTCCTGTTCCAGCCCGAGCCGGCGCTGCAGCCGTTCCCGGAGCTTGACGTCGAAGAATTCGAAGCGGCCAGGCCCATGGGTCTTCGCCTCGTACATCGCGACATCCGCATCACGGATCAGATCTTCGGCACGACGATTGTCCTCGGGCGTGGCGATGACAATTCCGATGCTGGCGCCGATGCGCAGCTCCCGGCCGGTAACACTGATCGGTGCGGCAAGGCTTTCCTGGATCCGCTTCGCCAGTGTCTCGGTCTCCTTCGGATCGCCGATGTGGAAGTCGACCACCGCGAACTCGTCGCCACCGAAACGGCCGACCAGGCCACCATGCCGGATGATCCCGTGCAGCCGCTTGCCGACGATCCGGAGCACGTCGTCGCCGGCGCTGTGCCCAAGAGAGTCGTTGATGACCTTGAACTTGTCCAGGTCCACGAACAGGACGGTGATCGTCTCCTTGCGATACGGCTCGCGCAGGGCATCGTTGAGCCTTCGGACGAGGAGGCCTCGGTTGGCGAGCCCGGTGAGCGCGTCGTGGGTGGCTTCGTAGAGCAGGCGTTTGCTGAACTCGCGGCTTTCTGTGGTATCGCTGAAGGAGGCGACCACGGCGTAGGGAGCGTCGCCGTCGGGCTCCAGGGGGCGACTGCTTACCGAAAGCCAAACATCACGACCATCGGCCCGCTTCATCCGGATCACCTGTGAGTTTTGTGGCTCGCCGGTCGCCCTCGTGATAGTTGTCGGATATTCCGTTACCGGTATGCGCTGCCCGGTCTCGTCGTAGGCGGTGAACGAGTCGGCACGCGCGCCGATGATCCGCTCTGCCGGTAGGCCGAACATCCGGGAGGTCGCAGGGTTGGCCGATTCCACGATTCCCTGTTTGTTCAGCACTACCACCGCTTCTTCGAGCGACGCGACGACGGCGGTGAAATATTGCTCAGCGCGGCGCCGTGCCGTCTCGTCGGCGCAGACCAATACGTATCCGCCGTCCATATGTGCCGCCGACACACGCAGGTGGCGCAGTTCGCCGTCGCACAGCCGGTGGGTCGTCAAGGTTGCCCCGCCCGCACGCACCACCGCTTCGGCATCCAGGCGTACGCCGACGAATTCTTCGACGGTACGGCCGCGTGCATCGTCAGCTGAGACGCCGAAGATGGCCTCGGCGGCGGGATTGAAACTGGTCACCACCCAGCTTTCGTCGGTAGCCACGATCGCGTCACTGACGTGGGTGACGAGCGCCGCCTGGTACCGTACGGCCGCTTCGGCCGCACGCTGGGCAGTGACGTCGCGCATGATGACCTGGAACGCGGCTTCGCCATGCCAGGTGGTGCGGACCGACACCGACTCGATCGTCAGCGAGCCGCCGTCGACGCGGCGCAGTGTCGCCTCGGCGGGTTCAGAGGTCGCCCCCGGCCGGCGCAGCGACCGGATTCGCGCCTGGAGCGCCGGTATGGACTCCGGCCGTACGAAGTCCAAAATGGAATGTCCAATGAGCTCGGCTTCGCTACGCGCGCCGACAAATCGCATACTCGCCGGATTGACGTAGACGATCTGACCGCTCTGGTGGACGACGATCCCGTCGGGGCTGAGGTCGACCAGAAGCCGGTAGCGGTCACTGAGGTCGGTCAGCGCCTGCTGCGATTCGGCGTACCCGGTTACGTCCGTCGCCACGCCCACCAGCCCGGCTGCGTCGCCGGAACCGAATCGCAACGCCCGGAAATGCGTCCATCGGACGCCGCCATTTGGTTTCTCGAATTTCCGGACCAGCTCCAACTCATCCTGCGCGGGGTTTGTCCGGGCTTCCTCGATCAACGGTTTCACCGCCTGGTGAAGGCGTCGGTCGACCGCGTCGCGGGCAACTCCGTCGAGTTCCAGTAGTTCGCCGATTCCCGGCATCCAGACAACGGAGTTCGTGGCCAGGTCCAGCCGCCATCCGGCGCTTCCACTTTCCGACAGCGCGAGGTTCGTGAGCAGGTCGGAGCCCAGGTCGGTGCCGGCGGTAAGGTTGTCAATATCGTTGGCCTCGATTCCCATGCTGCTCTCCGATCATCAATCGATGATGGACACGGGGTTGTATCCGGTCAAACCGTTGGTGGCGCACCGCCAAGGTGCGGCGTCCGCCGTCGAAGTCGCGGCCATCCCGGTGGGGTACGAGAGATGTTTCAGCCGTTGTCCGGGCCGACACCCCCGCCGGCTGCGCTCACGGTGAAATCGTCCCTGGGCATGGGAGGGCACAGCTGCACCATGGCACTGCCGCCACTGGAGTGATGAACCGCATCCCCGAAGCGCGGTTGGCGTGGTCACGCGGTTCCGGGTGAATACCTGCTTCTCTTGGTTGACGAGCGGTAACCGCGACGGGAGGCTGCCGATATCCATGGAGACACCTCACCCTGGCGTCGGCCTGGTCAATGGATCCAGTTGCGCTGCACTCGGGGAGTTCTCGACGATGGTACGCGCCACGTCGTCGAGGCGGCGCCGGTGGTGGCGCGCGAACGAGCGCATTCGCTCGAACGCGGCGGTCAATGTGATTCCGTGCCGTTCGGCAAGAATACCCTTCGCCTGCTCGATCCCGATGCGGGAGCGCAGCGTGGTCTTCAGCTGTTCGGACCGAGTCTCGGCGCTGGTGATGGCTCTTTTCGCACACAGGTGGGCACCGGCGATGGCCGCGAGCGACTCGGCCAGCCTGTCGTCCTCGTAGCTGAACGGCCCGGGCCGCCTGCGCAGCAGCGTGATCGCGCCCACCGGTTTCCCGGGCGACGGCACGGGGATGGCGTGTACTCCCGTGAATCCGGTCTGGAGCGTGACCGACCGAAAGGGTTTCCAGCGTTCGTCGGTCCGCAGGTCCGCCACACTCGTCGCGGCCCCGGTGTGAAAGGCGCTGACACTCGGTCCGTCGTTGACGCGCAGTTCGGCAAGTTGAATGATTTCCATCAGTCCCGGGGAGGTGGTGGCCGCGCCGAGTCGTCCGTCCGGTCCGGCCAACAGCACACCGGCCGCGTCGCAGTTGAGCAGGCGGGACGCATATCCGGCCAGGCAGTCGGCGTAACGTGCTTCGTCTGACAGCCGGTCGTTCAGATCGGTTAGTGCGATGAAGGCCGCGGCTATTTCGACCTCGCGGTGCATGGTTTCCCTTTCATGGCAACGTTCGTCAGAAATTCTTTCGGTGCGACATTGTTATGGCTCGCGGGCGATGCGGGAAGTGGTTTCCAGCAGAATCACCTCGTACGGGTCAAAACGTGAAGATCGAATGCACGTGCGGACTCACGTGCGCGCGGCAATATACGTAATAGGGAACCCCACGCTCCGCCCGAGAACCTCACCCGGCGGCGTTGACGTCGCCCGAGGGCCACGGCGACCGGACGCAGTGGCGCGAGTAGCCGCGGGTCGATGCGGGTCTCGAGCTCATCGATGAGATGCAGGCCGAGTTTCATCGCCACTCCGGTGGATTTCGGGAAAATCGGGATTGACGCCCGACTGGCCGACGACGCCATGTGGGCGGATGAGGCAGGCCACCGTCAGCAACACGATCCACGCGTCGAGATGCCAGCTCCGGCGTTCGATGTACCACAGATCCAATTCGATCCGATCCGGCCAGCTGAGCAGGTTTCGCCCGTGTACCTGAGCCCAGCCGGTCAGGCCGGGGCGTACCGCCAGCCTGCCGAACTGCCTCCGGTCGTACCGGCGCACCTGCTCCGGCAGAGTCGGGCGTGGACCGATGACGCTCATGTCGCCGCGCAGGATGTTCACCAGCTGCGGTAGCTCGTCCAGGCTCATCCGGCGCAGTATGGTGCCGAGCCGGGTCTCGCGTACGGAATCCGGCTCACCCGGGTAGCTCGCCGGGCGCATCGTGCGGAATTTGAGCACCACGAACTCCCGGCCGAACCTCCCGGCCCGGCGCTGCCGGAACAGTATGGGCGAGCCCAGCCGCCAACCGACCAGCAACGACACGGCAAGCAGGACGGGAGTGAGCACGATCAGCGCGATGCTCGCAGCCAGCACATCGCAGGTGCGCCGGGCCCGCCCGTCGGATCCCGGCCGGGCCCGCGCGATCATGCCGTCGCCGCCATCAGCACCTTGACCACGGCCGCGACCATGTCCTGCACGTCATGGGTGTCGAGATTGGGTTGGACGGGCAAGGTGAGTGAAGTACGGCCGAGTTCCGCGGCGTTGGGCAGTCGTCTCGGCGCGCCGTCGATCACTTCGAAGGCCCGCTCGCGGTAGATCTCCGCGCAACCTCCGTACCCGCAGGGGATTCCTTCGGCGTTGATCGCGACGACCACCCGGTCGCGGTCCCAGCCGCGGCGCAGCCGGTTCGGCCGTACATGCGCGTAGAAGCGATAGTACGAGTGCTCGACGTGGGCCGGTGGATCCTCGACCCGGATCGCCGGATGTTCGCGGAGAGTCTCGAGCAGAATGCCGGCGTTGAGTTGCCGGTGCTTGACCATGGTGTCGAGATTGGACAGCTGCACCCGGCCGATCGCGGCCTGCATCTCCGTCATCCTGGCATTGGTGCCGAAGCTGTCGTGCAGCCAGCGAAAGCCGGGGTGTCGCGCGCCTTGTTCTACCTCCGCGGCGTTCTTGCCATGATCCTTGAGTTCCCAGCAGCGTCGCCAAAGCGTCGGATCGGAGGTGGTGATGGCGCCGCCTTCTCCACCGGTGCTGAGGATCTTGTCCTGACAGAACGACCAGGCGGCTACGTCGCCGAGGCTGCCCACCGGCTGACCGAAATAGTGGGCTCCGTGCGCCTGGGCGCAGTCCTCGACCACCTTGATGCTCCGCTCCCTGGCAAGCCGCAGCAGCGGTGCCATCTCCGCGGGGTGCCCGGCGAGATGGACGACCACGATTGCCCGGGTGGCCGGGGAAAGCCGTGGCTCCACGGTTTCCCTGGTGAGGCACTGGGTGCGCAGGTCCACGTCGACGACTACCGGTGTAGCGCCGCATCGCACGACCGCTGAGGCCGTCGCGATGAAGGTCGCCGCTGGCACGATCACCTCGTCCCCGGGGCCGATGCCGAGACTGCCCAGTGCCAGTTCCAGCGCAACGGTGCCGTTGGCGACCGCGACTGCGTATACCGTTCCCGTAGCCTCAGCGAATTCCTGTTCGAATTTGCGTCCATGATTGCCGGTCCAGTAATTCACCTGCCCCGAGGCCAGTACCTCTCCCGCCGCCGCTATTTCCTCCTGGCTGAAGACCGGCCACGATGGCAGCGGAGTTGTTCTGACCGGGCGCCCGCCAGAAGCGGCTAGCGACGTCATGAGCTGCCTCCAGAAGGTGAGGTGGGTCGAATGGTTGTCGCGGGGACACCGGCCACGGTGATGCCTGGCGGCACGTCACGGGTCACCACTGCACCGGCACCGACTGTCGCGCCGGCACCGATCCGGACACCGCTGAGCACGGTGGCGCGAGCGCCCAGCCAGACCTCAGGTCCGATGTGGACAGACGACGTTCGGTGCGCACCCGCGCGCAGTGGTAAGCCGCCGCTCCGGTCGTGGTCTGAGTCCCGGACCACGACCATTTCGGCCAGCAAGCAGCCATCGCCGATCTCGATCCGTTCGCGCGCCACAAGCACCGAATGCGGTCCGATGGACTCGGCGGCGATATGGACCGACGCCGAAGGTCCGGCGATGATCTGACACCCCCGGCCGACGATGACACCGTCGAGGACTATCCGGGCTCCCGCGCCCGCGCGTATCTCGCAGCCCGGCCCGATGACCGAGCCGGTGATCTCGACGCCGGGGAAGGCGAGTCGGAGGTAGTTCACCCTCACCGCCGACGCGGCCAGAAACGCCGCTCTGCCGGCACCTCGCACGATCCTTCTCACCGGATCACCGCCTTCACGGTACGGACCCGGCGCCGCAGGATGCCGGTGGAACCGACGGAAAGACCGGCGTAGACGAGTACGGATCCGATGGCGACACCAAGTGCCCCAGCCCAGTCGGCCGAAATCGCGTACACCGCCAGCGCGACGGCGCTGCCGGCAATTCCCAGCGTGCCGGCCGCCCCTGTCCAGCCGCCGCCGAGCAAGCCGCGGCTGGCCACCGAGTACGGTGCCAGGCAGAGTTCGGCTCCGGCGAGGATCGCCACCAGCGGCCGGGCAGGAGCGAACTCGGTACCGAAGACCGGCACTATGAACAGCCAGGCGGCGATGACGACGATCAGGCCGCCGGCGAGCGCGGCACCGACCGCGAAAGCGGTCGCCGGACGGAGCCGGCGGGCACCGAGCCCGGTTGAGGTATCCCGCAGATACAGTTGCCCGGCGGCCGCCGGCAGCAGCCGTGCGGTCTCGGACAGGCTCGCGGCGAGCGAGTAGATTCCGACCGCGGTGGTTCCACCCGCGAGGCCGAGAAAGTAGCGATCGGCGCGCAGCGCCACGACCAGCCCGACCGTCAATCCGAGCGTCGGTGTGCCCCGGCGGAGCAACGTCCGGATCCTGGCCGGTTCGGGCCAGTCCAGCCTGGCAAGGCCTGCCCGGCGCAGACCCCACAACCCGGCCAGCCCGGCGAGAACCATGCCGGATGCCTGCGCTTGCAAGACAACCGACGCGGACACCGAGACCGTCAACGCGGCGAGCACACCGGCAAGACCACCCGCGCTCACCAGGGCCGCAGCCATCCCGCCGCGCCGGAACCGGCCGTCGGCGAACCAGGCATCCGGGACCAGCGCCAGCAGTACCTGACCCACGGTGAAACTCGCTGTGGCGCCAAGGAATCCGGGCGTGGCGAGCGCGCTGTCGATCCACCGTGACGAGGCCGCCGTGGTCGCCAGCGCACCGGCCAGCGCAACCACCAGACCGCACAGGGAGCACCACGTGAACGTGGAAACCAGCCGCCGCCGCGCGTCCGAGCTGGGGGCGGCAGGCAGGAAGGCGCGGAACGCGGCACCAGAGCCAAGCCCGCCGACGAGCCCGCAGATACTGCCGATTGTCACGCCCAGCACCATCAATCCTCGTTCTCGCGGGCCGAGCGCCTGCGTGGCGACCAGACCGGCCGCGGAGTTCGCGGCCGCCTGCAGGGCGCTCGCGCCGGACAATGTCGCCAGCCCCTTCATCGCCGCCCCACCCGTGCCGAGACCGCGCGGGAGACGGCCCACACCAGCCACAACAGCAGCAGTCCTATCCCGAGCTGGACGGGCACCGGGGCGAAACTGTTCCGGGTCTGGATAAGCAGGGGCAGCAGAACGATTCCGACGCGGGCGTCGGCCAGTGGAGTGCGTGGACGACGTTCAAGGCCCCCGAGGACAAGGCCGATCACGGCCAGCAGCGCCACGACGCCCAGCAGCCCGGCGTTGTGGTATCCCTCGGCGATGGGCGAGGCGCCGATGGGCCCGACCCGGTCAGTGATTTCGACGTTGAGCAGCCGGTCGTCCGTGCTTGGTGGCCCCCCGTGCCAGCCGGTCACCCCCTCGATGAAACGCATCGGCACGGCGACCAGGGTCATCCCATGCAGGAAGGAGTCACCCCATGAGTGCCAGTCCAGGACGACCGTGACGGGGCGCAGCGCGCAGCCCATTTCGGCGACGGCCTCCAGCGGCGCCGACCACAGGGAGGATATCCGGGTGTCGCCGCCGGGCAGTCTCGTCGCCCGCACCAGCCCGATCAGGGCGAGCAGGCACGGCACGCCGATGAGTGTCCACTGTGGTCTGATCCGGCGCCCTCGCCGATGCTCGACGACAAGCAACGCCAGCAATGGGAACAACACGGCGCCACGCGTTCCGATCAGAAAAGCCACTGCTGCGTAACAGGAAAAACCAATCCATCCGGCAACGCGAGCCGGCCCGCCCGCGATGATGGCCAGAATGGTGCCGACCCCGATGAGCAGTGTGCCGTAGCCGAGTGACCCGTCGGATTCGTTGGCCTGCAGGAATTCCGTATATCCGCCGGAAAGCAGCCCGAGACCGCCTGCCTGCGCAACGGCGCTCGCGAAGATACCGAGACCGGCAAGCTCCACTGACAACCCGGTCGCCGCGGATATACCGCCGGCCAGGGGCGAAACCGCGACGGGGGGTCGCGTCGGAGCCGAACCGGCGGCCACCGTCGCGGCGAGCGTACAGGCGACCATGCCCGTGATCGTCAGGCGCACAGCGCCGGCGGTGTATCCGCCACTGAGCCACGAACTGTCGTAGCCGGGCAGAACATCTGGCCCACCCAGCGCGATGCTGATCAGCAAGCCGCCGTGGAAGAGCCCGAAAAGGATGATATAGGCGGTGCTGGGCCGGTAGAACCCTCGCCGCGCGAGCACCGCGACGCACAGCGCCCAGGTGATGCCATATACCGCCGCGAGGACGGGTAGGTCGTCGTTGCCCAGCGGCTGGATGAACAACGCACACGTGATGCAAAGCAGTGCGAACACCAGAAACTCGCGCATGCGAGGCCGGTCGGAGGTCAGCGAGTGGTCCACAACTGCCTCCAGGATTCGGTATTCCGATCAAGGGCGAAGGGCGACCGGCGGAGCCCGGCCCCGATCCGCTGTCGTTCTGCGGCCGGCATCTCCGCGAGGCCCAGCGCCGTACGGGCCCACACTTGCGGGCCGGCCGCCAGTGAGAGCAGGGTGATTCCGCCAAGTTGCCGCGAAAGTGCGCGCAACCCCGGCAGATCCGAGGCCAGCACCGGTACTCCGGTCGCGAGCGCTTCGAGCACGACACCCGGCAGGCCCTCGCGGAGTGACGGCAACAGCAGCACGCTGCCTTCGGCGAGCACCTTCTCGACGTGCTCGATTTCGCCGTTCAGCCGGATCAGCGGAGAATCGGCCGCCATCGAGCCCAGATCGGTGCACCCGCCCGGGCCGGCCACCACCAGCTCGGTATCGGGCCGGAGCCGGCAGGCTTCGGTGTGGACGGGCAGCAGGAAGGCGCGATTCTTTTCCGGCGCACACCGTCCTATGTGGACAAATATCGGATGTGCCGGAGGTTCCGCCGGAACCGCGAACCGGCCGGTGTCGACCCCGTTGGGCAGCACCCGATATCGCCGGTCTCCCCGAGGCGGGGCGGAGAATGCGAGCGCGGCATCGGTGACGCCCAGTACTGCGGTAGCGCAGTGACGCAAGGCCATGCGCATCACCGCACGCTGCACTACCCGGATAACCGTCCCCGGCCGGCCGTCGCCCTCGCTGTGCAGGCGTGCGATCCGGGCCGGCACCCCGGCCAAGGCCGCCACCGCCAGCATCATCCCGCTGGACAGGCTGACATGAGACAACACGATGTCCGGGTGCGCGGCGCGCAACCATGACCACAGCCGCGGCACGAACGTGACCATGGGCCGGACGGGGCAGGAATCCACTGTCGCGCCGGCGGCCCGGAACCGGGGCGCCAAGCTTCCCTCATGCCCGCCGAGGACGAGAAACCGTTGCCGCACTTCGGTGGCCGGGATGTGGCGGCACAGCTCGAGTGCGACGCTTTCCGCGCCGCCCCGGTTCAGGGTGCCCATGATGTGGACGACCGTCACGGTCATCGGCGGCTCCGAGCCGACGGGACATCGCGGAGCCAGCTGGTGAGCCGCTCGTCGAGAACCGATTGTTCGTAGTCCCGGGCGACGGCGAGATTGCGTCGGGACTGCGTTTCCCACTCCCGTGGATTCGAGATCAGCCGGCGGATGCCGGCCGCAAGTGCCACCTCGTCGTCCGCGGGCACGAGACACGAGCGATCGAGCAACTCGGGGATGCCGCCGACGGCGGAACCAACGGCCGGCAGCGCCCTGGCCATGGCCTCCACGAGTGCACGGGGCAACCCTTCCGTCCGCGAGGGCATCACGAACAACGACGCCGAGTCCAGCAGGTCGATGACGGTGGCCCGGTCGTCCAGCGTGCCGGTGAAGGTGACGTGTCCCGTGAGTCCAGCCGACCGTCCTAAAGCGAGTAGCTCGTGGTGGATCCGGCCATCGCCCGCGATGGCCGCGGTGACCGGGACCTCGTCGTCGAGCAGGAGCCGGATTGCCTTCAACAGCACATCGTGGCCCTTGTAGCGAGTTTCGTGACTCCCGATCGCCACGAGCCGGAACGGCCCCGGCGACCAGTGGCGGCCCTGGTCGACGAACATGCTTTTGCTGAGCCGGACATTCGGTATCGTCATGGTCGGGGTGCCCGGCCGTGGTGGGTAACGTCGCTGCAATGTCTTGCTGGTGACGAACCGGGATGCGGACGCGCCGCGGACGACCCAGCGGAGGTAGCCTGCGGCCGGCCCGGCCAGCCTGCGACCTGCCGCGCCCAGCGCACCGGATCGCAGAACCTCCGCGGGGTCACCCACCACTTCGACGGCGTAGCGCCGGTTCAGGGCGCGGCAAGCAGCCGCGGCGACCGAGCCGACCGCGCCGGGGAGCCGCAGCAGCACCGCATCGGCGTCGGCTACGGCATGCACGACGGAGGTGGTCAGCGGAACCAGTTTGGCCAGCAGGCCACCGCCTCCGTGGTAGTAGGGCAACGGCCGCAGTTCGCTGCCGTCCTCGAACTGGAAGCTCGACCCGCCGGGTAGCGGCTCACTTCGGGCCACCACCCGGATCCTGTTGCCGTCGCGGAGATAGCCTTCCCGCGCGGATGGGCCGTTCGCGGGATCCACGGGCACCCAGCCCCCGCCGCGGACGATGAACCTGGCGTCGGTGAACAAACTGAAAACCCGGCCGGTGGCCGGCCGGCCGGCGGCCTCTTCGATCGTGTCGGCGATCGCTTGCGCCACCCGGGATCCGGAGAAGTTGGTCAGGATGTGCTGCCGGGCCCGCGCACCGCGTAGGTGCAGTACCCGGCGGACATGCTCGCCGTGGGCCATCGCCAGTGCCTGCGCGAGCGCGTCGCTGTTCCCCCGCGGTACCACCCAGCCGCCGTCCCGGGGTACCGCCTCGGGAAGACCGCCGGCATCGCTGACGACGCTCGGCAGACCCATCGCGCCGGCTTCGACGGCTGCGCCGTGATTATCCGAAAGGGACGGCGAGACCGACAGGTCGGCGGCGGCGTAGTAGGGCCGGACATCGTCGGTCGTGTCCAGCCAGGTAATCCCGGTGCTGGTGTCGTCATCGAGTCGCAAAAGGTGGATCAACTGCTGGCGATACCGTTCGCCCGCTTCGTCGAAACCGCTGCCCACGAGGATCAGCCGGCTGTCGGGATGCTCCGCGTGGAACTTTCGCCAAGCGCTGATGAGTACGTCGTGGCCCTTGATGCCGCGGCCACCACAAACGAGCCGTTTCGGGGCGTAGACGAGTGCGATCATGACGACCACGAACGATCCCTGGTCGACGCCGAGTATCGTGCGTGTCCCCGTTCGGGTCCGCTCGCCGAGCGGCTGAAAATACTGGGTGTCCAACCCGTAGGGAATTGCGGGATACCGGCCATGCGGCCGGCCCAGCTCGCGATACCGGCGCGCGGTGAACTCACTTCCCCCGATCGTCACCGAGTCCAATCGGGACAGCAGCCGCTCCGCCGTCCGAATCGGCCCCGACTCCAGATAGAGCGGGCCGGCGACCATGTGCACCTTCGGGACGCCGAGCCCGATTCCGGCCAGGCGTGCCGCCAGCGCCGACGCGTATAAGTGGTAGTGCAGCACATCAGGGGACAGCCGGCGGAAGAGGTGGCGCAGGCGCAGCAAACCGGCGAGGGCACCGGGGGACGGACGGAACCTGAAGTCGAACGGGCTGTCGGTGAGCGGCACGCCGCGCTCCTGGAGCGCGGCACGCAGGCGTCCGGATTCGGCCGGCAGCACCACGATCACCGAATGCCCACGTCGCCGCAGTTCGTCGATGTGCGGCAGTACCCACATCCCGCCTTGGCTTGTTTTCAGCACGAGCAGGATGCGGAGCGGAGGCACCGCCCGCACCCCCGCCGCGGTGGCGGAAGGTTCGACGTCGGTACTCACAGATACTCCACCTGCCGGCCGGACAGCCGGTGCCGCGTGTCCAGCACGAGAGTCGCCGAGCGGGAGACGAGCTCGTAGTCGACGTCGTCGTGATCGGTGAGCAGTACGACAGCGTCGGCCTGGCGCAGTTCGGACTCGGTGAGCTCGACGAGCTTCATCGACTCCGGGCAACGGTGCGGTTCGACGTGGGAGTCGACCACCCGGATCACCGCGCCCTGCGCCGCGAGTTGGTCGATAACGCGCAGCACAGGGGATTCGCGGATGTCGCCGGTATTTGGCTTGTACGCGAGGCCGAGAAGGAGGATCACACTGTCGTGCAAAGCTTTGTGCCGCCAGTTGAGCGCGGCGGTAAGCCGCTGCACAACGTAGTCGGGCATGCGGTCGTTGATGTCGTTGGCCAGCGCCACAAACCGGAAGTCGCGTTTGAGATCCCGCTTGACCTGCCACGACAGATAGCTCGGGTCAACCGGCAGGCAATGACCCCCGACGCCCGGCCCCGGCGTGAACCGGCAGTAGCCGAACGGTTTGGTGGTCGCCGCGTCGATCGCTTCCCATACGTCGACGTCGAGCTCGTGGGCGAACACCGCGATTTCGTTGATCAGTGCGATATTGACGTGCCGGAACGTGTTCTCCAGGAGTTTGGTCAGCTCGGCCGCCTTGGTCGTGCGCACCGGCACGGTCGTGTCGACCAGCCGGTCATAGAGGCGCATGACCGCGACGAGTGATGCCGCGTTGATGCCGGACACGACTTTCGGAGTATTGACCAGATTCCAGCGTGGATTGCCCGGATCGATGCGTTCCGGGCTATAACCGACCGAGAAGTCCTGCCCGGCCACCATACCGGTGCCTTCTTCCAGGAGCGGGACGACGACTTCCTCTGTGGTGCCAGGGTAGGAGGTCGACTCCAGCACCACTGTCGCTCCCGGGCGCAAATGCGGTGCCAGCCCTCTGACGGCGGACTCGACATGTTGCAGGTCGGGAGCGGAGTCCTTCAACGGCGTCGGCACCGTGACGATGGCCGCGCTGAAGGCTTGCGCGTCGTCGTAGCTGTCCGTCGGCAGGTACCGTCCGCTGGCCAGAGCGTTTTGCAGCTGTTCGGCCGACACGTCGTCCACATAGGACTTTCCGTCCTTCAAAGACCACACGCGAACCGCATCGGTGTCGAGACCGATGACAAAGAAGCCGGCTTCCACCGCGCGCATCGCGACGGGGAGGCCGACATAACCCTGGCCGACGACGACCAGCCGAATGGGTGCGGTGGTGGGGGA
>NZ_WMBA01000059.1 GCF_009707865.1 Amycolatopsis pithecellobii
CGGCCCGAGCGGTGGCCCGCCCGTCGGTCAGCCGCCCGGCAACGTGCAGCAGTGGATCGAAGAGGCGATCCGGGAGTTGCAGGCCGCCGGGGTCAACGTCACCGAAGCCGACGTCCAGAACATCTGGGCGATCATCCAGCACGAGTCCGGCGGTAACCCGAACGCGATCAACCTCTGGGACTCCAACGCCACGGCCGGGCACCCGTCGAAGGGTCTCATGCAGACCATCGACTCGACGTTCAACTCGTACAAGCTTCCCGGGCACAACGACATCTACAACCCGATCGACAACATCATCGCCGGGGTGCGGTACACGATCAGCCGGTACGGCAGCATCGCGAGCACGCCGGGGCTGCAGGCCATGGCGCACGGTGGCGGCTACGTCGGGTACTGACGGCCCTGCCGGACCTGCTTCGGGTGCGCCCTAGTCTCAAGTCATGGTCGATTTCGCCGGTCCCTCCCGACGTTCGGATGTCGCCCCGTTCCACGTGATGGATGTGCTGTCCGCCGCGCACGCACGCCAGCGCACCCACGGTGACGTGATCTCCCTGGCCGCCGGCCAGCCGACCGCGGGCGCGCCACGGCCTGTGCTGCGCGCCGCGGAACGCGCGCTGCGCGAGCAGAACCTCGGTTACACCGTCCAGCTGGGCATTCCCGAGTTGCGCGAAGCGATCGCGGGTCACTACGACCACCGGTACGGGCTCGAAGTCAGCCCCGACGACGTCATCGTCACCACCGGGTCCTCCGGCGGGTTCATGCTGTCGTTCCTGTCGGCTTTCGACGCCGGGGACCGGGTGGCGATGGCGCGGCCGGGCTATCCCGCGTACCGGAACCTGTTGTCCGCCTTGGGTTGTGAGGTCGTGGAGTTCCAGACCGACGAGTCGACCCGGTTCCAGCCGACCGTGGAACTGCTCGACGAACTGGGCCCGATCGCGGGACTCGTCGTCGCCAGTCCGACCAACCCGGCCGGGACCGTGCTGGCGCCCGGTGAGCTCGCGGCCATCGCCGGCTGGTGCGCCGCGCACGGCGTGCAGCTGATCAGCGACGAGATCTACCACGGCATCTCCTACGACACCGAACTCGGTTGTGCCTGGCAGAGTTCGCCCGACGCGATCGTGCTCGGCTCGTTCTCGAAGTACTTCGCGATGACCGGCTGGCGGCTCGGCTGGATGCTGGTGCCGCGCCGGCTGCACCGCCCGGTGGACGTGCTCACCGGAAATCTCAACATCTGCGCACCGGCGCTCGCCCAGCACGCCGCCGTCGCCGCTTTTGAGCCCGAGTCGTACGCCGAGCTGGACGGGCATGTGGCGCACTACCGGGCGAACCGCGATCTGCTGCTGGAAGCCCTGCGCGGGATCGGCCTCGACCGGGTCGCGCCGGTCGACGGCGCTTTCTATGCCTACGTGGATGTTTCCCAGCACACCAACGAAAGCCTCAGCTGGTGCCAGCGTCTGCTGGCCGATACCGGCGTCGCCATCACCCCCGGTATCGACTTCGACCCGGTGCGAGGCGGCGGTTACGTACGGTTCTCGTTCGCGGGGGCCACCAAAGAAGTCATGGAGGGCGTGCGGCGACTGGGCGACTGGCTCCCATCGGGGGGAACCCCGGCTTTCCCCTGAACGTTGCCGGAGCAGCGGGCTTTACCGGCGAAAACCTGAGAGCCTTGCTCGTAGCGGGCCGGACAGCCCGCGAGGTAACCGGAGGGATGCCATGTTCTGGAAAATCGTCGGGGCACTCATCATCGCCTGGCTGGCGTTCATGGTGATCGGATCGGTGGTCGGTTTCCTGCTGAAGGCCGTGGTGTGGATCGCCATCATCGGCGGCGTGGCCTTCCTCGGCACCGCCGCTTACCGTGCGGTCAAGGGACGCAGCGAACCCAAGCGTCTGCGCTAGAAGGCAGCTGGGCGGCCACGCCATTGGAAGGCTTGCAGCCCCGCCGCGCGTGCTCCTTCCACATTGGACTCCCGGTCGTCGAAGAAGACGCACTCGTCCGCGGGCACGTCGAGCCGCTCGAGCAGCAGCTTGAAGATTTCCGGGTCCGGCTTGGCGACTCCGACGTCACCGGAGAAGAGCAGGACCCGGAAATTCTTTGCCCAGTCCTGCTTTTCCGCGTGCCGGGCGAACGAGACGGGTGCGTTCGACAGCAGGGCCAGCGCCTTGTCCGCGATCGCGAGCGCGGTGATCAGCTCGACCGTCGAGGGCTCCAGCGTGGACCAGCCCTCGATGTCGATCCGCGTCAGAGTGTCCGAAGTGGACTCATCGACGGGCACGCCGAGCTCGGCGCCGATCGCGCTCCAGTACTCCAGATCCGAGCAGCCGCGGTCGTACCGGTCGCGGAAAGCCCAGTAGTGCGGCTCGAACTCACCCAGCGCGACGCCCATCGTCGAGGCCAGCCGCGGCAGCGCCGTGGTGCGGCTGGAGATCACCTCGCCGTAGTCGAAAACGACCCAGGTCGCTCGATGTTCCCCGCGCGTGGTCACGGATGCCCCCCGGCTTTGATCCGGCGCAATGCCTCCTCGACATCCGCCACCGACAAGTCACGATGCGTGACGAACCTTACCCGGCCACCGAGCACCGACGCCTGGATGCCAAGTGCACCGAGCGAGTCGAGCGTCACCGCGACATCGGCGACGCGCGCCAGCACGATGTTCGTCTCCGGCGTGTTGACCTCCCAGCCGAACTCGGCCAGCCCGGCGGCAAGCTTGCGGGCTTTCTCGTGGTCCTCGCTCAGGTCACCGATCCGGTCGAGGCCGACCAGCGCCGCCGCGGCGAGTACCCCGCCCTGCCGCACCCCGCCACCGAGCATGTGCCGCAGCCGGCGTGCGCGTTCGACGAAGCTCTGGCTGCCGGCGACGACCGAGCCGACCGGCGCGCCGAGGCCCTTCGAGAAACAGGCCGACACCGTGTCGACGCCGACGGTCAACGCGGCCGGCGGCAGACCGAGCGCGACCGCGGCGTGCCAGATCCGGGCGCCGTCGAGGTGCACGCGCAATCCAGCCTGGCGTGCGGTGGACAGCAGCTGCGCGTGTTCGTGCGGCGGGATCACCGCGCCGCCGGACGCGTTGTGGGTGTTTTCCAGACACAGCAAGGTGGTGCGGAGCTCGAGGTACGAGCTGACGGGCGCGCCGATCGCGGCCGCCAGCGTTTCCGGCGTCGGCCTGCCGGGTCCGGCGTCGTGTTCCATCGGGTCCGGCATCCCGCCGGCGAGCCACGCGGCCGAGCCCAGTTCGTTCTGCAGCACGTGTGCGCCGCGCGGGGCGAGAAAGCGATCACCACGCTGCAGGTGCAGGCTGAGGGCGATGAGATTGGCCATCGTGCCGCTCGGTGTCCAGAGCGCGGCCGGCATGCCGAGCACCGCCGCGGCCCGCTCTTCGAGGGCCTTCACGGTGGGGTCGTGGCCGAGCACGTTGTCCCCGACCTCCGCGGATGCCATCGCTCTGCGCATCGCGTCGTCCGGCTGGGTCACGGTGTCCGAGCGGAAATCGAGCGATTTGGCATCGTGTGAGATCACGGTTAGATCACATCACACGCGTTAGATGATCTACAACCCACGTGCAACCGTTACGGGCATGGATTCCGTCCACCCATAGAGACGTTCCGGGAGGCCGGTGAACGAGCACGACGAGCAGGAGTTCGCGGAGTACTTCGCCGCCAGGCAGGACTCCGTGCGCCGGACCGCGTACCTGCTTTGCGGCGACTGGCATCGCGCGGATGATCTTGCGCAGACCGCGTTCGTCGCGCTGCACCGCAGGTGGAACCGCATCCGCGACCGCGGCGCGACCGACGCGTACCTGCGCAAGACGCTCGTGCGGGCGTCGATCGACGAGTCCCGCCGGCCATGGCGGCGGGAACAGCACGTCGATCAGGTGCCGGAACCGGAGCCGGCAGGTGAGCGGCTCGACGAGCAGGTGGCGCTGCGCGCGGACCTGCTGGCCGGATTGACGGAGGTGCCGCCGAAGCAGCGGGCGGTGCTGGTGCTGCGGTACTTCGAGGGGCTGGACGTCGCCGGTGTCGCGAAGGTACTGGGCTGCAGCGAAGGAAATGTGAAGAGCCAGACGGCACGCGGGCTCGCGCGACTGCGCGCGGTACTGGGCGAGGAGGTGGAGACGCATGGATGAGAAGGAACTCGAGACGCTGTTCCGGGCCGCGCCGGGCGATCCGCCTCCGCCCGGTTTCGGCCTCGCGGACGTGACCGCCGCGTCCGCCAGGGCAGCGGCGCGAAGGCGGTCGGCGGTCCTGTTGTCGGTCGCGTGCCTGGTCATCGTGCTCGCCGCTGCCGGCATCGGCGGATTGGCCTACTTTCGATCATCGGGGACGCAGTCGGCGCAACCCGCGAGCGCGCCCACGCGTCCCACAGAGGCCTCACCTGTTCCCTCGCCCTTGCAGGGAAGCGGCGGGAACGGGGAGGACGGCCCCCGGGCCGAAGGCACCCCCGGGTGCGAAAAGGTCGACCGGGAGCTCGCCATTGCCCTCGCTGGCGAGCTCCCGGTGACCGGAGCGACCGGACCGGTTTTTGGCCGCATCTGTCCGACGGCCACTCGATCGGCGGGGTTCCATGTCACTGACGGCGACCGGCGCGGGGTCATTTCGGTGACCGTTTTCCCCGCGGGGACGAAGGTTCCGCCGGTGGCCAACTCCGTTGGAGAACGCACGGCGAGCGGTGGCACAGTGCTCGTGGTGAGCACGCCCGACCCGGGTAGCGCACCACCGCTGCCGGGCGACCTCGACCGCATCGCGCAAGCGTTGAGCCCTCGTTTCTAAACTCACAAGATGACCGCCGCCAGCACGCCGAAGGGCGAGCGCAGGCGTGCCGCCCTCGTGGAGGCCGCCGCGGAACTGCTCGTGGAGAGCGGTTTCGACGCGGTCCGCCACCGTGCCGTCGCCGAACGCGCCGGTCTGCCGCTGGCCTCGACCACCTATTACTTCGACTCGCTCGAAGACCTGGTCGCCGCCGCGGTCGAATATCGCGGCCGGTTCGAGCTGGCGCAAGGCCGTGCGCAGCTGGACAAGCTGGGCACCGAACCGCTCGGCGTGGACACCCTCGTCGAAGTGGTGCTCGACCAGTTGCTGGGCGAGGACACCACATACGAGGCGGTGCTGCTGCGCTACGAACGGCTCGTCACGACCGGTCGCAGGCCGTACCTGCGCCCGCTGATGCGCGCGATGCAGGTCGAGCTGTACGAGCTGCTCACCGAGATCTTTGCCCGCTCCGGCAGGCCGGTCGAGGAGAAACGTCTCGTCGAGCTCGTCGCGCTGGTGGACGGCGCCGTCGTCAACGCCTTCATCGAGGTGGCCCCCGATCCCCGCGGGGTCGCCCGCGCCATGCTGCGTGACGCGCTCACTTACCCTTGACGTGTGACGAAACCCCAGATCCCGAACGTCCTCGCCGCGCGCTACGCCTCGCCTGAAGTTGTCTCGTTGTGGTCACCGGAACAGAAGGTGATCTTGGAGCGCGAGTTGTGGATCGCGGTGCTGCGCGCGCAGCGGGAGCTGGGTGTCGAGGTGCCGGACGGGGTCATCGAGGACTACGAGCGCGTGCTCGGCGAGGTCGATCTGGCCTCCATCGCCGAACGTGAACGCGTCACCCGGCACGACGTGAAGGCCCGCATCGAGGAGTTCAACGCGCTCGCCGGGCACGAACACGTGCACAAGGGCATGACGTCGCGTGACTTGACCGAAAACGTCGAGCAGTTGCAGATCCGCCGTTCGCTGGAGTTGCTGCGCGGACGCGTCGCGACGGTGCTGGCAAGGCTCGCGATACTCGCCGTCGAACACTCCGACCTGGTCATGGCGGGCCGGTCGCACAATGTCGCGGCGCAGGCGACGACGCTGGGCAAGCGGTTCGCCACCGCCGCCGACGAGTTGCTGGTCGCGTTCGAGCGGCTCGACGACCTGACCGCCCGCTACCCGCTGCGCGGGATCAAGGGGCCCGTCGGCACCGCGCAGGACATGCTGGACCTGCTCGGGAATGAGTCCACTTTGGACTTGCTGGAGCGTCGGATCGCGGAGCATCTCGGCTTTTCCCGGACGTTCACCAGTGTCGGCCAGGTGTATCCGCGGTCGCTGGACTTCGACGTGCTCTCCGCGCTGGTGCAGCTGGCCGCCGCGCCGTCGAGCCTGGCCAAGACGATCCGGCTGATGGCGGGGCACGAGCTGGTGACCGAGGGCTTCAAACCCGGTCAGGTCGGCTCTTCGGCGATGCCACACAAGATGAACACGCGCTCGTGCGAGCGGGTCAACGGGCTCGCGGTCGTGTTGCGCGGTCACCTGTCGATGGTCGGCGAGCTGGCTGGTGACCAGTGGAACGAGGGCGACGTGTCGGACTCGGTGGTGCGCCGGGTCGCGTTGCCGGACGCGTTCTTCGCGCTCGACGGGCTGCTCGAGACGTTTCTGACGGTGCTCACGGAATTCGGTGCCTTCCCCGCGGTGGTGGCCCGCGAACTCGACCGTTACCTGCCGTTCCTGGCGACCACGAAGGTGCTGATGGCCGCGGTGCGCGCCGGGGTCGGCCGCGAGACCGCGCATGAGGCGATCAAGGAGAACGCCGTCGCCGTCGCGCTCGCGATGCGCGAGAAAGGCTTGAGCCACAACGACCTTCTGGACCGGCTGGCCGCCGACGAGCGGCTGCCGCTCACCCGCGAGGACCTTGACCGGCTGCTGGCGGACCGGTTGTCGTTCACCGGTGTGGCGCCCGCGCAGGTCGCGGCCGTCGCGAAGCAGGTGGAAAGCGTGCTGGAGCGGTTCCCGGAGGCGACGAACTACGTGCCGGCGCCGATTCTGTAGGAATTCCGCCGGCCGGTAGCGGGGCGTAATTCGACGGTAAGCACAACGCCACCTTCGAATGCGGTAATGGCGTTATGGATGCCCGCCTGCTGGTCTCGCTGTCCGGCATCGGCCCCCGGACGCTGCATCGCTGTGCCGATCTGGCGGCCGAACTGGACCAGCGGAAGGTTCCGCTGTCGTTGCTGTTCGCGCCGCAGCTGGCCGGTCCCGCGGCGGTGACCGAATGGGTGCGTGCCCGCAGACGGCTCGGCGACGGGTTGCTCCTGCATGGGTTCGACCACCGGGTCGCGCCGGCGCACCGCGCGCATTTCGGCCGGAAGGCCGAGTTCGCCGCGCTGCCCGCGCACGAGGCGCGGTTGCGGTTGATCGCCGCGCAGGCCGCGTTCGACCGGGCGGGGCTGGCCGCCGACGGGTTCGCCCCGCCGCGCTGGCTCGCCTCCCGCGGCACACTGGAAGCGTTGCGCGGTCAAGGTTTCCGGCTTTGCGCGGACGTGAACGCGGTGCACGAACTGCAGACCGGCACCGTGCACCGGGCGCGCGTCCAGGACTTCGCGACCTCGTCGCAGCGGACCGAAACGGTGCGCTGCTTCGCGCTGGTGCTGGCGTCCGCGCGGGCGGCCCGGCGCGGCGGCCTGGTGCGGCTCGGTGTGGACGCGGCCGACCTGGCACGCCCCGGCCTCCGGCAGGCGCTGCTCGACGCGGTCGATGTCGCGTTGGAGAACCGGGCGTTCGGCACCACGTATCAGAGTCTGACGGCCTTACCCCGGGGCGCGACCCGGACCTCGGTGCCCTCGGGCGCGAGGTTGGTGAACAACCCGTAGTGCATCGCCGGGTTCACGAGCACCGCCTCGTGGATCGGCACGGCGAGCCGGGGCCCGACGGCACGCAGGAAGTCCACCGCCTCACCGGCCTTGAGCCACGGCGCGCCGGTCGGCAGCCCGAGCACGTCGATCTTCTGTTCGGGCACGTGGAACGCATCGCCGGGGTGGTAGAAGGCGCCGTGCCCGAAGATGAGGCCGACGTTGGGGATGACCGGGATGTCCCGGTGGATCACGGCATGCTGTCCGCCGACCGCGTTGACCGCAGTGCCGCCGATCTCGAGCGCGTCCCCGGGCTGGATGATCTGGAACTCGACGCCCAGCTTGGCGACGGTCTCTTCGGTGCCAGGGTCGACGATCAGCTTCGCGTCCGCGTTCGCTTCCAGCAGGGCGGGCAGCTTGTCGGCGTCGATGTGGTCGAAATGCTGGTGGGTGATGAACACGGCGGACAGTTCCCGCTCGCTTTCGAAACCGGCGGAGAACGCGCCGGGGTCGATGAGAATCCGTGCGCCATCCGTCTGCAGCAGGACACAGGAGTGTCCAAAGTGGACAATCTTCATGTATTCACTCCTCTGCATATTTTCGTCACCATCCTATTCCGCTCCTCGTTGTGCCATGCTGGGGTTACCAACGAGTAGGGAGGGCCGTATGACCGACGTGGGCGTCGCGCAGGAGACCTTCGAGTCACTGGATCCAGCGAGCGATGAGGTCGTCGGGACCTACCCTGTGCACAGCGCCGAGCAGGTCGGCGACGCTGTCGGACGGGCGCGAGGCGCCGCGGTCTGGTGGGCGTCGCTCGGGTTCGACGGGCGCGCTGCACGGCTGCGGCAGTGGGCGGCGCACGTGACCCGCCGGCTCGACGAGCTGTGCGCCGTCGTGCAGCGGGAGACCGGGAAGCCGCACGGTGACGCGCAGCTGGAGACCGTGCTGGCGATCGAGCACATCGTGTGGGCCGCCAAGCACGCGCCCAAGGTTCTCGGCACGCAGCGCCGTTCGCCCGGGCTGCTGCTGGGCAACCACACGGCGTCGGTCGAGTATCAGCCGCTCGGGGTGATCGGCGTGATCGGGCCGTGGAACTACCCGGTGTACACGCCGATGGGCTCGATCACCTACGCGCTGGCAGCGGGCAACGCCGTCGTGTTCAAGCCGAGCGAGTACACGCCCGGCGTCGGCAAGTGGCTGGTCGACAGCTTCGCCGAGGTCGTCCCGGAGCAGCCGGTTCTGCAGCTGGTCACCGGGTTCGGCCAGACCGGGGCCGCACTGGTTTCGGCCGGGGTGGACAAGATCGCGTTCACCGGTTCGACCGCGACCGGCAAGAAGATCATGGCCGCCGCCGCGGAGACGCTCACCCCGGTCGTCATCGAGGCGGGCGGCAAGGACGCGTTGCTCGTGGACAACGACGCCGATGTCGCCGCCGCCGCGGACGCCGCCGTCTGGGGTGCCTTCTCCAACGCCGGCCAGACCTGTGTCGGGGTCGAGCGGGTCTACGTGCACGAAGACGTCTACGACCGCTTCGTCGACAAGGTCGTGGAGCTGACCGGCAAGGTCCGGCCCGGCACCGAGTACGGCCCGATGACCATGCCGTCGCAGCTCGACGTGATCCGCCGGCACATCACCGACGCGCTGGCTCGCGGCGGGCGCGCGCTGACCGGCGGCGCGAACGCGGTGGGCGAGCGGTACGTGCAGCCGACGGTGCTCGTCGACGTGCCCGAGGACTCCGAGGCCGTCACCGAGGAGACCTTCGGGCCGACCCTGACCGTCGCCAAGGTGCGTGACATGGACGAGGCCGTCGAAAAGGCCAACGCGACCCGCTACGGCCTGGGGTCGACGGTGTTCTCCCGGCACCGCGGCCCCGCGATCGCCGCGCGGCTGAAAGCCGGGATGACGTCGGTGAACGCGCCGTTCTCGTTCACCGGCATGGGTTCGCTGCCGTTCGGCGGGGTGGGCGACTCCGGCTTCGGGCGGATCCACGGGCCGGAGGGCCTGCGCGAGTTCTCGCGGCCGAAAGCCGTCGCGTACCAGCGGTTCCCCGTGCCGCTCAAGCTCACGACGTTCAGCCGGACCCGCCGGACCGACAAGCTCTTCGCGAAGTTGGCGACCCTGATGTATGGCCGCTACAAGAAGGGGTAACCGGATGTATGGCTACCTTGCGAATTCTCACCGGAACCGTACTGGGAGCAGCGGCGATCGGTGCGCTCGGGCTGGCCGCACCTGCAGCTCAGGCCTCGCCGACGCCCTGTGAACCGCAGGCCAAGGCCTGCGTGCAGCTGAGCACTGGAAAGGCGTGGTTGCAGAACAACGGGACCGTCACCACGGGCCCGGTGCCGGCGACGCCGGGACTGCCCCGGTATCCGACCCCGAAGGGGATCTTCCACGTCCAGTACAAGGACATCGACCACTACAGCAAGCAGTTCAACGGGCCGATGCCGTACTCGGTGTTCTTCACCAACACCGGCGTGGCGCTGCACGAGGGCAGCTTGACGCGCAAGTCGCACGGCTGTGTGCACCTGTCGCACCAGGACGCCGTGACGTTCTACAACCAGCTGCACCCGGGTGACGAGGTCCAGGTCGTCGCCTGAAGTTCGTCGGTTAGGCTCTACAAGTACCGCCCTACCTGCGAATACCTGGGAGCACCCACCGTGGCCCGAGTCGTGGTCGACGTCATGCCCAAACCCGAGATCCTGGACCCGCAAGGCCAGGCTGTGGCAGGCGCGCTGCCACGGCTCGGCTTCACCGGAGTCACCGAAGTGCGGCAGGGTAAGCACTTCGAGTTGGAGGTCGACGACTCGGTCGACGACGAAACATTGGCCAAGATCGCCGAAGGGTTCCTGGCGAACCCGGTGATCGAGGAGTGGACCGTACGGAGGGTGTCGTGAGCGACAATGGCGGAGCCCGGCTCACGACAACCGACCGGGTGAGGGTGTCGTGAAGATCGGCGTCATCACGTTCCCCGGCACGCTCGACGACGTCGACGCGGCCCGCGCGGTCCGGTATGCCGACGCCGAGGCGGTGTCGTTGTGGCACGCGGACGAGGATCTGCACGGGGTCGACGCGGTCATCGTGCCGGGCGGGTTCTCCTACGGGGACTACCTGCGCTGCGGCGCGATCGCCCGCTTCGCCCCGGTGATGTCGTCGGTCGTCGAAGCGGCCGGCAAGGGCATGCCGGTGCTCGGCATCTGCAACGGCTTCCAGATCCTGTGCGAGGCCGGGCTGCTGCCGGGAGCGTTGGTGCGCAACAAGAACCTGCACTTCGTGTGCCGGGACCAGTGGCTGCGGGTGGAGAACAACTCGACCGCGTGGAGCACGAGGTACGACAAGGCCGCGGAAATCCTGATCCCGCTGAAGTCCGGCGAGGGCGGGTACGTCGCCGACCAGTCCACTTTGGACGAACTGGAAGGCGACGGTCGCGTGGTTTTCCGCTACGTGGGCGAGAACCCGAACGGCTCCCGTAACGACATCGCGGGCATCACCAGTGCGAACGGCCGCGTCGTCGGCCTGATGCCGCACCCCGAGCACGCCATCGACGCCCTCACCGGCCCCTCGGACGACGGGCTGGGCATGTTCTTCTCGGCTGTGGACGCATTGGTGGCCGGCTGAGTTACCAATCCGGCCAAAAGTAGGCAGACCCCGAGCAGCACGTAACCGTTGCCACGCAAGCCGGATAGCCGTGACTGTGGTCGGATTGGTAACCAACGGCTCAGTACACCGGCACCGCCGCCTCCACCAACCGGGCGTAGGGGCCGCCCGCACGCAGCAGCTCGGCGTGCGGGCCCAGCTCCGTGATCCGCCCGTCCTCGACCACCGCCACCCGGTCAGCCGCTGCCGCGGTGTGCAGGCGGTGGGCGATGGCGATCACTGTCCGTCCTTCGAGCACGCCGTTGAGGGAGCGCTCCAGCTGCCGCGCCGACGACGTGTCCAGCAGCGACGTCGCCTCGTCGAGCACCACCGTGTGCGGGTCCGCCAGCACGACCCGCGCCAGTGCCAGTTGCTGAGCGACCGCCGCCGGGACGGCCAGCGCACCCGCGCCCAGGCGCGTGCCGAGCCCCTCGGGCAGCGCGGAAAACCAGCCGGCCAGCCCGACCGCGGTCAGCGCCCGCAGCAGATCCGCGTCGGTCCAGTCACCGGCAGGCAGCGTCAGGTTCTCGCGCAGGGACCCGGCGAACACGTGGTGTTCCTGGGTCAGCAACAGCACCTCGCCGCGCAGCACATCCTCCGCCAGCTCGGAAACCTCCGCGCCGCCCACGGTCACCGAGCCCGAGCGCGGCGCCGCGACCCCGGCCAGCAACCGGCCGAGGGTCGACTTGCCCGCACCGGACGGCCCGACGATCGCGAGCCGCTCACCCGGCGGGATCCGCAATTCGATCCCGTGCAACACCTCGCGCCCGGCGGTGTAGCCGTACCGGACCTCACGTACCACGATCTCCCGGCCGTGCGGCTGCCCGCGCCCGGGCCGGTCCGTGCCCTCGACACCCAGTACCCGCCGCAGCGCCGTGCCCGAGACCAGCATGTCCTCGGTCCACCACAGCAACTCCTCCAGTGGCGCGCCGAGCGCCTGCAGGTACACCGCCATCGTCGTGATGGTGCCGAGCCCGGCCAGTCCCTGCGCGTAAGCCCACGCACCGAGCAGAAGCAGCACCGCGATCGGAAGCACCTGTGACAGCTGCATCCACGGCACCCAGCGGATCGTCAGCCGCCGCAGCCCACGCTCGTGCTCGACCGCGCGACCGAGCGTCCGCGTGCCGAGCTTGACGCGGCTGTCGATGAGCCCCAGCGCCTCCGCGGTACGAGCGCCGTCCGCGGTCTCGTGCAGTCCACTTTGGACGTCAGCCCAGGCGTCGAGCATCCGCTCGATCCGCGCCGGGACACGCGACCAGTACCAGCGCGACGAGAAGTACAGCAACGGCACCGCGACGAGCAACGCGAGCGACAGCAGCGGTGACGTCACGACCATCGCGACAACCGTCAGCAGCACGGTCATCCCGGCGACCACGATCTGCGGGATCGCGTTGCGCACCGCGTGGTCGATGCGGTCGGCGTCCGTCGTCGCGCGGCTGAGCAGGTCGCCGGTGCCCGCGGCCTCGACCGTGCTCAACGGCAGCCGCAGCGCCTCCCCGACGAAGCGCTCGCGGGTCTCGGCGAGCACCTGCTCGCCGAGCATCCCCGCACGCACCCGCGCGACCCGCTTCAACGCGGCCTGGACGATCAGCAGCACCACGAACAGCAGGGCGGGCAGTTCGATATCCGCGTGCCCGGACACCGCCGAATCCACCAGATGACCCAGCACCTGCGGGCCGACCAGCCCGGCGACCGCGGCCAGGCAGAACAACCCGATCACCGTCACGAACGATGCGCGGTGCGTGCGCAGCGCCGCCCGCAACCACGCCCGCGCCGCCCGCGTGGTCGCGAGCGGCAGCCTCACCGGCACGAGATCACCTCATCCGCCACCAGAGTCCACAAAGGACTTTCCGTGAACACCACTGTTGTCTTGCCCCGGCGCAGTTCCGCGATGCGCTCGGTGATGCGGGCCTCGGTGTGGGTGTCGACCGCCGAGGTCGGCTCGTCGAGCAGGAGCGTGTCCGCGTCGAGTACCAGCGCGCGGGCCAGGCTCAGCCGTTGCCGCTGACCACCGGACACCTCGCGGCCGCGCTCACCGATCAGCTCGTCGAGACCGTCCGGGAAGCCGGCCACGATGTCCTCGGCGTCAGCCGCCACCAGCCCGGACCGGGCCCGCTGCTCAGGCACCAGCTGTGCCCGCAACGCGCCGGAAAACCACAGGTCCTGGTTGTGCGCGTAGACCACCCTCGACCGGAGTTCGGGCAGCGCGACGTGATCCGCCGGCACGCCCGACACCAGCACGCGATGGCCTGGCGCCGGATCGGTGAACCGCGCCATCCGCTCCGCCAGCGCCTCGGCAGCCGGCCCGGCGTCGATCACGGTGAGCTTGCCCGCCACCGCGGTGAACCCGGTCTCGCTGTCGTGCAGTTCCAGCGGCCCATCGGGCAACGCGACCGGCTCCGCCGGTTCGGCCAGGAACGGCCGGAGGCTCAGCACCCCGCACACCTTCTTCGCCGACACCAGCGCCGAAGTCAGCGCGGCCGTGAACTCGGTCGCGGTGCTCACCGGCACCACCAGGAAGGCCGACGCGGCGTAGAAGGTGACCAGGTCACCGACGCCGATCGTGCCCGCGACCGCGAGCCGGGCACCCAGGTAGGTGATGACCACCGTGACCAGGCCCGGCAGCAGCACCTCGGCCGCCATCAACCAGGACTCGCTGCGCGCCACCCCCACACCGGCGATCCGCACCCGCTGACTGGCCGTGCGGAACCGTTGGCGGAACTGCTGTTCCCCGCCGACCCCACGCAGGATCCGCAGACCCGACACGATGTCCGAGGCGATCGCGTTGACCTCGGTGAGTTCTTCGCGCTGGGCTCCTTTGCGCTTCTGCAGCGGGGCGACGAGCCTGCCCATGCTCAGCACCGCGAGTGGCACGCCGAGCATCGCCACCGCGCCGAGCACCGGGGAAAGCCACAGCAGTCCGATACCGACCACGAGGAATGCCACCACCGCCCCGAACATCCGGCCGAGCACTTCGAGCACGTTGCCGATCCGGCCGATGTCACTCGAGGAGATCGCCATGACGTCACCGGTCGCGGCCTGCGCCCGCAGCGAAGCGCCGAGCCGTGCGGTGTGGTCGGCGATCACCTGCTGGGTGCTCGCCGCGCCGTGCAGCCAGAAACCGTGCACCGCGAAGATCAGCGCCGCACCGAACACCGCCTGCAGCACCGCCAGCCCCGCGACGAGCCCGGCCTGACCCCAGACCGGGCGCTGCTGGGCGATGGCCTCGATGGTGTTTCCGATCACGAGTGGCAGCAATGCGCCGGGCAGCAACCAGACCGCACCCAGCACGCAGGAGGCCACGGCCAGTGATGGCCGGGCCCTGAGCAGGGCGCCGATGAAGCGCAACGGGGTGAGCCGGGATGGCAGACGCACTTGGACAACGTTATTGATCCCCCGTGTCCGGGGCGACTGATTTTTCGCGCCAGATACCCTGAGAAGCGTGACGGAAACGCTGGTCATCGACACCACCGCACGCGCCGCGGATACTCCGGAGACCTCGCAGCCCTACCGGGAACTGGGCCTCGCCGACGACGAGTACGCCCGCATCCGCGAGATCCTCGGCCGCCGCCCGACCGACGCCGAACTCGCGATGTACTCGGTGATGTGGAGCGAGCACTGCTCGTACAAGTCCTCGAAGAAGCATCTGCGCTACTTCGGGGAGACGACCACGCCCGAGATGAAGGCCAAGATGCTCGCCGGGATCGGGGAGAACGCGGGCGTCGTCGACATCGGCGACGGCTGGGCCGTCACATTCAAGGTCGAGAGCCACAATCATCCGTCCTATGTGGAGCCTTACCAGGGCGCCGCGACCGGGGTCGGCGGGATCGTGCGCGACATTCTCGCGATGGGCGCGCGCCCGCTCGCCGTCGCCGACGCGCTGCGCTTCGGCCCTGCCGACGCCCCCGACACGCGCCGTGTGCTGCCCGGTGTGGTGGCCGGTGTCGCCGGGTACGGCAACTGCCTTGGCCTGCCGAACATCGGCGGCGAGGTCGTGTTCGACGAGAGCTACGCGGGCAATCCGCTGGTGAACGCGATGTGCGTCGGCGCGATGCGCACCGAGGATCTGCACCTGGCGTTCGCCTCGGGCGCGGGGAACAAGATCATCCTGTTCGGCGCGCGCACCGGGCTCGACGGCATCGGCGGTGTGTCGGTGCTGGCGAGCGACGTGTTCGCGGATGATGAAGCCGGATCGTCCAATGGCGGCCGCAAGAAGCTGCCGAGCGTCCAGGTCGGCGACCCGTTCACGGAGAAGGTGCTCATCGAGTGCTGCCTCGAGTTGTTCGCGAAGAAACTCGTTGTCGGCATTCAGGATCTCGGCGGTGCGGGGCTGTCCTGCGCGACCTCGGAGCTCGCCGCGGCGGGTGACGGCGGGATGCACATCGAGCTGGACCGGGTGCCGTTGCGCGCGACGGGGATGAGCCCGGCGGAGATCCTCTCGAGCGAGTCGCAGGAACGCATGTGCGCCGTCGTCGAACCGTCCAAAGTGGACGATTTCATGGCGATCTGCCGCAAGTGGGACGTCATCGCCACGGAAATCGGCGAAGTCACCGACGGCGAGCACCTGGTCATCACGTGGCATGGCGAGACGGTCGTCGATGTGCCGCCACGCACCGTCGCGCATCAGGGCCCGGTGTACGACCGGCCGGTCGCGCGTCCGTCCACTCAGGACACTGTGCAGGCTTCCGGCACCGCTGGGCTGGCCCGGCCGTCCAGCCCCGAGGAGATCCACGACACGCTGCTGCGGGTGATCTCCTCGCCGAACCAGGCGGCGAAGGACTTCGTCACGGAACAGTACGACCGTTACGTCCGCGGGAACACGGTGCTCGCACAGCCCGCGGACTCGGGGCTGATCCGGATCGACGAGGAAACCGGGCGTGGTGTCGCGGTGTCGACCGACTGCAACGCCCGCTTCGTGTATCTCGACCCGTATCGCGGCACGCAGCTCGCACTCGCCGAGTCCTACCGCAATGTCGCCACCAGCGGTGCGATGCCGTTGGCCGTCACGAACTGCCTCAACTTCGGTGCCCCGACCGATCCCGGGGTGATGTGGCAGTTCGAGCAGGCCGTGCGCGGGCTCGCCGACGGCTGTGCACAGCTGGGCATCCCGGTGACCGGCGGGAATGTCAGCTTCTTCAACCAGACCGGCGAAACCGCGATCCTGCCGACCCCGGTGGTCGGCGTGCTCGGCGTGATCGATGACGTCCGCCGCCGCATCCCGGCCGGGATCGGCGCCGAAGCCGGGGAAACGCTGCTGCTGCTCGGCGAAACCCACGACGAGCTGGATGGTTCGGTGTGGGCGCAGGAAATGCACGATCACCTCGGTGGCCGCCCGCCGATGGTGGACCTGGAGCGCGAACGGCTGCTGGCCGACATCCTCGTCGCCGGTTCGCGGGACGGCATGATCTCCGCGGCACACGACCTTTCCGACGGCGGGCTCGCGCAGACCCTCGTCGAGACGGCGCTGGTCGGCCAATGCGGCGCACGGGTCGTGCTGGACGAGGACGCGGACCCGTTCGTGCAGCTGTTCTCGGAATCCTCGGGCCGGGTGCTGGTCGCCGTGCCGCGCGCCGAGGAGCTGCGGTTCACCGAAATGTGCACCGCGCGCGGCTTGCCGTGGCGCAAAACCGGTGTGGTGGACCCGGAGTCGGATGCGCTGGAGATCCAGGGCCTGACGACGTTCCCGCTCGCGGAACTGCGCGAGGCGTGGGAAGGGACGCTGCCCCGGTTGTTCGCCTAGGACACCTTGCGGCTCAGGATCCCGGCGGAGTGCGGGTCGACGTCGAGATCACCCGGCCGCAGCCCGAGGCTCAGGATCCGTGCGGGGTGCAGGCGAATGATCGGGCCGAGCTGAGCCTGATCCTGGGAGTCGGCCGGTTCGGCGATTGCTTCCGCGTGACCGCGAATTTCCAGGAAGCGCACCCGCCACGGGTCGACCGAGAACACGTCGTCGACCACGAACGCGGCTCGCCCGTTGTCGAGCACGTTGCGGTACTTGCGGCTGTGGGTCAGGTTGAAACCACCGATGTCGATGGTGCCCAGCTGCCGGTTGACTCCAAAACCGACCGGGTTGATCTGCAACGTGCCGTCGGGCTGGCTGGTGGACAGGCGCCCGACCCGTTGGCCGGCCAGGTACTCGAGCTCGAAATCGGTGAACACGGTCACCAGGGTAGGACCTCTACCTAGCTCGAGGTCAACTCGCTAGCCGCGACCGTCCACGATTCGTGTGTGCCCATCGAGGTGTTCCGCGGACCAATGCGCGGGAAGCTTCGCGCGGGCCGGGTTTACGAGCGTGTTGTAGAGCGAAACCGCGTTCGACGGCCCGATCGAGTGCAGCTCGACCTGGCCGTCGAACCGGGTTTCGCGCAAGTCCAGTGCGTCAAGGAAAGTCGCATCCAGGACCGCGTCGCCGGAGAAGACCGCCTTCTTGAAGTTGGCCTGTCCGCGGAATGTGCTGTCGGTGAAATCGGCCTCCGACTCGAAGGTGGTGCCGCTGAACCACGCCCGCTCACCGAACTTGGCTTCACGGCAGACAAACCGGCCGGACGCGATCGCCCGGGTGAACCACACGGGACCGGTGAACTCGCACCCGCTGAGATTGGTGCTCGCGTTCAGCCGCGCGTCGCGCAGTACCAGGGTGCCCACCCGGCGCCCGGCCGGATCGAAATACCGGAGGTCCGCGCCGGTCAGGTCCAGGTCGTACGCCTCCCCGGTGCCCGCCGCCGGCAGCAACTCGACGAGCAACCGCTGTGCCGTGCGCTGGATCTCGGGTTCGTCCTTTGTGGACGGCATGCGCAAGTAAGCGCAGAGGATGTCGAGCACGGTCTGCCGGTAGTCCGGGCGGCTGCGCGCTAGGCCGACGAGGGCGTGCAACGCACCGACCCGCACCTGGTCGGCCTCGTTTCCCAGTAGCTCCACGGATTTCGCGAACCGCTCGTCGGTCGTCCGCTCGCGGTCACGCTCGGCTCGCAGCAGCTCCAGCTCGTACCGTTCCCGCTCGACCTGCTGGCGGTTCTCCTCGACCTTGCGCCGCCGGTCGTTGAGCCACAACGCGTACAGCGCCACCACCGAGCCGCCCGCAAGGCCACCGGTGCGCAAGGCGTCGGCGCGGGTCGTCGCCGGGTCGGTCAGCAGCCAGCCGGTGACGCCGGCGAGCAGGACGACGGACAGCACAAAGGTCGCCAGCAGCGGCGATCGCCGGCCACGCACCAGCTCAGTAGATGTCGAAGTTGTCGATGCAGGCGCGGCCGCCGTCGATCTCGTCGGTCGAGATGAACCCGCCGTTGATGCTGTTGCCGCCGATGGTGCCCTTCAAATCCCCGAGGCCGATCCCGTCGATCCCCGACATCGACGCCGACAGCTGCGAGCCTTCCGACGCCGCCTTGCTGACATTGGGCTGGATGTCCGTCGTCTTGTCCTGGCAGACCAGCGCCATCGCGCCGGCGCTGTCCCCGGCGTTGACCCGGTTCAGGAAGTTCTGCGCGGTCACGTTGTAGGCCTCGCCGTTGGCACTGGAACTCGAACTGGACGACGACGTGCTGCTGCGCGTGCGTGACGACGGCGTGGACGACCGGCTGGAGCTGCTCGAACTGCCGGCTTCCCGCAGCGACAGGTCGTGCCAGCACCACTTGCCGTTCTGCTGCTCCAGGCCACCCGTCGCGATGCCGTCGGTGTCCGAGGCGGTGACCGCGACGGTCACCGTGGCCTTGGTGCCACTGGTCTGCACATTGGACAGTTTCGCACTCGACACGTCGTCGACGTTGTCGATCGCCCGTGTCACGTCCTTGTCGGCGTTTCCGCACACCAACGCCTTGAGTGCGGGCTTGTCGTGCTTGTTCAGACCGGTCACGATCGACTGCGCCACCGCGTCGGGACCGGAGCCGGAACTGCCGCTGAGGAAGAAACCCGGCTTCCAGAAACCCGTGATACCCAGGGCCGCCAAGATCACGACGATCGCCACGATCAGCCCGATCCACAGGCCCTTCCGGCTGCCACCCGGCGGCGGGGCGCCGTACATGCCGGGCGGGTACTGGCCGGGCGGGTACTGGCCGGGCGGGTACTGCCCGCCCCCGGACTGGTCGTAGGCGGGGTAAGGCTGGGTATAACCCTGCTGGCCATAGGGTTGCTGACCGTAGCCCGGCGGTGGATAGCCCTGCTCTGGGACGCCGCCCGACTGCGGATAACCACCCGGCGGCGGCCCGTACCCACCAGGTTGCTGCCCATACGGATCCGGTTGCTGCCCGTAATCCGGCTGGCCCGGCTGTGGTGGATACGTCATCGCGTCGCCTTTCCCCAAATCCCCTGCGCCCGCTCGGACGTACCGCGTCCGGGCTTGGTTCCAGCAAAAAATACGCGAAAAGGGCTTCCGCCCGCTGGACGGAAGCCCTTTCGTGATCAAGTCAGTCGTGGTTGGTCGCCAGCACCACGAGCCGGTCGTAGGAGCCGTTGAACACATTCTGGTCGATCGGGCTCGAGCTGTACTGCCAGAAGGTATAGACGCCCCAGTCGTAGGGCAGCGAGCCCACGCTCGACGCATACCGCGCGACCCACAGCGGGCTGGTCGAGCTGAAATCACCGTCGACGCACTGGCCCCACCAGCTGGTGCTCGTGTAGATGGCCGGCCACTTGTTCGTCCGCGCGTGGTAGGTGTCGCTGAAATCCTTGACCCACCCCGTCATCGCACTCTTGGACAAGCCATAACACGTGGCGCCGTAGGGGTTGTACTCCATGTCCAGCGCACCCGGCAGAGTTTTGCCGTCGGCCGACCAGCCGCCCCCGTGGTCGACGAAGTAGTTGGCCTGCGCCGCGCCACTCGACGTGTCCGGGGTCGCGAAATGGTAGGCACCGCGGATCATGCCGATGTTGTAGGAACCGTTGTACTGCTGGGCGAAATACGGGTTCGTGTAGGTGGTGCTCTCGGTCGCCTTCACGTAGGCGAACCTCTTGCCCTGCCCCCAGTAACCATTCCAGTCGACGTTGCCCTGATGGCCGCTGACATCGATACCCTCGACCGTGGCCGTGGCAACCACACCGTCCACATTGACGCCCTGCGGCCGCATCGCCGCCGCGCGACTGTCCGGAGTGGACTGATCACCTTCGACCCGCCGGATCTGCGAGCCCATTTCGTGGTCCTGCTGCGCGACGCTGCTTTCTGTCGCTTGCGCCGGCATGAACAGACCTGGCAGTAATGCCCCCATCGACGCGACGCCGATCGCCATGGCGATCCGCCGTCTTCTCCAGAACGTGGACATGGATGTATCCCTTTCGATTGCCCTCGCGGTTTGGACGACTGGTGCAGGGAGCCGTCCGCGCGTGATTCTTTATGACGACATGGAGACTTGTCACCTACTTGCACGAAGTTGTCATGACAGGTGAGGAAATTACGCACGTCAAGGGTGTCGAGAGCCGACTTTCGTCGTAACCCGAAAGGTCACCGGTCGAGCGCGAAATCCCGCAGTCGGCCGAGGGATCCGTCGAACAGGTTCTGATCACCGGGCAGGGCGCCCGCGTCGGCGAACTGCCAGATCACCTGACGTCCCCAGCTCGCCGGCAGCGCACCGATGAAATCGTTGTAGCGAGCCACCCACAACGGGTTCGCGCCGAACCCGGCATTGCCGCCGGTGCACCGGTTCCACCAGCTCGTCGAGGTGTAGATCGCGGGAAACCGGCCGGTGCGCGCGTAATAGGTATTCGAGAAGTCGGCGAGCCAGCGGCTCATCGCGCCGGGGTCCATGTCATAGCAGGCTTCGCCGTACGGGTTGTACTCCGCGTCGACCGCGCCGGGCAGGGTGCGGCCGTCGGGGGACCAGCCGCCGCCGTGATCGACGAAATAGTCGGCCTGCGCCGCGCCGGGCGACACATCCGGCCGGGCGAAGTGGTACGCGCCGCGGATCATGCCGACGTTGTAGGAACCGTTGTACTGCTGGGCGAACTGCGGATTCTGGTAGCCGGTGCCCTCGGTCGCCTTCACGTAGACGAAGCGCCCGCCCGCGGCCCATGCCGCACCCCAGTCGACCGCGCCCTGGTGACCGCTGACGTCGTGCCCGGCGGTGCCGTCGAGGTTCTGGTACTTCACCGTGGGCTCGGCACCCTCGGCCTTCGCGATCTGCGAACCGGCGAACGTGGTGTCAGCGAGACTGTAGTCAGCGGCGGCCGCGGTAGGAGTGATCGTGATGGTCAGGGCGACGGACAGGGCGACAGCCGCACCCCAGTGCAACCTCGGATTCGACAGAGCCACGGCGACTCCCCTCTCTCCTTCGGGGAGTCACAATGCCTCTATCGAGCACGTACGGCGAATCGGTTGTCACTCTGTGGAGTGAGACTACCGCTGGCCCTCCCGGGCGAGCGCGTACTCCAGATGCTCCGCGGGCACGACAGCGGTGACCGCCTCGTGCGGGTTGACGGTCACCGGATGCCCGGCCAGCAACGGCACCATGTCCCGGCCGAGCACCGCACGGGCATGCGGCCACTCGCGTGGGACGAGCGTCTTCGACGTGTACGCGGGCACCATGACCCTGCCGTCGGTGTTGTGGAAGCCGATCACCGTCCGCTGCAGCGGCGACATCGCATAGACGAACAGCGTCGCATTGAGGATCACCGGTGGCAGATCCTCCGCCGGGCGATGATTGGTCCGGACCAGTTGCAGCAGCCGCTCGAGTTCGTTGGCAGGCTCGGGAAAACCGAGTGCCTTCGGTGATGGCCGGTACCGGTCGTTGGGGTGGAAGTCCTCGACGATCTTGCCGCCGCTGTTGACCGGGTAGGCACCGACGACAGCCCAGGAAGGCACGGGACCGTTGGGATCGAAGGCTTCGTCGATCACGTACAACCAGCTGTTGGGGTTCGCCCTCGCGTTGGCGCGCATCTCCTCGGTGATCTTCGGCTTGCTGAGCCTGCTGATGGTTTGGGGATTCGGTACGAGCCGGTCTGCTTCGTCCCGCTGCGCCATGTTCTACCCCACGTGTCGCGTGCTTTTGTACTGGCGTTCACCTTACTGTTTCCCCATGCCCCCATCGCGTTCGGTCGACCCCGCGGAGTTACGTGCCGCGGTGACGGCCGTTTCCGCTTGGCTGGACGGGAACGAGGAGAAACCGGCGCGGCCGGCATTGGCCGCCGCCGTGCGGCTCAGCCTACGCGCTTTGGCCGCCGACGCGCCGGGCCGGAGCGTGGAGGTGCGAGTCCCGCCTTTTGCTGCGGTGCAATGCATCGAGGGTCCCCGGCACACCAGGGGCACCCCACCGAACGTGATCGAGACCGATCCGCGGACCTGGCTCGAACTCGCCACCGGCCGTCTGAATTGGACGGACGCGGTGGAGGCCGGCCGGGTCACCGCTTCCGGCGCCCGCGCCGACCTCACCCGTCAGCTGCCTGTCGTGCGGGTCTAGACCTTGCGGCCGACGCCGCCGGCGATGCTGTGCTGCACCTGGTTGAGCGGCCTGAGATGCGGGCCGTCCGGCCACCACTCAGCACACTTGGCGACACCGGGCGGCACCATTTCGAGATCACCGAACAACTCCTCGATCTCCCGCATGGTCCGGAACGTGCCCGAGCCCATCATGCTGTGCCGGAACGCCTCCTCCATCTTCCTGGCGACGACGCTGTGCTCGTTCTCCGGATCGAGGAAATGGCTCACCACCACGTACGAACCCGGCACCAGGCGCTCGATGTAGCGGCGCATGATGTCCGCGGGCGCTCCGCGCTCGCCTTCGAAGTGGTGCAGCGTGCCGACCTGCAGCAGGGCGATCGGCTGCGAGAAGTCCAGCGTGTCCTGGATGACCTGATTCTCGAGCACCTGCTCCGGCTGGAAGATGTCCTCGGCGACGAAGATCGTGTTCTCGTTCTCCTCCAGCAATGCGCGCCCGTGCGCCAGCACGACCGGGTCGTTGTCGACGTAGACGACCTTGGCCTCGGGCTTGATCCGCTGCACGACCTGGTGCGTGTTCTCCGCGGTGGGCAGGCCGGAGCCCAGGTCGAGGTACTGGGTGATGTCGGTCTGCTGGGCCAGGAACCGGCAGGCCCGGATCAGGAAGCTGCGGTTCTCCATCCCGAGCTCCGCCGCCTCCGGCGCGGCCTTCTGTACCCCCCGCAGAACCTCGCGGTCGATCTCGTAGTTGTCCTTCCCGTTGAGGAACGCGTCGTAGACCCGGGCGATGCTCGCGCGAGTGGGATCCACGCCGACCGGGACCGCGGTGGGGTAGCTACGGGCGGTTTCCGTCATCAAGACTCCCTCGGCTGGGATGATCGGGTGTATTGAAGGGCACACCTAGAGTAATGAGTCTGCCCTTTCGGGTAAATGCACCACCGAACTTGACCGCGGCATACCGCGGTGTACCTTCGGAACCTGGGCGATTTTCTTCGACATGTCACTCGCACCAGGAGGGTTCACCCCGATGGCTCAGGCCGATCCTCCCGACGTCGAGCAAGGCGCGGGCCCCACCGCGCGCCGGATGATCCTCGGTACCCAACTGCGCAAGCTGCGCGAAGCCGCCGGCATCACGCGGGCGCAGGCAGCGTGGGAAATCCGCGCCTCGGAGTCGAAGATCTCCCGCATGGAGCTGGGCCGCGTCGGCTGCAAGGAACGTGACGTGGTCGACCTGCTGACCATGTACGGGGTGCACGAGAAGGCCGAGCGCGACTGGGCCGTCGAGATGGTCAAGCAGGCCAACCGGCCTGGCTGGTGGCGCAGTTTCAACGACACCCTGCCCAGCTGGTTCGACAACTACATCGGCCTGGAAGAGGCCGCGACCCGGATCCGCACCTACGAACTGATGTTCGTGCCGGGCCTGCTGCAGACCGAGTCCTATGCCCGCGCGGTGATCTCCCGTGGCAACCCGGACGAGGCCGATCGCGACGCCGAGGATCGTGTCGCCATCCGGATGCGCAGGCAGAAACTGCTGTCCGGGCCGAAACCGCCGCGGCTGTGGGCCGTGCTCGACGAAGCCGTGCTGCACCGGCCGGTCGGTGGCGCGGCGGTGCTCAAGGAGCAGCTGGAGTTCCTGCTCGAGCTGATCAAGATGCCGACGATCTCGCTGCAGATCGTGCCTTTCGCGCACAGCGGCCTCGCCGTGGAAAGCGCTTTCTCGTTGCTGCAGTTCGCCGAGCCGGAGCTGCCCAACATCGCGTACCTCGAACATCTCAACGGCGCCAACTACTTGGAAAAGCCCGACGAACTCGAGCTCTACAGCCGCGCCTTCGACCGGCTCACGGTTGATGCGGAAACACCCGATCGAAGTAGGCAAATGCTCATCAAACGCATTGCCGAGATCTAGCACCCGATTTCGTCACGCTGGGTTAGTTTCCACCTCGCGCAACCAGGGAATTGTTCACCCGCTCGGACGCAATCCTGGACACCTGGAGACTGAGCGCCAGGAGTGCGCCGCGGTGATCTGCACGTGCATCAACTCGTGCATTTACTCAACGCAAGGGCCACTGGTAACTTTCGCGGCAGTGCAAATGCACGTGCAGATGCACTACCAGACCAAGGCTGATCGGAAGGGGCGGAAAATGGCGAAGCGATTTTCGAATGGCATGCCGGCCACCGAACTGACCGGGGCAAACTGGCGCAAGAGCAAGCACAGCGGCGCGATGGGCAACTGTGTCGAGGTCGCCAAGCTGGCCTCAGGCGACATCGCCATACGCAACTCACGTTTCCCGGACGGCCCGGCGCTGCTGTACACGCGCGCCGAAGTGGACGCCTTCCTCGCGGGCGTCAAGGACGGCGAATTCGACGATGTGCTCGGCTGAACGCAAACCGGACGGCGCCGTGGAGACGCGGCTGATGGATCTCATCGACCGTGGCTACCGGTTCATCCACCCCTGTGACGACGACGGCAACGTGGTCGCGGTCGTGGGGATCCGTGCACACGGCTCCGTCATCGACGTCGTCCGCCTCAACGCCGAGGACGACGTGGTGGCGAGCCGGGTGCCCGGCGACGAGGAGAACGTCCTCGCGCCGCGGAAGATGCTGTGGCGCCGCCGCGGCGCGGTCGGTGAAGTGCTGAACGACCTGCTCGCGCTCGACGACCAGTACGGCGCCGACCGGGCACGGCCACGGGGCGGTTGCTGGGTCACCGGCAGGCCCGGGCAGTCGAAATGGGTCGCGGCGGTCCACTGAGGAGCCGAAGCTCACGGCAGGTCACCCCCGTGCAGGGGACGGGAGCGACCTACACTTGAAGCGGCCTGCCCTCGTCGACTGGAGCTCTTCGGTGGTTTCCGACCACGATCCGCACGATCAGCCCGAAAACGAACCTCGAGAAGAATGCGGCGTGTTCGGTGTCTGGGCACCGGGCGAGGAAGTCGCAAAGATGGCTTACTACGGGCTGTACGCGCTACAGCACCGTGGCCAGGAGGCCGCCGGCATCTCGGTGTCCGACGGCAAGCAGATCGTGGTGTTCAAGGACCTCGGGCTGGTCAGCCAGGTCTTCGACGAGCAGGTGCTCTCCTCCCTGCAGGGGCATATCGCCGTCGGACACTGCCGCTACTCCACCACCGGGTCCTCGACCTGGGAGAACGCCCAGCCGATGTTCCGCACGACGGCGACCGGCAGCGGACTTTCGTTGGCGCACAACGGAAATCTCGTCAATACGGCCGAGCTGCGTGACCGCACCCGTGACGCCGGCATCAAGCCGCACGCGGGGCTGACCGGGTCGTCGAGCGACTCCGACCTGGTCTGCGGACTCCTGGCCGGGTCTGCCGCCGACCGCGGTATCGAGGCCGCGGCACTGGAGTTGCTGCCCACCCTGCGTGGCGCCTTCTGCCTGGTGTTCTCCGACGAGGAGACGTTGTACGCCGCGCGCGACCCGCACGGGGTGCACCCGCTCGTGCTCGGCCGGCTCGAACGCGGCTGGGTCGTCGCGAGCGAGACCGCGGCACTGGACATCGTCGGCGCGTCGTTCGTGCGCGAGGTCGAGCCCGGCGAGCTGATCGCGATCGACGCTCAGGGCCTGCGGTCCTCGCGGTTCGCGAACCCGGAGCCCAAGGGGTGCGTCTTCGAGTACGTCTACCTCGCCCGCCCGGACACCTCGATCGCCGGCCGCAGCGTGCACGCGACCCGGGTCGACATCGGCAAGCGGCTCGCGCAGGAGAACCCGGTCGAGGCCGATCTGGTCATCCCGGTGCCGGAGTCCGGCACGCCGGCGGCGATCGGGTACGCGCAGGCGTCGGGCATTCCGTACGGCCAGGGCCTGGTGAAGAACGGGTACGTCGGGCGGACGTTCATCCAGCCGTCGCAGACGATCCGGCAGCTGGGCATCCGGCTCAAGCTCAACCCGCTGCGCGAGGTGATCCGCGGCAAGCGTCTCGTCGTGGTGGACGACTCGATCGTCCGCGGCAACACCCAGCGCGCGCTGGTGCGGATGCTGCGTGAGGCGGGTGCGCTCGAGGTGCACGTGCGGATCGCGTCCCCGCCGGTGCGCTGGCCCTGCTTCTACGGCATCGATTTCGCCTCGCGCGCCGAACTGGTGGCCAACGGCGCCGACCTGGACGGCATCCGCAGGCTCATCGGCGCGGACTCGCTCGGCTACGTCTCGCTCGACGGCCTGGTCGCCGCGTCCGAGCAACCGAAGTCCCGGCTGTGCACGGCCTGTTTCAGCGGGGAGTACCCGATCCCGCTGCCCGACGACGCGCTGATCGGTAAGCACGTGCTGGAAAGCATGGACGAAACCGCATCGTCGTCATTGACCGTCACGCAGGCCGGGTACGGTGCTGGGGATGCCGTCCGGCGTCCCTGAGCCGAACCAGTCTGGAGTCCGCTTGCCGTGAGCGAGTCCTTGAACGCCGCCACGTATGCCGCCGCCGGGGTCGACATCGACGCCGGTGACGAAGCTGTCGAGCTGCTGAAACCGCATGCCGAGCGGACCAGCAGGCCCGAGGTGCTCGGCGGGGTCGGCGGGTTCGCCGGGTTGTTCGCACTCAAGCTCGACCGGTGGAAGGAGCCCATCCTCGCGTCCTCGACGGACGGGGTGGGCACGAAGATCGCGGTCGCGCAGGCGCTGGACAAGCACGACACCGTGGGCGTCGACCTGGTGGCGATGGTCGTCGACGACCTCGTGGTCACCGGGGCCGAGCCGCTGTTCCTGCAGGACTACATCGCGGTCGGCAAGGTCAACCCCAAGCAGATCGAGGCGCTGGTCAGCGGCGTCGCCGACGGATGTGTCCAGGCCGGCTGCACCCTGCTCGGCGGCGAGACGGCCGAGCATCCCGGGCTGATGGGCGAGCAGGATTACGACCTGTCCGCGACCGGGATCGGCGTGGTCGAGGCATCGGCCGTGCTGGGGCCCGACCGGGTGCGGCCCGGTGACGTCGTGGTCGCGATGGGCTCGTCCGGACTGCACTCGAACGGCTATTCGCTGGCCAGGCACGTGCTGCTGGAAATCGCCCGGATGCCGTTGGAAGGCCACGTCGAGGAGTTCGGCCGGACGCTGGGCGAGGAACTGCTCGAGCCGACCAGGATCTACGCGAAGGACTGCCTGGCGCTCGCCGCGGAAGCCGAGGTCCGCACGTTCGCACACGTGACCGGCGGGGGGCTGGCGGCGAACCTCGCCCGCGTCATCCCGCGCGGGCTGACCGCACAGCTGGACCGGGGCACCTGGAACCCGGCGCCGGTGTTCGCGCTGATCGCCCAGCGCGGCAAGGTCGACCGGGCCGAGATGGAGAAGACGTTCAACATGGGCGTCGGCATGGTGGCCGTCGTCGGCGCGGAGGACGTGGACCGGGCGCTCGCGGTGCTGACCGCACGGCACGTGCCGGCCTGGGTACTCGGCGAAGTCCGCGCGTCGGACGGCGAGGAAGCTCCGCGGGCCTTCCTGTCGGGCGAGCACCCGCGCTTCTGAATCAATTGTTTTGCCCGGACTATTGGCTACGCTGATGGCGTGAACGTCGCACCTGATGTCCCGCTGGGCGAAGCCCGTGACCGGCTCTCCGAGCTGGTCACGGAGGTTTCGCGCACCCATCACCGGATCACGATCACCCGGCACGGCCATCCCGATGCGGTGCTCATCTCCCCGGATGACCTGGCGGCGCTGGAGGAAACGGTCGACATCCTGTCTCATCCCGAGGTGGCCGACGCGCTCCGGGAAGGCATCGAAGACGCCGGGGCCGGCCGTTTCGCGGACACCGAGGCAATCAAGGCCAAGTACCTGAAGTGAAGGCCCACGCCGTCCGGTTCACTGCCCGCGCCGAGCGTGACCTGGGCAAGTTGCCCGAGAAGGTCGCTTCGGCCTGCGTCGCGTTCGTCTTCGGGCCGCTCAGCCAAGACCCGGACAAGCTGGGCAAACCGCTGGTCGGCGAGTTCGCCGGTACCTATTCGGCACGACGCGGCCCCTACCGGGTGCTGTACGAGATCGATGACGAGGAGATCGTGATCGAGCTTCTGCATATCGATCATCGCGCCCATGTCTATCGACGATGACCTCGCCGTCACGCGCCGGTTCGTGATCCCGGCCGGCGAGCTGCGCGAACGGTTCTCTCGCTCGTCCGGCCCTGGCGGGCAGGGCGTCAACACGACGGACTCACGGGTCGAGCTGTCCTTCGACGTGGCGCGGTCCCCGGCCGTCCCGGACGATCTGCGGGCGCGGCTGCTCGCCAGGCTGGCCTCACGGCTGTCCGGCGGGGTGCTGACGATCGCCGCCAGTGAACATCGCGCCCAGCTGGCCAATCGCGAGGCGGCGCGGGCGCGGCTGGTGTCGGCCCTACGGGATGCCGCAGCGCCACCACCGCCGAAACGTCGCGCCACCAAGCCGAGCCGGGGCGCGAAAGAGCGCAGGCTCGCCGAGAAGAAGCGCCGCGGCGACGTCAAACGCGGCCGGCGCGGACGCTACGACGACTGACCACCTCGGCCAGCTCCCGTTGCGCGGGAATCTTGACCAGGACGGGACGCCGGGTCCAGCCGCAGGTCAGGGTCGCGCTCGCGGCGACGCCGAGGGTGTTCAGCAGGACGTCGTCGGTCGAGGTGACCCGGCCCGCGTGCAACAGGTACTGGATCAGCTCCAGCATGACCGAAACCGTGAACGCGACCAGCGTGATCCGCCGGATCGAGCGCAGCGACGGCACCCGGAGAGGGACCAGCACGCCCAGCGGGGCGAGCAGCAGCAGGTTGCCCGCGATCTGCCACAGCGACCCGTTGTCGGTGAACTCGGTGAGGATGTCCGAACCCGGCATCAGGTGGATGGAGCTGCTGCCCGAATCACCGACCGGCATCATCGTCAGGGCCAGAATTTCCAGCACCACAAGCACAATCCCGATGTCGAGAGCGGATGCGGTGGCCGCGGTCACGGCGGTTCTGGTGCGGCTGCGCCAGTGGGTCAGCAGCCGCCAGCCGAACAGCGCGAACGGCAGCGCGATGATGGTTACCGGGACCAGAATGCCGAAACTCGCTGAAAGCACAGCCACGCCCAACCCCTCCCCGACTCCGCTTACGGAAATGATCTTTGCAGCGGGCCGGGGAATCGGCAGAGCTGATCGAGTGCACTTTCCGGTGAAACGAAGATCGCCTGGCGTGGCGCTACGGGCTGGTGAACCTGGTTCTGGTAGCCCGCTTCGCCTGCTCGAGAACGCGCTGAACATGCAGGCCACGGCGCACATCGCAGGGGTGGACCGTGGTGCCGGTGGCGACCATCGCGGCGAAGTCGTCGAGAAGCGCGGTGAACCGCTCGATTCCGGCAACCGGGCGACGGCTGAGCGACCGGTAACCGTGCGCACCGTACACCGCGATCTCCGCGACCGTCGGCTGGATGGGCAGCCGCATCGACATGGTCGCGGTGCTGGACGCACCGCCTTCGTGGGTGAACACGAGATGGCGCAGGTCGGCCTCCGACCGGTACGACGTCACGACGCCGGTGATCGGGCCGAGCGCGGCGTCGAGCAGATCGATCACGTGCGGCCCGATGTCGGCCAGCGCGCCGGCTTCGTGCCGCCACGCCGATCCGCTGTACGTCCCGCCGAGCAACGCGCCGGACAGCCAGCGCGCCGAACCGCCGACCCAGCCGCCGACGGCCGCGAGATCGTCCAGCCACTCCCGGGTTTCGGCCGCGAACCGCAAGGTGAACATGACCAGGCTCGCGACCTCTGCGGCGAGCACGGCGTCGGCGAGCCGTTCCGCGGACGCAATATCGGCCGCGAGCGGCTTTTCGAGGATGACGTGCTTGCCGGCCTGAACGGCGGGCAGCGCAAGCTCGGTCTGCACGGCGGGCGGTACCGCAAACGCCACCGCGTCCACCTGCTCGATCAGTTCGTCGAGACTTCGCGACACCGAAGCACCGTGTGCCTCGGCCAGTTCGTGGGCGGCCGCCGGCCGACGTGCCCACACCGTGGTGAGTGCCGTGCCGGGGTGATCGGCCAGACCGGGCGCGTGCACGGCCTTCGCCCATGGGCCCGCGCCCACCAGCCCGACCCGCAGCGGCGCGTCCACGCTCAGGAGTAGGTGTAGAAACCGCGGCCGCTCTTGCGGCCCAGCAACCCCGCGTCCACCATGCGCAGCAGCAACGGGGGCGCCGCGTACGTCGGCTCCTTGAACTCCTCGTACATCGAGTCGGCGATGGCCTTGACGGTGTCGAGGCCGATCAGGTCGGACAGCCGCAGCGGGCCCATCGGGTGCGCGGTGCCCAGTTCCATGCCGCGGTCGATGTCCTCGGCGGAGGCGAACCCGGACTCGGTCATCCTGATCGCGGAAAGCAGGTACGGCACGAGCAGCGCGTTCACGATGAAGCCCGCCCGGTCCTGCGCGTGGATGACGGTCTTGCCGAGCAGTCCGGTCGCATGCGCCTCGGCGCGCTTGACCGTCTCCTCGCTCGTCAGCAGCGACGGCACCAGCTCGACCAGCGGCAGCACCGGAACCGGGTTGAAGAAGTGGATGCCGATCACCTGCGCGGGACGGCCCGTGGCCATACCGAGTTTCATGATCGGGATGGACGACGTGTTCGACGCGAACACCGCGTCCGGCCGCTCGACGATCTTGTCGAGCGAGCGGAAGAGCTCGACCTTCACGGCTTCGTGCTCGACGACGGCCTCGATCACCAGATCGCGATCGGTGAACGACTCGATGTCGGTCGTGAAGGTCAGCCGGCTGAGCGCCGCCTCCGCGTCGGACTCGGAGAGCTTGCCGTTGCGCACTCCACGCTGGACCGACTTCTCGATCCGCGCCCGCCCGGCGTCCAGCGCGGACTGACTCACCTCGGTGACGATCACCTCGGCGCCCGCCCGCGCGTGCACCTCGGCGATACCCGACCCCATCAGACCAGCACCGACCACACCGACGCGCTGGATGTCCGCCACGATTGCCTCCTCAGGAGGGCCCGGCGCATGACGAGACACGAGGGCGACCCCGGCTTTCCGCGCCGGAAGTCACCCTCGTGCTTCGTCAGACGTCAACGACGGTAGTCGTCGTACTCGTCCTCGTACGGGTCCTCGTACTTGTCGTCCTCGTCGCGGGAGTTCTGAGAGGATTTACCTGACAGCTCGCGCTGCAAAGCATCGAAGTCCGTGTCGTGAGTGCTGTATTTGAGCTCTCGCGCCACTTTCGTCTGCTTGGCCTTAGCCCGGCCGCGCCCCATGGCTCGACCCCCTCGCACAGGGACGGGGCGGCCGGGGGAAACGGCGGCCCCGCATGTCTCGACAACTATTTCCTGTCCACACCGTACCTTGTCGAAGGGGTGGAACGCGACGTGGCATCGCGTCGCGTGGCGAGTGTCTCGCCGCCTTTTTGTGGTCGGTGTCCGGACGGGCCCGCTGACATGCCACGATTCACTGGTGCTCCGACCGTTCGTGGCTTACCTACGGGTGTACGAGCCCTTGTCCGCTTTCGGCGAACCGCCGTCTGATCAGCTGAAACGCGCGGTCGAGGCGGCCTCGCTGACCAGGGCGACAGTCGGCGAACGAGAACAACACATGTGGCTCAAATCACAAGCCGCCGCGCCGGTCCGGCTGCTGCCCGCCGAACTCTCCGACGGGCGTGCCGCGCCGAGCACCGCCACCGACCTTCTGCTCCTCGATCCGTCCGACGTGCCGGGGCAAGTGGGACAGGGGCCGCTCATCTGCCCACTCGAGTTGCGGGCCCGCTCGGCGGCGGCGTTGGTCAGCTTCCTCGGTGACGCCTCGCCGGCGCTGCGGGCGAGCGTGCTCGACGCGGGCGGGATCACCGCCGAGGCGGTCCGGTCGCGCACCAACTCCGCCCTCGGTGATCTGCCGAAAGCCGCGGTGCACGTGCTGTCCACGACGTGGACGGTGCCGCTGCCGTGGTTCTCGCTCGTCGACCCGGCCGCGCGCCGGCTGCACCTTGGCAGCGGGCCCGATGATCCCGAACGTGAGCTGTCCTGGCGCATCGCGATGCCCGACGCGCTCGAACGCGCGGCCGAGGCGCGGGAACTGGTACAGAGCACGCTCGGCGATTCCGGTCCGACGAGGATCCTGGAAGAGACCGAGCGATGGCTGACCAACTTCGACCCGGGCTCGGCGGTGGAACTCGACTACGGCGGGCTGGTCCAGCTGATTGCGGACCCGATCCTCGAGTCGGACACTTCGGCGGAAGAGGTTCACCGGATCCTCGAAGCCCTGCGCTCGGGCAACGTCGAGCAGCTGCCGGAGTTGTTCGACGATCTGCGCGAGTACTGGAGCGAACTCGCCGCGCGCGAGCACTTCAACTAGTCCCGCGGGTCCCGCTAGCCGTCTTCGCGGGCGCGCTCGGCGGCCAGCAGGTCGTCGACCGATGCGGTGCGGTCGCGGTAACGCGCGGCGATCTCCGAGTTGAACAGGTCCACCACCGCCTGCACCTCACGACGGCGGGTGGATACCGAGACCTCCTCGTCGCCGTAGTCGCGGAGGATCTCGATGAGCTTGTCGTCCGAGAGGACGCCGACATCGGTCAGGTCCGAGTTGCCGACGAGGGCTTCCGCCTGGCGCCGGTGCTCGCCGGCTCGCGACGGTTCCAGCGCCTGGTGCCGGCCCAGACCGCGCGCGGGGCGCAGCGCGTTGTCGGACAGGATCGTCGCCAGCTGCTCCACGATGCTGCTCTGGCCGCCCGTGCTGCGGCGCTGTTGCTCGGCGCGCACGATGTCGATCCGGGCGTGCAGGAGCCGACGGAGGTACGACAGGTCGGTCTCCTCCTGCGCGGCTTCGTCACGGCGCTCGCGCAGCTGGTTGAGCGAGAGCTCGCCAAGGCCCTGGACGTAGCCGGGGTCCAGGACGCGGTCGATGCGGCGGCGCCCACCCGGCCGGACTTCGATCACGCGGACATCCTGCTCCATCGCGCCCCGCCGCGCCAGGGCGGGTTCCTGCGCTCAGCCACGAAGTCGCGCCGCCGCCTCGCGCCCCGGTGCCGCGTGCTCGGCCGGTACCGAGTCCGGGTCGACGGCCGCCTGGACCACGCGATCTTCTTCTCCGGCAAGGAATTCCACGTCCACCGGCACCGAACGTTTGAGTAACGCGAGCGCGACGGGGCCCAGTTCGTGGTGTTGCGCGACGCTGCCGACCCGGCCGACCACCCGGTCGCCGAGCCGCACAGGATCGCCCGTCTCGGGGTAGATCTCCGGTGAACCGTCGAGATGCAACAACACCATCCGGCGCGGCGGGCGGCCGACGTTGTACACCTTCGCCACGGTTTCCTGGCCCCGGTAGCAGCCTTTCGCGACATGCGCCGCGCTGCCGATCCAGTTGACCTCGTGCGGGATCGTGCGCTCGTCGGTGTCCACGCCGAGGCGCGGGTGCAGTGACTCGACGCGCAGCGCGTCGAACGCCCAGCTGCCCGCGGGACGCGCGCCCGCGTCGGTGATGCGACGCCACCAGGTCACCAGTTCCGCGCGCGGCACCACCAGATCGACGCTCGACCGGCCGGGCCACGGCATACGGCGGGCGAAGCCGCCCTCGATCGGGGCGACCGCGTACGGCGTCGCGGCCAGCGCGATGTCCAAAGTGGACAGAATCTGATCGGCGTCGGGACCGAGCAAGGTCAGCATGGCCAGTTCGCCGGTGACGTCGGAAATCTCGACCTGCGACCAGAACTTCATGGCTTCGAGGTATTCGCGCAGCGTCTGCGGACCACCCTTGGGCAGCGCGCTCGTCGCCTTCGCGCCGGGATCCGAGTCAAGGTAGACGGTTTCACCGAGATGGGCCAGGACCATGTGGGTGTCGACATGTCCCTGGCTGTCGAGCACGAGCGCTTCGGTGCCCATCCCGTCGGGAAGTTCCGTCACATGCTGGGTAATGACCAAATGCAGCCATGACAACCGTTCGGGCCCGGTCACCTTGAGCACTTCGCGATGGGAGCGGTCGACCACGGCGGCGCTTCTGGTGGCGGTTCGCTGCTCGGCGAACGGATCGCCCCAGTGCCACGGGACGCCCTGCTCCGGATGGCCGTCCGGGGGCACGACGGCGCCCGGCGCCGCGAGAAGCGGTGACTGGTAGGTCATGTCTCTGATGCTACTAATCCGACCAAAAGTAGGCAGGCCCTGAACAGCACGTAACCGTTGCTACGCAAGTCGGATAGCCGTGACTGTGGTCGGGTCGGTAACGAACGGCACAGCAGGTGAGTACGGTGGCCGCATGCGCGTGCTTGCTTTCCTTGACGGGACCCTTTCCGACCCCGACGCGCCGTGGATCCGCGTCGACGACCTCGGTTTGATGCGCGGTGACGGCATCTTCGAAACGGTGCTCGTCGCCGATGGCAAGCCGCGAGAACTGCGGCCGCACCTGGACCGGCTCGCCCGCTCGGCGTCGATGCTCGACCTGCCGGAGCCGGACGACGAGGCGTGGCAGCGGGTGACCCGGCAGGTGATCGACAACTGGACCGGTGACCGCGAATTCGCATTGAAACTGGTGTACACGCGGGGAATCGAGAGCGCTCCGGACGCCGGGCCGACCGCGTTCGCGATGGGCCTCACGATCGATGAGAAGATCCTCCGCGCACGGCGCGACGGTGTCGCCGTGGTGACGTTGGACCGCGGGATCGACCCCGGGCTCGCCGAGCGGGCACCGTGGCTGCTGCTGGGCGCGAAGTCCTTGTCCTACGGGGTGAACATGGCTGCCGGCCGGGAAGCCGCCCGCCGTGGCGCGGGCGATGTGATCTTCACCGCGACCGACGGTTCGGTGCTGGAAGGGCCGACGTCGAACGTGATCATCGCGCGGGGCCACACGCTGTACACGCCCCCGGCGACAATCGGGATCCTGCCGGGCACCACCCAGGCGGCCGTGTTCCGCGGCGCCGAACGCCTCGGCTGGTCCACGCGGATCGAGCCGCTGTCGGCCGCCGACCTTCGCGACAACGACGGGCTTTTCCTGGCTTCGTCAGTGCGCAAGCTCACCCGCGTCCACACCCTCGACGGCGAGCAGCTGCCTGACTCGAGCGCCGTGCATGCCGAACTCGCGAAGGCGTACGAGGACGTCTACAGCTGAGGCGCGGACGGCGCTATCGGACGCTGCGGAAATTGTCGGCCGGCACCTGAACGGAGTTACCCGACTCGAAGGTCACCGCGACGCTGTCGGCCCGCCACTCCACGACGTGGATCCGCGGTTCCCCGGCGCCGAACCGCACTTCGACCGGGTAGTACTCCTCGGCCGCGTGCGGCCCGATCCGAAGCTCGTACCGGGTCCCCGCGAGGCTGCGGACCTCGACCAGATAAAGCTCGCTGGCGTACTGGCTACCGGAGTATTCGTACGTCACCCCCGCCGCCTTGGACGACCCCTCGTACAGCACATTCACCGTGAATGTGATGGCCGGTCCGACGAAGGACACGACACCTACCGAGGCGGCCAGCAGCAAGGCACCGGCAAGAATTCGTACCAGAACACGCGAAAACGTCGTTTGCACATGTACTGGACGTGATCACCCGGCGAAGGTGCCTTGGACCGAGCCGGAAAGAACGATCGGCTAACGACGCTGCCCTGGTAGCAGGTGAAAGCTCAACCCGCGACGCGGCGCAGGTGCGCCGAGGCGTGCGGTTGCATCGGCTGGCCGACCATGGCGCGCTCTTCGACATAGCCGAGGTCGCCATTGTTGATGAGCCCGTACAACCGTTGTGCGCCGGTCACTTCTTTCGCCGTGGCCGTGCGCACGACGGCGTCGGTGCCCAGCTGCCACGACGTCTGGTTGAGGGGCTTGCCGTAGAAGATCTCCAGCACACCGGTCGCATGCGCGAGAAGCAGTTCGATCGTGTCGTCCGGCTGCGGGCGCCACCAGCCGACCTCACGGGCGGCAGGGCGGATGACCTTGCCCTCGTCGTCGAGCAGCCACGCGCGGGCTTCGTGGAAGAGGAACGGCCTGCCGTCGTGCGCGATGGTCAGCTGCTGCGCGAACTTGACCGGCTTCTCCATCGTGGAGTAGTTGATCTCGCCTTCGCCTCGCCACACGCCGACGAGCGGCAGCAGCGCGAGACAGGCGTCGTTCAGGTTCGGGCCCTGGCGCAGGTTCGCGGAGTCAACGGGGATCGGCAGATCGTCGAACTGCGGAACATTGCGGTCACGAGTGCTCTCGGCCCGCTGCTCCGCGGCCTGGATGGCATCAGAGGCGCTGTCGCCACTATCCATGGACTCAGCGCTGGTCGGCGTAGAGACGGTAGACGACGTAGACCGCGAACCAGACGATCGCGATACCGGCGATGACCAGCAATGTCGTAAAGAGAGCTTCCACAGCCGGCAGTGTAGCCATGCGAAGCATGTCCTTTGGGGGCGGTGGTCGGGTGAGGGGCTGGCGTTAGTCGGAAGCGGGCACTCGATTCGGGTGGGCCTCGACACGTGACGAGGCCGCCTCCCGAATCCGGGAGACGGCCTCGTCAAGCAGCCACTCAGGCGACCGAAATGGCCACCTGGTGCAGGCCGGGACCTTCCGCCGTGACGGAGGCCTCGCCGTTGCCACTGCGGTGCAGCGCGCGTACCGTCCACGCGCCCGGCGCGGCGTAGAACCGGAAGTCGCCGTCGGGCGAGGCCTGGACCTCGCCCGCGAAGTCGCCGTCACCGTTGAGCAGACGCACGTACGCGCCGCCGAGCGGCCCGCCGTTCCCGCTCACCTTGCCGGCCACCACGACCTGGCCCTGCGTGTCGATATCCGCCGGCGTCGCCGTCTGGGTCGGCGCGCCGCAACCGTCAGCACTCACTTGGCAGCTCCCGTCTCGATCGGCACGCCCACGAGCGAGCCGTACTCGGTCCATGATCCGTCGTAGTTCTTCACGTCTTCGAGCCCGATGAGCTCGTGCAGAGCGAACCAGGTGTGGCTGGAACGCTCGCCGATCCGGCAGTAGGCGATGGTCGCCTTGCCGGTGTCGAGACCGGCTTCGCCGTACAGCTCCTTCAGTTCCTCGGAGGTCTTGAAGGTGCCGTCCTCGTTGGCGGTCTTGGCCCACGGGACGTTCAGCGCGCTCGGGATGTGCCCACCGCGCTGCGCCGACTCCTGCGGCAGGTGCGCCGGCGCGAGCAGCTTGCCGGAGAACTCGTCAGGCGAGCGGACGTCGACCAGGTTCTTGGTGCCGATCGCGTCGACGACCTCGTCACGGAAGGCGCGGATCGAGGTGTCGGGCTCCTTGGCGGCGTAGCTGGTGCGCTCGCGCTTGACCTCGTCGGTGGTCAGGGCGCGGCCGTCGAGCTCCCACTTCTTGCGGCCACCGTCGAGTAGCTTGACCTTGTCGTGGCCGTAGAGCTTGAAGTACCAGTAGGCGTACGCGGCGAACCAGTTGTTGTTGCCGCCGTACAGGACCACCAGGTCGTCGTTCGAGATGCCCTTTTCGGACAGAAGGGCCTCGAAACCGGCGCGGTCCACGAAGTCACGACGGACCGGGTCCTGCAGTTCGTTCTTCCAGTCGATCTTCACGGCACCGCGGATGTGGCCGCCGTCGTACGCGGTCGTGTCCTCGTCCACCTCGGCGAAGACCACGCCAGGGGTGTCCAGGTTCTCCTCGGCCCACTGCGTTGTGACCAGGACGTCTTCACGGCTCATTTGAGCGGCACTCTCTTTCTTTCTTGATGGTGGACTTCTAGGACGCTTGGCCCGCGACCGGAACGAACCGGCGGATCAGCAGGTACATCTGGCAGCCGAGGCAGAAGTTGAACGCGGCGTTGAGGAACGCGGCGAACAGCGCGAACGCGGTCGCGACGATGCCGAGCGGGGTGAGGCCGGTCGCGTAGCCGATGGTGCCGACGAGTCCGAACACGAACCCGACGGCCTGGGAGAACCGCACCGGCGCAGCGTCCTCACGCTCGCTGGTCGGGCCCAGCCGTGGCGCAACCAGCTGCCGGTAGAGCACCGAGTACGGCGCGGGCTTGAGCCCGATGAACGCGCCGATCGCGAACACCACGGTTTGCGCGGCAAGCAGCGGCCACCAGCCGGTGACCAGCACGATCACCAGCACGACCGTGGTGATGAGGGCCGCGAACCGCGGTCCACGCGGATCGATGGCGGGTCCTGCTGACATCCAGACCTCCCGGACAGGCGCGCACGGGCGCGCGGGAACGACTACAAAACCGGGGATACGAGCTGAGGAAAGCTCGTCAGGACTGACACAGGCTGCTGCGCACGCGGCACAGGTCAACCGCGCGTCGTTGAGTCAGCAGTGTGGTGCTCACGCCGGTCAGCGTACCCAGCGCTCCCTCTTTGTGGGAACCTCGTTCAGCTAGTGGGACGACTTGACGCCCCGGAAAGGTGCTCGTCAAGGGCTTCCAGCACCGCTGGGCCCTTCGGGACACCACCGATCCGCAGTAATTCCGTCCCATCACCTGAGAAGGCGAGCGTGGTGGGAGTCGTCAGCACGCCGAGCGCCTGCGCCACCTCCGGCTGGTTGGTGACGTCGAGTTCGACATGCCGCAGCCCCTCGGTGCGTTCGGCGAGCGGTTCGAGGATCGCCTTCGTGTGCCGGCAGGGCGCGCAGAATGTGGTCGAGATCTGCACGAGAGTGACCGCGGCGTCAGAGTCGAGCGCCGCCGCGACGGGCGCGGGCAGCTCCCGCTCGACGGGCTTCGCCGCACGGATCCGACCGTTGCGTGCCCGCAGCACCACACCGGCGATGCCACCGATCAGCAGCACCCCGAGTACCACCCAGATGCCGACCATCAACTCACCTTCCCGCAGCGGCCCCGCTGAACGTGACGTTCTGCGCCTTGCCCTTGATCGTCACCGAACCACTGTTCACCTGCACCGCGGTCGGGGTGACCTCGAACGGCAGGTTGCCGGTGTTGATGGACGCCTTGAAGTTCGGCAACAGTGCCTTCTGCACAGACTGGGGAACAACGGTGGTTTCCTTGTCATTCCCGTACTGCAGCCGCTGGGGCACGATGTCGATCGACTTTCCGTGCAGTTCGATCATCGCGAAGCAGAAGATCTCGAACTGCTGACCGGCGATCTTGACGTCACCGGAGATGCGGATGCCCGCCTTCGACTTGTCCTCGTTCTGCTGGTCCTGTTTCTGACCGTCGGAGCTGCCGGCGTCCTGCCCGGTCTGCACGTACTCGATGCTCGACGGTTCGATCCGCAGGTCCTGGATGTTGGTCAGCGGCGAAACCTTCGCAATATCGCTGGCCTTGATGGTGACCTGGGCTTCGAGGGTGCCGATCTTGATGGCGCTGGTGTTGCCGTTGACGAGGTCCGACAGCGGGGCGCTCACGTCGTTCAGCTCGGCGTTGACGGCGACGTCCCTGAGGTCCTGGATCGGCACCCCGGACGCGGACAGCGAGATGTGGTGGTAGTCACCGCCGATCGCCTGCGTCGTGAACGGGAACCCGTGGATCGTGACCGACGGGTCGGCGGTGAGCCGCAGCTGCTCGCGCGCCTTCTGTGACACCGTGTGCTCGGCGAACGCGGCAAGTCCGAAATCGGCCCCGACCAGCAAGGCGACCAGCACCAGCAGGCTGATCAGGATGCGCCGGGTCCGGCGGCCGGCGCGGCCAGGGGCGACGGGGCGGTCCTGGGTCACAGGTCTGCTCACTGTTCGTATCCGATCTGTCGGCAAGCCGCTCGCGAGGGCTGAACGATATGCGTCCCCAGTGTGACGTCAGTGTGACGAGCACGGCAGAGGGGAGGTGTTTCGCAGATTCCCCGGCTACTCTTTACGGAAATCACAGCCAGGGGCTCGAGGCTACGATCAAGAAGGCGGTGTAGCGATGAGCTTGGACCTGCTCGTACTCACTCCCGAGGCGGAAGCCACAGCGGTTCTGCCCGCGCTGGACTTGCTGCCCCACACCGTACGCGTGCGCGCCCCCGAGGTTACCGCGCTCCTCGACGCGGGCCACCGCGATGTGATCCTGCTCGACGCCCGCGCGGACCTCGCGTCCGCGAAGAGCCTGTGCCGACTGCTCAAGGGTGCCGGTGAGGACGAGGCGAGCACGCCGATCATCGCCGTTGTCGGCGAGGGCGGGCTGGTCGCGGTCAGCGCCGAATGGCGCACCGACGACATCCTGCTGCCCACCGCGGGCCCGGCCGAGGTGGACGCCCGGCTGCGGCTGGCCACCACCCGCGACGGGGGGTCGGCGCAGGTCGACGCCGAGCTGCGGGTCGGCGAGCTGGTGATCGACGAGGCGACGTACACCGCCCGGCTGCGCCGCCGCACCCTCGAGCTGACCTACAAGGAGTTCGAGCTGCTCAAGTACCTCGCCCAGCACGCAGGCCGGGTGTTCACCCGCGCCCAGCTGCTGCAGGAGGTCTGGGGTTACGACTTCTTCGGCGGCACCCGCACCGTGGATGTGCACGTCCGGCGGTTGCGCGCCAAGCTCGGCCCCGAGCACGAGCAGATGATCGGCACCGTGCGCAACGTCGGCTACAAGTTCGAGCGGCCCGCGAAGGGCGGCCCGAAGCCCGGCGTCACGTCGCTGTCGTTCGATGCCGAGCTGCCGAGCGAGCTGTCCACGCCGTAGTTTCGAACCCGTGCTGGAAACGGTGTGGGTTGAACGGCTGGACGAAGCCGCCTCGCGCGAGGTTCGCGCGCTGTTGCTCGCCGCGCGAGCTGTGGACGGACGTCCCGAAGTGAGCGAAGGCGGGCCGCTGCCCTTCGGCGACGGTCTTCACCTGCTGGGCCGAGCCGACGGGCAGCTCGTCGGCTACGCCCAGCTGGACACGACGGGGGATTCGTTCGGCAGACAGGTGGCCGAGTTGATCGTGGATCCCGGCCACCGGCGCCGGGGTTTCGGCACCGAACTGACGCGCACGCTGATCGCGAAGGCGGACCGGAAGCTGCGTATCTGGTCGCATGGTGACCACCCCGCGGCCGCCCGCATCGCCGAGCGCGAGGGCCTCGCCCGAGTCCGCGAACTGCTCATCATGCACGTCTACGTCGAGGGCGCGGACTGGCCGGAACCCACGCTGCCGCAAGGGGTTTCGCTGCGCACGTTCGTCACGGGACAGGATGAGCAGGAGGTCATCGATGTCAACGCGCGCGCCTTCGAGTGGCATCCCGAGCAGGGTTCGCTGACCCTCGAAGAGCTGCGCGCCACCGAGAACGAGGACTGGTTCGACCCCGCCGGGTTCTTCCTCGCCTGCGCGCCCGCCGGCGCCGGAGGCACGGACACAGCCGATGGCCGGGTCATCGGCTTCCACTGGACGAAGGTGCACCCGGCGGACCCGGACTCGTTCGGCGGCGAGCCCGTCGGCGAGGTGTATGTCGTCGGTGTCGACCCGGCGGCGCATGGCGGCGGGCTCGGCAGGGCACTGACGCTGGCCGGACTGCGCCACCTGCGTGAGCGCGGCCTGCGGCAAGTGATCCTCTACGTCGAAAGTGACAACGCACCAGCACTCGCCGTCTATTCGCGCCTCGGATTCACTCGATACGCGGTCGACGTCCAATACGCAGCGTAAACAGCCGGACGCCGCGTCAACAGGTCGCCAATCCCCTGTCACAGATCGCAAACTCGCAGGTCACGGGCAGGACACGGCGACATGTGGAGTGGTGCCCGCCACCCTCTTACAGCCGCCATGTTCACCCCGCGTTCACCTGATGACGGCCACCCGGCCACCCTGTCTGCCTAGTGTCCGATTCCGACATGCTCAGACAGCTGGAGGACATGACAGTGAAGATCATGCGGCCGATGGGTGCCGTCGGCATCGTGGCGAGTGCGGCGCTCATTCTTGCCGCCTGCGGTTCGGACCCCGCTTCGACGAAAAGTGGTGCTCCGAGCTCCGGCGCGGCCGCCGCGGCGACCGGCACCGCCAACGTGGTGTGCGGGGGCAAGACCCCGCTGTCCGGTGAGGGTTCGACCGCGCAGAAGACCGCGGTGGACGTCTTCGCACAGCAGTACGCCAAGGCGTGCGCCGGCCAGGTCGTGAACTACAACGCGACGGGCTCCGGCGCCGGCGTCAAGCAGTTCAACGCCAAGCAGGTCGACTTCGGTGGCTCGGATTCGCCGCTGTCCGGCGCGGACGTGGACGCCGCGAAGGCCCGCTGCGGCGGCAACCCGGCGTGGAACCTCCCGATGGTCGTCGGCCCGATCGCCGTCGCCTACAAGCTGGACGGCGTCTCCTCGCTCACCCTGAACGGCGAGACCGCGGCGAAGATCTTCAACGGCCAGATCAAGACCTGGAACGACCCGGCGATCGCCGCGGTCAACCCGGGCGTCACCCTGCCCAGCAAGCCGATCCAGGTGTTCTCGCGGTCGGACGAGTCGGGTACCACCGACAACTTCCAGCACTACCTGGCCGCCGCCTCCAAGGGCGCGTGGACCCAGGGCACCGGCAAGGGCTTCAAGGGCGGTGTGGGTAACGGCGCGTCCGGTTCGAACGGTGTCGCCTCGGGCATCCGTGCGGCCGACGGTGCGATCGGCTACGTCGAGTCCTCCTACGTCAAGGACGGTCTGACCGCCGCCAAGCTCGACAGCGGTTCGGGCGCGGTAGAGCTGACCCCGCAGAACGTCGGCAAGGCGCTCGACGCCGCCGTGTTCAAGACCCCGGGCAGCAACGACCTGGCGATGGACCTGGACAAGATCTACGCCGCCAACACCCCGGGCGCGTACCCGCTGCTCCTGGCGACCTACGAGCTCGCGTGCTCGAAGGGTTACGACGCCGACACCGCCAAGGCGGTCAAGGCGTTCCTGACGGTCTCGGCCACCACCGCCCAGCAGCCGATCGCGGACAAGGGCTTCGTGCCGCTGCCGCAGAGCCTGCAGGACAAGGTGCTGACCTCGATCAACGCCATCTCGTAGTACGACCTCGAATTGGGTTGGACCAGCCACCTCTGATGAACGAGCCAACCTCGATGCGGAAGCCCACCGGGAACCCCGGTGGGCTTCCGTCGTCGTCCCGCACCCCCCGGAGGCCACGATTTCGGCGCAACCAGTGACCCAGACCCGGACAAAAGTCCGGCCAGGCGACCGCATCTTCAAGAACCTGAGCGTCGGCGCCGGTGTCATCGTCGTCGCGCTCATCGGCCTCATCGGGCTGTTCCTGGTCATCCAGGCGATCCCCGCGCTCAGAGCCGACAACGTCAACTTCCTCACCGCGCGGATCTGGGAGACCAGCGACCCGACCCACCTGCGCTTCGGCATTCTGGACCTGTTGCTGGTGACGGTGTCCACCTCGCTTGTGGCCTTGATCATCGCGATGCCGATCTCACTGGGCATCGCACTGTTCCTCACCCAGTACGCGCCGCGCCGGCTCGCCCGGCCGTTCGCCTACATCATCGATCTGCTCGCCGCGGTGCCGTCGATCATCTTCGGTCTGTGGGGCATCCTCGTGCTGGCCCCGGAGCTGTCGAAGGTTTCGGAGTGGCTCAACAGCACGCTCGGCTTCATCCCGATTTTCGCGCAGGGCAACGTGTTCCCGAACTTCGCGGGCACGATCTTCACCGCGGGCGTCGTGCTCGCGGTGATGCTCCTGCCGATCATCACGTCGCTCTCACGTGAGGTGTTCGAACGCACGCCGACGACGCACATCGAGGGCGCACTGGCGCTCGGCGCGACGCGCTGGGAAGTCATCCGCACCACGGTGCTGCCGTTCGGCAGGGCGGGCTACATCGGTGCGTCGATGCTGGGGCTGGGCCGCGCGCTCGGGGAGACGATCGCGCTCGCGGTCATCCTGTTCATCCCGCGCGGCAAGCTGTTCGATTTCAGCATCTTCGACGGTGGCGCGACGTTCGCCTCGCAGATCGCGACGAACGCCAGCGAGTTCAACAACCCCACCTCGGCCGGGGCGTACATCGCGTCCGGTCTGGTGCTGTTCGTGCTGACCTTCGCGGTGAACTTCGCCGCGCGGGCCATCATCGGTGACCGGAAGGGTGACTGACATGACGAGCACGCTCTCCGACACCGAGCGCCCGGCGCTCTCGCCGGCATTCCAGCAGATCAGCCTCGGTCGCAAGGTCAAGAACGGTGCTGCCACGGTGCTGGTGTGGCTGTCGTTCCTGATCGCCGTGGTCCCGCTGGTGTGGGTGCTGTACACGGTGATCGCGAACGGCATCAAGCGGATCCCTTACACGAACTGGTGGTCCCAAGACTTCGGTTCGGTGCTGTCCGACGAGGTCGGCGGCGGCGTCCTGCACGCCATCATCGGCACCCTCGAACAGGGCCTGGTCTGCGCGGTCATCGCGGTCCCGCTGGGCCTGATGGTCGCGATCTACCTCGTCGAGTACGGGCGTGGTACGCGGCTGGCGAGGATCACCACGTTCATGGTCGACATCCTGTCCGGGGTGCCGTCCATCGTGGCCGCGCTGTTCATCTACGCGCTGTGGATCACCACGTTCGGCTTGCCCCGCAGCGGTTTCGCCGTGTCGCTGGCGCTGGTGCTGCTGATGATCCCGGTGGTCGTGCGGTCCGCGGAGGAGATGCTGCGGATCGTCCCGGACGACCTGCGCGAGGCTTCCTACGCGCTGGGTGTGCCGAAGTGGAAGACGATCACGAAGGTCGTCCTGCCGACGGCGTTGTCCGGCATCGTCTCCGGCGTCATGATGGCGCTCGCGCGGGTCATGGGCGAGACGGCTCCGCTGCTGGTGCTGGTCGGCTACTCGGCTTACGTCAACTGGGATCTGTTCAACCACGAGCAGGCCGCACTGCCGTTGCTGATGAACAACGAGCGGGCGACCAACACCATGGAGCCCGGTAGCGTCGGGTTCGACCGCATCTGGGGTGCGGCGCTGACGCTGATCCTCATCATCGCCCTGATCAACCTCATCGCGACGCTGGTCTCCCGCATGGTCGCCCCGAAGAAGAAGTGAGCTGATCCGCTATGGCAAAGCGAATCGATGTCAAGGATCTGGACATCTACTACGGCAAGTTCCACGCGGTGGACAGCGTGACGCTGTCGGTGCCGCCGCGGAACGTCACCGCGTTCATCGGGCCGTCGGGGTGCGGCAAGTCGACCGTGCTGCGCACCCTGAACCGCATGCACGAGGTCATCCCGGGCGCCAGGGTCGACGGCGAGGTGCTGCTCGACGGCGAGAACATCTATGGGTCCAATGTGGACCCGGTCCAGGTGCGGCGGACGATCGGCATGGTGTTCCAGCGGCCGAACCCGTTCCCGACGATGTCCATCCGGGACAACGTGGTCGCCGGGCTGAAACTGGCCGGCGGCGGGAACAAGAAGGAGCTCGACGAGATCGCCGAGCGGGCGCTGCGCGGGGCGAACCTGTGGAACGAGGTCAAGGACCGGCTCAACAAGCCGGGCGGTGGCCTCTCCGGTGGGCAGCAGCAGCGGTTGTGCATCGCGAGGGCGATCGCGGTGCGGCCGGACGTGCTGCTGATGGACGAGCCGTGCTCGGCGCTGGATCCGATCTCGACACTCGCGATCGAGGACCTGATCGGTGAGTTGAAAAAGGACTTCACGATCGTCATCGTCACCCACAACATGCAGCAGGCGGCGCGGGTGTCGGACCAGACGGCGTTCTTCAACCTCGCCGGTGTCGGCCAGCCTGGCCGGCTGGTGGAGCTCAACGACACGGAGAAGATCTTCTCCAACCCCAACGAGAAGGCCACCGAGGACTACATCTCGGGCCGCTTCGGCTGATCCGCGGATCCCACGAAGGCACTGGCACCGCGGTGTCAGTGCCTTCGTCGTGTGAGGGGCGCGAAATGCGGTCGAAACTGTCGGACCCTGCGGCTACGGTCGTGGCGTGGTTTCGGTACATGTGGACGAACTGGGGGGCCGCCTGCCGCGGGCGCGCCCACTGAGCTTGGCCGGGCGAGCGCTCGGGACTGTCCCGCCGCCGCTGCAGATCCTGTTCGGGATCATCAGCGTGCAGGTGGGTGCGGCGGTGGCGAAGCAACTGTTCGCCACTGCGGGCGCGGCGGGCACGGTCACGCTGCGCTTGTTCTTCGCCGCACTGGTCCTGCTCCTGATCTGGCGTCCGGCGCTGCGGCTCGGCAGGCAGGCGTGGCCCGTGGTCATCGCGTACGGTGTCGTCCTCGGGTTGATGAACCTTTCCTTCTACCAGGCCCTGGCCCGGATTCCGCAGGGCATCACGGTGACCATCGAGTTCCTCGGCCCGCTGACCGTCGCGCTCGCCGGGTCCCGCCGCCTGCTGGACGCGGTGTGGGCGCTGCTTGCGGCGGGCGGGGTCGTGCTGCTCGCCGAAACCCGCGGTGATCTCTCGGTCGCCGGCCTGCTCTTCGCGCTCGGCGCCGCGGTCTGCTGGGGCGCGTACATCCTGCTGGGCGCGGCGCTGGGCAGCCGCACGTCGGAGGGCAACGGGCTGGCGCTCGCGATGGCCGTGGCGGCGATGGTCGCGATGCCCACCGGCATCGTCGAGTCCGGCACCGGCCTGCTCTCACCGTGGGTGCTGTTCGTCGGGCTGGCGGTCGCGCTGCTGTCCTCGGTGATCCCGTACTCGCTGGAACTGGAGGCGTTGCGCAAGATCCCGCCGCGCGTGTTCGGGGTGCTGATGAGCCTGGAACCGGCGGTCGCCGCGCTCGCCGGCCTCATCGTGTTGCACGAGGCGCTGCATCCGCTGCAGTGGGTCGCGGTGTGCTGCGTCATGGCGGCATCGGTCGGGGCCGCCCGCTCGGCCAAGTAACCTGGCGTTGTGACCGTCCTCGACGACCTGGACCAGCCGCCGGCCGCCCTGCTGCGCGAACTGCGCAGCGAGCTGATGGTCTACAAGTTCGGGGTCGACGAGCTCATGACGAAGCTGCGCATCCTGTCGGAGGAGTTCGACTTCGCGCACCAGCACGACCCGATCGAACATCTCACCAGCCGCGTCAAGCAGCCGCAGGCGATCATGGAAAAGCTTCGGCGCAAGGGTATTCAGCCGGGCATCGAAGCGATCCGCGAACACATCGAGGACATCGCCGGGATCCGCGTGGTGTGCCCGTTCGTGCCCGACGTGTACATGGTCGCGCGGATGCTCGGGCAGCAGGACGATGTGGAGATCGTCCGCACCAAGGACTACATCGCCACGCCGAAGCCCAACGGCTACCGCAGCCTGCACCTGATCGTGCGGATCCCGGTGTTCCTGTCCGACCGGGTGGAGAAGGTCAAGGTCGAGATCCAGATGCGCACGATCGCGATGGATTTCTGGGCCGCCGTGGAACACAAGCTGTTCTACAAGTACGACGGCGAAGCCCCGGAGGATTTCGCCGCCGAACTCCGCGCGGCCGCGGCCACCGCCGCCGATCTCGACGGGCGGATGACCGCGCTACACCAGCGAATCCAGCCTTAGACGTCCTCGTCGGAGCCGTAACCGGGCATCTTGCCGGTGGCGACGAAGACCATCCGCTTGGCGACCGACACGGCGTGGTCGGCGTAGCGCTCGTAGAAGCGGCCCAGCAGCGTCACGTCGACCGCGGCCGGCACGCCGAACTCCCAGTCTTTCGCCATGATGACGCTGAACAGGTGGCGGTGGATCTCGTCGACCCGGTCGTCCTCCGCTTCCAGGGAGCGGGCGGCGTCGACGTCCTTGGACTTGATGACCTCTTCGGTGCGCAGCGCCAGCTTCACGACCGCCTCGCCCATCTCCGCGAAGTACGGCTGGACCGGCTCGGGGAGGGCTGGCTGGGGGTGCCGGCGGCGCGCCGCCTTGGCCACGTGCAGTGCCAGGTCACCCATCCGCTCAAGGCTCTCCGCCGCGTGCACGACCGCGAGCACGGTCCGCAGGTCGGTGGCGACAGGTGCCTGAAGCGCCAGCAGAGCGTAGGCCTGCTCCTCGCACTCGGCTCGTGCGTCGTCGATCTTGACGTCACCGCCGATCACCTGCTCGGCCAGAGCGAGATCGGCATCCAGCAGTGCCTTCGTCGCCTTCTCCATGGCGTTCGCCACTTGCACCGACATGGCGGCCAGGTTGTCGGCAAGCTGATCGAGTTCGACGTGGTAAGCCTCGCGCATGGCCACACTTTACGGCCTGAGCTGGGCGAAGACCGCATCGGTGGATGAACCGCCGATGAACCCCGTCTAACGAATGCTACTGGTCAGGCTGGGGTTTGCCGCTCGCCGACGTGGCGGCGACGGGGGCATCCGGCGACGTCGGCCCGGGGGTGGTGCCCGGTAACGCCGTGTTGTCGATGAGGGCCTGGAAGACCGCTTTGGCCTTGCTCTGCAACAGCACCTCGTTGCCGCGCGAGTTGGACTCGCCGGTGGTCGGCACCGTCATGAAGTTGACCTTGGACGGGTCGAGTCCCTTCATCGACTGGGCAAGCGTGAGCATCTGGTCGATGCCGATGTTGTCCCCGAAGGTCGCCTTGGCGAAGGCGGTCACGAAGCCGGAAAGCTGTCCGGGGTTGGTGAGCACGCCGTGCGACATGACCTTCGCCATCAGCGCGCCGATGAATTCCTGCTGACGTTTGATGCGGCCGTAGTCGGAGGTCGGGTCGCCGATCACGTGCCGGGCGCGGACGTAGCTGAGCGCCTGGTCACCCGAGATCGTCACGTCCCCGGTCTGTGCGACGACCATGCCGAGCACGCCGTCCTTCATCGGTTTGTCGACGTGGACGGTCACCCCCTGCACGGCGTCCACCATGTCCTTGAACCCGCTGAAGTCGATGCCGACGAAGTGGTTGATCCGCATTCCGCTCAGCTGTTGCACCCATTTGGTGAGGCAGCGCGGGCCGCCGACCGCGTAGGCGGTGTTGAGCTTGACCTTGGTCGCGGCGGGCACGACTTCGCTCGAGTACTCGTTCTTCGCGGCGTCGAAACGCTCGCAGTCGGGCCGTGAGATTTCGAGGTCACGCGGGAACGAGATGACCACGGCGCGTTTCCGGTCGGCCGGGATGTGCGCCAGCATCACCGTGTCGGAGCGGGCGCCCTCGACGTCGTCCGCGCTGCCGACGTTCTCCTCCGCGGTCGCGCCGGCGCGGGTGTCGGAGCCCGCGATGAGGAAGTTCTCGTCACCGAGCTGCGCCGGGGCGTCCTGGATGTCGGCCGAGTTCTCGTCGAGCGCCGCGATCTGGGTGAACTTGCTGTTGAACCAGGTCTTCATGCCCCAGGCGGAGCCGGTGCCGATGAAAATCAGGACGGCGAGCACGACGACCGAGATCCGTCCAATTCGGACAGTGCGTTCGTTGTGCCGCTGTTTCTTTTCCTGCAGGCGGGTTTGCGGCGCGGGCTCGTCGTCGACGCCGGACTCGGCGCGCACGGGTGTGACGACTCGTTGGAGCCGGGTGCGGGTCTGTTCGATGAGCTGCGCCGGGCGCGCGGTGAGTTTTTCGAGGCGCTGCTTACGTTTCGCCTCTTCGGCGGCGAGCTCGTCGTGCGCGGCCGAGAACCGGGCGAGGGTATTGTCGATCTTGCGGCGCACCTTGGTGCTGTCGTCGATCGGCTCCATCTCGTCGGTCATCGTCAGCCGGTCCTCCGGCGTGACGGGACGGGACCGGAACGCCCGTCGGGGACGCGACAGCCCCCCGGGTCTGACGGCCTGCTCGTCGTCGGATTCCGTGCCGGGACGGGGTTTTTCCGGCTGCACGGGCGGTTCGGGCAGTGGCAGATCGGGCGCGGACTGGCGGCCGTCGGCTTCCCCAGCCAGCCGCCGGACTGCGGGTGGCTCCACGGCGAGCCGGCCGGCTCCGGGCCGTCTCGGTTCAGCCGCCGCCGGACGCGGAGGGGATGGCTGGTGCTCCGAGTTTTCCGGCGCAGCAAGCGGCTCGGGCGCGGCCGCCCCCTGCCGCCCCTCGGCCACACCACGACGCGGCCCCTCAGGACGGCCCGACTGTGGAATCTCGGCCGTGCCACTGGAGGGCTCGACACGCGGCAACTCCGGCCCCCGGCGAGGGGCGGGATGGCTGGACTTCGTGATGCCCGGTGCGCCACCGGACGGCTCAACACCGTGGGACAGCTCTGGGCCCCGACGAGGGGCTGCGAGATGGCCTGTCCCCGGGGCATCGACCCCACCAGGAGGCGGCTCCGGAGCACCACGACGAGGAGGCACGGGGCGGCTCGGCTGCGAGGATTCCGGCGCGCCAGCAGGGACCGCCGCAGCGCGGGGCGGTTCCGCGGGGCGGAGCGGTTCCGCGGAGCGGCGAGGAGACGATTGGCCGGCATCAGGACTCTCCGGCGTGCCAGCGGAAGAATCTGCCCCGCGAGATACTTCCGGCGCACCACGACGAGGGAACGCGGAGCGGCTCGGCCCCGGAGTCGCTACCGCGCCACCGGCAGCATTCGCACCGCGCGGGGATTCACCCGCGCCACGGCGAGGGAACGCCGCCGGGCTCGGCGGCGAAGCCTCCGCCGCAAATTCCGCACCGCGCGGGGAGTCGGCACCGCTTTGGCGGCGGGGCACGGGATTACTCGGCTGCGAAGGCTCCGCCCCGCTACCGGGAAAATCGGCGCCCCGCGACGAATCGGCCACGGTATGACGAGGACGCAAAGGGCGGCTTGATGGGGAAGGTTCCTCCGCACCGCCGGGAAAAGCCGCGCCGCGCGACAACTCACCAGCGCCGGGGCGACGGGGCAGAGCATTGCTTGACTGCGAAGGCTCTGCGCCACCGGGAAAATCGGCACCGCGCCGTGACTCGCCACGGGGGAGTGGATTGCTCGGCGGCGGCGGTTCTGCCGCGCCATTGGGGGAATTCCCGCTGCGAGGCGATTCTTCCGCGCTGTGGCGGGAGGGCACGGGCTGCGAGGATTCTGCCGCGCGGCCGGGAAAAGCCGCGTCGCGCGGGGACTCCGGTGCACGAAAATCCGCGCCGTTGGGCGGTTCCGTACTGCGGCGCGGTGACGCGGGGCGGCCGGGTTGCGGGATTTCCGTTGAGCCGCCAGGAGAAATTGCGGGTAGCACAGGGCGTTGCTCCGGCTGGTCCGCTCCAGCACGCCGACCTGACAGTCGTTCGGGAGCGCGTGGCGACACCGCCGACTCAGACGCCGCGTGCCGTGACGAAGGGCGCTGCGACTCCGGAACCGGCGCGGAATGGCGCGACTCCGGCGGTTCGGGGACCGGACGCTTCGACTCGGGCGCACCGGGAATCGCCTGCGCAGCACCAGGTCCGGACGCCAGCGGGCTCGGAGCGGTCCGATCGGGAGCCACGTGCCGAGACTGCAACGGGCCGGGAACTGCCGAGTCCGGAGCCACATGCCGCGGATCCGGCCCGCCCGGGACCCGGTGTCGTGACTTGGCCGGATCGGGGGCCAGTGGATCTGTGACCGGTCCCCGCGGGTCCCCAGGGGTCTGGACCGCTGGGCCGGGGGCCGCATTTCGGGTCTCCGCGGGGTCGGGGGCCCTCCGCCGAGACTCCGGCCGTCCGGGAACCACTTGCTCAGCAGTCGCACGCCCAGGCTCGGGCCGAGCGGGAACCACCGGATCAGCAGGCC
>NZ_WMBA01000005.1 GCF_009707865.1 Amycolatopsis pithecellobii
TCGGACGGGCGATCAGTCTCGCACTGGCCGCCAGGGGCGCCTTCGTATGGGCCACCGATTTCGACGAAGCAAGCGCCAACGGCACCGCTGAGCTGATCGAACAGACCGGCGGCCACGGCACGGCGGTGCAGCTGGACGTCCGGCACGAAGCGGAATGGCAAGCCGCCCTTGCCCTCGCCGACTCTGGCGACGACGCGCTGGCCGTGCTGGTCAACTGCGCCGGAAAGTCGCTGATCGCCGACACCTTCACCATGCCGCTTGATGATTTCCGGACGATTATGGCGGTCAACGTGGAGGGCACGTTCCTCGGTATGAAGCACACCATTCCCAGGATCGCGAAATCAGGCGGCGGCGCGGTCGTCAACATATCGTCACTGGCGGGACTCAAGGGCATCCCGGGCATGGCCGCCTATGGCGGTTCGAAGGGGGCGATCCGCATGATGACCAAGGCGGTGGCGCTCGAATGCGCCGGGCTCCGCAACAACGTCCGCGTCAACTCGGTCCATCCTGGCGTCGTCGATACGCCCGCTTGGCGCAAGCATGGCCCCGATGAGGTCAGCAGGTCTCGCTACAGCGCGCCGGGGGTCCTCGATCCCCATGAGCTGGCCAAAACCGCGGTGCCGATCGGCGTGGCCTGCTCCCCTGCCGAGGTCGCCGATACCGTCTGCTTTCTCGCCTCCGACGCGGCCCGCCACATCACCGGGGCCGAGATCCCCATCGACGGCGGAATGACAGCCGGCTGACGCACAGTGAACATTCTCTTGGTGGACGAGGATCAAGGAGACCGCATGTCGGAATTCGCCGGAAGAGCAGCATTCGTGACGGGTGCCGGAAGCGGCATCGGACGGGCGATCAGTCTCGCACTGGCCGCCAGGGGCGCCTTCGTATGGGCCACCGATTTCGACGAAGCAAGCGCCAACGGCACCGCTGAGCTGATCGAACAGACCGGCGGCCACGGCACGGCGGTACGGCTGGACGTCCGGCACGAAGCGGAATGGCAAACGGCACTGGCCCTCGCCGACTCTGGCGACGACGCGCTGGCCGTGCTCGTCAACTGCGCCGGAACGTTCGCCATCACCGACACCTTTTCGATGCCCCTCGACGATTTCCGGCGCATCATGGCGGTCAACGTGGAGGGCACGTTTCTCGGCATGAAGCACGCCATCCCGAGGATCGCGAAATCAGGCGGCGGCGCGGTCATCAACATATCGTCACTGGCGGGGCTGAAAGGCATGGCCGGCTGGACGGCCTACTGCGGCTCGAAGGGGGCGACCCGCATGATGACCAAGGCCGTCGCGCTCGAATGCGCCGGCCTCCGCAACAACGTCCGCGTCAATTCGGTCCATCCTGGATTTGTCGATACGCCTGCCTTGCGCAAGTCCATCCACGACCGGGGTTCGCAGGTCGTCGATCCCGATGAGATAGCCAAGACATCGGTGCCGATCGGTGTCGCCTGTTCCCCTGCCGAGGTCGCCGATACCGTCTGCTTTCTCGCCTCCGACGCGGCCCGCCACATCACCGGGGCCGAGATCCCCATCGACGGCGGAATGACAGCCGGCTGACGCGGCGCAGGGCTACCGACCGGCCGTGAGGCTTTCGGCTTTCCACGCATCGCCGTCCGGCGTCAAGAACACGCCTACCGGCCCGGAGAAGTGCGACCCCAGCAGGAGCGCTCCACGGTCCGAGACCCATTTCAGCAAACGCCGTCGCGTGGCCTCGGCCAGTTCCTTGTCCCAGCAGAAATTGTCGGCGATCTGGGGCAACGCGACCTGAACGGGGTGATGCAGCGCATCGCCGGTGATCACGGCCTCCTGCCCCTCGGATGCGATGACGAGGAAGCAATGCCCTGGCGTGTGGCCCGGTGCCGGCTCGAGGCGTACTTCCTCGACGATGACATGATCCGGTTCCACGAATGTGGCGAGACCGGCGTCGATGACGGGTTTGACCGAGTCCGCCAGAATGGCGGGAGCATCACCGCGCTCGTCACCTCGCAGATATTCGTACTCGGCCTTGGCAAAAAGATACTGTGCGTTGGGAAAGGTCGGCACCCATCGGCCGTCGACGAGCATCGTATTCCATCCGCAATGATCGGCGTGCAGATGCGTGCACAGCACATAGTCGATGTTCTCGCGCGGATAACCGGCGGCTGCCAGCCGTTCCAGAAAGGGACCATCGAGCATGCTGAGCGAGGCGACGCTGCGTTGCTTGTCGTTGCCGATACACGGATCCACCATGATCCGCACGCCCCCGGACTCGACGACGAAGGCCTGGAAATGAAGGGTGATGTTCCCGTCCTCATCGGCGAAGTGCGGGCACAACCAGTCTCGCCGGTCGAGGATTTCCTGCCGGCCCGCCTGGATGAACCGGGCCGGATCCGCGCTCACCGGCGGCATTTCGAGTACGCGCGTGATCTTCACGGCGCCGATCGACCACCGCAGAAAATCCGTTTCCGTCGATTCTGATGGCATGGTTGCTCTCCTCGAGATGTCAGGCCTGCGCACCCAAGTTAGTACAAGGCGGCGCCACAAGCCACCGTGATTGTCTTTATACCAGCCATCGCAGAAATGCATTCCGGTAATACCTCCGATACCAAATTCTTGGGTAGTCGGGGGTCCGCCGGCAAATGTAGGGTGCGAATTGCAAGGCATTTCGACGAGAAGGGTTTGAACCATGGATCGAGCAGCTGCGGACCAAGCCGCGGACCTGATTATCTCGCTTTATCGCGGCACCGCGGCCGGGCCGGTCAAGCACTTCCCCGAAGACTGTTCTCCCGCCTCGTTCTTCGACGTGCAGATGATCCTCGACGGCCTGATCGACCGGCTCGGGCGGCCGGTGCAGGGGTGGAAGCTGTATTTCCCGTTCAAGGCGGGCCAGCCGAACCTGGTCGCGCCCATCTTCACCGTGCTCCCCTCCGGCGCCCACATCACGACCGACCTGTCACGCCTGCGGATCTGGGAGCCGGAAATCGTGTTCCGCGCCAAGAAGGACCTACCGCCACGCGAACGCCCCTACACGTATGAGGAGGTGGCGCAGGCCACGGAAGCGGCTCCGGCGATCGAGTTCCTCGCCACCCGTTTCGACGTCGCCGATCTCGACGAGCTGGCCGGCCGCACGTTTGAAAGGTATGCCGACAACACGCTGAGCGGCGGCTTCGTGGTCGGCGAGCCGTATTCGGACTGGCGGTCGCTGGACTTCAGCAAGCTGCGGATCGTCTCCCGGCAGGGCGACGAGACGGTCGGCGATATCCGGGGCGGCCATCCCGTGGTAGATCCGTTCATCCTGGTGTTCGTCGGCGCGAACACTGCGCGCGAGCGGCAGGGTATTCGCCGGGGCCAGGTCCTCGCCACGCTGTCACCGTCCGCGCTGCTGACCGCGAAGCCGGATGCGGCGATCAGTGCGTCTTTCGAGGGTCTCGGAGACGTCGAGGCCGTATTCGATTACTGACGGGTGGGGAGAGTGTCCGTAGGGTGGTCTCAGTCGAGCAGAACCGCCCCCGGCCACTCACCCCCCACCACACGCGCGCGGACCACTTCGGCGAGGATCGCCTCGAACGCCTTCATGGCCGCGGTCGGGGGCCGGGTGCGCAGCCTGCTCATCGTCCAGGTCACCGCACGGTCCGCGATCGGCACCGCTTCCATGTCGTAACGCCGGGACCCCATCGCGCATCCCGCCATCGCCACGAAACCGAGCCCGAGATCCGCCAGTTCCAGCATCATCGACGAACTCGTCTTGATCAGCACATTCTGCGACCGGCCCACCCGCGCCAGCCGCTGATCATTCCGTTTCGCCGCAACCGTGGCGTTGTACTGGCGGATCGTCGGCCGGTCAGCCAGATCCGCGAGGGAAATATCGTCCAACTCCGCCAGTCCCGAACCCTTGGGCCCCAGCAGATACATCCGGTCCCGCACGACCGGACGGGACTCGATCTCGGCGTCGTCCTCAACGGTGGTGAGCACGGCGAAATCGATATCCTGCGCCTTGAGCATGCCTTCCAGCATTTCGCTGGAATCCGCGATCACCGTCAGTCGCACATCGGGATAGCGGTCGTTGAACTGCTTCACCACCGGCGCCGTAATACCTTCCGACCACGAATACGGCAAACCCACCGACAACGAACCCTGCGGCTCATTCTGCCGCGCCACCAGCTCGTCCGACAGCGCATCGATATCCGCCAAGATCGCCCTCGCCCTGGCATCCAGCAGACGGCCGGCCTCGGTCAGGCGCACCCCCCGCCCGTGCCGCATCAACAACTTCACCCCCAATTCGTGCTCGAGATGAGCGACATGACGGGTCAACGCGGGCTGGGTGATGTGCAACTCGAACGCCGCCTGGGTGATGCTGCCCTGCTCGGCAATCTTGAGGAAGTACCTCAAACTCAGAATGTTCATGCGCTCCCCTTCGAGCCGCCGGAAAACACCACCCGCACTGCAAGCCATGAAACCACGCGTAGCCCGGTCGGTCAGCACGTCCCGGTAACGACCCGCCGGTGCCGGGAAAGGGCCGGCTCAGCGCACGACGAGGACGATCTTCCCCGTGGTGCGGCCGGTTTCACCGTGGGCGTGGGCTTTGACGGCCTCGGCGAGGGGGAAGGTGGCATCGATGTGGGCACGAAGCCGGCCCTGCTCGGCGAGCCCGGCAATGGCGCGCATGCCCGCGTGATCGGCCTCGACGAGCAACCCCGTCATGCGGACGCCCAGCTCAGCGGCCTTCTTCGCATCGGCGGCGTCACCATCGCCGGCCACGAACGAGATCAGAATGCCGTCCTTGCGCAGGACCCCCAGGGAACGGGTGCGCACGTCGCCGGCGAGGGTGTCCAGCACGACATCGACAGTGCCGGCCGCGTCCGTGAAGTCCGTGGTCCGGTAATCGATCAGCTCGTCGGCACCGAGGTCACGCAGCAGGTCGTGTTTGGCCACGCTGGCCGTACCGATGACATACGCGCCGCGTGCCTTGGCGATCTGCACGGCGAGGTGGCCGACCCCGCCGGCGGCGGCGTGGATCAGAACCCGCTGCCCCGGCTGGACGTCGGCGGTGTCGACCAGCGCCTGATAAGCGGTCAGCGCGGCAAGGGGCAGCGCCGCGGCCTGGACGTGGTCGATGTTCGCCGGCTTGCGGGTGAAGCACCGGGTGGGGGCCTTGGCGAATTCGGCATACGCGCCAGGGCCATGCGGATAGGGCAGCATCCCGAACACCTCGTCGCCCGGCTTGAACAGGGTGACTCCCCTACCGGCCTCCTCGACGACCCCGGAAACGTCCCACCCGAGGACCGGGACCGGCTCACTCATCCACGGCAAACCCGCGCGGTGCTTCCAGTCGGTCGGGTTGACTCCCGCCGCGTGGACCCGGACGACGATTTCGCCGGGGCCGGCCACCGCCCGGGGCCGGGTGACCTCCTCGAGCACCTCGGGACCACCGAGGACGTTCTGGCTGATGGCGCGCATGGTGTTTCCGCTCATGATCCCAGTCTGCTGAGGGCTCGTGAGCGCGACAATGGCTTGATTGCCACCTTACGATGGGATCATGCCAGTGGCCGGTGATCTCCCTTCGATACGCGCGCATCGGGTCGCCGTGCTCGCCCTGGCTGGGGTGTATCCGTTCGAGCTCGGTATCCCGAGCCGGATATTCGGTGCGACCGATGGGCTTTATGAGGTGCTGACCTGCAGCGTTGACGGCCGGCCGGTCCGCACGGCCGCCGACTTTTCCATCGCCGTCGAGCACGGCCCCGAAGTGTTGCGCACCGCCGATACGGTGGTGATCGCGTCGTTCGCCCCGAGCCCCAGCGTGGCCGAACTCCTCGTGCCGCGGCTGCCGGAACCGATCGCGGCGGCGTTCCGGTTGATCCGGCCCGGCACCCGGCTGGTGTCCATCTGCACCGGCGCCTTCGTGCTCGCCGCCGCCGGTCTGCTGGACGGGCGCCCGGCCACCACGCACTGGCAGGCGGCCGAGCAGTTCCGCGGCCTTTTCCCGAAGGTCGACCTGGACCCGGACGTGCTGTTCGTCGACGACGGCGACATCCTCACCTCGGCCGGCGCCGCCTCCGGTATCGACGTGTTCCTGCACCTGCTGCGCAAGGACCACGGCAGCGAAGTCGCCAACGGCGCCGCGCGGCGGTGTGTGGTGCCACCGTGGCGAGACGGCGGGCAGGCGCAGTACATCGAGGCACCGGTCCCCCGCACGATGCGGGACGGCACAGCGGCCACCCGGCAGTGGGCACTCGCGCATCTGCACGAGCCGCTCGCGCTGGCCGATCTCGCCGAGCATGCCCGGATGAGCCTGCGCACCTTCGCCCGCCGCTTCACCGACGAGGTCGGCATGAGCCCGGGCCGCTGGATCGTCCAGCAACGACTCGCCCGCGCCCGGCACCTGCTCGAGTCCAGTGACCTGCCGGTCGACGACATCGCCGGCCAGGTGGGTTTCGCCACCGGCACCTCCCTGCGCCAGCACCTGCATGCGGCGATCGGGGTGTCACCCCTGGCCTATCGGCGGACATTCCGCGCGGGGCGCTAGGACAAGCTTTCTCACTACCGGGCAAGGAGTCCGGTGAAGATCAAGTCCAAGAGGTGCTGCGCCCGTTCCGCCGCTTCGGTTTCGTCTATCCGGGACAGGAATCCCAGCAGGATGAGCACTTCCTGCGCATCGACGTCGCCGCGGATCGTGCCTTCGCTCTTCCCCGCGGCGAGCAGACGGTCGATGGCCTCGCCGATCGAACCGGTATGGCTTGTCGTCAGCTCATACCCCGAACTCGGCTCCAGTGCGGCCAGAACGCCGCGCTTGACGCGTGCGTAGTCGGCGACATTCGACAGCCAGCGACGGAGGGCGGTGGCCGCGTCGTGCTGGTCGAGCAGTGGTGCGGCGGAGGCGACGAGCTGCTCGACGTCGGCCCGATACACCTCCGCGAGAAGTGCCTCGCGGGTCGGGAAATTGCGGTAGAGCGTGCCTTGCCCGACCCCGGCGGCCTTCGCGACGGCGTTCATCGGCAACTCCGACGTCGAGCTCAGCAGTTCACGAGCGACCTGCACGATGCGCGCCCGGTTGCCGAGCGCATCCGCGCGAACCTTGCGCTCGGCCATGGGGACCCCCTTGCTAAGTGGACACGTGTCCGGATAGTCTCTACTAAACGGACACCTGTCAACTTACTGGATCGGAAGGTCACATGCCCAACGACCCCATCACCGGCAAGACGGTCATCGTCACGGGCGCGAGCAGCGGGATCGGCGGTGAGATCGCGACCATGCTCGCCCAGCGCGGCGCCTCGGTGGTGCTCGCCGCGCGACGCCGGGAACGTATCGACGCCCTCGCCAAATCGATCGCCGACGCGGGCGGCCGGGCGATCGCCGTACCGGCCGACGTCGCGCTGCTCACCGACGTCCAGGCACTCGTCCAGCGTGCGGTCGAGGAGTTCGGACGGCTCGACGTGCTCGTCAACAACGCGGGCATCGCCCGGCTCGGCCGCCTGGACCAGCTCGACGTGGACGACTGGTCGGCCATGATCGACGTCAACATCCGCGGCGTCCTGCACGGCCTCGCCGCCGCCCTGCCGGTGTTCCGGCGGCAAGGACACGGCCATGTGGTCACCACCGTCTCGACCGCGGGGATCACCATCTCCCCCACGATGGCCGTCTATGCGGCGACGAAGAACGCGGCCCGCACGATCATGGAAGGCCTGCGCACGGAATCGACCGACGGCGTCATCCGCACCACCGAGATTTCGCCCGGATTCGTCCGGACCGAGCTCGCCGACGGGATGGAACCCTCCGCCCGCGAACGGATCCAGGCGGGGATGCGGGAGTTCGGGCTCGACCCGATCGCGGTGGCCCGCGCGGTGTGCTTCGCCATCGAGCAACCGGACGACGTCGAGATCGGCTCGCTCACGATCCGCCCCACCGTGCAGAACTGAGCCGGCCGCACCGTCCGATGTGGACGTTCAGTCGGCCGGTCCGTCCGGCGTGAAGGACCGCAGCCGCAGGCTGTTGGACACCACCAGCACCGAGGACAGGGACATGGCGGCGCCCGCGATCAACGGGTTGAGCAAACCGAAAGCGGCCAGCGGCAGTGCGGCGACGTTGTAGCCGAACGCCCACGCGAGGTTGCCGCGGATGATCCGCAGCGTGCCCTCGGCCAGCCTGATCGCGTCCGGGACGACGCGCAGATCGTCCCGCACCAGCACCAGGTCGGCCGAGCGCAGCGCAATATCGCTGCCGCGGGCCATCGCCATGCCCAGGTCCGCCGCGGCCAGCGCGGGCCCGTCGTTGATCCCGTCGCCGACCATGGCGACCCGGGTGCCGGTGGCCCGCAACGCCTCGATCTCCCGCGCTTTCTCCGCGGGCAGCACCCCGGCGCGGACCTCGTCGATTCCGATCTCGGCGCCGACAGCCCTCGCCGCGATCTCGTGGTCGCCCGTGAGCAGCACCGTCCGCAGTCCACGGGCGCGCAGCGCGGCGACCGCCGCGGCGGCGGAGGGCTTGACCACGTCCCGCACTTCGACCAGCCCGGCCACCTCGCCGTCGACCGCGACGAGCACCGGCACCGCACCGGCCGCATGGGCGGCGTCCACCTGTGCGGCGAACTCACCGGAGATCGCGACCGCGCGTTCGCCGAACAATCGAGGGCTGCCGACGAGGACGGCGTGACCGTCCACAATGGCCTCTGCACCCAAACCGGGCAGCGCGGTGAACGCGGTGATTTCCGGCAACTCCGCCAATTCCGCCCGCGCCGCTTCGACCACGGCCGCCGCGATCGCGTGCTCGGAACCCGATTCGGCAGCACCGGCGAACCACAGGAGCTCACCACGACTGCGCCCGGCCGCCGGGTGGCAGGTGGTCACGGTCATCCGGCCGGTGGTCACGGTGCCGGTCTTGTCGAGCACGACGGTGTCGATCCGGCGGGCCGCCTCCAGCGCGTCCGGGCCCTTGATCAGGATGCCCAGCTGCGCGCCGCGACCGACCCCGGCCATCAGCGCGGTCGGGGTGGCCAGCCCGAGCGCGCACGGGCAGGCGATGATCAGTACCGAGACCGCGGCGGTGAACGCGTCCCGGACCGGGTGCCCGGTCAGCAGCCAGCCGCCGAGCGTGAGCAGCGCCAGCGTGAGCACCACCGGAACGAACACCGCGCAGATCCGGTCGACCAGCCGCTGCACCGACGCCTTGCGCGCCTGCGCCCGCTCGGCGAGCGCGGTCATCTGCGCGAGCTGAGTGTGGGAACCGACCGCCGTCGCGCGCACCACCAGCCTTCCGTCGCGGTTCACGGACGCACCGATCACCCGGTCACCCGGCGCCGCTTCCGCCGGCACGGGCTCACCGGTGACCGCACTGACATCCACGGTGGATGATCCACTGTGGACGGTCCCGTCGGCGGCGAGCACCTCACCGGGCTTCACCACGAACAGGTCACCGACGGCCAACTCCCCCACCGGAACCATTTGTTCGCTGCCGTCACGCAGGACTCGCACTTCTTTCGCGGCGAGCGCATCGAGCGCCGCAAGCAGGCCCGCGGCGTTGCGCCTCGACCGGCTCTCGAAATAGCGGCCGGCGAGCAGGAAGGTCGTCACACCGGCGGCGACATCGAGGTAGATCGCGTCCGCGCCGGCCGCCGTCGAGCCGAACCCGACCCAGTAGCCGGGCTCGTGCCCGCCGAACACCGTCGCCCAGGCGGACCAGGCAAACGAAGCCAGCACCCCCAACGAAACCAGAGTGTCCATAGTGGACGAAAAGTGTCGCAGGTTCCGTACCGTGGCGCGGTGGAACGGCCACGCGGCCCAGAACACCACCGGCGCCGCGAGCCCGAAGCACAGCAGCTGCCAGCCCGGGAATCGCAGCGACGGCACCAAAGCCAGCGTGATGGACAGATCGCCCAACGGCACCGCCAGCACGGCCGCGACGATCAGGCGGCGCCGCAGATCGCGCACCCGCCGCAGTGTCAGATCCTCGTCGTCGTCCGCCCCGCGGACACGGGCACCGTAGCCCGCCTTGCGGATCCGCTCGACCAGCACCTCGTCGCCGAGCCCGGCGGGCACCTGCACGGTGGCACGCTCGGTCGCATAGTTGACCGAAGCCCGGACTCCGTCGAGCTTGTTCAAGGTGCGTTCGACGCGCGCCGAGCAGGCGGCGCAGGTCATCCCGGTCACGGCCAGCTCGATCGTATGGACCTCCCCGGTGACCGGGGCCGCGGCTGTCATGCGCAATCTCCTTATCAGATATCAGGTTCGGCGTGCCGTGAGTTCGGCGAGCATGGCGTTGTACGCGTCAAGTTCGGCGTCGCCGCCACGATCGGCACGCCGGGCGCGGCGTTCGTCGTCACGCGCCCACTGCACCAGCAGGGCGACGACCATGACGATCATCGGGATCTCGCCGCCCGCCCAGGCGATGCCACCGCCGAGCCGCTGGTCGGCGAGGAGGTCGCCGGCCCATGGTAACGCGAGGTAGTGATAGTAGGTGCCGGCCAGGACGGTCTGATTGTTTATCAGGATCACGCCGAAAAAGGCGTGGAACGGCATGACCGCGAAGAGCATGCCGAGGCGTGCCAGGTGTGGAAGCCGGCGCGGGGTCCGGTCGGTCCCGATCACGACCCACGCGAACAGGTAGCCCGACACCAGAAAATGCGCCTTCATCAGCTCGTGCGCCCAGTGATAAAGCATCATTTCGCCGAACAGGCCGGAAAAGTACAGCGCGTAGAACGATCCGGCGAACAGCACGGCGGCCACCGCGGGATGCGCGAAGAACCGCGTCACCGGGGCCTGCACCATCGAGGCCACCCACTCCCGCGCGCCGGGGATGTCGCCGTGCGCGGGCAAGGCACGCAGCGCGAGGGTGACCGGTCCGCCGAGCACCAGCAGCACCGGCGCGCCCATGTTGAGCGCCATGTGCGTGACCATGTGCAGGCTGAACGTCCCCGGCGAGTAGACCCCCAGCCCCGAGGAGGTCGCCACGAGCACGACCGCCCAGCCCGCGAGCCAGGCGGCTGTCCGGCCGGGCGGCCAGTGATCGCCGCGGCGGCGCAGCCGCCGGACCCCGAGCAGATAGCCCGTCCCCGCGATCAGCGCGGCGGGCGCGAACAGCAGGTCCGGCCGCCAGTCCAGGACCAGGCGGGCGAGGGTCTGCGGCGCTTCGAGGCCATAGCCGAGGATCGTCTCGTGCACGGTTGCCGGGTGATTCGCGAACGCGGGCGGGACGAGCACGGTCAGCGCCGCCGAGCCGCCGGTCCCCAGCGCCAGCAGCACCAGCTCGGCCGCGACGAGCTTGGGCCCGCTCCGGCGACGACGCCAAGCCGCGACGGCGAACCCGGCGGCGAGCAGCAGAGCCGTCTCGATCGCGAGGACGAGGCCGTACCGGCTGAGCAGACCGTCCGGCCGGGCAAGGACCAATCCGGCTACCACGCCCGACACGGTGACCACCACGAAGCAGGTCGACGAAAGACGGTGATAGCGGCGCAAAACGAGGTCCGGCACGGCGGTTTTCCGGCGCAGCCGGGCGGATAACGCCACGAGCGCACCGAGCCAGGCGCTCGCGGCGGGCACGTGCCAGAACATCGCGCTGGTCGCCAGGTCGTGCCCGGCACCGACCGACGCGTGCCCGGCGGCGGCCAACGGCAGCAACCCCGCTCCGGCGGCCACCGTCGCCCCGACCACCGTCCGCCAGGTCATCGCGGGCCAGGCCAGTGCCACGGTGACCGCGGCCGCGAAAACGGTGCACAGCCAGGCTTTCGGCTCTTCCGCCGCACTCAACGTGGGCAGGAATACTTCGGGCCGCAGCATGTGTGAGACCGGAAGGCCGGAGGCGACCGCGGCCGAAAACGGGACGGCGAGGACCGCCGCGGCCAGCCAGCAGATGCCACAGCCGGCGGCGAACCTGTTCGCCGCGAACGCGTCGGCGGACAGTGCGCCGCCGCGCCGCCCAAGCGCGACGAACGCGGCGAACACCAGACCCCCGAAACACCCGGTGGCCGCGGCGTCGGCGACGAACCGCACGACGGCGAACCCGTAGGTGGTCAGCGCTCCGGGATCGGAATTTCCCAGTGGCGCATACACATCGCCCGCGGTTGCGACAACGAGCAGCACCAGGGCCAGCCCGGCCGCCACCGCCGTCACGACCACGGCGCGCAGCCGAGAACTCGTCACCTCAACGGTGTCGGACAGCGCCCGCCAGAAGTTCCCCATTGTGAAGCAGGGCACTCAGACGTGTTTCATGACCTACGTGCGTGCGTGGTGGACGACCTCTGGCCGCAGTTCGCCGCGGTCACGCATGCGCGTCAGCCCCGACCTGATGGGCGATTCCCAGCCGTCGAAGGCTCCGGCGAGATCGGCCCGCGTCGAAGGGCCGCCCCCTCCGTGATGGAATATCACATTCCCCGGCGCCAGGATGCGTAGGGTGAAACAGCCTCGGCCGACACCCACGCCGCTTGCGCGCGGAGCCGCCTCGATCGCGCATCATTTCCCGCGACCTGCCTGGTCCCTTGTCGACTGTCGCGAGTGGACGGTGCAGGTGGCCGGGAAGCCCTGGCTGGGCAACCCGGCCACACAGCTCTCAGGCCGTCACTGGTACCAGCTCAGTGAGGCGTTCTCGTTGTAGGTGTTCTGGAGGTTCTGGCAGGGTGTCGACGGCGCGATGTTGTCGTAGCTGCCCTTCTGCCCCGAGTTGAACCAGATCCGGGCGGTCCAGTCACCATCGCGGTTACGGGCCGAGGCGGCGTTGTTCTTCACCGGCTGGCCCTTGCCCGCCCCGCTCGAGCGGAACGTGTAGCCGGCGAAGTCGTCGACCCACCCGCCGAAGTCGGCGAACGATCCCTGGCAGTTGCTGTTGTAGTACAGGCAGACCTCGCCGACCTCGCACACCCCGTTGTACGAGGTGTACTGCACGGAGAGTTTGCCGTTCGGCTGTGCCGGCTGGACCTGTGCCGGCTGGACCTGTGCCGCTGGGGTCGGTGCCGGCTGTGCGTGCGCCGCCGTACCGCCGATCAGCCCCAACCCCGCCACGACCGTGGCGACCAGAACACCTGCGAACCTTCGCATGAGCGTGCACCCCTTCTGTTGTTTCGGATTTCCGTGGATCAGCCGAGAATTCGGCGGACAGTGGTCAGCGGTTGACCATGCGAACCGAGGCTCGCGACGTGCACGCTGCTGGTGTCGCGTGGCGGCGCGGCTTCGAGGATCCGGTCGTCGCCAAGGTAGATCGCCACATGAGTGGTCGTCGACGGATCGTCGGCGTCCGGGCCCCAGAACACCAGGTCGCCGGGCGCGCGCTGGGCAAGCGCAACGGCGCGCCCCTGCTGATACTGCGGGCCGGTCCAGCTGCCGATGTCGATACCGGCGCCGGCCCAGTACGCGTACAGCGTCAGGCCGGAGCAGTCGAACCCGAACCGGTCGTAGTCGTCGCCCTCCGCCGGATCGCCGTCGGGATAGTGGTGGATCCCCGACGACGGGCCACCTTTACCGCCCGCGCCCCACGCGTAGGTCAGGCCCTTGCCCAGCTGCGAGGTGGCGGCGTCGAGCACCCGGGTGAGCTTTTCGGCGGTGGTTCCGGTGGACGGGCCGGCGGGGCCGGTGTTGCGGCCGTGCACGCCGGAGCCGTGACCTTCGATGCCGTCGGTGTCGCAGCGGGGCAGGCCGGCGACGAACCCGTCGGTGCCGGTGCTCACGTACGTGTCCGGAACCCAGAGGCCATCGCCGGTGTGGTCCCAGATCATGCCGTTGCCGGTGGCGGCCTGGCAGTCGATCGTGATCTGCTGCCCGGCCCGGTACCTGTCCGGTACCGAGCCGGGCGCGTCGGCGGCGTCCCCCTTGTGCAGCCGCCCGTTGAGGTCGACCCGGGCCGGAAACGCCTGTGGGATCCGGCATTCCGGCATGACCATCCCCGTCGAGCCCGTCAGGACATACGCATCCGGCACCCACAGACCGTCCGTGGTGAGGTCCCAGATGTCGCTGCCGCCGTAGCCGGGCCCCCGCTGCTGGCAGACCAGGTCGACATCGCTGCCGGCCGGGTACAGGTCGGCGACCCGTTTCGTGCCCACCGGCACGTCCGGGTCCTTCACGGTGCGGCCGTCCAGCGTGGTCTTGACCGGATACGACTCCGCGGCCCATGCCGTGCCTGTGCCCAGCAATGGCATGACGCCGACGACACAGGCCAGCGCTACGCCCAGCCCCCGTTTCATGGTGACTCCCCCATGGAATCCGGCCGGATGTCACCCGGCGCCCCCGAGAAGCCCATCTTCGGGCCCGGATTCGTTGGCTGGTATGCCTGTCCGCCCTGGTCAATCACGGCCAGTCAATCAGCCAACCGGCACAGCGCCACCGTCCGACGCGGGCAATCCGCTGGCGCTGGAGGAAAGTGCCGCGTAGTAAGGAATATGACCGCAGCATTGCTCGTGACGGCAGAGGCAGGAAAACTGGATGGCTCGTCGCCCGCGACCCGTCGACCCGACCGCCGGACCAGTCCAGGCATTCGCGCACGACTTGCGGAACCTGCGGGAGAAGGCGGGCAGCCCGACGTACCGGGCATTGGCGCACCGGGCGGGTTACAGCGCGGCCACACTGTCCGAGGCCGCGCGTGGCCAGCGCCGGCCGAGCCTCGACGTCACCCTGGCGTTCGTCGGCGCGTGTGGCGGTGACGTCGACGAGTGGCGGCTGCGGTGGCATGACCTCGCCGCCGAGACGAGCACCGAACCGACGCGGGCGCCCGATCCCCAGTCCCCCAAGGCTTCCGGGCCGCCGTCGCCGCCTGAGTCGCCTGCGCCGCAACGGGCTCGTCCACGGCGGTGGCCACGGCGACGCGTTCTCGTCGTCGTGGCGGTGGTTCTGGTCGTGCTGGCCAGTGGTCTGGTCCTCGTCCCGCGGATCTGGTTCCCGGCCGGCTCCCAGCAGGCCGGCTGCCCCGGCGCCGAGCCGGGGGCCTTCACGGGGCTGACGTACACGTTCACCAGAGTGCGTGCCGCGGCTGCGCTGTCCGCTCCCGTCAGCCGGACCGTTCCCGCGGGCTGCACCGTCACTTTCGCCGGTTACTGCCTCGGCGACACCGTGATGGACGAGACCTCGGGCACCCCGGACACCCGCTGGTTCATCCTGCCCGGCGGGGATGTGATGGCTTCCGGCGTCGTACACGGAAATCCGCCCCACACGCTCGGCCCGTCCTCGTGTGCCGGAAACGTCGCGCCACCCACGGCCATCCAGTTGACGGTCAGCCAGAACGGAACCGAACTACGTCTGCAGGCGAGCGGGCAGGGCATCAAGATCGTCGGCTTCACGGCGTTGCGCACCAACGACTCCGACGGCCCCCGGTGGCGGCAGCTCGCGTTCACCGCCGCGCCCGCCTTCGAAACCCACTGGCAACCGGACCGCTCCCCCACCGCGCCGGCGCCGCAGCAGAGCATCACCATCGCCGCGGTCGCCTGCCTGGGCGGCGACGGCCCCACGACGGTGATCGACGCGCGAACACTCCAGCCGGACGACCCCGAGCACGGCACCCCCACCACCCTGTCAGCCACCGCACTGGACGCCGCGACGCGATCGGCCTGCCAGTATCCCGTTAGCTGAGGGGCACCGCAGCCGGACCTGGCCCCTCAGGTGGCCAGTCTGAACGGGTCCCGGTCGCTGGTGGACAGGTCGATCATCGTGTTCTTCGTGCGCGTGTACTCCAGCAGTGCCTCCGTGCCGCGTTCCCGGCCGTAGCCGCTGCGTTTCGTGCCGCCGAAGGGGGCTTGGGCGGCACTCGCCCGGTAGGTGTTGATCCACACCGTGCCGGCGTCGAGGCGTTTCGCCACGCGGTGGGCGCGGCTGATGTCCCTCGTCCAGATTCCTGACGCCAGGCCATAATCCGTGCCGTTCGCCATGGCCACCGCCGAAGGCTCGTCCGTGAAGCGCAGCACCGCCAGCACCGGGCCGAACACCTCGTGCCGCGCCAGCCGCATTTCCGGGGTCACGTCGGCGAAAACCGTGGGCCGCACGAACAAACCGTCCGCCGGGCCGCCCGCCACCATGCGTGCGCCGTCCGCGACCGCCTCGTCGATCCGCGTCAGCACCGACTCGTGCTGGGCGCGGTGCGCGATCGGGCCCATCTCGGTCGCCGGGTCCATCGGGTCGCCCAGCCGGATCGCGCCGGCCCGTTCGGCGAGCGCGGCGACCACCTCGTCGTAGATTCCGTCCTGTACCAGCAATCGCGAGCCCGCGATACAAGTCTGCCCGCCCGCGGCGAACACACCCGCCACCGCACCGACGATCGCGCGCTCGAGATCCGCGTCGTCGAAAACGATGTTGGCCGATTTTCCGCCCAGCTCGAACACGCAGGGCACCAGGTTCGCCGCCGCGTTCGCGGCCACCCGCCGCGCGGTGCCAGGGCCACCCGTGAAGCTGATCTTGCCGACCCGCGCGTCGGACGTGAGCGCGGTCCCGGTCTCCCCCGCCCCGGTCACGACGTTGATCACCCCGGCGGGGAAACCGATCTCGTCCACCAGCCGCGCGAACTCCAGCGTGCTCGCGCTCGCGTGCTCGGACGGCTTCACCACCGCGGTGTTCCCCGCCGCCAGCGCGGGCGCGAGCTTGTTCGCGAGCTGACTCAGCGGCGAGTTGCACGCCGTGATGAGCGCGGTGACGCCGATCGGTTCCCGCGTGGTGAAGTCGACGATCTCGTCACTGTCGAGCGGCTTCGACTCCCCCGTCAGCTTGTCCGCGTTACCGGCATGAAAATGGTAATTCCTTGCGGCGAAGGAGATCTGCGCCTTGTTCTCCCGGAACACCTTGCCGCTGTCCCGGGTTTCGATCTCCGCGAGCAGCTCCACGTTGTCCCGCAAGGCATCGGCCAGCTCATCCAGCAACCGGCCGCGTTCGACGCCGGGGGTGCGGCCCCACGCGGGTGCGGCCTGCTCCGCCGCACCGATCGCGGTCGCGACGTCGTCGGCGGTCGCCGTGGTCAGCCGCACCCACGGCTCGCCGGAAAACGGGTCGATCGACTCGAACCCGGCGCCCGAACCCCGCCGCCACCCACCGCCGACGTACTGGTTCGTGTAGTCCTTCACCGGTCCCTCCCCACCCAGTCGGCCACCCGCTCGCCGACCATGATCGCGGTCAGATGGGTGTTCGCGCGCGGCACGGTCGGCAGCACCGACGTGTCGGCCACGCGCAGGTTCGGCACGCCCAGCACCCGGCACTCCGGGTCGAGGACGCTGCCGATCCCGCAACCACTCGCCGCGTGCGCGGTGTCCCGGATGACCGACGCCGCCCACGCGTCCAGCTCACCATCGGACATCGACAGGTCCACCTCGTTCCCGTTGACGTCCACAAAGGACGTTCCGGTGGGGAAACCGCCCGCCCGCACCAGATCGAAGGCGTGGCGCAACGCGAACCGGGCCAGGGTCACGTCACGAGGATCGCCGAGGAGGTTGAAATCCGCGGCAGGTGGCGTGCCCGGGTCGGCCGAGCTGATCCGCACCGAACCCCGGGAATGGCACTGCGCCAGCTTGCACAGCAGACCACCGAGTTCGCCATCGGGGGCCACGTTGACGTCGGTGAGCAGCAGGTCGCCGAACCCGGAGTCCGGCAGACCCGAGCTGTGCCGCAGGGTGCAGTTGCCGCGCCGCCGCCCGCTGCGGGCCGGGCTCGCGCCGGGCACTCGCAGCAGCAGCTCGAACCCCGCGTGGTCCTGCAACCCGGCGCCGACGGGAAGATCGTGGCGCACCGGAATGTCCAATGACCGCAACAAATCCGCCGGGCCGATACCCGACCGTTGCAGGATCGCGGGGCTGAGCAGGGCACCCGCACTCAGGATCACTTGCGCCGCACGGAATTCGCGTGGTTCACCGTCCACAATGGCCGAAACACCGGCGGCCCTGCCGCCCTCGAACAGGACGCGGTCCACCAGTGCGCCACCGATGATCTGCAGGTTTTCACGCGCGCGGGCCGGTTCCAGATAGGAGTCGTTCGTGGTGATGCGCAAGCCGTTCTCGATGTTCGACGCGGTCAGCGCGATACCCTCGGTGCCGGGCGCGTTGTGGTCGGGCTCCCACTTGTGTCCCATGCTCAGCGCCGAATCACGCATGCCCTCGTCGATCGTGCCCCAGTCCTGTTGCGGCACCCGGGTTATCGGCGTCGGTCCGCCCTGATTGTGGTACGGCTCTTCGCCGAAATCGGCGTCGCGTTCCAGGCGGAGGAAGTACGGCAGCACGTCATCGGCGGACCAGCCGGGCAGCGCCCAGTCGGCGAACTCCTCGACCGGCGGCCGGATCGCGTAGCAGCCGTTGACCGAGGAGCACCCGCCGAGCCCGCGGCCACGCAGGTACGGCGCGGCTTCACGGCCGGCGATCCGCAGCGCGGACTGGCCCTGCCACTGGTAGCCGGCCGGGACGGCGCCGTGGGTCGTGACATCCCACTTGTACATGTTGACCGGGTTGCGCAGGCTCGGCGGGCAGTCCGCGGCCTGCCAGTCGGGCCCGGCCTCCAGCAACAGCACCTGGAAACCGGGATTCTCGCTCAGCCGCCCGGCCAGCGCGGCACCGGCCGACCCGGCACCCACCACAATGCAATCCATCTCCGCCCTCTCAGCCACGCGACACCGTCTCGCTCAGAATCGTCCGTGCCGCAACGGCTTCCTCGTCGATCGTGATGCCGAGACCGGGCCCGGCCGGCACTTCGACGTGCCCGTCGCGGATGGCGAAGCCGCTTTCGCCGACCAGCGGATCGGGGCCGGCGACACCGAGCCCGAAGATGAATTCCGCCCCCGGCATCACCTGCCGCTCCGGCAGGCTCGCGCAGAAGTGCGCCCCCGCGGCCGCTTCCAGCTGCGACTGCACTGCCAGCCCGCCGATGTTCAGCCGCATCGCCGACGCCTCGGCGATCGCCGCGATCCGCTTGGCCGGGTGGATGCCGCCGGTCTTGTACAGCTTGATACACAACACATCCACGGCTTCGGCCTTCGCCAGTTCGTACGCGTCGTGCAGGGTGAACAGGCTTTCGTCGGCCATCACGGGCACCCCGTTCGCCGCCGCGCGCACCCGGGCGAGGCCCGCGATATCGCGCCGGCCAACGGGTTGCTCGACATAGCCCAGATCGAGCGCCGACAATGCGTTCATGGCCTGGATCGTCTCGCTCACCAGCCAGCCGGTGTTCGGGTCGACGCCGATCACCACCTCCGGGCCGACGGCTTCCCGTACGGCGGCGAAGTTCCGCACGTCCTCGCGCCAGCCGCGCGCGCCGGCCTTGAGGCACAGCACCCGGATGCCGAACTCCCCCACCGCACGCTCCGCGTCGGCGACCATGGCGCGCACGTCGTCGGCGAGGCTCACCGACCATTCCAGCGGGATGCGGGACTGGCACAGCCCGCCGATCAGCTTGTGCACCGGCAGCCCGGCGGCCTTGCCCATCGCGTCGTGCAAGGCGAAGTCCACCGCCGCGCGGGCGTTGGAGTTGAACGGCAGCAGCAGGTCGAAATCGGCCCAGATCTGCTCGATGTCGAACACGTCCTTGCCGATCAGGTACGGGCCGTAGATGTCGCGGATCGCCGCGACGACACTGTGCACCGTGTCCGGCACGAAATGGCCCGGCGCCGTCGGCCGGACCTGCCCGTAGCCGACGACACCTTCGGCATGGATCCGCACCAGCACCGGTTTGCCCATCGGCGAACCGGCCGGGCCGGTGTCGTAGGCGCCGCTGGACATGCTCCGGCGCACGCGCCCGGCCAGCTCGGTGACCACGACATCGACTCGTTCGATCTTCATTCCCCGCTCCAGACTGCCAGTGCCCGTGCCGGTGCGCCGTCACCACCGAGTACGTTGAGCGCACCGAGGAACAACGTGACCCACCGGTCCGCGATCTCGCGCAGCACCAGGTTCTCCACGATCAACGTGCCGGCGCCGAGCAACGTGCCGTGCACGTCGTGGTGGTAGTCCGGCGGGCGCAGGCCCATCGGGTACTCCGGCGTGATCGTGTCCGTGCCGACGAGGCGGAGTCCTTGTGCCACCACCCATTCCGCCGCGTCCACGGTCAGATATGGGTGCCGGTCGACGTATTCGGGGTCGCCGTAGCGATCGTCCCAGCCGGTACGGATCAGCAGCGCGTCACCGGGCTGGATGTCCACAATGGACTTCAAGTCGGCCGCGGTGACCGGATCCGGCCCGGCACGCAGGATTTCCGCGCAGTACGCCCGCCCGACCAGCGCCGAGGGTGGCACCTGGTCGATGGTGGTGCCGTCCTCGACGAAATGCGACGGCGCGTCGAGATGGGTGCCGATATGCGTCGGCAGGTCCAGGCGCATCGCCCGCATCCGGTGCTCGCCCCACGTGCGGACCTGGGTGAACTCCGCCGCTGGAATGGTCCGTGCGTGCGGCATCCCCGGCTCCAGCGGGCGTGACAGGTCAATGACCTGGGACATGGCTTTCCTCCCTCACCCCGACGATGGTGCTCCCCGTAGCGGACTCGCGCAGGCCATCCCGGCCGGTTTCGCGGCAGCGGGCGACCGCGACCAGGCCGAGCGCGGCGAAGAACGCCAGCAACACCGCCACCGGCCAGGTCGCCCCGGCACCGGCGGCCGCCGCGGTCGTCACCACGGGAGTCAGGCCGCCGACGATGGCCGCGGACGTCTGGTAACCCAGCCCCGCACCGCTGTAGCGGACCTCGGGCGGGAACAGCTCGGGCGCCAGCGCGCCCGGGATGCCGTACATCACCCCGATCAGCACGCCGCCGATCAGCATCACCACCACGATCCCGGCCGCCGAACCCGCCTGCACCACCAGGAACAATGGGTAGGCCGCGACGATGGTGAAGATCGCGCAGCCGAGGAACACCGGGCGCCGGCCCACCCGGTCGGTCAGCCTGGTTGCGATGATCACCGCCAGCAACTCGGCGACGGCGAACGCCAGCAGTCCGCCGAACAGCGCCGGTTTCGGCGCGTGCACGGTGGTGTTGCCGTAGGCCGGGATGAACGTGACGAACATGTAGAACCCACCGCTGGTCGCGGAGAACATGCCGAAGGTGAGCAACAGTTCGCGCGGGTGACGGCGCAGCACGGACAGCACCGGGTAGCGGGTCAGTGCCTTCTGCTCGCGCGCTTTCGCGAACGCGCGCGTGTCCTCGAGGTTGCGGCGCATGTAGAGGCCGACGACCACCAGCACGGCGCTGAGCAGGAACGGGATCCGCCACCCCCAGGCCCGCAGGGCATCGCCCGGCATGAGGCCGATGAGGGAGAACACGATCGTCGCGATCAGCAGTCCCAGCGGCGAACCGACCTGCGGCCAGCCGCCGTATCGCCCGCGCTGCCCGTCCGGCGCGGACTCCACCGCGTACACCGCGGCGCCACCCCACTCGCCGCCGATGCCGAAGCCCTGGCACAACCGCAGCAGCACCAGCAGAATCGGGGCGGCGACGCCGATCTGGGCGTAGCCGGGCAGGAAGCCGATCAGCACCGTCGCGGTGCCCATCAGCAGCAGGCTCGCCATCAGCACTCGCCGGCGGCCCAGCCGGTCGCCGAGGTGCCCGAACACGATGCTGCCCAGCGGACGGGCGAAGAAGCCGACGCCGAACGTGGCGAACGACAGCAGCGTGCCCGTGACCGGGCTGAACCCGGGGAAGAACAGCTTGCCGAACACCAGCGACGCCGCCAGCCCGTAGGCCTGGAAGTCATACCACTCGATGGTCGTGCCCACAAGGCTGACGACGGCCACCTGCCGCGGTGAGGGCGAGCGGGGCTCGCCGCGCGCGATCGGACCAGACATCGTTGTCTCTCCTCTCGGATGGGGAACCGGTCAGTCGCGGAACGGGTCCGCGGGTTCCATTGTGGACAGATCGACGTACACCGCTTTCGTTTCGGTGTAGTCGTCGAGCACCTCCAGTCCGTTCTCTCTGCCGATACCGCTCATCTTGAACCCGCCGTAGGGCAGGGCGGGCAGGATGGGGCGGAACGTGTTGACCGACACCAGACCTGTCTCGATCCGCGCCGCGACCCGGTGCGCTCTGGCCACATCGGACGTCCACAAGCCACCGACCAGTCCGTACCGGGTGTCGTTGGCCATCGCGACCGCGTCGTCCTCGGTGTCGAACGGAAGTACCGACAGCACCGGACCGAACACCTCTTCCTGTGCCAGGCGAGAAGTATTGTCCACATCGGCGAACACGGTCGGCTCGATGAAGTACCCGCGCTCGAAACCGTCGGGACGGCCGCCGCCACACAGCAGCCGGAACCCGGCGTCGCGGCCGTAGTCGATGTAGGAGCGGGTTTTGGCCAGCTGCTCGGCGGACGTGTGTGGGCCGATGTGCGTCTTCGGATCGAGCGGCAGGCCGACCCGGATCCGCGCCGCCCGTTCGGCGAGCCTGGTGGCGAACTCCTCATAAACCGGGCGCTGCACGAACACGCGGGACGCGAGCGAGCAGGACTGTCCGGTGGAGCGGAACGCGCTGTGCACCGCGACGGTCAGCGCGCGGTCGAGATCGGCGTCGGCGAACACGAGGTAGGGCGATTTTCCGCCGCACTCAAAAGAAATTCGTTTCAACGTGCCCGCGGCCGATGCCATGATCTTCTGTGCGGTGCGATGCTCACCGGTGAAGGTGATCTTGTCGACGTCCGGGTGCGCGGCGAGTGCGGCACCGGCGACGCCGCCGTACCCGGGCACGATGTTGACCACCCCGGCCGGGAATCCGGCCTCCGCCACCAGTTTCGCCAGTTCGAGCGCGCTCACCGGGGTCAGCTCCGCCGGTTTCAGCACGACGGCGTTGCCCGCGGCCAGCGCCGGGGCGAGCTTCCACGACGCCAGCGAGATCGGGGAGTTCCACGGCAGGATCGCGCCGACCACGCCGACGGGCTGACGGCGCGTGTACGCGTGTGCCTGCGCCCCGACCGGGACCTCGGCACCGCGGATCTTGTCCGCGGCACCGGCGAAGAAGGTGAACCAGTCGGCCGCCCGCAGCATCTCGCCGCGGGTGTCCCGGATCGGTTTGCCGTTGTCGCGGCTTTCGATCTCCGCGAGCCTGTCCGCGTCGCGCCGCAGCAGTTCGGCCAGCCGCAGCAAGAGAGCCCCGCGTTGGGCCGGTGGCATGCTCGCCCACGGCCCGGTCATGGCGGCTCGTGCCGCGGCGACGGCCCGGTCGATGTCGTGCTCGTCGGCTTCGGCGACCTCGGCCCACACGGCTTCGGTGGCCGGGTCGATGGATTCGATGACCCGGCCCGAGTGGGCCGCGGTCCATTCGCCGCCGATGAACAGCCGGTCGTATTCGCGGACCTCCAGCGCCACCGTCACGCTGCGCCTCCCACCATCGCCAGCGCGTCGCCGACCGTCGCCGTGCCGGGCAGCGCCGCCAGTTCCGCGCCGATCTTGCGGGCGTCGTCGCCGAGCAGCCACCCGGTGTTGCGCTCGAACTTGTCGAGCACGTCGTCGTCGGACAGCGGGGCCTCCGGGCAGCCAGGGTGGTAGGGCACGCGCTTGTGCCACGTCCGGCCCCCCGCCTCGATCTCCAGTACCGCCGGGCAATGCTTCGGGTAGTCGGAATCCGGATCCTCACCGGTGTCCACTGTGGACGCCAGTGCCCGGACGTCCGGATCGGACAGTGCCCGCGGCCGGAAGGTCGCCAGGCCCACGTCGCCGTGGATCAGCGCACTGGCCACCACATACGGCAGGCTGAACCGGGCTTCGTGCGGCTCGGTCGGCTGGGTTTTGCGTTCGGCGGGCTGGGTCACCAGGGTCAGTCCCGGTTCCGCGAGCAGGCACCGGATGCGCTGGATGTCCCCGACCGGGAGGCCTTCGGCCAGCAGCTGCTTGACGCCGTCGATGAAGGCGTGCAACAACTGGCAACACGGGTACGGCTTGATCGCGGTGTCGGGCAGGTGCCAGCGCGTGCCGAGGCCGTCCGCCCCGGCAGCCCAGTCCAGCTCGCCCTCGATCGGCGTGAGGTGGGTGCGGAAGAACCCCATCTCGCCCTCGAAAACCGTGTCGGGGCCGGTGATCCCCGCCGCGGCGAGATCGGTGGCGGCGATCCCCGCGTGGGCGCCCCACCCGCCGTGGAGGACCTTCGACGTCGACCCGGTGCGGGTGGATTCCTGGATTCCCGAGGCGAACGTGCCCGCGATCCCGAAGGCGTCGCTGACCCGCGCGGCGTCGAGCCCACGCAGCCGTCCGGCCGCGGCGGCTGCACCGAACCCGCCGAGCAGCGAGCTGGTGTGGTAGCCGCGCGCAAGAAACCGTTTGCCCGCAACGAAACCGAGCCGGATCATCACCTCGTATCCGGCCACGATCGCGGTCACCGCGTCCTCGATCGTGGCGCCCCGCTCTTCGGCGACGGCGAGCACCGCGGGGGTGACGGTGGAACCGGGACGGGCGAGCGAGGAGCCGTGCTTGTCGTCCATCTCCAGTTCCTGGGCCAGCGCGCCGTTGAGCAGCGCGGCGGACTCGGGGCGCGCGCTCGACCCGGTGCCCAGGACGGTCGCGCCGATGCCGCGCCACGCCTGCGCGGCCCGGCCCAGCGCGACACCGCTCGTCTCCGCGGGATCGGCGCCCGCGATCGCGACACCGATCGAGTCCACCACATGCCACTGCGCGGCCCGGCGCACCGCCTCCGGAATGGCCCCGGCGCGCAGCCCGGCGCTGAATTCGGCGAGTGCCGACGCGAGAGTCACCGGACCTCCCCGGCACGGCGGGCCAGCGTGGCGACCGGATCGGACTGGTTGTCCAGGTCGAGCACGACCCGCTGGATCTCGTCGGCGGCCTCACTCGTGATCACCCGGGTGGCCAGGTTCCGGAACTTCGCCGCGATGTCCTCATCGGACAGTGGGTTCTTCCAGTGCCCACTGCGGTACACCACGTTTTCGGTGTGTTCCTGGCCGGACTTCGTGGTCAGGGTGACCCGGACCGCGCGCATCTCGTCCTTGCCGAGCGCGTCCAGATCCGGCGCGACGACGACCTTGACCCGGTCGGCGAGCGCGAGAATCTGCGGGTCCGCGAGCCGGTCGTCGGTGTAGCCGTCGATGAACGCGGTGCCGTCGATCAGCGTGACCGCCGCGGTGTAGGGCAGGTTCATCTGCGCGGCAATGGTTTCCCCGTTGGGCACGTACGGCCATCCACAGTGGACATACACCATCTCGGTGGTCTCCACGAGCACGCTCTCGACCTCGTCGGCGGTGATACCGGCCCGTGCGCGGATGGCCCGCAACGCGTCCACTGTGGTCTGACTACTCGCCAGCGACGAGTACTGCTTGAAACCGTTGCGCAGGATTTCCCAGTGCTCGCCCAGTTCCCGGACCGCGTAGTCGAGGTCGTACTCGGCGGCGTAGGTGGAACAGAAGCCGCCGTAGGGCGCCTCCAGCACGTCGCGCACCCCGGTCAGCCCTTCGCGGGCGGCGAGGGCGGCGATGATCCCGTTCTGCGCCGCTTTGCCCGAGTGGAACCGTTTCGCCATCGCGCCGTACTGCGCCGCCATCAGCCCCGCCGCCTGGGAACCGGCGAGCCCCAGCGCGTTCACGTACTGTCCGGCGTCCAGTCCCAGCAGCGTGCTGATCGCGGCGGCCGAGGCGAACGTGCTGGTCAGCCCGCACGGGTGGAAGCCGCGGTGGAAAGCGCTCGGGCTGACGGTGTTGCCGACCCTGGTGCCGACCTCGTACCCGGCGACCACCGCGGTGACGATCTGCTTGCCGTCGAACGGGCCCATCGCCTCGGCGACGGCCAGCACCGCCGGGACGACACCCGCGCCGTAGTGCGACATGGACTGGTCGTGGCAGTCGTCCAGTTCGTAGCCCTGTGCCGCGGTGCCGTTGATCATCACCGCGCCCAGCGGGTCGGCCTTGAGAGGGCGGCCCCAGGTGCTCGCCGTCGCGGCCTGGCCCAGCAGCCCGACCGTGCGGGCCACCGCGTCGACCCAGGGCGTCGCGGACCCGTAGATGCCGCAACCGAGGCTGTCCAGGACGCAGCGCTTGGCCATCGCGATCACTTCGGGCGGCAGGTTCTCGTACCGCAGTTCCGCGGCGAACGTGGCCAGTTCCCGCGTCACGGGCCGGGTGGCGACCGCGCTGTCGATCGTGCCGGTCATCGGGTGGCGCTCCTTTCCCCGGTGTGCGCACCGGCGGCGTGGGCGGCCCCGGCACCGGCGAGGCGGCCGAACACCGCGCCGCTCGTGAGCCCGCTCGCGCCGGGATAGTTGTGATAAAAAATCCCGCCGACCATCTCGCCCGCGGCGAACAGGCCGGGAATGGTTTCCCCGCTCGTGTCCAGCACCTGGCCGTGGTTGTCGATCTTCACGCCACCGAAGGTGAACGTGATCCCGCACGTCACCGCATAGGCCGTGTACGGCGCGGTGTCGAGCTTGACCGCCCAGTTGCTGCGCGGCACGGGCAGCCCGTCGGCGCTGCGGCCGTCCTTCACGTTGGGGTTGAAGGGAATCTCGTCGCGCACCGCGTCGTTGAATTCCGCGATCGTGCGCAGCAGCTGAGCGCCGTCGACCTCGTCGCCGAGCTTCTTCGCCAGTTCCTCCAGCGTGTTCGCCTTCACCTTCGAGACGTGCCGGGTGCGGTATTCGTCGCGCATCAGGTGCTCGGTCTTGCTGTCGAAGATCTGCCACGCCACCTGGCCGGGCTGCTGGAGCACCGCGCGGCCGTAGGCGGCGTAGGTGTAGTTGCGGAAATCCGCGCCCTCGTCGACGAACCGCTTGCCCTCGGCGTTGACTACGACCGCGAACGGGTAGTTGTGCCGCTGAAACTGGGGCGTCAGCACGAGATCGCCGAAGTCGGTCGCGTTGCGTTCCCAGGCCACCGAGTGACAGCCCGACCAGTGCCCGAACGGCTGCGCCCCGGCCCGCAGCGCCATCTCCAGCCCGTCACCGGTGTTGTAGCGGCTGCCGCGCACCTTCGCCAGATCCCAGCCTGGGCCCAGATAACGCGTGCGCATCTCCGCGTTGGCCTCGAAACCGCCGCACGCGAGCACGACCGAGCCGGCCCGGAATTCCCTTGTGGCGCCGTCGATCCTGGCGCGCACCCCGTGCACCCCGTCGTCGTCACGGATGAGGTCGGACACCCAGGCGCCGTAACGCACGTCGACCCCGCGCCGCCCAGCCGCCTTGTACAGCGCCTCGATCAGACCGGGGCCGCCCGCGGCGACGGCGATGGTGGCGCCGCCCCAGAAGGTGAACCTTCCGTCCACTTTGTACGCCTGGCGGCCGAAGTTCGGCATGAACCGCACGCCCTGGTCCCGCATCCAGAGCAGGGTTTCCTTGCTGCGCTTGACCAGGATCTCGCACAGGTCGGGATCGGTCCGGTACTGGGTGATCCTGGCCATGTCGTCGAAGAAATCCGATTCGGTGTACTGGCCGAAATCGGAGATTTCCATTTCCTCGTCGGTGAGATCGGGGGCGAGCGCCCGGATGTCGGCGGCGCCGTCGTACACGACGCGCATGAGGCCGTCGGTGTAGACACTGTTGCCGCCGCGTTCCTTTTCCGGCGCACGTTCCAGGACGAGCACGCGGGCACCTTCTCCCGCCGCGGAAAGCGCGGCGCACAGTGCCGCGTTTCCCCCGCCCACGACCACGACGTCGTATGTACCCTCAGCCATGCCGGGAGCGTATCACCGGAAATTATGCTGGAGCAGAACATTATACTATGCTGGCATACTGACGGCGTATACTGAGTTTCCCGCGGAGGCATGGTGAAACTGCAGCAACTGCATTACGTGCTGGAAATCGTCAACCACGGCAATCACCTTTCGGCCGCCGCGGAGGCACTGCACACGTCGCAGCCGGGCATCAGCCGGCAGTTGCAGCTGCTCGAATCGGAGCTGGGATTCGATATCTTCGCCCGCTCCCGCAACCGCATCGAGGGGCTGACCGAGCCGGGCGAACTGGTCGTCGACCTCGCCCGCCGGATCATGAGCGATGTCGCCGCGCTGTCGTCGCTGAAGGCTGATCTACAGGCGACCGACCGGGGCACCCTCACCATCGCGACCACGCACACGCAGGCGAACTACGTGCTGCCCAAGGTGATCGGCCCGTTCGTCGCCGACTTCCCCGACGTGCAGGTGGTGCTGAAACAGGGCGATCCCGAGGGAATCTGCGCGCTCGTCCAGGCCGGCGAAGCCGATCTCGCCATCGGCACCGAATCGCTGCACTCGTTCCCGGACCTGGTGAACCTGTCGTGCTTCGCGTTGCCGCGGGTAGTGGTCGCCCCGGCCGGGCACCCGATCCTGGACGCGCCCGAACTGACTCTCCAGCGGATCGCCGAGTACCCGATCATTTCCTACGATTCACGGTTCAGCGGGCACTGGAAGGTGCGCACCGCGTTCGAGCGCGCCGGGCTGGAGCCGAAGGTGGTGCTCAGCGCGATCGACGCCGGGGTGTGCAAGACGTACGTGAAGATGGGACTGGGCCTGGCGATCCTCACCAAGATCACGTTCGACCCGGAGCAGGACAACGGCCTGCGCGCGCTGGACGCGGATCATCTGTTCGAGTCGAGTACGACCTGCATCAAGCTGCGGCGCAACATCTATCTCCGGCCGTACCTGCTGGAGTTCATTCACCGCTTCGCATCCCGCCTCACCCCGGACATCGTCCGCGAGATACTCCGTCAGGCGTCCGGGAAGTAGCGTTCGGTACGGGCGAAGGCCCGCGCGGACATGGTGCGCCACACGATGAGCAATCCAATGGTCTGTACCACAGCGGCGACAATCCAGACGCCGCGCAGGGTCCAGTGTTCGGCCACCAGGCCTCCCATCAGAGCTCCCAAGGGGGTCAGTCCCCACGCCAGCGCGCGGTGACTGGTGAGCACCCGTCCCAGCAAGGCGGCCGGGGTGAACCGCTGGCGGGTGGACTGAGAACACACGTTCCAGATGAGCGTGCCCGCCGATTGCGCGACGAGAATCGCCCCCACCGCGACCGGCCACGGTGGTGCGATGGCCACCAGCAGCGGCGTCAGAGCCGCCATGCCCTGCGAAATCCGCAGCGCCCACGAATAGCCGACACGGTCGATCAGCCGCCGGGCGACGAAAGACGAAATGATCCAGCCCACCGCGAGGCAGGCCAGCAGCGCGCCGTAGCCGACGCTCCCGAAATGCAGTTCCTCGGTCGAATACAGCACCAGCATGGTGAAAGTGGCGCTGGTGGAGAACGAGCCCAGCGCGACGGTGACGGTGATGGCACGCAACAGTGGCGCGGCGACCAGATAGCGCACCCCTTCGGCGATGTCCCGGAACGGATGACTCCGCCCGGCTGGCACGGTCACCGGGGCCCGGATACCTCGGCTGGCAACGAAAGCCACCACCGTCATGACGCAGGCGAGCCCCCCGGGAAGGCTCAGCGAAACGGCCAGCAGGGCGCCCGCCGCCGGCGGCACGACGAACTGGACCAGACCACGGTCGATCACCTGCAACCTGGCGTTGGCCGCCGGCAGGTCACCGACCGGGACGAGCTGGGGCAGCAACGCACCCGATGCGCCTTCGCTGAGCACCTGTGACGACGTCACGACGAACGCAACGATCATCAGCAACGGCAGGCTCGTTCCGTGTGCGGTACCGGCGATGGCCAGTGCGACAGCGGCACAACACTGTGTTGCATAAGCGAGCATGAGCACGGTCGTCCGGCGGACCCTGTCGACGAGCACACCGGCGAACAGTGACAGCAGCAGCCAGGGCGCCTGCCCCACCATGTTCACCAGCGACACCGAGCTCGGATCCGTCGTGACCGAAACCGCGAGCAACGGCAACGCCGCCAGTAACAAGCCTTCGCTGGTCGACCCCGCGACGACGACAACCTGGAGCCGCCCCCAGCCTTGCCGCGCCCCGGTCGACGCCCGTGCAGACGTCACGACGGCAGTGTGTCGAGACCTGCCTGGTGCCCGCAAAGAAATCGCACGGTTTCCCCCTCCCGCCGAAAATGTCATTCGTTCGCACCAAGATAGCAGCTGAAAGTAATCGGCCGACAACCCGAACGGCCGTCGCCGTCGGCGGAAAAACCGCCGTAGCTTGGCCAGGCGGTGGGGGACTGGGGAGTTTCACGAAGGCGCGCCGACTCTGGCTCTCACCACGTTGTGTTCACTGGGAGTGAGGAGAAAACCATGGAAGACATTGCCCGGATCGCCGAGGAGTTCGCACACGAGACGTTGAGCGAGATGCCGCACCTGCTCTGATCTCGTTTCGCGGGGGCGTCGCCGGGAACGGCGGCGCCCCCGCCCGTAGCTTCGGCACAAAAAAGGGGGATCCCATGGGCTTTTCGCCGCCCGCCTATGTCCGGCCGCAGGGTGCGAAGGCTTTGCAGCGTCGCCTCACGGCTTTGCTCAGCGCCGGTTTTCCCGTGCCGTGCGGGGTCTACGCCGGACTCGCCGACCCCGGGCCACGATCGCCGCGGCACGCCGTCGTCACGCACCGGGTCGCGACCGAGCTCGCGGACCGGACCGCCGAGCGTGTCCCGCGGACCAACACCAATCCGGCACCGATCCTGCGGGTGCTCGCCGCGGCCAGCTGGGGCCGCGCCGATGCGATGGGCAGCGACCTTTCCGCGTTTCCCGTCGATCTCGCGTCACCGCTATGGCGGGACGTCGCGGACCTCGCCGCGGAGCCGGCCGAGCTGACCGTGCCGGAACGACGTGTCGCCGCGGATCTGTTGCTACGACTGGGTTATGTCCGCCACGCGTCGAGCGTGCTCGGCCTCGATGGCGTCACCGCGAGCGCCCACGCGTTCAGCACACCGGAACTCGCCATCAAGGAATTCGCGGTCCTGTACTGGCGGCCGCACGATTCGTCCGAATTGGACAGTCTGGCCTTGCGCGGTGCGGCCGATCCGGCGTTGCCGGCGGAAACCCGGGTCAGTCTCGCCACGTTCGCCGTTGTGCGGCAAGGAAAACTCGGCGTGCGCAACGCCGTCATGGACGAGGCGGCGAGATTGGCGCAGGACGCCGCCGATGAGCTCTCGGGAAGCTTCGCGGACAGCCTTGCCCGCCAGGCGTTCTACCGTGGCCTCGCGTTCGTCCCTTTTGTACAACGGGATCGCGCCGGCACGCTCGAGCTGCTCGACAAGGCGTATCGGTGCCAGATGGACGCGGTGCCGACCACGGTACTGGAGAAGCTCGCCTGGGACGACTACGCGTTTCCCCTCTTCGAGACGCTGGCGAAGACGAACACGGTGCTGGAGCGACCGGAAAAGGCCGTGGCCGCCACCGACACGCTGCTGGCCATCAGCCCGCACGATCACCGGGCGTGGGCCGCGCGCGGCCGTGCCTTGCTGGCCGCCGGCGACCTCGACGCGGCGTTGGCCGCCTATACCCATATGGAATCCCTGGGCGGGCTCGCCACGGCGTCGGCCGCCTTCCATCGAGGTTGGGTGCTGCACCGGCTAGGCCGCCGCGACGACGCGCAACGGGCGTACCGGATATCCCGGGAAATCGACCCCACCGTCACCGCCGTGACCGAGCAGCTCGAGCACCTCGGCCGGCCGGTCGGCGTCTGACCGTATTTTCCCGACAGCCGAAAGAAGCCGCCGTGCAAGAACCGCACAAGCCGTGGGCCGTGGTGCCGGACGTGATCAGCGACGCGGATCAGCTCATCGCCACCTACAGCTCTCAGCTCGAAGACAAGACAGGGCAAGCAAGCGCCGGTGAAACGCGCATCGTCGACGGCAAGCGGATTTTCGACCCGGGCCTGGAACGGGATCTCCAGCGGGGTTTCGACGAAGCAGCCAAAGTCACCGGAATCGAATACACCGCCATCGAGGGCGTGACGATCCTCCGCTACCCCAGCGGAGGCGAATACTCGTGGCACGCCGACAACGAGCTGGTGCCGGGGCTCGGGGACACCCGCAAACTGTCGATGGTCGTCGCGCTCAACACGGAATTTGAAGGCGGTGGCACGGAAATCATGTGGCCCCGCCCGGGATTCAGCGAAAAGATCTCGCTACCGCCCGGAGACGCTCTGATCTTCCCGTCCTTTCTCTACCACCGCGGCTGCGTGACCACCGCCGGCGAACGATGGATCATCGTCGCCTGGGCCGAAGGCGCGCCCTTCCGCTGACTCACCTGCGGCGGCGGGTGCCGGACAGGCCGCGGGTGATCTCCCGGCCGCGGCGCTCGCGGCGGAGCGGAAGAACGGCGCGAAGGTCCTCGGTGTCCGGCAGCGGCAGGCCGTTGCCGTCGGCCCGTGGAAGGTCAACCCCAGCGTGGACTCCTGGGTTTCGTTGAGCCCCAGCACGTTCGACAGCAGCAGCGGGCCGAACCCGCTGCTCGTCGCCCGCACCGGGACCCCGGCGGCGGAAAGCCGCTCGGCGAGCCCCTGCAGCGTCTTGGTCTTACCGCTGCCGGTCGCACCGGCGATGAGCCCGTGCCGGTTCATCATCGCCGGCGGAATGCGGACCACGGCGCCGGGATCGGCTACTCCGTCGACCACCACCGAATCCAGTTCGACGGCGCCACCAGTGATGTTGTATCCGGCGGCGATCTCCCTCGCCGCCCTGGCGCGAGAGGATCGATTCTGATATACAGGTCTCCATTCCTAGAAAACAGGACAAGGAGCCATCGTGACAAGACCGGCCGAGCCGCGGATCAGCCGCTCACTGACCCTGCACCTGAAAGGCGACTGGGGCACGGCCAACCTGCACCGGGTATGCGGTTGGCTCGGGCAGGAACTGGGCAACCGGTCGGGCCCGTACAGCCGGTACGCCATCTGGAACGGCCGCGGCGGCGCGGACAATGTGCGCGCCGTGGCCCGGGGCGAGGTGGACATCGCGCTGGCCACGCCGGCCGCGTTCGCCGCCGCGGCACTCGACGGGCGCGGGGTGTTCGCCGGTGAGGCCGTACCGGAGTTACGGGCGCTCGGCGTCGTGCCGCAGCGCGACCGGCTGGTGGTGGCCGTCCGCCGGAGCCTCGGCATCACATCGTTCGAGCAGCTGCGCGCCGAGAAACCCGCGCTGCGCCTGGCAACCGGCGTCAACGACGGCGAGAACTTCGTCGGGCTCGCCGCGCACGAACTGCTCACCCGGTCCAAAGTGGACATCGAAGGCTGGGGCGGGCAATGGCTGGGCGACGAGTGGCCGCACACCACGTTCGCGCACGTGCTCGCGGGTCGCGCGGACGCGGTCGCCCACGAGGCCATCATGTTGCCGCACTGGCAGGAGTTCGGTGGTGACATGCATTTCCTGGAGGTCGAGCCCGCGGTGCTGCGGTCACTGGAGGCGGATTTCGGCTGGCCGGCGGCACGCATCGACGCGGGCTGGTTCCCGGGTGCGGACGCCTTCGGCACACTGGACTTCTCCGACTTCATCGTGCTGACCCGCGAGGATCTGCCCGAGGACGTCGCCTACGCGATCGCCTGGGTACTCGGGGAAACCCGGGAGGTCCTGGAAAGCCAGTACCGGCACCTGCCCAGCGAACGCAGCCCCGTCACCTACCCACTGGACCCGGTGGCGATCGGGCGTACCCCCGTTCCGCTGCACCCTGGCGCCGCCCGCTACTACGAGGCGCTCGGCTAGCCCCACCTCACGGACCAGCGGGACCCGCGCCGCGCAGGAACTGCCTGGCCGCGGTCTCCACCAGCCCGTCGAGCAGTTCGGGTTTGACGATGTTCCCGTTGATGATCGACGCGATCCCTTGCAGCGTCGCGAAAAGGACGATCCCGATCCGCTCGGGGTCTCCTTCTTCGAGCTCACCTTGTTGCTGCCCTTGGATGATCAGCTCGTTCATCAACCCGAAGGGCGCCTCGGCCGCCTTGGCGAGCCGCTCCGCGTCCGGCCGGTGCTTGCTGGTGTACATCAGTTCGAGGAGCGCGGCGTTCTCGGTGGCGAAACGGGTGTAGGCCATCATCGCGGCCTCCACGCGCGCCGGGAAGTCGTCGTCCGCACTCGTCAAGGCGGTACGCAACATCGCGCCCAGGCGGGCGAAGCCGGCTTCCGCGAGTGCGTCGAGCAGCGCCTGCCGGTTCGGAAAATGCCGGCGTGGTGCGGCGTGGCTGACCCCGATCTCCCTGGCGAGATCACGCAACGACAACTGGTCCGCGCCGTGCGCCCGAAGACCGCGTTCGGCCGCATCGAGCAGTTCGGTGCGGAGGTTTCCGTGGTGGTAGGGCCGCTCTTCAGTCGCGTCGGGCATGCCGGCCACCATAGCCGCCGGTGTTTCCGTTGACAACATTGTTGCCAGTGTCTACTTTGTAGCTCATGACAACATTCAGTACCTCCGACATCCCTTCCCTTGCCGGCCGCACCGTCGTCATCACCGGCGCGAACAGTGGAATCGGCCTCGCCACCGCCCGCGCCCTCGCCGCCAAGGACGCGCGGGTCGTGCTCGCGGTACGCGATCCCGCCAAGGGGCGGGTGGCCGCCGTGACGATGACCGGACGCGTGGAGGTCCGCCGGCTCGACCTCGCCGACCTGTCCTCGGTCCGCGCTTTCGCCGGGGAGTTCACCGATCCCGCCGATGTGCTGATCAACAACGCGGGCGTCATGATCCCGCCACTGACGCGCACGGTGGACGGTTTCGAGTTGCAGATCGGCACCAACCATCTGGGCCATTTCGCGCTCACGAACCTGTTGTTGCCGCAAATCCGGGATCGGGTCGTCACGGTTTCCTCGAACGGTCACAAGGTGGGCGCGATCGACTTCGACGACCTCAACTGGGAACGCAAGCCGTACCGGGCAATGGCCGCCTACGCACAGTCCAAATTGGCCAATCTGCTGTTCACTTCGGAGCTCCAGCGGCGGCTCGCCGGCGCCGGCTCGCCGGTGATCGCGACCGCCGCGCACCCCGGCATGGCGGCCACGAACCTGGTGCGGTTCGACGGACGGCGCGTGCGCTATCTCGCGCAGAAGGCGGTGGCGGGGCTTTTCGCGCAGAGCGTTGACGCCGGTGCCCTGCCGACGTTGTACGCGGGCGTGGCGGATATTCCGGGCAACAGTTATGCGGGTCCCAGCGGCTTCATGGAAGGACGCGGCGCGCCGGAACTCGTCGGCCGCTCGGCCAAGGCACAGGACACTGAGGTGGCGCGTCGCCTCTGGGACGTCTCGGAAAAGCTGACGGGAGTCACTTTTCCCCGCCTCGCACGGCAGGGAGCGGACGTGTGAGCCGGGTCCGGACCGAATCCGGTGTCGTCGAAGGAATCGAGAGCGACGGGCTGCACTTGTTCCGCAATATCCCGTTCGCCGCACCACCGTTCGGCCGCCACCGGTTCCGCCCGCCGGTGCCCCCCGCACCATGGGCCGGGGTCCGCGACGCGACCCGTCCGGGCCCGGGTGCCCCGCAACCGCCGGGCCAGGGCCTGTTCGGCAGCGTCTACGCCCCGCCCGGCACCGGCGAGGACTGCCTCACGCTGGAGGTCTGCACGCCCGATCCGGGAGCCGCGAATCTGCCGGTGATGGTGCACATCCACGGCGGCGCCTACGTGTACGGCGCCGGCTCGGCGGCGGGCTATCGGGGGAACAATTTCGCCCGGCACGGGATCGTCCACGTCGGAATCAATTACCGGCTGGGAATCGACGGGTTCCTGTATCTGGGCGAGGGCACGGACAATCTCGGCTTGCGGGACCAGACCGCCGCCCTGGAATGGGTGCGGCGCAATATCGCGGCCTTCGGCGGTGACCCCGGTCAGGTCACGATCTTCGGCCAGTCCGGCGGTGCGGTCAGCGTGCTCAACCATCTGGCGATGCCGGCCTCGCGGGGTTTGTTCACCCGCGCGATCGCGCAGAGCGGGAACCCCGCGGCGACAGTGGAACCTGTCGAGGCGATGCGGATCATGCGGCAGGTCGCACGCCGCCTGCGCGTCCCGGCGACCGTCGAGGGGATGCGCGATGTCCCGATCGGACGGACGGTGGCCGCGACGGAAGCGGCGTTGGCCCGGTTCGGCCGCGGCCTGGCCGTCGGTGACCGGCGTGTCCTGCTGTTGAGTCCTTTTCGGACAGTCCACGGCGCCGAGTCTCTTCCGGTGCCGGCCGGCCGGCTCGCCGGAACCGGTGCCGCGGAGGTGCCGCTGCTGACCGGCACCGTGCGCAACGAGGCGGTCGATCTGGTGACCATGATCGCGAGCACGGCGTGGCTGGCGCCCCTGATCCGCCGCGGCCTCCGCTCGGCGATCGGCGTCGACCGCACGTTGCGCGACGCGTATCGGGCGGGCCCGCGCCGGATCACCGATGCGTCCGCGCTCGTCGAGGCGGCGTGGAGTGACTGGGGATTTCGTATACCCACACTGCGTTTCGCGGCAGCCCGTTCCGCGCCGACGTGGGTGTACGAGTTCCACTGGCAGTCGCCCACCCGCCCGCCGATGCTCGGCGCATCGCATGGCCTCGACCTGTGTTTTGTCCGCGACGACGTCGAGCTCGTCGCGACGGCCGGTGAGGAAGGCCGGGAGCTACTGGGCACGCAACAGCCGCGCGGCCTGGCGGAAACCATGCACAAGGCGTGGGTGCGATTCGCGACAACCGGCGATCCAGGCTGGCCCCGTTATGCCACGCCGGACCGCGCGACCATGGTGTTCGATACGTCCTCCCGGGTGGTGCCGGATGCCGCCGGCATGGAGCGCCGCGGCTGGGACAAGCGAAAGCTGTGACGCCGTTTTGCGTCCTGGGCATATGCTCCCGCCTATGACGCAAGACGATCTGGACAGCTTGGTACGCCAGCGAATCCGTGCGCTGCGGGCCGCGCAGGGCTGGTCGCTGGAGGAGCTGGCGACCCGCGCACGGCTGAGTGCGTCCTCGCTCAGCCGGATCGAGAACGGCCGGCGGCGGCTCGCGCTGGACCAGCTCGTCACCCTCGCCCGTGCCCTGGACACCTCGCTCGACCAGCTGGTCGAGACGGACACCGACGACGTGATCGCCAGCCCGGCGATCGACAAGGCGCACGGGCTGATGCGGTGGCCGGTCAAGGCGGACCCCGGCCTGTCCGTCGTCCGGCAGCGCCTCACCGATCCGCCGCCGGAGGCCTCGCGCATGCGGGCGCATCCGGGCCGGGAATGGCTCGTCGTGCTGTCCGGCACCGCCGTCCTGCTGCTGGGCGATCGCCGCCTCCTGGTGGAGACCAACCAGGCCGCGGAGTTCCCCACCATGCTCCCGCACGGGATCGGGACCGACGGCGGCCCGTGCGAGATCATGGGCATCTTCGACCGCGACGCCCGCCGCGGGCACCGTTGATCTTGCCGGTCCCGCGAACCACGCAGCCATCGTCTTGCCAATCGCGCAAACTAGGGTGCGCGTGACGCATGGTCGGCTTATTTTGGCGTCATGACACACACCGGGCACACCGAAATCCTCGACCTCGACGCCGAAGTACTCGCCGGGCACCTCGCGTCCATTGTCGACTGGCTCCCCATCGAGCCGCCCCGGCAGATCGTGGACCTGGGTTGCGGGACCGGAGCCGGCACGTTCGCCCTGCTGGGCCGCTTCCCGGAAGCGCAGGTGACCGCTGTCGACGCCGCGCCGGAGCACCTGCACCGGCTGCGGGACAAGGCCGGCGCGGTGGCCGGCCAGGTGCGCACCGTCCAGGCCGATCTGGACGGGACCTGGCCGGACCTCGGGCGTCCCGACCTGGTGTGGGCTTCGGCTTCCCTGCATCACCTGGCCGATCCCGGTCGCACGCTGCGCCGGGTCCACGACATCCTCGCGCCCGGCGGGCTGTTCGCCGTCGTCGAGCTCGCCGATTTCCCGCGCTTCCTGCCCGAGGATGCACCTGAGGAGCGGCCCGGCCTGGAGGCACGCTGCTACGCCTTGAGTGACCGCCTGCTGGCCGAGAAGCTACCCCACCGCGGCGCCGACTGGGGTCCCGCACTGGCGGCCGCCGGCTTCACACTCGACGATCAGCGCACGATTTCCGTCCACATCGGACAGTCCGCGTCCGGCGCGGTGGGCCGCTACGCGCTCAGGGGCTTGCACGGCCTGCGCGCCAGGGTCGCCGATGAGCTCTCGGACGAGGACCTCGCGGCCCTGGATCGGTTGCTCGACACCGAAAGCCCGCACAGCATCCTGCGCCGCGACGATCTTGCGGTGCGCACGAAACGTACCGTGTGGGCAGCGCGCCGTACGACAGATGCGGCTGCCGGGTAGCGGCCGGTTCACAGATGGCTGGGCAGGTGCGCCCACTCCTGTGCCCAGCGGGCGTACCGGCGGCGGTCCATGGCCGCCCGCAGGAACCAGAACACTCCAGCCAGGAATGCGACGAACGTGAGCCAGCTCAGCGTCGCCACACCGATCGCCGTGACGGCCGCGGCACCGGGCGGCGAGACGGGATCCCCGGTGCGGTTGAGCCAGATCGGCACCGTCGTGCCCCGCACGCTGCCTCTGCCGGCGGAGACCGCACCGGTGCGGACGCTCCCGTCCGGTAGCCGCCACGAAGCCTTCACCGGTGCGGTCACCTCCATCGGGACACCCTGAGCCGTCAGCAAAGGCGGGGGCGCGTCGGTGAGCAACACCGCCGTCGCGGGATGCCGGTCCGCGGCCGATTCCTGTTGTGCCGCATAGACTTCGGACCCGACCGCGAAGGTGAAGGGCAACGCGGCCAGCGCGAGGAGCACCACGAGCGCCAGCACCGCGTTCTCCACCCGGTCCGCGGTTCGCACCAGCGGATTGCGGCTCACACAAGCCAGTCGCCACCCCATCCGGCCGTTCATGCATCGAGCATCCCCCTGCCGGCAGCCGCTGCGAAGGGCCCTTTGTCACCATCCACCCAGGTGGAGGACCCGGGAGACTCAGGGCGTGACGCCGAGGCTCGCCGCCCAGCCGTCCGTGGTGAGGACCTCGCCGCGGCGGGGGAAGACCTGCGTGGTCAGCATGTCGTGCACGGCCGTGTCGGGGTCGCCGCACGCGTCGGACAGGACGGTGACGCCGTAGTCGAGGTCGGCGGCCTGCACGACGGTGGACAACACGATGCCGCTGGTGGCGATGCCCGCGAGAACGAGGTTGCCGATGCCCTGGGCGGCGAGAATCTGCGGCAGGTTGTTGCCCGAGAAGGCGCTGACGCGGTTCTTGTACACCACGATCTCGCCGTCGCGTGGGGCGACCTCGGGGTGCAGCGCCGTGCCGGGGTCATCCTCGGTGAACGCACCGGCGGGCAGGGCACTGAACATCTTGTTGTGCGGGTGGACATCGATGTGCCCGGGGCGCAGCCGGAGTGCCACGTGGATCACCGGGATCTCCGCGGCGCGTGCGGTGCTCAGCGCGGCCACGGCATGCGGCAGGTACTCCCCCGGCAAGCGCTCGACGAGGCTGACGTGGAGGTCCATGGCGAGCAGGGCGGTACGGGTCACGGTGTTACCTTTCCGGTTGGGCGACGTGGCGCAGGCTGCGGTCCACGACGGTGATGAGCAGGTAGAGCACGCCGGCCCCGAGCATCAGCCACGCCAGGTGGTGCATCCCGGATGTCGTGGCGTGTTGCCCGAACGACGCGGCGATCATGGCCGAGGCGACCATCGAGCCGATGTAGCCGAACGTCCGCAGGAGACCGGCCGAGGATCCGATGCGTTCGGAATCCGCTTGGTAGTACACGGAATTCTGCAGCGCGAGCGTGTTCGTCCCCTGGGGGACACCGAAGATCACCGCGAGTGCGAGCAGCATCCACAGTGGACTGGTCTCGGTGAGCGTGACCATCAGCAGGCACGCGACGATCTGGCCGGCCGCACCGATGAGGAGTTTGGCGCGCACTCCCCGCCGCCGCCCGGTGACCGTCGCGATGGCCATCGCCACCAGGAACATGGGAATCTGGACGAGACCGGCGTGAAAGGGCGAGAGGCCGAACCCCTTCTCGGTCCACTGGGTGAATCCGTAGATGAACGCGTAGGAGACGGTGTAGGCGACCAGCGCACGCACGTAGGTCGCCACCAGCGGCAGGTTGCCACCCAGCACCCGCAGATCGATGAACGGGGTGCCGGCGCGCAGTTCCCGTACCGTGAAAGCCGCGCCGGCGGCGACGGTGATGACCGCCAGGTACCAGCTGGCTGCCCGCAGATTCATCAGGAACAGCAGTAACGACACCAGCATCACGGCGAACAGCGCCATGCCGGGCAGGTCGAGCCGGCCGGCCATCCCGGTGCGCCGCGCCGGGGCAGGCCGCTTCGGCAGCCGCAGCGCGCCCAGCACGATGGCGGCGACCGACAGCGGCACGTTGAGCAGGAACACGGTGCGCCACCCGCCGGCGCCGATGAGCAGGCCGCCCAGCAGCGGCCCGACGACCGAGATCGTCTGGTTGGCCAGCGCGAGCGCGGTCAGCACACCGGCGGGACTGTCCTGGCCCGTCCGGTCCGCTTCACTGCGCAGCAGCGCCATGGCGGCGGGATAACCGGCGCAGGTGCCGATGCCGAGCAGGACCCGCGCTCCGATGAGGACGGCGAGATCGGGGGCCAGCGTGCCGATGAGGCCGGCGACGCCGACGAGGGCCGTGCCGGCGAGGAAGAGCCGGCGCGGGCCGAAGATGTCGATCAGCCGCCCGACGATCGGCTGCCCGAGCGCGGTGGCCAGGTACAGCGCCGACACCAGCCATGCGGTTTCCGACGGCGGGGCACCCAGCGCCGCGCCGATCGGGATGAGCGCGACCGCGATGATGGTGGAGTTGACCGGGTTGAGGATCGAACCCAGCATCATCGGCGGGATCAGGCGGCGGTCGAAACCTGCTTTCGCAGTGGACACGCCGCCGTCAGTCATGGATCAACCGCTCCAGGATCGCCATCGCGGCGATCACCGTCTGCCGTTCGGCTTCGGTGCACTTGTCCTGCAACTGCCCGGCGAGCCACTCGCCCCGGGCCCGCCGGCCTTCCTCAACCCGGCGGCGCCCCGCGGCGGTGAGCACGATGAGCTGACGGCGCCCGTCGGTGGGATCGGGCCGCCGCTGGACGAGGCCGAGCCCGGCCAGCGGCGTGACGATCGCACTCATCGACTGGTGCCGCACCCCCTCGGCGGCGGCCAGATCGCTCACCGTGAGGCCGTCGTTTCCCGACAGGCGCGCGAGCACGGACGCCTGCGCGAAGCTGATGTCCTCCGGATCGGCGGCGTCGAGGATGCGACGCCGGAGGCGGCCCGTGACAGCACGGACCCCTTGCGAAGCCTGGACAGCCGATCGCGACGGCGGGCGCTTGGTCATGCCTCCAGACTAGAACCCGCAGCCCAAACTGTCCAGTCAGACTGCGCAGTTGCCCTGTGTTTCTGAGCTCGGCTACTACCCTCGGAGCAGCTGCCGCGCCATCACGATGCGCTGGATCTGGTTCGTGCCTTCATAAATCTGGGTGATCTTCGCGTCGCGCATCATGCGTTCCAGCGGAAAGTCGCGGGTGTAGCCGTAGCCGCCGAGCAGCTGCACGGCGTCGGTGGTGACCCGCATCGCGACATCCGAGGCATGGCATTTCGCGGCGGCACCGAAGAAGGACAGGTCCGAGTCCTCGCGATCGGACTTCGCCGCGGCCACGTAGACCATCTGACGCGCCGTTTCCACGGCCATCGCCATATCGGCCAGCATGAACTGGATCCCCTGGAAATCGGCGATGTGCTTGCCGAACTGCTTGCGCTCCTTGACATACGCCAGCGCGTGGTCCAGCGCACCCTGCGCGATCCCGACCGCCTGCGCGGCGATCGTGATCCGCGTGTGGTCCAGTGTGCGCAGAGCGATCTTGAGCCCCTGACCGGGTTCACCCACGATGCGGTCACCGGGGATGCGTACGTTGTCGAACAACAGCTCCCTGGTCGGCGATCCCTTGATCCCGAGCTTCTTCTCCTTGGCACCGAAGGAAAAACCCGCGTCGGACTTCTCCACGACGAACGCGCTGATGTTGGCCCCGCGCGGACCGTCCGGATCGGTGACCGCGAGAACCGTGTAGTACTCGGAGATTCCCGCGTTGCTGATCCACGACTTCTGTCCATTGAGGACCCAGCTGTCGCCCTCGGGGGTGGCACGGCAACGCATCGACACGGTGTCCGAGCCGGCATCGCGTTCGGACAGTGCGTAGGAGAACGCGGCGTCCCCGCGGGCGAGCGGTGGCAGGTACTTCGCCTTGACCTCCTCGCTCGCGGCGAGGATCAGCGGCAGGCTGCCGAGCTTGTTCACGGCCGGGATGAGCGATGACGAGGCACACACCCGCGCGACCTCTTCGATCACGATACAGGTGGCCAGCGCGTCGGCGCCGGCACCGCCGTAGGCCTCCGGCACGTGCGGGGCGTGGAAATCCGACGCCACCAGCGCGTCATAGGAGGCCTTGGGGAACTCCTCACGCTCGTCGGCCTCGGCGGCGTGCGGCGCGATGCGTTCCTCCGCCAGCGTGCGCACGGCCTCCCGGATGGCGTCGTGGTCTTCGGTGGTGGTGAACAGGGCGGACATCGGATCTCCTCGTCAGGCGTAGGTGTAGAAGCCGCGACCGCTCTTGCGGCCGAGCAAGCCGGCGTCGACCATCCGCGACAGCAACGGCGGCGGGGCGTAGGTCGGTTCCTTGAACTCCTCGTACAGCGATTGCGCGACCGATTGCGTGACGTCCAGCCCGATCAGATCGGCCAGCGCGAGCGGCCCCTGCGGGTGCGCGGCCCCGCGCACCATGCCCTCGTCGATGTCCTCACGGGTGGCGAAGCCGGACTCGAACATGCGGATCGCGGCGAGAATGAACGGGACCAGCAACGCATTGACCACGAATCCGGCACGGTCCTGGCAGCGGATCGCGTGCTTGCCGAGCACCTCCCGCACGAAGTTCTCGGCCCTGATCACGGTTTCGTCGGCGGTGAGCAGGCTCGGCACCAGCTCCACCAGCGGCAGGACCGGCACCGGGTTGAAGAAGTGCACCCCCAGCACCTGCGCCGGGCGGCCGGTGGCGGTGGCGATTTTCATGATCGGGATCGACGAGGTGTTGGACGCCAGGATCGCGTCCGGCGCCGAGACGATCTTGTCCAGCTGCCCGAACAGTTCCGCCTTGACGGCCTCGTCCTCCACGATCGCTTCGATCACCAGGGTCCGGTCCGCCAGCTCGTCCAGGTTGCCGGTGACGCGCAGGCGCCGCAGAACCTCGGCGGCGTCAGGAATCTTTCCCTTGCTCTCGGCCCGGTTCAGCGACGCCTCCAGGCGGCGGCGCCCCGCGTCGACCGCGGCTTCGGTGGATTCGACGACCACCACGTCCAGCCCGGCCCGCGCGCACACCTCCGCGATACCGGCGCCCATCTGACCGCATCCGACGACCCCGACACGTTCCATACCCACTCCTCACCGGAACTCGATACCATTCAGATGGTACTCAGTACCGTCGAGGAGGAGAAGACCTGTTACCCCGGTATGACCGGCGCCACGCCACTAGGCTGCCGGCGGAGGTGGGCGGAATTGACAGCGAAACCGGTCAAAGCGCGGCTGACCGAGGCCGCGTTCGCATTGTTCGAAGAGCGCGGCTACGACCAGACCACCGTCGACGACATCACCGAACGCGCGGGCGTCGGGCGTACCACGTTCTTCCGCACCTTCCGGTCCAAAGAGGACGTGATCTTCCCCGACCACGAGGTCCTGCTGAAGGCGATCGTGGCGCGGCTGGACGGCTCCGCCCCGCACACCGCACTGGTGGCCGTGACCGAGGGCGCGCGACTGGTACTACGCCACTACCTCGCCGAAGGCGAACTGGCGAGGGCGCGGTATCGGTTGACCCGGAGCGTGCCGGCGCTACGGGACCGCGAAATCGCCGGAACCCAGCAATACCAACGACTTTTCCGCGAATTCATCCACCGCTGGCTCGGCGCGGACGCCGGCAGCGCGCTCAAGGCCGAACTGATGGCCGCCGCCGCGGTCACCGCGCACAACCATGTCCTGCGCCGCTGGCTGCGCAGCCAGAGCACCGACCCCGAAGCCGAGTTCGACGCGGCGATGGCGGAAACCATGGCGTTGTTCACTCCCCCGGCGACGACCGGGAACGCGCTGGTCGTCTTCCAGACCACCAAAGATCTCGACACCGTCCTGCCGGACTTGCGACGGCTCCTCGGCGAACCGCGATCCTGATCATGCTTGCACACGCTAACTATGCACTTGTGACGAATAGGCCCGCCATTGTCCCAACTTCTTGAAGGCTTATATAACCCGGTGATATAACTTGATTCGTGGATGAAATCGTGGACACCCTCGACGAGATAGCCGGTCTCGTCTTCCGCCACCTGGCGGACCGGCAGGGCCTGTCCATGACGGCCATGGCGTGCCTGGCCCGGCTGCACGAGGAGCCCCGCCGCCTGACCACGCTGGCCGTCGCCGAAGGCGTCAGTCAGCCGTCGATGAGTCAGCTCGTCCAGCGCCTGGAGCGGCAAGGCCTGGTGACCAGGATCAGTGATCCCGAAGACGGGCGGGCGTCTCTCGTGGCGCTGACCGAGTCCGGCCGCGCGCTTTTGCAGGAGCGGCGCCGCATCCACCGCGAACGGCTCGCCGGCCTGATCGCCACCCTGCCGGCCGAGGACGCCGCGGCCCTGCGGCTGGCGATCAGCGTGATCCAGCCGGTCGTCGGCCGGCTCACCGAGACCGCACGGGAAAACCGCACCGAAGCCGCCAAAGCCTGATCGTCCCCCGGATCCTCCGGGGGTTTTGTCATGCCGCAAGACCGCTACTGAGGGTGCACGCTCGAATACTGGAGGGAAGATCATGACCGCCTCACTCGAATACCCGCAAGCCCGGGCGCAAGGCTGCCCGTTCGACCCCGCTCCGGCCCTGCGCGACGTGCAGGCCGAAGCGCCGCTGACGCGGATTCACCTGTGGGACGGCAGCACACCGTGGCTGGTCACCCGATACCAGGAGATGCGTGCGCTGCTGTCCGATCCGCGCGTGAGTTCGGACATCAACCGGGACGGCTACCCGGTGCAGAGCGCGGCCATCGCCGTACGACGGCGCGATGCGAGCTCCTTCATCGTCATGGACGATCCCGACCACGCACGCCTGCGCCGGATGATCACCGCCCCGTTCGCGATCAAGCGCGTCGAGGCGATGCGCCCGGCCATCCAGCGCATCACCGACGAGCTGATCGACGACCTGCTGGCCGGGCCGAAACCGGCGGACCTGGTCAAGGCGTTCGCGTTGCCGGTGCCCTCACGGGTCATTTGCGATCTGCTGGGTGTGCCGTACGACGACCACGATTTCTTCCAGCGCAACAGCAGCATCCTGCTCAAGCGCGGCACCTCGGCCGAAGAAGGGGCAGCCGCACAGAAACGGCTGCTCGACTATCTCGACGAACTGCTCGGCCACAAGCTCGCGGACCCTGGCGAGGACGTGCTGTCCGACCTCGCCGTGCAGCGGGTCCGTACCGGCGAGTTGTCGCGTAACGAGGCCGCCCGGATGGGCATGCTCCTGCTCGTCGCGGGCCACGAAACCACCGCGAACATGATCGCGCTGGGCACGCTGGCCCTGCTCGAGCATCCCGACCAGCTCGCGGCGCTGCGCGAGACCGACGACCCACGGCTGGTCGCCGGCGCGGTCGAGGAAATGCTGCGCTACCTGACCATCACCCATTCCGGACGCAGGCGGGTCGCGCTCGCCGACATCGAAATCGCGGGGCAGACGATCCGCGCCGGTGAAGGGATCGTGCTCGCCGGTGAAACCGCCAACCGGGATCCCGCCGTGTTCGCCGACCCCGATCAGCTCGACATCCACCGCGACGCCCGTCGCCATGTCGCCTTCGGCTTCGGCGTGCACCAATGCCTCGGACAGCCGCTCGCCCGGGTCGAGCTGCAGGTTGTCTACGGCACCCTGTTCCGCCGCATCCCCACGTTGCGCCGCGCCGTCGACCTCGATGAGATCCCGTTCAAACACGACGGGCAGGTCTACGGCGTCTACGAACTGCCCGTCACCTGGTGAGGAGGAGGATCCCGTGAAGATCAGCGTCGACTATGACGCGTGCGTCGCATCCGGACAGTGCGTTCTCGCCGCGGCCGAGGTGTTCGATCAGCGCGAAGAGGACGGTGTCGTCGTGCTGCTGAACGAAAACCCGCGTGCCGAACTCGCGGACGACGTGCGGGAGGCAGCCGCATTGTGCCCTGCACTCGCGATCAGGATCGAGGAATGAGCGACCCCGTGGGGAGCGTGCTCGTCGTCGGTGCCTCCGCCGCCGGCGTGACCACCGCCGAAACTCTCCGGAAACGGGGCTATGACGGGGAAATCACGCTCGTCGGAGACGAGGCAGGGCTGCCTTACGACCGGCCACCACTGTCCAAACAGGTCTTGGCCGGAACCTGGGCGCCGGACCGGGTGGCGCTTCGTGACGAGGAGAAACTGCGTGGCCTCGGTACGCTGCTACTGGGCCGTCGCGCCACTGGTCTGGACCTGTCCGCGCGGAAGGTGCAACTGGCGGACGGCGCCGTGCTCGGGTACGACGCACTGGTCATCGCCACCGGGGTGACTCCTCGCGAACTGCCCGGCACCGCGCTCGCCGGGGTGCACCGGCTTCGCACCCTCGACGACGCGCTCGCGTTGCGGGCCGCACTGCTCGACCAGCCGAAGGTGGTCGTCGTCGGCGCCGGGTTCCTCGGCGCCGAAGTGGCGGCTTCGGCCCGCATGATGGGCCTCGACGTGACGCTGGTCGATCCGCTGCCTTTCCCGATGCTGCGCCAGTTCGGCGAGCGGATCGGTGACCTCATCGCCGGTCTGCACCGCGACCACGGCACGGGGGTGCGGTGTGGAACCGGCGTCGCCCGGTTCCTCGAGGACGCCGGTCGCGTGGTGGGTGTCGAGCTCACGGACGGATCGGTGCTGGACGCGGACCTCGTGGCGGTGGCGGTCGGCTCGACCCCGGCGACCGGCTGGCTGGCCGGTTCCGGGTTGTCGCTGCGGGACGGCGTCGACTGCGACGACCACTGCCGCGCGGCGCCCGGCGTCTACGCGGCGGGCGATGTGGCGTCCTGGCGGCATTCGCTGTTCGGGGTCCGGCTGCGGCTGGAACACCGGATGAACGCGACGGAACAGGGCATGGCGGTGGCCGCGGCGATCACCGGCGACGCGCGGCCTTTCGCGCCGGTGCCGTACTTCTGGACGGATCAGTACGACGCCAGGATCCAGGCGTACGGAATCTTCCCGGACGGCGCCACGGTCCAGGTCCTCGACGGCGACCCCGCCGAGCGCAAGTTCGTCGCGGCGTATGTCCAGCACGGCATCGTGGTCGGCGTGCTCGGCTGGAACAACCCGCGCCGCCTCCGCGAAGCGCGGCAACTGGTCGCGGACCGCGCCGTGGCCCTAGTAGCACGGTCGGCTCCCTGACCAGCGGAAAGTCACAGGCAACACCCGCTTCGCGTCTTACTAGTACCCACACCCGTGGGCGCGACGATGACGAAGGGCGGACGATGCCGGCGCTGAAACTGGTGGTCGCGTGGGTGACCTTGTTCGTGGTGGGGACCGACTTGTTCGTGGTCTCCCCGATGCTCGAGTTGTGGAGCCGGGAGTTCGACATCGCGGTCGGCACGGCCGGCCTGGCGGTGACGAGCTTTTCGGTCGCCTACGTGCTCGTCGCCCCCTTCCTGGGCAGATGGGCCGACCGCGCGGGGCGCAGACGGGCACTGCTCATGGCGCTGGCGGCCTTCGCGGCGGCGAACTCCCTGACCGCGCTGACCGTGCATCCCGCCATGCTCATCGGGGCGCGGGTGCTCGCCGGGATGTCGGCGGCCGGGATCACCCCGACCGTGTTCGCACTCGTCGGGGCCGCGGCCAAGCCGTCGCGGCGGGCGTGGGCGCTGGGCATCGCCACCTCCGGGCTGCTGTCCGCGCTCTGGCTCGGTGCGCCCGCCGGTGAACTACTGGCCCGCTCGGTGGGCTGGCGCGCGGTGTTCGCCGGTCTCGCCGCCGTCGCGCTGGTCATCGCGGTGGTCAACCGCTGGTGCTGGGAACGCGACCCGGCTTCGGCGGCGGTGGGCACGGCCGAACGGGCGACGGTGCGGACCAAGCTGGCGGCGGTGCTGCCCACCACGATCTGGGCCGCCGCCGTCTACGGGGTCTACACCTACCTCGCCTCCGGGCTGCACGAGAGCGAGAACTGGACCAGCCAGGCCGTCAGCGGCGGGCTCGCCGCGTTCGGGGTGTGCGCGGTCATCAGCAGTGTCGCCGGGGGCCGGGTCGCCGACGCCCGGAATCCGCTGGTCGTGATCACCGCCGGTCTCGCCGCGACCGGCGCCGTCCTGGTGCTGCTGGGGGTCCTCGCCGGCGGTGCCAAGCCCGCGGTGATCGGCGCGCTCGGCCTGTTCGCCCTCGCCGCTTATCTCGTTTTCCCTGCGCAGCAAGCACAACTGCTGCACGAGCATCCGAAAGAAGGCTCGTCTCTGCTGGCCTGGAACCAGAGCGCGATGTATGTGGGCATCGCCGCCGGCTCGGCACTCGGCGGGCTTGTCGTATCCCACTGGGGTTTCCGGGTGCTGCCGTTCCTCGCGGGCGCGACCGCGATCATCGGTGCGCTGGTCGCACAGCGCGTGCACCGGCCCACGTCGCGCGGGGCTACAGTCGAATCGTGAGTGCCGATCCCGCGGAGCTGACCCGGATCGTCGAAGACCTCAGGCCGAGGCTCGCCGGTCTGGCCTACCAGCTGGTCGGGTCGGCTCCCGAAGCGGACGACATCGTGCAGGAGGCGTTCCTGCGCTGGCATCACGCCGACCCGGCCGGGATCCGGCACCCGTGGTCGTGGCTGGCGAAGGTCGTCAGCCGGATCGCGCTCGATCACCTGCGCTCAGCACGGCACCGCCGCGAACACCCGGCCGGCACGTGGCTGCCCGCGCCCCCGGTGGAGCTCCGGGACGACCCGGCTGACCTGCTGGTTTTCGACGAAGCCATCGCCACGGCCATGCTGGTCGTGCTCGAGACGCTGACCCCCGCGCAGCGGGTCGTGTTCGTCCTGCGGGACGTGTTCGAATGGCCGTTCGCGACGATCGCCGAGGTCGTCGGGCGCACCCCGCAGACCTGCCGGCAACTGGCGGCGAGGGCACGGCTCAAGGTGCGGACCGAGGGCCCGCGCACCCAGGCCGACCCGGTCGAGCACCGGGCGGCGGTCGACGCGTTCCGCGCCGCCTGCGTGCGCGGTGACCTGCCGGCGCTGCTGCGGACTCTCGATCACGACATCGTCATCCGCACCGACGGCGGCCGGCTGACCGCCGCGCGGAAACCCATCCACGGAGCCGAACGGGCGGGCACCTATCTCAGCCGGATCCTCGCCAAGTGGCCGGTGCGGCTTTCGGCCGCGACCGTCGGCGGGGCGCCGGGGATCGCGGCCGAATGCCACGGGCAGATCGTCGCCGTCGCGAGCGTCGTGGTCCGGAACCGGCGCGTGGCCGGCCTCGACATCCTCACCGACCCGGCGAAACTCGCCCATGTGCCGCGCGCGATGACACCCGCCCGGCGCCTCGAAGAAGTGCGCACCCGCCGGCGCTAGCGGATCGCGCTGATCACCGCGTGTGGGGTCCAGGTGTCACCCGGCAGATGGCGGACTTCGCGGAACCCGGTGTCCACCAACCATTTCTCGTACTCGTCCCACCGGTAGATCGTGCTGTTCTCAGCGGGCAGGGTGGCGAAATACGCGTTGTCGAGCGCCGCGTAGAGCGGGCCCTCGGGGCTGTCTGCCATGGCACTGAAAATGAGCACCTTCCCGCCGGCGGGCAAGGCCTGCCATGCCTTGCCCAGCAACGTCCGGTTCTGCTCGGCCGACCAGATCAGCAGCTGGTTCGCGAACAGCACGCAATCGTGCCCACGTGGGAAGGCGTCGCGGAACATGTCGGCCGCACACACGGAAATCCGGTCGGACAGTCCACTGTGGTCGATCTTCTCCCGCGCGATCTCCACCGCACCGGGCAGATCCAGCACCGTGAACCGGACGTGCGGATACCGCTGGGCGAGCGCGATCGCGTTCACACCGTCGCCGCCGCCGACATCCAGCACGTGCGTGACACCGGTGAGATCGGCCTTGCCGAGCAGCACCGGGTTCGACAACCGCGACCACGACCGCATGCACCGGTAGAACAGCTCCTCCAGCGCGGGATCCTCCGCCAGCCGGTGATAGAGGTCGGTCCCTTCACCGGGAAAGCGGCGCAGTCCGACATTCCGGTTCTGCCGCAACGATTCCACGAAATCCGCCTGGGCGGGGTAGACGATGCGGTCCTCGAAAGTGATGAGATCACCGAGGATTTCCCAGCTGTCGTCGGCGAACATGGCGTCGATCAACCGGGCGTTGCGGTAGCGCCCGTTGTCGAACACGGTGAGCCGCAACGCGGTGGTGCCGAGCAACAAGATGTCCGCGGACCGCGGCGCCACACCGAGTGCCCCGGCGATGTCCCCGGCCGTCAGCTCCGGGCGCTCGGCGAGCAGGCGGAACAGGCCGAGTTCGTGTCCCGCGTTGAGCATCTGGAAGGCGGCGGCGCCGAACAGCGTGCGCACGAGGTCGTCCCGGGTCAGGTCATCGGTCACAGTCGTTCCTCTCGTGGTCAGGTCACTCGGGCCGGCGTCGCCGGGTAGTTCTCGTAAGTGTGCCGATCGACGACGTCTTTCAGACAGCTCATCGCATCCCACACCTCGGTGAAACGCGTGTAGAGCGGCGATGGCGCGAGGCGCAGGCAGTCCGGCGGGCGGAAGTCCACGACGACTCCCGCGCCGGCCAGTGCCTGGCTCAGCCGCCACGCCTCGCGGCTGCGCAGGCTGACATGTCCGCCCCGGCACGCAGCATCGCGGGGAGAGGCCACCGTGAGCGGACCGCCGGCGAACCAGTCGTCGGCCAGGTCGGTGATCAGCCGGCACAATCGCACACTCTTGCGGCGGATCTCCTCGACCCCGGCTTCGATGCACAGCTCGACTCCGGGTTCGACGGCGGCCAGCGAGAGGATCGGCGGTGTGCCCACGAGATAGCGGCCGATCCCGGCGACCGGATCGAACAGCGGCCCCATGTCGAACTGGTTCCGCTGCGCGTACCAACCCTGGATCGGCGGCCGGAACCGGTCCTGCAGATCGCCGCGGACGTAAAGGAAACCGGGCGCGCCGGGCCCGCCGTTGAGGTACTTGTAGGTGCAGCCGACCGCCAGTTCGGCCCCCGCCGCCGCAAGATCCACCGGGATGAGACCGGCCGCGTGGCTCAGATCCCACAGCACCCGCGCCCCGGCCCGGCGGGCCATCGCGTTCACGGCATTCATGTCGAGCAGCCGGCCGGTCCGGAAATCCACCAGCGACAACACGATCAACGCGACTGAATCATCCATAATAGACTCGAGTTCGGCTACATCGGACATCGGGCGGCAGCTCACCCCGTACTGCTCGGCGATGCCCTGGACGAGATAACGGTTCGTCGGGAAATCCGCCGCGTCATAGATGATGGTGCCGGGTGTCGCCGCGAGCACCGCCGACGCGAGCTTGTACAGGTTGACCGAGGTCGAATCCGACAGCACGACCTCGCCCGGACGGGCACCGAGAATGCGGGTGCCGAGCAGATCTCCGGTGCGGGCGCCCCAGTCGATCCAGTCCACCCAGGACCGGACCAGCCCCCTCCCCCATTCCTCGGTCACCACGCGGGTCAGCTGCCGCACCGTGGCCCTCGGCAGCCGCCCGAGCGAGTTGCCGTCGAGATACAGCACGTCGTCGTGGCAGACGAAACGGTTCCGGAACTCACCGAGTGGATCGCCGGCGTCCCATGACGCGGCGGTCTCGCGATCGATTGCCGGCACAGCGATTCCCTTCGGTCACAGGCTGGTGCGCATCGACCACAGCTCCGGGAAGAAACGGTGCCCGGTGATCGAGCGCAGCCACGTCACCCCGCTGGTTCCCCCGCTTCCGGGTTTGGACCCGATGATCCGTTCCACCGTGAGGAGATGGGTGGAACGCCATCGTGCGAACAGGGATGAGACTTCGGTCAGCACTTCGCCGAGCTCGTACAGTTCCCGATGCGCGGCCGGGTCCCGGTACACCTCCAGCCAGGCCTGTTCGACCGCCGGTTCCGGGTGGTACAAGGTCGCCGGGTCACGGTCGGATACCGGAGCGGGAATGGACCCGGCCGACTTCGCCAGCAGCCGGATCACTTCGTCGTAAAGGCTCGGAGTAGTGAGTTCCCGCGCCACTTCGGGGTACCAGGGGGCGCGACGATGCGGCCGCACCATCTCGGGATTCTTGTTGCCCAGCAGGAATTCCAGCTTGCGGTACGAAAAGGACTGGAAACCCGACGCGGCGCCGAGGTGATCGCGGAACTCGGCGAACTCGGCGGTGTTCAGTTCACCGAGCGCGTCCCAGCAGGAGATCAGCAGGTGTAGCACGCTCGTGGTGCGGCGGATCAGTTCCGTCGCCGGGGTGATCATGGCGTCCCGGAGGTGCTCCCGCGCCCGGGACAGTTCCGTGTAGAGCAGATCGAACAGCAGTTCCTTGACCTGGCTGATGACGATGAACCGGTACTCCAGCGCGGCGCCTGTCCGTGGTTTTTGCAGCGACAGCAACACATCCATGCGTGCGTAGTCCACATACGGTGTTTTCCCCGGCGGGAAGTCGAGCCACGGCTGTCCCCCGGTCTGCTCGGCGAGCCGGCGCCGCTGCTCGTCCGACGACAATTCAGTCATGCCCGCTCCTCGTGTGCCGCCAGCACCGCGCGCCCCAGTTCGGTGGCCGGATCCGCCAGGTCATCGGGAAGGTCGAAGTGGTTCCGCGCCGGCGCCACGATTTCCGTCAGCTGCGTGCGATCACGCAGTTGCGCGGCGAGTTGTTCGTGCTGCCGGACGAACGGCGCCGTCTCCGCACCACCTCGGGCCAGGACGACGGGCGGCAAGGACGAAGGCAGCCGTAGCAACGGGCTGTTGCGGCGGGCGGCGCCGGCGGTGAGCCCCAACGCGTCGTTCACGTACGTGTGCACCAGCTCCCGCAGATCGTAGATTCCGCTCAACAGAGCCACTCCTGACAGCACCCGGCGCAGCACGGCGTCCGTGCACAGCGCCATCAATACCAATTGCGCCCCGGCCGAAGTCCCCGAAACGACGATGCGCGCCGGATCGACGCCCATCGCCTCAGCGCTGCCGGCGAGCCGGCGTAACCCGCGCCGCACCATGTCCACGATGTCGTCAAGCTGATACCGGGGCGCCAGACCGTACCCCAGCGCCGCATAGGCGATACCCGCCGACAGGAATGCGGGCGCGGCGAAACTGGAGTCGTCTTTGCCGAGTTCCTGCCAGTACCCGCCATGCACGAACACGTGCAGGCTCGCGCCGTGGTGCGCCGGGAAAAAATCGGCCCGCTCGTGGCGTCCCTCGCCGTAGCTCAGCGTCCGATAGCGGTGGTCGCGACGTGCCCGCGCACTCCGCTCGGCGTAGGCCTCCAGATATCCGGGCAGATCCGCGACCAGTGAGCTCGGCGAATACTCCAGGTCCGCGCCGCCCGTCATCGCACACCTTCCTGGCGCGGGGATTCGCGGAGCAGCTGCGCCAGTTCCAGCCGTTGCGTCTTCCACGTCGAGGTACGTGGCAGCTCAGCCAGCGGCCACTGGACCGGCTCGGCCAGCTCCGGGAGGTCGGAAACCGCCGTCTGCCAACGCGTCGGGTCGAGTGGGCTGTCGTCCCGGGTGCTGAGCACCGGCACGCCCCGGCCGCCGTCGCCGTGCACGATGACCACCTCCGCGAGTTCCTCGAGCCTGCCGAGCAGTTTGTCCTCCAGTTCGAGGGTGCTCGTGACGTTGGTGATCTCGTCGACTTCGCGGTCGAGCAGGTGGACCCGGTGGCGCCGCAGATAACCGAGGTCACCGAGGCGCCACCACGACCCGTCCGTCTGACTGGCGAAACGCTCCTCGTCGCCCAGATACGTGAGCGCACGGCCACGCGTCTGGACCTCCAGATATCCCGGGTGGTCCGGATCGGCCGGCATGCCATCCCGGCCGACCGCCCTGACCCGGGTGAACAACGGGAGCGGATAGCCGAGGCAGCGGCCGTCGGTGCGCAAAATGGACTGTCGCGAGTAGACCCAGCCCGAGATGGGCCCCGTCTCGCTCTGCCCGTACAACTGCACGAACACGGGACGAGACCGTTTCGAGGCCGACAGCACCCGGTGCACGGTCCGTGGATGCGCCGCGTCGAAGGTGCTGCTGTAAGTGTGCACACTGGACAGTGGCGCACCATCGGCCTCGACGAGTGACTCCCACGTCATGAGGCAGTTCGGTGGTGTTTCGACCATGCCCGGTCTGGTGTGGACGAACGTCTCGGCGACCCGGTCCGGCGAGGTCTCGCTCATCAGGACCAGCGGCATGCCGTATTCCAGGCTCGTCCCGATGGCGCTGTAGAGGCGGGAATGCGAGAACGACATGCAGACCGCGAACGGATCCTGTTTCCGCACCGGCCTCGCCAGCAGAACCTGCGGCACCAGGCGCCACCACAACGTCTCAGCGGAATGGACGACGAGCTTGGGTAGCCCGGTGGTACCCGAGGTGTGCGTGATCAACGCGGGCTGACCGGGATGCAGCCGGACCGCCGCGCGCGCCGGGGCACCGGCGAACCCGGCGAGACCGGGCACCCCCGATCGGCCCGCCCCGACCAGGAGGACCGAACCGTCCGATGTGGACCGGATGCCGGGCTGGGACAGCGTGTCCGGGTCGGTCAGCAGCCGGGGGCGGTCCAGGCGGGCCATCAGTGCGGTCACGATCTCCGGCTTCAACGCCGGCGAGAGCAACACGGGTACCGCCCCGACGCGGGAACACGCCATGGCCAGCAACGACACACCGAAGTCGTGTCGCTTGTGGACGACGACATGTTCGGCGGGCCGGATTCCCGCGGCCCACAACCGGGCGGCAAGCTCGGCGATGAGTCCGGCGACCGACCCCACCGTGAGCTCGCGGCCGCATTTCGCCACGTCGAGATCGTGGTCGAGGGTCACGGTCACCTCGGCGAAGCGCTCAGCGGCACGCTCGAACATCTCGCCGAGATAGAACGCCTTCTCCGGGAACGACCGGATGATCGGCATGGCTACTCCTCCTCAGCCGCGGGCACTGTCGTACAGGCGCAGGAAAAGCGGGTCGGCCGAGTCACGCGCGTGTTCCAGCTGACGGCCGAACCTGCTTGCGTAGGTGGCGAACCAGTCGGCTCGCTCGTGCAGGAAAAGCACGTCGTGCAGGGCCATCCGCCGCACCACGACCAGCGGTACCGGAGACCGGCTCACCGGGAAACCGTGGTTGCGCGCGGAAGGTTCGGCGCACTCCTGGTGGAACTGCCCGATCATGAGGCCACGTGCCACGGCCTCGTCCTTGACCGCGGCGTGTGCCTGGTCGAGCAGGGTCAGCCGGTCGGCGGGCAGGTCGGGCAGCGTCACCATCAGGGCGCGCAGTGCCGGGTTCGTCCTGCGGCGCCAGTCGTTCGCCTCGAACTCCTCCAGCACACACCGGATGATCTCGGTGACCAGCGGCAGGCTCGGTGCCGGGCCGACCAGGCGCACCCGGATCTCGAGGGAGCCGGCCCGTTGCGCCGGTTCCACGAACGGGCAGACCGCCCCGGGGCGCGGGATTTCGGGGCGGGGCCGGCAAATGTAGGTCGTCAGCCACTCGTCGACTAGCCTCAGGCTTTCCTCGACGGTGCGCGCGGGTGCTGCGAGAGTCATGCCATTCCTCGAACGCTGTGGGGTGGGAACGGTGGCGGTCACCGGGAATGGATCGTCACCACTTGTCCGGCGTAGGCCAGGCCGGCGCCGAATCCGAAGAGCAGGACGCGGTCCCCGTCGGAAAACGCACCGGAATCGTCAAATCGCGACAGTGCTATCGGGACGGTCGCCGCGATGGTGTTCCCGGTATCGACGACATCCGTGGCCAGCCGCCGGTCGTCGATACCGAGACCACGGGCGAGTGCGGTGATGATGCGGAGGTTCGCCTGGTGCGGCACGAAAGCGGCGAGTTTGTCCGGCGGGACGTCGGCACGGTCGCACACCTGTCTGGCCAACGGCGTCAGGCCGGTGGCCCAGCGGAACACCGCACGGCCGTCCTGGCGCAGCACCCTGGTGCCGGGATCGATCCCGATCAGCCCCGCCTGCGCCCCCGCGCTGCCCCACAGGACGGGACCGATGGCCCGTTCGCCGTGGGGCAGCACCACGGCCGCGCCCGCCCCGTCGCCGAAGAGGATCGCCGTGTCACGGTCGTGGGGATCGACCCACGCGGTCGCCTTGTCCGCGCCGATCACCATGACACCCTTGCTCGTGCCGACCCGGACCAGGGAATCCGCCACCCCCAGCGCGCAGCAGAAACCCGCACAGGCAACGGAAACATCGAACGCGGCAGGACGGTCGAGACCCAGGCGCGCACCCACCACCGTGGCGGTACTGGGAATCGTGGACTCCGCGGTGGAAGTGGCGACGATGACGGTGTCGATCCCGAGTTCGGTGGCCGCCACGCCGGCCAAGGCGTCCTTCGCCGCAGCCACCGCCATATCTGCCACGGTTTCGCCGGGTGCCGCCACGCGGCGCTCCCGGATCCCGGTCCGGGAAATGATCCATTCCGGATCGACTCCCAGCCGGGCCGCCACTTTTTCGGTGCTCAGCACCGTTTCGGGACGGTAGTGGCCGAGCCCCCCTATCCGGGCGCCAGGCGACGGTTGCGGGCTCATCGGCTCGCCTGCCGCGCGGCGTGCCGGCGGTACAGGGTCAGCCTTCGCTCGCCGATCCGCTCGCGCGTCGCCGGATCCTCGATCCCGCCGCCTTCGCCCGCTGCGAGCCCCAATACCGCGACCTTCCCGATGTGCTCGTTGCGCTGCACCCGGCGCGTCGCCTCGGCGGCGTCCTCGAGCGGATGGACCTCGGACAGCGTCGGCACCAGATGTCCGAGCCGCAGCAAGCGATTGACCTCCGCGGCTTCACCGAAGTTCGCGCCGTGGCTGCCGATGATCCGCTTGAGGCGCATCCACAGGTAGCGGTTGTCGAAGGTGTGCTCGTAACCGGTGCTCGAACCGCAGGTCACGATGGCACCGCCACGACGTGCGACGAACACCGAAGCCCCGAAGGTCTGTTTGCCGACGTGTTCGAAGACGATATGCGGGTCCTCTCCGGTCTGTTCGCGGATCGCCTTGCCCAAGCGGCGCCACGAATCGACGTCCTGCGAGCCGAGTCCGAGCGCCGCCCGGTCGAGCACCACGTCGCACCCCAGATCCCTGAGCAGCTCGGCCTTCTCGGGTGAGCTCACCACGCCGACCGGTATCCCGCCGCCGTTACGGATGAGCTGGATGGCGTACCCGCCCAGCCCGCCGGTGGCACCCCAGACGAGCACCACGTCACCCTGCTTCATCCGCGCACCGCGCGGGCTGACGAGCATCCGGTACGCCGTGCCGGCACACAACAGGTTCGTTGCCGCCTCCTCCCAGGACAAGTGGGGCGGTTTGGGCAGCAACTGGTTGGCGCGCACCACGGCGAACTGGGCGAGCGAACCGAAATTGGTCTCGAACCCCCAGGCGAGCTGATCCTCGGCCATCATGCCGTCGTCCTGCCCCGCCGGGGTTTCGGTGTCGATGTGTCCAGGATGGACAACGACCCGGTCGCCCGGTTTCCAGCGGCGCACCGCCGCCCCCACCCGGACGACGACGCCGACCGCGTCCGAGCCGAGGATGTGATACGGCTGATCGTGCCGGGACTCCCAGTACCCGCGACGGCCGAGCTGGTGGAGAAACCGGAAACCCGGGATCGGCGCGAACATCGCGGACCACACCGTGTTGTAGTTGATCCCGGCCGCCATGACGGCGACCAGCGCCTCGTCCGGGGCCAGTTCGGGCATCGGCACCTCACCGACCTTCATACTCTTGCGGACATCCCGGTCCTCCTCGCCCGAGAACATCTCGACGTCCTCGACACGCAGGTGTGCGGCCAAATAGGACTCCGGCACCGGACACGCCCGCAGTTCCGGCCCGTCCGCTCCGGCGCGGACCGCATCCACCAGCTCACTCACTTCGGCTCCCTTCCGTGGAATCGGCGGCACCACTCATGCGGCGGCTCCCCCGTCGACGACGAGGTCATGGGCGTATACGAACGAGGATTCGGCCGAGCAGAGCCACAAAATCGCCCGTGCGACCTCGTCGGGCCGACCCGATCGGCCGGCGGGGATCGTAGCCTTCATCCGCTCCGCGCGGTCCTGTTCGGACTCACCGGGTCTGCGCGACATCGCGGTGTCGATCGCCGCCGGGCTGACGATGTTGATCCGGATTCCGCGCCCCGCCTGCTCTTTCGCGGCGGTTCTGGTGAGCGCCTCGACGGCCGCTTTCGTCGCGGCATAACCGCCGGTCCCGGGTACGGCACCGTGCCGGCCGATGACCGAGGACACGGTGACGATCCGGCCGCCCGCTTCACACATCGCGCGGATCTCGTGTTTGAGGCACAGCCAGGTGCCCGTCAGGTTGGTCGACACCAGCCGTCCCCAGTCTTCGGAGGTCAGGTCCTCGACCGGCGCTGTGGAGAAGTATCCCGCGCTGTTGACCGCGATGTCGAGACGGCCGTGTTCGCTGTCCACTCCGCGGAAAAGTTCGTCCACTTCGGACTCTCTGCTGATGTCCACCGGTTTCACCGTCACCGCACCGTCGATCGCCGAAGCGGTCTCCCGCAGGGTGTGCACGTTCCGGCCGGCCAGTATCACGTGCGCGCCCTCGGCCGCGAACGCCCGCGCGGTCGCACGCCCGATACCGGAACCGGCGCCGGTGACCAGCACCGTCTTTCCCGGAAAACGTCCTGTCACGCCGCTTCACTGCCTTCCGAGGTTCGTGTCGAGCTCGTCGAGGGCCCCTGGACCCGGTTGCCAGCCATGGGAAACCGCGATGCGGGCCATGACCGCCATCCTGGCCGGGTCTGGTTGGTCCGGAAGCTCACCGGGCCGGGCCGGGAATCCGGCTTCGAGAAAGAACCGTTCGAATCCGCCCGGGGTGTACCAGAACAGCAGCCTTGCCGCGTGCACCGACTCGTTCCGGAACCGGTGCACCGTCCTTTTCGGAATGAACACGAAGTCACCGGCCCGCGCGAGGAAACTCCGTTTCCCGTGGGTGATCCGCACCTCACCGGACAGGACGTAGAACGATTCGTCCTCGTGCGTGTGCGCATGCGGGCGCGGGCCGCTTCCCGGCGGGACCGTGGCTTCCACGAAACCGAGGGCACCACCGGTGTCGTCCGCGGTGACCTTCACGGTGTAGGTGTCACCGAAGACCCAGACGGGCCGGCCCGCGCCGGCGGGAACGTGGATGGCGCTCGGCTCAGTCATGATCGTGCGTGCCTCCGATCAGGGCCACCTGGTCGGAGACCGTGGTCTTGCGCGGGATGACGGGCAGCCGGTCGAGGGTGATCCCGAAGTACTTCAGGTACGCCGCCCGGATTTCCGCCTCATCGTGGAGGAATTCCTTGGTGCGCTTGCCGTTGCGGGTACGGATGAGGACGTCACCGCTGAGCGTGATCCGCCCGTCCGGCACCACGATCGAGCAGTACAGCCGATCGTGAATGGGGCTGTCCGGGGCGCTTTCCGCCCACCGCAGGATCGGGGCCAGCTCGGTCAGCGACCGGGGCCTGGTCTCGATCCGGTACACCGGTTTGCCGTCGCGGAGCACGTCCAGGTCCCCGTGTGGTCTGTCCACGACCTGGAAGACGCCGTGCGGATCGGGCTGCGGGTCCCGCACGTCCATCCGGAGCGGATACCGGCTGCTGCCACCGAAACCGACATCGACGAGCCACGGTTCCGGAGTGCTGACGCACAGCAGGACATGCCCGAAGATGGTGCCCAGCCGGTCGCCGTAGAACACCCGGCCGCCCAGCAGTTCCGTGTGATAACCGAGGGCACGCAACAAGGCGTCGAAAGCGGATGCGTTGAGTTCACGGCATCCTCCGCCCCGCTGCTCGCGAACCACCTTGTCCACGGCGGCATCGCCGAGCGGTAGCGGGCGGCCCAGATGCGTGTCGATGTTCTCGTACGGCACCGAGGCGAGATGTTTCGCCTGCAGGTCCCGCAGACCGGCGGCGTCGGGCACCCGTGGCCGGGTGGCACCGATCCGGCGGAGATAGGCGTCCACGGTCTCGTCGTCGAGCTCGGTCATCTCAGGTCCTTGCGTCACAGCGTTGCCTTTTCCGCGTCGTAGCCGTAAATCCAGGCACGGTCGCGCAGTTCGTCGGCTCCGCGCAGACCGGTGTCCCGGCGATGTTGTTCCGCGCTGTCGGGAAGGTGGGCGACCGTGGCACGAGATCGCGACGATGCCTGTATCGCGGATGTCCGTTGCCTGCGCGCCTTTTCGTATCGGCGTAAGGCGCCCGGCGCACCGGCCGGTGTGCTCGCGGCCAGGCAGCGGGCCAGGACGACGGCGTCCTCGATGGCCTGGTTCGCGCCCTGTGCCAGGGTCGGCAGCATCGGGTGGGCGGCGTCACCGGCCAAGGTGGTCCGGTCCGCGCCCGTCCACGCGACCGGATCGCGGTCGTAGAGCGCCCATTTGCCCACCAGTTCGGCGCCGTCGAACAGCTGCCGGACGTCGTCGTGCCAGTCCGCATAAGCGGCCGTCAGTTCCGCTCTGCTGCCCTGTGCCGACCACGATTCCTGCGCCCCGTGCGCGGCCGGGACGGTGGCCGAAAAGGCGAACGAGCGCCCGGCGGAGACCGGATAGCACACGCAGTGCCGGCCCGGCCCGAGCCAGCTGACGATTTCCTCGTCGCGGAACGGGACGTCCTGCCGTGGCACGAGTCCGCGATAGATCGCTTCCCCTGTGAAGCGCGGCGTGTCGATGACCAGCGATTGCCGCACCACGGAATGGATCCCGTCCGCACCGATGACGACGTCGGCTCTTTCGGCGGCCCCGGTGGCAAACCGGACCGCGGTCACGTCCCCGGTTTCCACGCCCACACAGGAGCTCCCCAGCCGCACTGTCCCTTCAGGCAGGGCATCCGCGAGCATCCGGTGCAGATCGGCTCGGTGCATCGTGTAGTAGGGCGCACCGTAAAGCTCGACGCAGTGCTGCCCGAGCACGGTGTGCCCCAGCACCTGCCCGTCCCGCCAGCGTCGGCGGCGCAGTGCTCGTGGCCGCGCGGCGGTGCGCATGAGCTCGTCGCGAAGTCCGAGGCGGTGCAACAGTTTCGATGCGTTGGGCGCCAGCTGGATACCGGCTCCGACCGGCCCGAGCCGGCCGGCCTGCTCGTAGACCCGGCAGGCCAGCCCGGCTCGGTGTAACGCCAGCGCCGTGGTGAGCCCAGCTATCCCGGCACCGATCACCGCGATCCGCATACTCATTTCTCCAGGCAGAATTCGTCGATCGGGTACCCGACATGCCGGTCGGCGCTGGGCAGGTGACCGAGCACCCTGTCCCCCGGCCGCAGTTCGGTGCTGTTGAGTACCGTCGCGCCCGGCCCGAGCACCCGCACATGCCAGTCGTCCTGCAGGATCAGGTTCACCGTGACCCCGCCGGGGCCGACCGCGTCGATCGCGATAAGGGGGCGGGTCTCGATCTTCACCCTCCCCACGGTCACCAGCCGGGCCTGCCCTTTCGTGTCCACCGCGAGCACCTTGCTGCCCGACCGCAGCTCGCTCAGGTAGTGCGTACGACCGTTGTCCCGCAACGTGTACGAGTGGATCGCGCCGGCATTCACCCGGAACGGCCGGGTCGGCATGTACGGGAGCGGGTGGGTTTCGCTGACGCACAGGATCATGCCTTTGGAATGCGAGCCGACGAGAATGCCTTCGTCCTCCCGGAAATGCGTACACGTGTCGACGCACGCACGCTCCCCGATCCCGACGTGGCTGACCTTGGTGACCTCCAGTTCCACCAGGTCCACTGTGGACGTTCCCGACGCGGCGGCGGCGAGCAGGCCGGACACCTCGCCCACCGTCGCCGGCGCGAGCAGCACCCCGTCGGCGCCGTGTTCGAGTACCCCGAAGACGACCTCGGCCTCCGCGATATCGGCGACCGCCGTGATGATCGTGCCACTCGACTGCGCCGCCGCGGCGAGCACGATTTCCAGCGGGATCTTCGTGGGATCGCGGAACAGCACCACGGTCCAGGGCAACAGTTTCGCCGATTCGCAGGCCAGCTCCAGCGATTCCGGATCGGTGACCTCGACGAACCTGCCGACCTCGGCACCGGCTCCCGGCTGCGCCAGCTCGGCGGGGTGTCCACTGTGGTGCAACACCACGTCCGCGGCATCGGTGGCGATATCCTGCCCTCCGTCCGGCCGCCACAGCACTTTGCGGATCGTCGGGGGCAGGCCGGTCAGATCCTCGGCACGGTCGCTCAGCACCGCGTCCGCCCGGTTGTGCACCGCCTCTTCGATGATCGCGTCCTTGAGCTCGCCGGCGAGGCCACGCAGGTCGATCCAGCTCAGTTTCATGCTCTTACCTCCAGCGGATGGCCGGAACGGGAAGCCACGGCGGGCTCCCAGTCGGCGGGATGGACCACAGTGGACAGTTCTTTTGCCAGGCCTGCCGGGTCTGCGGACTGGAACACGTTGCGGCCCATGGCGATCCCGGCCGCACCGGCGGCGATCACGTCTTCGGTCAGCCGGGCGACCTCCGTCCCGGCGCCGAGCGGCGGACCACCGGCGACGAGCACCGGAATCGGGCACGAGCGCACCACGTCCGCCAGCCCGGCGGGTGAGCCCGGATACGGAAGCTTGACCAGATCGGCCCCGAGGTCGGCGGCGATGGTGGCGGCATGGGCCACCACATCGGTCTGCACGAGATCACCCATTCCGGGTCCGCGCGGGTACATCATTGCCAGCAGTGGGATGTTCCAGTGGTCGCAGGCGTCCCCGACCCGGCCCAGATCGGCCAATTGGGTGTGTTCGGTCGCGGACCCGAGGTTCACGTGGACGCTCACCGCGTCCGCCCCCATCCGCAAAGCCTCCTCCACGGTCGAGACCAGGTACTTGCGGTCCGGATCCGGTGCGTGTCTCGTGCTGGCCGACAGGTGCACGACGAGCGACAGCCGGCTGAACAGCCGCGCCCCGAGCCGTCGTGCGCTGCCCTTGTGCAACACGACGGCATCCACACCGGCGCGGTCGAGCAGGCGGACGAGCCGGTCCAGCTCACGGGTTCCGGTGATCGGGCCGTCGGTGACGGAATGGTCCAGCGGCACGACGAACAGATGCTGGTCGCCGTGCCGGAACAGCCGCCGCAGGCGGATCTCCCGCCCGAAAGAACTGCTGGCAGACAATCGCGTTCCCCTCCGAATTCGCTTTTCGCCTCGGGACCGACGCTAGCGAAGGGAATTGCCGGCCGGCCACTGCTTGATTGAGTAGTCCCGGACCACCCGCGCACTACTCGATCGATCAGCGGGAATTGCGGTCCGGAAACGGTGACCGGACGGTAATGTGATCGCTGTGCCGGGTTTTCGAGGGGGTGATCACCATGCGCTGGATCGACGATCTGCTCCGGCGGGGCGAGGAAAGCGAAATCCGGTTCGTCGGCGGGCAACCGCTCACGATGCAGCGGCTGCGGAATGAGGTGGAAAGGCTCACCGCGCTGTTCGGTCACCTGGGGGTGCGCGGGGGCACGTCGGTCGCGGTGCAGGTGCCGCCCAGCTTCACCTTCTTGTTCGCGGTGCTCGCTTTGTGGCGCCGCGACGCAGAAGTCCTGTTGCTGGACCATCGTTCCTCGGCCACCGACCGGGCGCGATTGCTGGCACTGCGCGGAAGCAGCCTGCTCCTGCGCAGTTCCGGCGGCCGGCTGGTGCGGGACTTCACCGACGAATGCGAGCTCGTGATCGAGCGCCGCCCGAACGGGCACCACTCCGCTCGCCACGCGCTCGTCCAGCGCAGTTCGGGCACCACCGGCACCCCGAAGATCGTGTGCCGGTCGGCGTCCTCATTGCGCCGGGAAATCGTCTGCACGGCGGCGGTACCCGGTATGCCACGAGAAGGCGATCGGGTGCTGCTGCTCAATTCCGTGATTTCGTCGTTCGGCCTTCTCGGTGGAATTCTGCACGCTTTACACAACCGTTCGGTGGTGGTATTTCCTGCCGGTTCCGGACCGGACGCGATCGCCGCCAGGGCACAAACCGCTCGGGCGGACGTCATCTTCGGCGCGCCCTTTCATTTCGAGCTACTCAGCCGGCTACCCGAAGGCGCGACGACGGCTCCCGTCAGGCTCGCGGTTTCCAGTGGTGACACCGTGCATCGCGAGGTGTACGAACGCTTCCGCGATCGGTTCGGCATCCGGATCGGGCAGGCGTACGGCACCACCGAGACCGGCCTGCTCGCCATCGATCCCGCCGGGCTCCGACCACCGCCCGTGCTGGGCACCGGCACCGGAAACGTGCGCCTGCGGCTTTCCGGTGGCGAACTCCTCGCCAGGCTCCCGAGATCCACGGTGATCTACGACGAGGACGCTACCGCCCACCGGCCCCGGTGGCTGCGCACCCACGACCGCGTCGAGAAGGCGCCGGACGGTGCGCTGGTGTTGCGGGGGCGCACGGGCAGCGCACGGGAGATCGGCGGCCTGCTCGTGGACCTGACCGAAGTGGAGAACGTGGTGCGGGGACACGAAAAAGTGGCCGAAGTGGTGGCTTTTTTCGACGGGCAAACCATTTCCGCGCAGGTGTCGGCGCCGGCGGATCTGCAACCCGGGGAACTCATTCGGTTCTGCGCGACCCGCCTCGACCCGCGGGCGGTCCCGCGAGTGATCACCGTGGTCCGGCACGAACTGGCCAAGACCAGTAGCGGGAAGCTGATCCGGTTCCCGCAGCCAAGCATCTCCAGGAGGTTTTCGCACTCATGACCGCAGAGCCTGGCGCTTCGGAGGTCCAAGCACTCTGGTGGCTGCACGACGGCCGCTGGTACCAGGAAGTGGCCAGCCGTTTCGGGCACGGCACCGCCAACGAAATCAACGCGGCGGCGCTGCGGGTCGTCGCGGTCCGGGTCGGCAAGACGGTCGCCCGGCTGATGGGCAAGGCGGCGGACGCGTTCGACCACGGCGATCTCGTGCGGGCGCTGGACTTGTGCCGCCGCCGGATGTGGCCGGATCGCTATCTGCGCGTCGAATACGCGGAAGGCGACGATCCGGATGAGGTGACTTTGCAGCTGACCCGCAACTATGCGCTGCACATGGTCCGGCTGGCCGGCTCGCTCGAGCACTACCGATGCCCCTGCGACGAGGTGCGGGCCGGCTGGCTCGAGGGCCTCGGGTTCGCGGTGAAAGAGAACCGGACCGAGGGCTGCCTGCGCGACGGTGACCCGGCGTGTGTCCAGGTCTCCCGGTTGTGCCCCAACAGCATTCAGCGGAACACCGACGGTGCCCGGCCGGTGTGAACCTGCGCCCACGCCGCGAGTGCCGCGCGTGATTCCACGCGCAGTTTCCGGAACAGCTTGCGAATGTGGTAGTTGACGGTGTGCGGTGACCGGGACAACCGCCGCCCGATCTGTTGATTGGTCAGCCCTTCCGACACCAGCTCCACGATTTCGCGTTCGATGGAGGTCAGCTGGTGCGGGACCGGCAGCTCGGCCGGTTCCGGCTCCGCCTGCCCGGCCACGCCCAGCGTGATCAGCGCCGCGGGCGGGATCAGTTCCCGCGCGGCGCGCCAGAACAGCTCACTGCTGAATTCGACGATGCCGCCCCGGCTGCGCAGGATGTTCAGCGACACCGCCGTTTCCAGCGTGGGCAGCAGCGCGACCGGGCTCGACTCCAGCCTGCCCGCGAGCAGCCCCGGCGCGAATCCGCGGCCCAGCACCGCGGCCACCGCGATCCGGTGCCGGTCCTGTGTCGGCAACAGGCGCAACCGGTCCTCCACCACCTCCAGCAGGCGCCGCGGCAACCGGTCGGCCACCGGGCCCACGGCGCCGTCACGCCGCTCGATCAGGCCGTCGGCACGCAGCCCCTCCAGCAACGCGGTCACCAGCGCCGGATCCCCTTCCGCACGGGCGACCAGCTCACGGCACGAGGGCTGCAACGGGGCGCGCAGCAGGTCCTCGGCCAGTGCCACGACCGCGTTCTCCGGCAACGGCCCGAGCGGGATCCGCAGATCGATCGGACCTTCCGCGGGCACGAGATGATGCTGTGCGGCGGACCGTCCGGCCCCGCGCCTGGCCAGCAGCCACATCACTGGTCTGGACCTCAGGGTGCTCACGAACGAAGAGAGGACACACAGTTCCCGCCCGCCGATCTGGTGCAGGTTGTCCATGGCGACGAGCACCGGTAACCGCGCGGACTGCCGTTGCAGCCGGTCGAAGAATTCCTGACCGAACGACAGCACGTGGCCACCGTGCCAGACCGGCGGGCAGCATTCGGACAGCTGCACCACCGCTTCGCCATGCTGGTCAAGGCAGTTGCACGAGATGATCGAGAACCTCAGCCGCCTGCCCACCGCGACGGCGGCGGACAGCAGTGCGGTCTTGCCGGCCCCTGGCGGTCCCTCGAGCATCGCCACCTGCTCCCGGCCACGGGCGACCACCTCCAATGCCGCCGCCAGCCTTGCCAGTTCCGCCTCTCTGCCGTGGACGCGTGGCAGCACAACACCGCCGACTACCTCACGCATACCGGACTGTTCCCCCAAAGTACGCAGTCAGACCGATTCTTGGTTTCCGGACGATTCATCGACTGCCGTCGCCCCCAGAATTGTCAAACCCTGAAATGAGATTTTCATTTCGGATTTCAATGTCTCCGGCCGCCCTCGAAGCACGTTACTCACCGATAAGGGTGCGGTCAAAGCATCTATCCGGGAGGTACAACAGCACTTCTCCACCCCTTGTTGATCGACCAGTACAAAACTGGTACCGTCCACCCCATGGGGAGGCCACGCACCTTCGATACGGATGAAGTGCTGACCAAGGCGCTGGTCATGTTCTGGCGGCAGGGTTACGCGTCAACGTCCACAAAGGACCTTTGCGAGGGTACGAACCTGGGCCGTGGCAGCCTCTACCACGCCTTCGAGGGCAAGCAGGATATCTACCTGCAAGCCCTGCGGCGCTACTACGAGCTGGGCACCGCACCGGCACTGGCGATCCTCGACGGGCCGGAACCGGTCCGCGAGCGCATCCGCAAGCTGATGACCGCGGTGATCGACACCGACCTGGCCGATCCGGACCACAAGGGCTGCCTCGCGATCAACGCCGCCGTCGAGATGGCGGGCCGGGAACCCGAGGTCCAGCAAGCCGTTCGCCGGCATTTCCGCCGCATCGAGGAAGCATTGTGCGCCACGTTCCGCCGGGCGGCCGACGACGGCGAATTCAGCCGGGACCGGGATCCGGTGGCCACCGCCCGGTTCGTGATGAGCGCCTACTACGGCCTCCGGGTGCTGGCCAAGGCGACCGACGATCGCGAGGCCCTGCTGGACGTGGTGCGCGGAACCCTGGACGCACTGGCCTGATCGAGTACCACCGGGAAAGGACGACATGCCGTTCGCGATCTTCGTGCTGGCCGCCACGGTGTTCAGCATGAACACCACCGAGGTGATGGTCTCGGGGCTGGTGCCGGGACTGACCCAGGAGTTCGGCGTTTCCGTAGCCGCGGTCGGCTACCTGGTGTCCGCTTATGCGGTCGGGATGGCGATCGGCGCGCCGATCCTCACCGTCGGGATGCTGCGCTTTTCCCGCAAGGCCGCGCTGATCGGTCTGGTCGCGACGTTCGTCGCAGGGCAGACAATCGCCGCGCTGGCTCCCGCTTATGCGGTGCTGTTCGGGGCCCGGATCCTCACGGCGCTGGCCGCCGGTGCCTTCTTCGGCACGGCCGCATCCGTCTGCGTGAGCCTCGTCGGCGCCCAGAACCGGGGCCGGGCGCTGTCGGTGGTGTTCGGCGGGCTGATGGTGGCACAGGTGGCCGGATTACCGGCGGCGACTTTCGCCCAGCAGCATCTGGGCTGGCGCGCCAGTTTCTGGGGGGTCGACGGGCTGGCGCTGGTCTGTCTCATCGCGATCGTGGCGGCCGTACCGCGAACTCCGGCACCGGGGCGGATCGATATCCGGGCCGAGCTCGGCGCGTTCCGCAACGGCCGGTTGTGGGTGGCCTATGCGACCAACGCGCTGAGCGTCGGTGCGGTCTTCGCGACGTTCAGCTATCTGTTCCCTGTCCTCACCGAGCTCTCCGGATTCTCCGCGGCGGCGGTGCCGTTGCTGTTCCTCGTATACGGCCTCGCGACGGTCATCGGCAACATCGTGGTGGGCCGGCTCGCCGACCGGCACAACGTCGGGGTGCTGGCGTACGGGCAGCTCGCACTGGTGATCGTGCTCGCGTGTTTCGCCGTGTTCGCCGGCGACAAGGTGGCCGCGGTGTGCTGCCTTGTCGTACTGGGCCTGGTCGGGTTGCCGCTCAGCTCGGCACGCGGCGCGCGGATCATGGCAGTGTCCAACAACCGGCCGCTGATCAGCACGGTCGCCACGTCGATGGTGAACGTGGGCATCATCCTCGGGCCGTGGCTGGGTGGTCTCGCGCTGGGATCACGTCTGAGCTACCACGCTCCTATGTGGATCGGCGCGGTGCTCGCCATCGCCGGACTGCTGTCCGTGGTGCCCGCCGTGCTCGAAACGCGCCGCGCCACCGGGGAACCGGCGCTGGTGAGGCGGTGACCGTGCGACGGGTGGATCTCGGCGAAGTGCCGTATCCGCAGGCGATGGACGAAATGGCCGGGTGGGTCGCGCAACGGCGTGCGGAAACGGCCGGGGACAGGCTGTTCCTGCTCACCCACCCGCCGGTCATCACCTACGGCCGCCGCACTCCGGCGAGCGAGCTGCCCGCCGCATCGGGTATTCCGGCCGTCCCCGCCGACCGGGGAGGCTACGCCACTTATCACGGACCCGGGCAGCTCGTCGGTTATCTCGTGGTGAAACTCGGCTCCGGCAAACCGGGGCAGCTGGTGCGCTGGGTGGAAACCAGGCTGATCGCCGCCATGGCGGAGCTGGGTTTCACCACTTACCGGCGGGACACCGAACCCGGCGGCAAGAGCCTCGTCGGCGTGTGGGCGCCGGGCGAACGCAAGCTGGCGTCGGTCGGGATGCGGATCCGGGATGGGATCTCCAGCCACGGGTTCGCCGTGAACATCGATCCCGAGATGAGCGTGTTCCGCGCCTTCACGGTGTGCGGACTTCCTGATGTCACCATGACTTCGCTCGCGGAACTGGCGCGGGAACAGGGCCGGCGCACCCCGGGCGGCCCGGCGGTATCCGATGCCGTCGCGGCGGCTTTCGACGCCCCCGTACCGTGGCAGGCGTGACGGAAAGCGAAATTCCCGTTTCGGATGATCGAAACAACGGTCGGGACGGTGACCTTTATTTCGGTGCCACGACAGTTCGTTGACACCACGGTCAATGCTGAGTAAATTTGCCGAACAAGCCGGACCCGAATGTGGGGGCGAAGCAACACGGGCCGGTGCCCTGTCACCGAACCCTTGTTTTTGCGCGCCTTTTCACGAAAGGTGGTAACCGTTTTGTCTTCGGTCATGGAATCCGTCGAATCGGGGTTACTGGCCATTCCCGGCGAACCAAGATCCGTGCCATGGGAGGACCATGCGGCGCGGTCGTTCGAGGACCGCATGCTCGACACCGGCTTCCCTTTCCCCTGCATTTTCGGGGTGGACGCGGTGAAACGCCGCACCTTGCGCTATTGTTTCGTTCCCATTGGTCCAGACCGGACCGAGGCACTGGGGTCTGCCCTGCGCGAGTTCGCCGGCCAATGCGCCGAACTGGGCAAGCGGACCTCATTGGTCGCATTCTTCCAAAATGACCCGGAATTACGTGACCTGCGTGATCACGAGCGCGTGTTCTGGGCATTACTGGCCGAATTGATGGCGACCGATACCGCGCCGTGGCCCGCCGGGATCTCCACCGATACCGAGAGCTCCACCTGGGAGTTCTCGTATGCGGGTGTGGCGTTCTTCGTGGTGGCGAACACCGCTTTCCACACCACCCGGCGCAGCCGGTACTTCGATTATCTGGCGATCACTTTCCAGCCGCGGTTCGTGTTCGACGATCTGAGCGAGCAGAGCCCGGCGGGGCGCAATGCCCGGAAGATCATCCGGGCGCGCCTGCGCGAATACGACGACGTCCCACCGCACGCGTCACTCGGCAGTTTCGGCGATGAGCACAACCGCGAATGGGTCCAGTATTTCTTACCCGACAACGAAACCGTCGTCCCCGGCACGACGCGGTGCCCGGTCAACCACGGAATCCGGAGGAACATCGGCATGAGTGGCCCGCAGATCACCACCGTCCCTCCCGTCGAGCTGCCCATCACGCTGCGGGAGTTGCTGCCCCAGCAGGGCAGTATCGAGTTGCAGCACGACCAGCCGGGCAAGATGTTCACCTGGCACCAGCATGATCTCGACGAAGAGCTGTACGTCATCGACGGGGGGATGACCGTGTACTGGGTCGACCAGGACGGCGCGTACCACGAGCAGCCGGTCACCGCAGGCGCGCGAATCCAGCTGCCGGCGAACACGGTGCACGGCTCGACCGCCGCCGCGTCGGGCTGCCACTACGTCATCAAACCCGACGGCGGCAGAACGGCGGTGACCCGCTTCCTGCCCGAGTCGCAATGGCCTCACCCTCCGGTCCCGCCAGAGGCCGCCCGCTAGGTTCGGCGGGGAGTTCAGCGTCAGCAGGGAAGGTGCCCGTATGTCCGACACCGCCGGTGCCGGGGTCCACGACCTCGATCGGCATCTCACCCTCGTCCCGGCGACCGCGCTCGCGGTCACCACGGTGGTCGGCGGGGGTGCGCTCGTCCTGCCCGGTGCGGCGCTGCGGCACGCCGGGGCCAACGCGCTACTGGGGTGGATCCTCGCCGCGCTGATCACCATCCCGCTGATCGCCGTGTTCGCCCGGCTCGGGGCGCGGTACCCGTCGGCGGGCGGTGTGGCGGGGTTCGTGCAGGCCGCGTTCGGCCGGCACTCGGCGGCGGGCGTCGAGGTGGTCCTCATCGGCGCGTTCGGCCTCGGCATGCCGGCGATCGCGCTCAGCGGCGGCGGGTATCTCGCCGCCGTGTTCGGGTGGTCGCCGGGGTATTCGTGGCTGGGCGCGCTGATTCTCGTCGCGCTCGCCGCGGGGATGCTGCTCTCCGGCGGCCGGGTGTCGTCGAAGGTGCAGGCGGTGCTGGCGGCCACGTTGACGATCGGGCTCGCCGCCGCCGGGGTGGTCGGACTGGTGAACGGGCACGCCCATTTCGCCGCGCCGTCGGTGACCGGGTCCGGCAGCTGGACGCAGGCGCTGGCCGTGGTCGGCATCGTGTTCTTCGCGTTCACCGGCTGGGAGGTGGTGGCCTTCACCACCGCCGAATACCGCAACCCGCAACGCGATTTCCCGCGCGCGGTCGCCATCAGTTTCATCGTGGTCGTCGGCGTGTACATGCTGGTCGCCGCCGGGGTGCAGGCCACGCTCGACGTCCACGACCCGGCGACGGAGTCCTCACCGGTCGCGGCCGTCATCCGGGTCGCCGTGTCGCCCACCGCGGCGTCGCTGGTCGCCGTGCTCGGGGTGGTGATCCTCGGCGCCAACCTGATCGGCGCCCTGTGGGGCGCATCGCGGCTGGTCTACTCCAGTGCATCGCATCGACTGCTCCCCCACCGCCTGTCGCTGCTCACCGGCGCCCAGCGCACCCCGTCCGCCGCAATCATCGCCGTCACGGTGCTGTTCGCCGCGGTGATCACCGCATCGGCACTCGGCGTGATGTCCCCGACGACGATGTTCATGGTGGCCGGGCAGAACTTCTTCATGCTGTACCTGCTGTCCGCGGTGGTGTTTGTGAAGGTGGCGCACAGTACCGCGGCGCGGGTGTGGGGAGTGGTGATCGCGCTCGGCCTGGCCGTGGTGGTCGTGCTGGGCTTCCACTGGCAGGTGGTGATCTACGCGGCCATCCTGTTCGGACTCGGTTACCTGCTCTCCCGGTTGCGGCGAACGGCCGAGCAGGGTTGACGTAACGCTTGCCCGCGCCTAACTTCTCAAAACTGTATCCAGTTTGTCTCGACGAGGAGAGGCGGCGCCATGCGGCTTTCGGGCAAGAGGGTGCTCATCACCGGCACGGCAGGCGGCCAGGGCGCCGCGGCGCAGGAGCTGTTCGCCGCCGAAGGCGCCAGGGTCGTCGGCTGCGACGTCCAGCCGGGGGCGGCCGAGAAGACCGCGGAAGCGTTGCGTGGCAACGGTTTAGACGTGACCGGGCAGACCGTCGACCTCACCGACGCCGATGCGGCCGCGCACTGGATCGAGGAGTCCGCCGACTTCCTCGGCGGGATCGACGTGCTCTACAACAACGCGGCGGGGTTCGGGTTCGCGCCGTTCGCGGAGATGACCCTCGACCTGTGGCGGCATGTCCTGCACGTCGAGCTCGACATCGTCTTCCACACCACGCAGCCCGCGTGGAAACACCTCGTGCGGTCGGGAGGGGGATCGATCATCAACACCGCGTCGATGTCCGCTGTCCGCGGCATCGCCCCGCTCGGCCAGGCGGCCCATGCCGCTGCGAAGGGCGGGGTCATCGCACTGACGAAAACGCTGGCTGCCGAGGGCGCCGAGGCCGGTATCCGGGCCAACGCCATCTCCCCCGGGTTCGTGCAGACTCCGGCCACCGACGCCGCCGTGGGCGACGAACTGCGTGCCTTCCAGCTGGGGATGCACTTGATCCGCCGGGCAGGCCAGGGGGACGACATCGCACATCTGGCGGTATACCTGGCTTCGGACGAATCGACGTGGGTGACGGGGCAGAACTTCTCCGTCGACGGCGGCGTGACCGCGGGGTTCCGCTGACCGGACACACTGCACTGTCCATTGTGGAGCCTGCGCACCCGGGTGACGCGGTGTGGTACCAGCAGCCGCCTGCGCGCGGTGCGATCACGGCGTAGCTGCCCGGCGCCGCACCGCGCTGATCGCGGTGTCCAGCACCAGGAACAGCACCAGCGAGCCGCCGAAAACCGGCATGGCCCAGCAGAGCGCCGCGACGATCAGCACGCCCACGACGAGGACCGGCCGCGACAGGTGACGCCAGACCGATGGTGGCGCCGAGACGAGCTTTCCGTTGCCACGGCGGCGTTTCCACCACATCCGGTAACCGAGGACGAGCAACGCCAGTGTGCCGAGCGCGAGCAAGGCCATGGCGATCTCGTTGACAAGGCCGAGCAACGTGCCGCTGTGGGCCTGAATGCCGAGCGTGGTGAGTTTGGCCGCCGGCGGATAGTCCGGCCAGCCCAGCCGCGCGGTGATCTGCTGGGTGTAGGGATCGATGGCGATTTCGTCCTTGCGGATGGGCAGCCCGTCGCCGGTTTCGCTGACCTTGAACGGTTTTCCGGCGCGGGCCGGCGGGGTGACGGTGAGCTGACCGTCGATGCCCTGCGCCCGTGCGATTCCCACGGCGGTGTCGATCGAGATCGGCTGAGCTCCCGGCGGGACGACCACTTCGGGCGCACTCAGGCTCGGCGTCTTGCCGTTGACGGCGGTGATCGCCGCCTCCACCCGGCTGCCGGCGTAGTTCGACCACGTCAACCCGGTGATGCTGACCGCGAGCAGCCCGATCGCGAGCCACAGTCCCAGTGGTCCGTGCCAGGCCCGCGCCCGTGCCGCACCGGGTTGCGGGAGCAGCAACGCCCGCAGCCGGCGCTTACGGCGGCGCATGCCGATCCACAGGATCAGGCCGCCGAGCACCACGAAGGGCAGCCAGCTGGCGACGAACTCCGAATACAGCCGTCCGATATCGCCCAGCTGCAGATTGCCGTGGAAATCCCGCAGCCATTGCTGGGCCGGCGGGCGACCGCTGGTGGTGATCAGGTCACCGGTGATGTGGCCGGTGTACGGATCGACGTAGACGGTGCGAGCCTGCGCGGAAAACCCGCTGCCCCCCAAGCCCGGCTCGGACAGCACGATTTGCGTGGTGCGATCGGGCGCGTCCGGCGCGATGACCGAGCTCAGCGTGTCCTGCGGGTAGGCGGCCAGCGCCGCCTGTACCTGGTCGGCCAGGGAATGCACCGGACCGCTCGCACTGTCCACAAAGAACTCACCGGAGTAGAGCAGATCGTTGATCTGCGGTGTAAAGGCATAGACCAGTCCGCTGAGGCACAGCACCATCAGGAACGGTGCGATGGCGAGCCCGGCGAGGAAGTGCACCCGGCGGGCGAGCATGCGCAGTACGACACCGGGCTTCACCGGCGGGCGAATCCCGGCGGGCGACGGATCATTGACGGTCGTGGTCATCGCGCTACTCCCCAAACCGGGTCATTTCCGAACGGGCGCAAGACTAAACTGCTTACCGCCATTCCGGCGATGGGTACCATCGGCTTTTACCGGAATTCAACAGAAACAGCCGGTATCGCCTTTCCCTTGGGGGACAAATCGCCTGTTCACGGGTGGTGAGTCGGTGGCCGGCAGCAGAAAGTTCCCGCGTTTCCGGGAAATTTTTTGTTGCCAGGATCTCCGCGTCAGGGAATTGCCGCGAGGAACAGGAAAGCCGCCAGCAGCACCAGATGCACGGCGCCCTGCAGGCGGGTCGCCCGGCCCGGGATGACGGTCAGCATGCTGACCACCACCGTGAGCAGGAACAGGATCAGCTGCACCGGACCGAGGCCGAGCAGCAGCGGGCCGTCCAGCCACACCGACGCCAGTGAGATCGCCGGGATGGTCAGGCCGATGCTCGCGATGGCCGAGCCGTACCCCAGGTTGAGGCTCGTCTGGATACGATCCCGCAACGCGGCCCGCGCGGCGGCGAGGGTTTCCGGTAACAGCACGAGCAGCGCGATCACAACCCCGACGAACGACGGCGGGAAGCCCACCGCCCGCACGCCGGCTTCGATGGCCGGCGACTCGACCTTCGCCAGGCCCACCACCGCGATCAGCGCGATGAGCAGCAAAACCAGCGACGTCATCGTGGCCCGGCCGCTCGGCGCCTCCGCATGCTCTTCGACCACGCCCTCCTCGGTCACCGGCAGGAAGAAATCGCGGTGCCGGATCGTCTGCGTGAACACGAAAACCCCGTACAGCACGAGTGATGCGAGCGCCGCGAAGGCCAGCTGCGGAGCGGAATACTGCAGCCCGCTGCGGCTCGTGGTGAACGCCGGCAGCACCAGCGACAGCGTGCACAACGTCACCACCGTGGCAAGCTCGGCGCCACTGCCCTCGGCGTTGAACAATGTCGTGCCGTGCTTGAGCGCCCCGACCAGCAGCGCGAGCCCGATGATGCCGTTGGTCGTGATCATCACCGCGGCGAACACCGTGTCCCGCGCCAGCGAGGACGCGCCGGGGCCACCGGACGCCATCAGCGTGACGATCAGCGCCACCTCGATCACCGTCACCGCGACCGCCAGCACCAGCGACCCGAACGGCTCCCCCACCCGCGCCGCGACGACCTCGGCGTGATGCACCGCCGCCAGCACGGTCGCCGCCAGCGCGAGCGCCACCAGCACCACCGCGACCACGCCCGGGTGCCGCCCCCAGGTCACCACCAGCAACACCAGCGCCAGCGCGGGTGCGGCCGTCGTCCACGACAGCAGCGGGAAACGAACGGGGGCGGCCACGGAGCACACCGTCGCACACATCCCACCCGGGCCGCCATTCGGAAAGTCCTGGTAGGACCGGGAAAGCGCGTGAGAATAAGATGTGCACATGGCGAAGGCGCAGACCCCGGGGCGGCGGCAGCGGTCCGAGAACAAGCAGGCGGCCATCCTCGACGCGGCCGAGCTGCTGTTCGTCCGGGACGGGTACGAGCTCACCAGCGTCGACGCCATCGCAGCCGAGGCCAAGGTGTCCAAGCGAACCGTCTATGACCACTTCGGTGACAAACGGACCCTGTTCGAAGGCGTCCTCACCCGGGTCGCGGACGCGCTCACGACCACCGTGCACACCGCGATCGACGAGGAACTCACGGCGGGACGCGACCTGCGCGAGGGGCTGACGGCCTTCGCGATGCGAGTGGTGACCACGGCGTTCCCGTCCTCGGACTACGTCGCCTTCCAGCGGCTGACGTCCCAGGGGCGGGCGGCGCCAGTGCTCCCTCGGGCAGTGCACGATCAGCCGGAAGACTTGCTGGAGAAGCGATTCACCGAACTCGCCGCCGGGGGCGAGATCCAGGCCCCCGATGCGGCGCGCGCCACGAAGCATTTCACCGCGCTGACCGTCCTACTGGCACTGGAGGAACTCCGGACCGAACCGGCCCGCGCGGCCACGGAAATCCCGGGGATCATCGCGGACGGTGTCGATGCCTTCCTCCGCGCCTACCGACGCTGAATCTGGTCCGCAATGGACCGAACAGAGCCATGATGACCGCCACCGACCAGACCGACCTGATCTCCGTCATCGTCACCGACCACCGCGAGGTCGAGAAAATCTTCCGGGAACTGGAGTCCGGCCAGGGCAGCGCCGAGCACCGGAGCGGGCCAGCCGACCATGTCATCACCGAACTGGTGCGCCACTCCGTCGGCGCCCGACAAGCCGCCGGCGAACCTCATCCTCGACCCCGGCGCCGGCCTCATCGACCGCCTGCGCGACGCCCTCAGCGGCCGGGGCAAGTAAACGATCGTGTCGGGAGCAGGCCGGCGAGGAGGCCCGTGCCCGTTCCCCCGCGGTTCAGTACCTCACGATCGCCGGTGCGCTGACCGGGACGCCGGCCACGCCGAAGTACCGGTCGCAGATCGCTCGCCAGGTGCCGTCGTTCACGGCCTTTTCCAGCACGTCGTCGATCGCGTCGCGTAACACCTTGTCGTCCTTCGCCAGACCGACACCGTAGGGCTCCACGGAAAACGTCTTGCCGACGAGCTTCATCGCATCCGGTTCCTGCGCGGCGTAACCGGCGAGCACGGCGTTGTCGGCCGTGACCGCATCGGTCTGGCCCGCCACCAGCCTGTCCACACATTCCGAGTATTTTTGGAATTCCGAGATATTGCGGGGTTCGGTCAGTGCCAGGTCACGCACGCGCTGGATCGATGTCGATCCGGTCACCGAGCAGACTCTCTTGCCGTGCAAGCCGTCCTTGCCGGTGATCGTGTTGTCGTCCGCGCGCACCAGCAGATCCTGGCCTGCGGTGAAGTACGGGCCCGCGAACGACACCTGCTGCTTGCGCTTGTCGGTGATCGTGTAAGCGCCGACGTAGTAATCGACATCGCCGTTGCTGATCGCCTGTTCACGGGCGGCCGAGTCAACGGGCACATAGGAAATCCGGTAGCTGCCGAAACCGAGGCCTGCCGCCACCAGTTTCGCGATCTCGATGTCGAACCCGGCGTACCGCCCGCTCGCCACGTCCCGAATGGACAGTCCAGGTTGGTCATCCTTGACGCCGACCACCAAGGTCCCCGCCTTGCGGATCTTGTCGAACACCGGCGACCCCGGCAGGCTGACGTTGCGCGCGATGGGATAGTCCACCGGTGTCGCGGGCGGTCGCAGCTGTGGGGCGGTCACCTGATCGATTCCACAGCCCGCTACCATTGTCGAGCCGGCCACCAAAGCGATGGCGAACATCCGGAACCGCACGAGTATCTCCTCGGTCTCTCGCCGTTCATCCCGTGATGCTTTGCCAGCTTACGGTGGTGTTACGGGAAAAACCCCGCGGTTGATCGAGACTTGAGGAACCGGCGTGCTCAGCTGGCGTTGCCGCTGCCGACGTAGGTGGCCTGCCGACGTATCTCCTCGCGGTCCAGCGCGCGCTTGAGGACCTTGCCGGTATTGCCCCGTGGCAACCGCTCGATCACCTGATACAGGCGCGGAACCTTGTACGCGGCGAGGCGTTCGGACAGCCAGGCACGCAACCCGGTCAGGTCGAGATCCTGGCCCGGCTCGGCGACGACGACCGCCGCGACTTCCTCACCCAGCCGGGCATCAGGCACACCGACGACGACGGCCTCCCGGATCGCGGGATGTTCGTAAAGGCGTTCCTCGATCTCACGGGGATAAACGTTGTACCCGCCACGGATGACCAGTTCCTTCTTGCGGTCGACGATCCACAGATACCCGTCGTCGTCGAGACGGCCGAGATCACCGGTGCGCAACCACCGCCCGCGCATGGCCTCGGCGGTGGCGTCGGGACGGTTCCAGTAGCCCTGCATGACCGCGGGCCCGGCGACGGCGACCTCACCGATCTCGCCGGCCGCAACGGGTTCACCCTGGTCATCGAGGATGGCGATGTCCAGGCCGGGCTGCGCCTTCCCCGCACTGCCCGGTTTCGCTGGTATACCGGGACGATTCACCGTACCGGCCGACGTCGTCTCGCTGAGGCCGTAACCGTCCAGAATGGTGACACCGAAGCGGGTGTGGAACCCGCGAGCGAGCTCGTCGGGTAACGCCGCACCACCGGAACTCGCCAGGCGCAGTGTCGAGAACTGTTCCTTGCCGGTGGCGGCCCGCAACATTTCGGCCCACATCGTGGGGACCCCGGAGAACGTCGTCAGCCCGTGGCCGGCGATCAGGCCGACCGCCGCCGCACCGCTGAACGGGCGCAGCAACGACAGTTGCGCGCGGGCCTCGAGCGCCGTGCGCAGGACGGCGACCTGGCCGTAGACATGGAACAGCGGCAGCGCCGTTCCCATCCGGTCGGTGCCGTCCAAGCTCAGCGTCCGGACATACATCCGCACCGTGAACATGATGTTGCCGTGGGAAAGTTCCGCGCCTTTGGGATGTCCGGTCGTGCCCGAGGTGTAGAGCAGCACCGCGAGATCCCCCGGCTCCACCTCGGCGCACTCGGCATCCTGGGCCGGCCAGGCGAAGCCGGGCCCGAGCTCCCAGAGCGGGAGCCCGTGCGTGCCGGCGACCGCGCGCGCCGCGTCGCCGGTTTCGTGCCAGCTGACCACAAGGCGGGCGCCCGAGTCCTCGACGAAGTAGGACAGCTCGGGCTCGGTGCACATCGGGTTCACCGTGACCGCCACCGCACCGGCGGCGAGTATGCCGAGGTACGCCGGAACGAACTCCAGCGTCGTCGGCACCACCAGCAGCACCCGGTCACCACGGCCGACGCCGTTTTCCCCGAGTGCGGCGGCAAAACCCGCGGTGCGGGCCTTGACGTCCCGGTATGTCCACTTGCGACGGTCGTCACGCACGGCCACCGCATCGGCACGACTGTCCGCGAGGTCCCAGACAATCCGAGCCGCGTTGCTCACTCGCGTCGCTTGGCGCACGCCATAGACGATGTCACAACCCAGCCCTTTCGCGCAACGTTCTACGATATGTTGCACGAATCGGCCGGTGCCGAGCGCCCGGTCGCCACGGCCCGCGAAATTCGACGCTGGTCCATTACGCTGGCCGGATGTTGATCGACGCGCATGTGCACGCCGTGGACTTCCTGCAGCAGCCGGCCAGTGCCGGTGAGCTGCTCCGCGGGATGGACGCGGCCGGGGTGGACCGCGCCGTGCTCTTCGGGTTGCCGGTCAAGAAGAAGTGGCCGTCGAACGAACCGCGCCGCCCGCACTACTACCTCGACGGCAACTCGCCCTGCTACTACTTCTCCCTGACCGACGAGATCATCGCGAGCCTGGCCGCCGAGCTCCCGCGGGACCGGTTCGCCGCGACGCTGTGCGGTTTCGATCCCACCGACCAGGTCGCCGTCGATCACATCCAGCTCGTCTGGGAGCGGCACGACTGCTGGCGCGGCCTCGGCGAAATCATGCTCCGCCACGACGATCTCACCAACCTTACGCACGGCGAGAACCCGTCGGCAGCCCATCCCGCGCTGGACTCCGTCTTCGCCTTCGCCGCCGACCAGGACTGCCCCGTCGCGGTGCACCACGACAGCAGCTCACCCGGCCGGCCCGGCGAGCACGAATACGTCGGCCAGCTCGACCGGATGCTCACCCGCCACCCCGGCACGACCACTATCTGGTGCCACGCCGGGGTTTCCCGCCGCGTCGAACCGCGCCGGCAACACGAAGTCGTCGAGCATCTGCTGGACGAACATCCGCGGCTGCACATCGACGTTTCCTGGCAGCTGCTGGATCTCGTGCTGTCCGACGACGGCACCCCCAGTCCGGAATGGACGAAGCTGATCACCCGCCACCCCGACCGGTTCGTGCTCGGCACCGACCTGCTGGGACGCCCGGAGAACTGGAGCGAGCTGACCATCCCGCTCCGCCGCCTGCTCGACGCGCTGCCCGGCCCGGCAAGGGACGCGGTCGGCGCCGGGAACGCGCTGCGGCTGTGGTGGCACGAGTAGCGGCATCCGGATGCATACCCGGCCGCGCCGGCGGGAAGGCCAGGACCATCCTGTCCCCGTCCCGCGGAGTTTCGGATGCACCTCATTCGCGACGGTGGTCCGCCCGCCTGGGTCGCCCGCGCGATCCGGTTGCCGGGCCAGGAAAGGCGGACGCTCGTCCAGGCCGCCAAAGCCACCGTGGCGGCGCTCGAAACCGGACCCGGCGCTGTATCGCACCAACTCCCCCACGGCCCCCAATCCGCGTCACCGCCTGGTTACAGCCGCGGCAGTTCCTGGCGGACGCCGAGCAACGCGCTGAACGGATCTTTCCGCTCCCGCAACCGGTCCGCCACGGTGTGGATGGTCCACCGGTCGGGCCGCAGCCCGGGATCATCGAGCTCGTCCCATTCCAGCGGCACCGAAACCGGCGCACCCGGCCGGGGCCGCACGCTGTAGGGGGCGACGAGTGTTTTGTTGATGACGTTCTGGGTGTAGTCCAGCCGCGCCAGCCCGCGGCGTTTGTCCTTGTTCCATTCCCAGCTCACCAGCTCCGGCACCGCCCGCCCGATGGTGCGGGACACCGTCTCGGCCCAGGCCCGGGTTTCGGCGTAGGTGTAGCGCGGTTCGATCGGCACCCACACCTGGATACCGCGCTGCCCGGTGACCTTCGGACGTCCTTGCAGGCCAAGGTGTTCCAGTGCGGTGCGGTGCAACCGGGCCAGCAGCAGGAGATCCTCCGGTTCGGTGCGCGGCCCGGGGTCGATGTCGAACAGCGCCCAGGTCGGATGGTCCACGTCCGGCGCGCGGGAGGTCCAGGCGTGCAGTTCCAGCGCCCCGTAGTTGGCCAGCCACGCCAGTGCGGCGGGGCTGTCGGGGATGAGGTAACACTGCGTCTCGTCCTCGGCCGCCCGCTCGTAATGCCAGCGCCGCAACCACTTCGGCGCGTGCCCCGGCGCTTCCTTCTGCCAGAAGCCGGGTTTGGCGATGCCGTCCGGGAACCGGTGAGTGTTGAGCGGGCGGTCGGCGAGATAGGGCAACATCACCGGGGCGATCGTGGCGTAGTAGGCGATCAGTTCTCGTTTGGTGATCGCCGGGAAGTCACGGGTCTTCCCGAACAGGACCTTGTCCAAATTGGTCAGTGACAGCTTCCGCCCGCCGAGGGTCCAGGTTCCCTTGGCGCCCAGCGCATCGAGCTCCGCGAGCTCGTCCGGCGTGGGCGCCTGCCAGATGCGGACCTCGGCCTCGGCGGCCGGGCGGTCACTGTGCCAGGTCGCCTCGGGAGCGGCGGCGACCTCGTCGTTCGTGCGTCCACTTTGGACTGACTTGGGGTAGTCCTCCGCGTCCCAGCCCTTGCTCGCGTGATCATCGTGCTTGTGCAGCAGCAGCCACTGTTCCTTGTCCGCGGAGTCGCCGCGTCCCTTTCGAACCAGCACGAACCGCCCCACGAGTTTCTCGCCGTGCAGGTCGAAGTGGAGGTTGCCGTCGGCGATGGCCTGTGCGGGGTCGTCGGTCTCGGCCGGCTCCCAGGTGCCGTGGTCCCAGACGATCACGTCACCGCCGCCGTACTCACCGGCCGGGATGACGCCCTCGAAACCGGCGTACTCGAGGGGGTGGTCCTCGACGTGCACCGCCATCCGGCGCACGTCCGGGTCGAGCGTCGGGCCCTTGGGCACCGCCCAGCTCACCAGCACCCCGTCCAGCTCGAGCCGCAGATCGTAATGCCGCCGCCGGGCACGATGCCGCTGCACGACGAACAGGTCCCCCGTGCCGCCGCCGCGCCCGTCACCCGCCGGTTCCCTGGTTTTCGTGAAATCCCGTTTGGCCTGGTATTCCGCCAGCCGGCGCCGACCTGCCACGGCTTGCTCCCTTCACCCTCCGCCCACCGGGTTTACCCGGATCGGCCACGGCTATCCCCCGCGGTGAGGAGGTGTATCCATCATGCCTGGACGCGAAGACCTGCGGAGCACGCTGCTGCCCAGCAGACGGCGTTCGTAGTTTCAATCCGGGTCCAGTGGTTACCCCATGCCATGACTTCACTACGCGCCCTGGCCTTGGTCTGCACGCTCAAGCCATCGCCCGCGCGCTCGAGCAGTCAGCTGATCGCACAGCAGCCGCTGGATCAGCTGCCGCCCGGCGTCGAGGCCGACATGGGGGACGGTGACGCGTGGCCGGAGTTGCGGCGCAAGATCGCGGCGGCGGACATCCTCGTGCCGGCCACGCCGACGTGGCTCGGCCATGCTTCCAGTGTGGCGCAACGCGTGCTCGAACGGCTGGACGCCGCACTGTCCGAAACGGACAGTGCGGGACGGCCCGCGATGTTCGGGGCCAGGAAACCGGGCGATTACCACGACCTGCCCGAAACACCCGAAGCGGTCACCTGGACCGACGCGACGGCCGCCCGCAACGCGGTGCACCTCACGTCGTTGTTGCGCGAGCACCAGTATTCTTCAGGCTGACCGCCCGGTTCGGCCCAGTGCGGCGAGGCCGGCGCGGGTGATCTCGACGGGCACCCGGTCACCGGGAAGCCCGGAGCGCGACGTGGCGATCAGGCCCGCGTGGGCCAGTTCATGCGCGCTCGGCTGGTCCGAACACGGAAGACCGTCCACGTACAGATCAGGTTCCGTGCTGACGATGCCTTCCGCACGCCCGTCGGCCACTGCCCGCAACATCGCCAGTTTTCGTCCGAAAAGGACAGTCGGGCCGCTCATGACCGGTTCCTCCTTCTACCACCGGCTTCCCCGCTGCCCGGCAGCCGAAACACCCAGTTTGAGCTGTCGATCTCCGGGTACCCCGGCGTGTGCATCGGAGGCTGCTCGTCGTCGTCACGGCTGCGCTCCGGCAGCTACCCGGTTGCAGGAGCTGGTGGCCACGGTCAGCGAGGCGCGTGACGCGCTCGACGCGGGTGCGCAGGAACGCGTCGCCGCCGCCGAGCGCCAGGTCGCGGCCCTGCCGGATCAGCTGGACGCGTTCGTGACGAGCCGCCCATGAAGAAGGCACTGACGGTCACGTTCGGTATCCTGACGGCGATCGGCGGTTTCGTCGACATCGGCGACCTGGTCGCCAACGCCCAGTCGGGCGCGCGGTTCGGCCTGCGCCAGCTGTGGATCGTGGTCCTCGGCGTGATCGGGATCTGCGTGTTCGCGGAGATGGCGGGCCGGGTCGCCGCCGTCAGCCACCGTCCGGTGTTCGACCTGGTGCGCGAACGGCTCGGGCCGCGCATGGCGATGGCGAACCTCGCCGGCTCGTATGCCGTCACCCTGCTCACGCTTACCGCCGAGATCGGCGGGGTCGCACTGACCATCCAGCTCGCGAGCGGCCTGCCACACCTGTTGTGGGTGCCGCTGGCCGCGTTCGCGGTCTGGTTCGTGTTGTGGCGGGTGAAGTTCGAGCTGATGGAACAGATCTTCGGGTTCGCCGGGATCGCGCTCGTGGTGTTCGTGATCGCGTTTTTCACACTCCGTCCACAATGGGGCACCTTCGCCGCGGACCTGACGCGGCCAAGGCCGACCGAGGGCGAGAACTGGGGCACCTACGGTTACCTGGCGGTGTCGTTGTTCGCTTCGGCACTCACGCCGTACGAGGTGTTCTTCTTCTCTTCCGGTGGTGTGGAGGAAAAGTGGGGTCCGCGTGATCTGGTGACCGCACGCAGCAACACGTTCGTCGGGTTCCCGCTCGGCGGGCTGCTCGGCATCGCCATCATGGGCTGCGCGGCCACGGTGTTCGAACCGGCCGGGGTGCAGGTCGAGCAGCTGAGCCAGACCGCGCTGCCGGTGGCGCTCGCGCTGGGCAAGATCGGGCTGGTCGTGGTGATGATCGGGTTCTTCGCCGCGACCTTCGGCGCCGCACTGGAAACGGGACTGTCCACAGGCTACTCGGTTGCCCAGTATTTCGGCTGGCAGTGGGGAAAATTCGTACAGCCCCGCGAGGCGGCCAGGTTCCACACCGTGGTGCTGCTGTCCATCCTGCTCGGCGCGGCGTTGTTACTGACCACAGTGGACCCGGTGCAGATCACCGAGCTGTCACTCGTGTTCAGCGCCGTCGTGCTGCCGCTGACCTACCTGCCGATCCTGGTCGTCGCCAACGACCGCGACTACCTGGGAGACAACGTCAACGGGCGGGTCGCGAACATCCTCGGTGTGGTCTTCCTCGTCATCATCCTGGTCGCCGCGCTGGCCGCGTTGCCGCTGATGATCGTGACCGGGATGGGAGAATCATGACGGACGGGCAGCTGCTGATCGAGTTTCACTTGCTGGACCGGCAGATCGTCGACATCGACGGCCGCATGATCGGGAAGGTCGACGACGTCGAACTCGAGCCCACCGGCGACGGCCACTACCGCGTGGTGGCCCTGCTGACCGGCGGGCGCGTGCTCGCCGAGCGGGTCGGCGGGTTGCTCGGGCGATTTCTCCGGTGGCCCCGCCCGGGGTCGCTGCGGATCACCTGTGACCACGTACTGGAAGTGGGCAATCACGTGACGTTGTCCCTGCACGCCGAAGTGCTGGACCTCCCCCCGCTGGAGAGCTGGCTGCGACGGCACGTGATCGGCCGTATCCCGGGAGCACGCCATGAGAGCCAGTGAACTGCTGGGGCGGCGGGTCCACGATGTGCACGGACGCCCGCTGGGGAAAGTGACCGAACTGATCGGCCGGCCGGACGAGGCAGGCCGCCTGGTGATCGCGGCGGTGCTCGTCAGCCGGCGCCGGCACGCCCGGCTGCTGGCCTACCACCGCCCGGGACGGGAAGGCCCGTGGCTGCGCCACCTCGCCAGGATTCTCTTTCAGGAACCGCAAGAGGTCCCGTGGGCTGATGTCCGCTGGGACCGGTGACGACGACGGAGGCGCCATGGTCAGCATGCCGGCCAGACTTCGCATCGCCGCATTGCGTGCGAGCGGCCAGAAACGGTTCTACGACAGCGCGGACGCGCTGCACCGGCGGTTGCCGCGGCATCAGCGCGCGTCGAAGCGGAAGCCTCCGCGATGGCTGCAGCGCACGTCCGCGGTGCGTCGGCACGACGTCGACGGTTTTCCGTGCTACACCATCGGTCCGCGCGCCGGCGCCGGTGATCTGCAGGTGCTGCACCTGCATGGCGGCGGCTTCGTGGAGGAGATCGAGCCACACCACTGGCGGTTCGCTGCGGAACTGGTGCGGCGCCTCAGGTGCACGGTGACGCTCCCGATCTACCCGCTGGTGCCGCGCTACAGCCACACCACGATCCTGCCGATGGTCCAGGCGGCCTACGAACGGCTCCTGCGCGAAACCCCACCGCAGCGGCGGATTCTGTCCGGCGATTCCGCGGGCGGGGCGCTGGCGCTGGCCATCGCGCAGAAACTGCGGGAACGCGGGGAACCGCAACCGGAACGAATCGTGCTGATCTCGCCGTGGCTCGACGTCCTGCTCGACGATCCGATGTCGGTGCTGCTGGACGATTACGACCCGATGCTCGGCATCACCGGGCTGCGTGAGGCGGGCCGGATGTACGCCGAAGGCGCCGACCCGCACGATCCCCGGATCAGCCCGCGCTACGCCGATCTGGCCGGGCTGGGGCCGTTCAGCCTTTTCATCGGCGCTCGCGACGTGCTGCTGCCCGACGCCCGGCGCTTCGCCCGGCGTGCCACCGAGGCCGGGATCGACATCGACTACCGCGAACGCCGGGGCATGTTCCACAACTGGGTCATGGAAAAGATCCCCGAGGGGCGCGAGGAACTGAACCACCTGGAGCGGATCCTGCGCCGCCCTCCGGCCGACCGGTGAGCCGTTACTCGAATTCGAAATGCAGCGCGTCGACGCAGGCCTGGTATTTCTCCGCCAGCTCCGCATCGGTTTGCGCTCGTACGAACAGGTGCGCGAGTTCGTAGCTGTAGCTGTCCTGCTCCGGCAAGTCCGACAGCCGCTGCCCTTCGATCGCGCTGATCTCGATCGTGGTGCCTGGTACCCGCTGCTCGATTTCGGCGATCTCCGCGTCCGTCGGGACGCGGGTCACCAGCGCGTCGCCGTCGAATCTGCGGTACATCCATTTTCCCGCCACCCGGTAGCGACCGGGCTCGTGCGGATGGTGGGCTGGGTCCTGGCCGAGGCCGAGGCGCAGCATCACCTCGTGATTGGCGATCCCGTCCACGGCTTCGAACAGTTCGGCGTGCGACTGCGAGTGCCTCGGGTTGATCTCCAGCAGCCGCACCTGGCCCGAATCCTTGTCGTAGAAGAATTCGATGCTGAACGTGGCGTTGTCGAAACCGAGATGGCTCATCACGGTCCGCGAGATCTCCTTCAGCCTGCCGACGATTTCCGCCGGCAGCCGCGACGGATACTGGTGCCGCAGAAAGGACGGCGTCCCGTCGTAGTTCACCGAATCCAGCGCACCGTAAACGACGACATCACCGTCGTACACGTACCCCTCGACGGCGGCCTGCACGCCCCGGATCTCTTCCTCCGCCAGGCAGGCCGCTCCCCCGACTTCGGTGATTTCCCGCGGCAGCTCCACCTTCCCCAGCACTTCGTCGAACGGGTCGCCGACCCGGCCGATCCCCGCGCGGATCTCCGCTACCGCGTCGGCGAATTCGTCCGGCCCCGAAACGTGGAAGGCCAGTTCCGACGAGAAGGATTTCACCGGCTTGAGCCACATCGGGTAATCGACCCCGTCGGGCGGGCCCGGTTCGTCATCGTCGAGATCCACGGTGCCGAACGCGGGGATGTCGTCGATCACCTCTCGTTGCAGCAGCCGGCTCCAGTACTTGTGCTCGCACCGGAGCACGGCCTCCAGCGACACGCTGGGCAGCCCGTATTCCGAGCACAGCAAGGGAACCATGGTGGCGGCCGGGAAATCCCAGTAGCTCGCGATCGCGGCGATCGGGCCGTCCACGGCGTCGAGTTGCTCGCGCGCTTTGCGCAGCAACCCGCCCAGGTCGATCTCGCCGTGTTGCAGTTCGGCCGGTGTCAGGAGCCCCCGGAACCGGTACTCCCCGGCCCACGAGATGCGTTCGAGAATCTTCGCGTTCTGCTCGTCGAGTCCGAGCACGAATACATTCTTGGACACCGCACGTGAATACCCCACGGAATGAAGGCAAAACGGGGTACTCCCCGAACGTCGGGCGATCCGTCTGGATCTGTCCCCACCCGGACGGGCACATCCAGGTGGTCGGCACCGACGACGCCGGCCGGCGGCAGTACCTTTACCACGAGCAGTGGCGCCGCCGGCGTGACGAGGAGAAGCACGACCGCGTGCTGGCCATGGCCGCACGCCTGCCGGAGTGGCGCGCCGAAGTCCGAGCGGATCTGGTGGCGCGCGGGCTCGGCTACCGCCGCGTGGTGGCGGCCGCGTTGCGCATGCTGGATCTCGGGATCTTCCGCACCGGCGGAGAAGAATACGCCAGTGAACACGGCACGCGCGGAGTCGCGACCCTGTTGCGCGAGCACAGCAGTGTCCGTGGGGACGACGCGAAGTTCGAGTATCCCGCCAAAGGTGGCATCCACCGGGCCGTGGTGCTGCACGATCCAGAGGTGGCGAAAACCGTGAAGGCGTTGCTGCGGGCGCGAACCGGAAGCGACCGCTTGCTCTGCTACCGGAGGGACGTGAATGGCGGCCGTTGTACGCCGAGGACGTGAACACCCGGTTCAAGGAACTCGCGGGTGAGGACTGCCCGGCCAAGGATCTGCGAACCTGGACGGCCACGGTGCTCGCGGCCACCGCCTTCGCCGCCGCCGGACAACCGAAGTCCAAGGCGGCGGCGAAACGCCGGGAACGCGAGGTCATCCGGGAAGTCGCCGAGGCGCTGGGAAACACGCCTGCGGCCTGCCGGAGGTCCTATGTGGACCCACGGGTGATCGCAGCGTTCCACAATGGACAGACCATCGCTCGGGTCACACGTGGTCGCGGGGAATCCGGCGATCCCAGTTCCGGGAAAACGTCCGGACCTCGCCTTCGTAGGCGTCGAGGGTGGCGTGCACGACGAACTCGTCCGGCGTGCAGGTGACCGAGGTATGGGTGTCGGTTCTGGCCGACCACTCACCCCGGCGGAACGAGATGGACCACCACGTGTCACCACGGGCGGAACAGAAGTCGTCGGCCACCCAGCCGTACCGTTCCCGCACCCGCCGGTCCACTTCCAGGTCCAGCTCGTCGAACCGGACGAGCCCGGCGTTCTTCACGATCTCCAGCGCGTTGTCGTACCCGACCAGGTCACGGCACACCGTCCAGCGCTGCTCGCCCGGCGTGAGCTGGGTCGTGGCAAGGGGTGCGGCGCCTTCGGGTTCGGCGAACGGCTGGGGGGTGACCTCGTCCTCCTCCCCGACCGGCCGGATGGGCAACCGCAGCGCGCTCCCGCCGGTGTGCACGCTCAGCAGCGCCGGCTCCGGTGGCGGCCACGCGAGCGGCCAGTACGAAGTGGACAGTGACAGCCGGATCCGGTGCCCTGGCGGGAAAGCCTGCGCCACGGCGTTGAGCTGCACGCTCACCTCGTAGGTTTCCCCCGGTACCAACGGTTCCGGCGTGTCATGCCCGTTGCGGTGGGTCAGGTTGAGCAGGCCGTAGGTGACCCTGGTGGCCCGCCCGTCCGGCGCCACATCGGACAACCGGGCGGCGATCATCGCGACCGGTTTGTCCGCCGATACCGCGAGCCGCACCACCGGCGCACCATGGATCTCGCAGCGTCCGGGCAGCGTGTCCGTCTCGAACACGAGCGAACCGCCGTCCTCTTCCCGCTGGTCGTAAGGAAGATCGGGCGGCGCGTTGTAGGAGGCCCACTTTCCCGCGAACTGCCCCACCGACAGCGGCGAACACACCGCCACCTCGGCGTCGGGCACCTGCTCGCCTTCGCGCGCGATCCGGTGACGCGCCAACGGGAATTCGACCGGGCGGACATGCGGGGAGGGCCAGTCCGGCTCGCCGACCCATCGCCCCGGCCGGTCTGCGTAGGCGGTCGAGGGCGGCACGCTTTCCTGCATCCAGGTGCGCAACATCGGGCCGTCCAGCACGCCGTTGTCCGCACCTTTGAGCCAATGGTCCCACCAGCGCACGACTTCTTGCAGGTAACCGATGGCCGGGCCCGGTTCGCCGAGATGCGGGTACTTGTGCGACCACGGCCCGATGAGTCCCTTGCGAGGCACGTCGAGATTGCCGAGCAGGCGCGCCACGGCGTTGGAGTACCCGTCGGCCCAGCCACTCGACGCGAGCACCGGCACTCCGACGCCGGAGTAGTCCTCGCACACCGATGCGCGCCGCCAGTATTCGTCGCGCCGCTGGTGGCTCAGCCAGTTTCCCGCCCACAGGCTGCAGTTCTCCAAGCGCTCCAACCACATCTCACGCCACCGGTCCCCCACCAGCGCCGGGTCCGGCGGCAGCGTCGCGTAGGCGAACATCGTCCCCGCCTCGGCCACGTTGTCCGACAGCAGCGCGCCACCCATGTAGTGCATGTCGTCGGAGTACCGGTCATCGGTGAACGACGAGATCACGATCGCCCCCAGGCTCGGCGGTTTACGCGCCGCCACCTGCAAAGCCGTGAACCCACCCCAGGAAATCCCTATCATCCCAGTCTGCCCGGTGCACCACGGCTGACCGGCGAGCCATTCCAGTACCTCTTCGGCGTCGGCGTGCTCCTGATCGAGATATTCGTCGGCCAGCACGCCCTCCGACTCGCCGGTTCCGCGTAAATCCACCCGGACACAGGCATAACCGTGCCCCGCAAGGTAAGGGTGGTGGATCGCGTCCCGTTCAGCGGTCAGATCCCGCTTGCGGTAAGGGATGTACTCCAGAATCGCGGGGACCGGCGTGTCGCCGGAAGAAACCGGGCGCCAGATCTTCGCGGCCAGCCGGACACCGTCCCCCATCGGAATCCACACGTTCTCGTCCACTGTGATCTCGTACGGGAACGAGGTCACCGTGCGCATCCATGCTCCCTTCGCCGCGTCAGCGAGCCCGCCCGTGCACCGGGCGGGCTCGTCAGGGAATCAGTCCGTGGACAGGGCTTCCAGCAGGTCCCCGACCTTCGGATCGGTCAGCGAACGCGCGACGTCGGCCTGCGCCACGATGCCGACGAGCTCATGCCCGTCGATCACCGGCAGCCGGCGCACCTTGTGCTCGCGCATCGTCCTGAGGATCTCCTCGGCCTCGTCGTCCGCGCCGATCGTCACGGCCTCACCCTGCGCCAGATCGCCTGCCTGGATCGCGCGCGGATCCTTGCCGGCGGCCAAAACCTCGACCACGATGTCGCGGTCGGTGAGCATGCCCTTGAGCCGGTTGTCCTCCCCGCAGATGGGCAGCGCACCCACCGAAAGGTCGGCCATCCGGCGCGCGGCGTCGAGCACGGCTTCGCTCGTCCGCACGCACTGCGGATTCTTCGTCATGATGTCGCGTGCCTTGGTCATCACTTCTCCTTCATCGCGTGACCCTTTTCCCGGCGTACCCAGCGGGGCGCCGCTCAATCGGTTTCGACCACGGCCGGATCGGGGTAAGTCGGGCGTCATGACCAAGGCGTCCTTTTCCGACACCGCGCGCGTCGCGGCACAGATCCTCACCCCGACACTGGCGGGCGGAGTCATCAAGCGGCGGCCACGTGCCATGGCGGTGGCGGAACGGCTCCAGCTTGATCGCGCGGGAATCCGGCTGCTGCAACGGCTGCGGGCCCGGTACCACGGTCAGCCCGTGCGCCTGCGGATGCCAGGCCGGTCGGTCAGCGTGGTGCTCGAGCACGGCGACGCCGGCAGCTTGCTGGCCAGGACGCCGAGCCCGTTCAGCCCGGCGACGCGCGAGAAAACGGCCGCGTTGAGCCATTTTCAGCCACACGGCGTGCTGATTTCCGGCGACGGCCTGCGTGCCGCCCGGCGTGAGTTCACCGAGAAGGTGCTCGAACCCGGCCGGGCACTGCACGAACTCGCCGCCCCGTGGGCTGAGCGCATCACGCGGCGCGCGAGCGAGCTGCCCGCGGACGGGCTGGACTGGGACACGTTCAGCGCACGCTGGTGGCAACTCGTCCGCGAGATCACGCTCGGCGGCGACACCGCCGAAGACCAGGAGCTGACCGAGCTGCTCGGCAAGCTCCGGCTCGCCGCGAACTGGGCCTACGGGCGCCCGAAACGCCACCATCTCCGCGACCGTTTTCTCCACCTCGTGCGCCGCCAGGTGGCGCTCGACCGGCCGGGCAGCCTCGCCGCCGCACTCAACGCCACGCCGGCCGCACCCGGCACCGACCCGGCCGGGCAGGTGCCGCACTGGCTGTTCGCGTTCGACGCCGCCGGGATCGCCACGTTCCGCGCGCTCGCCCTGCTGGCCGCTCATCCGGAGGCCGCCGCACGGGCCCGCGCCGAAGCGACGGATCTGGCGGGGCCCCGGCAGCTGCCGTTCCTGCGTGCCTGCGTGCTCGAATCCGTGCGGCTCTGGCCGACGACGCCCGCGTTGCTGCGGGAGAGCACCACGGACACCTCACGGGGCCGGAAAGGAACCACGTTCCTGGTGTTCACCCCGTTCTTCCACCGGGACGGGCAACAGCTGCCCTACGCCGACCGCTTCGACCCCGACATCTGGCTCGACGGCCGGGCCGCGGCCGAACCGGCACTGGTGCCGTTCAGCGCGGGGCCCGGCGCGTGCCCCGGCCGGGACGTGGTGCTGTACACGACGTCGATGCTGCTCGCGGGGCTGGTGCGGCGAGAATGGTCGACGGACAAGAACCTGCCGCCCGGCTACCTTCCGGCCACGCTCGATCACTTCACGCTGCGGTTCGGGCCAGCGCGTCCTCGACGGTAGGGAAGACCGGCAACACCTCGGCCAGGCCGGTCGCGGCGATGGAATGCAGCACAAGGCGCGACGAAGCCACGATGCGCAGTCCGTTACTTTCGTGGACGAGGACGGCCAGCCCGGCCGAGCCGAGAAAGTCCACCTCGTCCAGGAGCACGATCAGCGGCGCCGACGCCGCCCCCAGTTCACGCGCAATGCGCAGCTCTTCAGCGAGTTTCCCCGCGGTCGCCATGTCCAGGTCTCCCGCGACGCGCACGAGCACGCCGTCATCGGTAAATTCCCGGCTGATCCTCAGCAACTCACCCGATGATGTGTTAGCCATGGTGCCCTCCCATGCGACGACGTCGCTCGTGGGCGGCAGGCTGTGGATTCAACCTGAGTACCACTCCGACCGTAGCCTGTTCTCAGGGATAAGCAAGCGCCCAGGTCAGCGCGCCGGCCAGCGGCGACGCGCGTCTCCCTGCCGTGGCGATTGCGATCGAGCCATCCGGATACCCAGGGCGGTGACGGGTATTCAAGGTCAACGACGAACGGAGAACGCGATGACGGCACCGGACTACGACCGGCTGCGGACCACCGTCGACGGGATGCGGTTTCCTTGTGAGCACAGCGATCTCCTCCGCCAGGCGGCGGCCGCCGGGGCGGACGACGACACGCTCGGTCAGCTGTCCGCATTGCCGCGCCGCCGGTACGACACCGCCGAGGCCGTGGAAGCCGCGTGCACGGAAGGGAAACCGCGCTGAGGGATCACCGGAACATCCCGACGGCGACCAGGACGACCAGCGCCGCCACCCGGCTCGATACCGGGCACCTTCTCTGGCGGTGGGTCCAGTGAAGATTCGTCCTCGTCACGAGTCATACCGGCCGGGTTTCCGCCGCGGCCCCCGCGGTGAACCCGACTGTCCACTTGCGACTCGACGGCCGATGGTTAGCCACCATGGGCACGGGTATTCCCTCTCTTATGGCAGCTCAACGGATTGTGGTCACCGGCGCCACCGGCAACCTCGGCCTGGCCGTGCTGCGGCAGCTGGGCGCCGACCCCGAGGTCACCCAGGTGCTGGGCATCGCCCGCCGCGGCACGCCGCTCCAGCTGCCGAAGACCGAATTCGCCCAGGCCGATGTCACCACCGGTAACCTTTCGACGCTGTTCCGTGACGCGGATGTCGTCGTGCACCTGGCGTGGCTTTTCCAGCCGACCCGGACCCCCGAGATCACCTGGCAGGCCAACGTCATCGGCTCCATCCGGGTGTTCGAAGCCGCCGCACAGGCAGGCGCGAAAAAGATCGTGTACTCGTCCTCGATCGGAGCGTACTCGCCCGCCGTGGACGGCCGGCCGGTCGCGGAGAACTGGCCGACCCATGGCTGGCCCGGCGCCGCGTACACCCGTGAAAAGGCTTATGTGGAAAGGTATCTGGACGGTTTCGAGCTCGCGCACCCCGAGGTTCAGGTGATCCGGATCCGGCCGGGCTTCGTGTTCCGCCGCGAGACCGCCTCCGAGCAACGCCGGCTGTTCGCCGGGCCGTTCGTGCCGGGCAGCCTGATCCGGCTGATCCCGGTGTTGCCGGACATTCCCGGGCTGCGCATGCAGGTGGTGCACAGTGACGACGTGGCCGACGCGATCCGCCGCTGCGTGACCCGGCCGGTGTCCGGTGCGTTCAATCTGGCCACCGATCCGGTGGTGGACACCGGAGTTCTCGGCGAGCTGCTGGGCGCTCGTCCGGTGCCGGTACCTGCTTTCCTTGCCCGGCAAGTGGTTTCCGCGGCGTGGCGGCTGCGCCTGGTGCCCGCGACACCCGGGTTGCTCGATGCCGTCCTGCACCTGCCGGTGATGAGTACCGCCCGCGCCGAGTCCGAATTGGACTGGCGCCCCCGCTACAGCGCGAAGGAAACACTCGAAGAGTTCTTGACCGGCCTAGGCGAAGGAGCCGGCGGCCAGACCGCCCCGTTGGCCCCGGACGGCTCGCGCGCGCACGAAATTCGCACCGGAGTCGGAAAACATCCCTGATGGATGTGGACGCACTGCTGCAGAGCCTCACCCGCGTGGTGACCGGCACGAAGTGGCGTGCCAGACCGCCGCGGACTGTCCCTTGTGGAGCGCGTTTCGGCTGCGAGCAAGGCGTGACGACGGGTGGCGTGCGCGTGCGCAACGTGGCGCAGCCGGTGGTCCGCGCGGCGTACGCGACCTATTCTCTCGAGCAGGCCACAATGGCGGGAGTCTGATGGCGAACGAGTTGACAGTGCAGCAGGCGCTGGTGCTCCGGTTTTCCGGTGCACTCGACGACCTGGACGGGACGCTGGCCCAGGCAGCCGGGGTACTGGCGCCCCTGGTGGTACTCGACCTGCGAGGCGTGGGGCCGCTGAGTACGACCGACGCGCGTGCCGTGCACGCCTTCGTCAGAGCCCGCGCCGATGAAGGGGTCCGCTGTCATGTGGTGGCCGACCCGGCCGGCGCGGCAGCACGCGCGCTGGCCGGCTTGGGCGTGGCCCCGGTCTTCGGCGCGCTCGAACAGGCGCTGACCAGCGATGACGATCCCCGTGAAAACGCACTGCCCGATCAACTGGAAGCCCTGACCCGCACCCTGCTCGGCAAGACCACGGTGGCGGCCGCGCTGGAAAAGATCGTCGAAGCCGCCGGGGTCGTCATGCCCGCCGCCGACCTGGTCAGCGTCACGCTCCGCTCGCCGGAAGGCGAGTTCACCACGCCGATCGAAACAGACCCGGTCGCCCTCGAGCTCGATCAGGTGCAGTACAACTCCGGCAAAGGCCCGTGCCTGGACGCCGCGAAACCCGACGGACCCGGCTACGTGCGCAGTGACGACCTCGCCCACGAACAACGCTGGCCCGAGTTCGCCTCCGGCGCCGTCGGCCACGGGTACGCCTCGATCCTGTCCACCGAACTGTTACAGGCCATCGGCAGTGCCCGTCCCTCCGGGGCGCTGAACATCTACTCCCGCCGGCTCCACGGTTTCAGCGAAACCGACCGCCATCTCGCGCTCCTGCTGGCCACACACGCGTCACTCGCCCTGGCGCACACGCACACCACGGAACTGGCGGAACTGCAGGCAACCCAGCTGCGCGAGGCGATCAGCACCCGCGACGTGATCGGGCAGGCGAAGGGGATCCTGATGAACCGCCAGGGCATCAGCCCGGACGAAGCGTTCCACCTGCTGCGCACGACTTCCCAGGCCCTGAACGTGAAGCTGGTCGACGTCGCGCGCACCCTCACCGACCGGCACGGAGAACTGGACCTGCCCGGCTGACCCCTCAGCCCGGCGTCGTCTCCCCGCCGAGCGCGGCGAGCACTTCACCGCTGTAGTAACCGGACAGCCGGTTCGAAGCGAGGAAAACGTACGAAGGCGCCAGATCGTCGGGGTGCGCGGCCTCCCCGAACGGCACCTGCAGGCCGAACTTCTCCACCTTCTCGGGCGGGAACGTGGACGGGATCAGCGGGGTCCACACCGGACCCGGCGCCACGCAGTTCACCCGGATCCGGCGGTCGGCCAGCGCCTGCGCCATCGCGTAGGTCCACGCGTGTACCGCACCCTTGGTCGCCGAGTAGTCGATCAGGGATTTGTTGCCGCGCAAGCCGTTCACCGAACCGGTGTTGATGATCACGTCACCGTCACCGAGATGCGCCAATGCCGCGTCGGTCACCCGGAAATAGCTGTGGATATTCACATCGAAGGTGTGCAGCCACTGCTTTTCCGTCAGTTCCTCCGGTTTGTCCACGGGCCATTGCGTGGCCACGTTGTTCACCAGGATGTTCAGCCCGCCCAGGCGCCGCACGGTCTCCGCGACGATTTCGCGGCACTGCGCGGCTTCCGCCAGATCTCCCGGCAGGAGGACACATTCGCGGCCTTCGGCACGAACAAGTTCGGCGGTGCGTCCGGCGTCTTCGTGCTCGTCGAGGTAGGCGATCGCGATATCGGCACCCTCCTTGGCGAACGCGATCGCAACCGCGCGGCCGATCCCCGAATCACCTCCGGTGATCAGCGCACACTGACCGGTGAGCAGCTCCCGGCCTGCGTAATCGGCCATCGTGTCCCGCGGCTGCGGATCCATCTGCTTCGTCGTCCCCGGCGGCTCCTGCTGCTGTGGCGGACGTATCGGATCGGACATGCGCACTCTCCTTCCGGTCACCGGCTACCCACCCTGCGGGGTTTAACTCGCGCGCCGGCGGAAACGACTAATGGTGTGAACAGGGTTCTGCTGTGGCACGTGCACGGCTCGTGGACGAACGCGTTCGTCCACGGCCGGCACCACTACCTGCTCCCGGCACTCCCCGGAGGCGGTCCGTGGGGAATGGGACGGGCGGGCCGTGACTGGCCCGGACAGGCCGAAGAGGTGCCGGTTTCCCGGTTGCGGGACACCGAACCGGATGTCGTGGTGCTCCAGCGTCCCGAAGAGCTCGACCGGGTCGCCGAATGGCTGGGCAGGACCCCGGGTAAAGACATTCCCGCCGTTTATGTGGAACACAATGCGCCACGGCCGTACGCGGCGAGTTCGGTGCATCCGCTCGCCGGCCAGTCGGCGATCCCGGTGGTGCACGTGACGCATTTCAACGAGCTGATGTGGGACTCCGGGCGTGCGCCGACGGTCGTCATTCCACACGGGATCGTCGACCCCGGGCCGCGGTACACGGGCGAACTCGCCCGGGGTGTCGCGATGATCAACGAGCCCGCACGACGGGCTCGCGTCACGGGTAGTGATGTGCTTTCCGCGTTCGCGCAGGCAGGTCCGGTCGATCTCTACGGTATCGGCGCTGCCGATTTCGTCGCGGAACCCGCGCCTCATGCCGTGCGCGGGATCGCCGATCTGGCGAGCGGGCAACTGCATGAAGAGGTGGCGCGCCGGCGGGTGTACCTGCACACGGCCCGCTGGACTTCGCTGGGACTGTCCCTTTTGGAGGCGATGCATCTCGGGATGCCGGTGGTAGCGGTGGCTACCACGGAAGCGGTGGCGGCCGTGCCGCCGGACGCGGGCGCGCTGTCCACCGACCTCACCAGGCTGACCACCGCGTTCGGTGAACTGCTGCACGAGCCCGACCTCGCGAAGCTGGCCGGTAAACGAGCCAGGGAGTTCGCCCTCGCTCATCACGGACTGGGGGCCTTCCTTGCTCGCTGGGACGCGCTGTTCGCCGAACTCACCGCTGCGGAAAGGATCTGAGACGATGAAGATCGACATGGTGTCCGAGCACGCCAGTCCACTGGCGACACTCGGCGGGGTCGATGCCGGCGGGCAGAACGTCCACGTGGCCGAACTGTCCGCCGCACTTTCCCGGCAAGGCCATGCCGTCACCGTCTACACGCGACACGAAGATCCCGGCGCACCCCGTGAGGTCATCACCCCGAACGGTTACCGTGTGGTGCACGTGCCTGCCGGTCCGGCGCGGGTGCTGCCCAAGGACGAACTGTTGCCGCATATGGGCGCGTTCGGCGAGTTCCTGCGCGGCGAGTGGGAGCGGGACCGGCCGGATATCGTGCACGCTCATTTCTGGATGTCCGGGCTCGCTTCGCTGGTGGCCACCTTCGACGCCGGAATCCCTGTCGTACAGACGTTTCACGCGCTCGGTGTGGTGAAGCGGCGCCATCAGGGCGCGGCCGACACCAGCCCACCGGAACGGATCCGGCTGGAACGGATGATCGCCCGGCGCGCCGACCGGGTGCTCGCGACCTGCTCGGCGGAGGTCTTCGAGCTGGTGCGGCTCGGCATGCCGCGGGCACGCGCCTCGGTCGTCCCGTGCGGGGTGGACCTCGACGGTTTCAGCCCGGACGGCCCGACCGCACGACGTGGCGCGCCGCACCGGATGATCAGCGTGGGACGCTTGGTGCCGCGCAAGGGTTTCGACATCGCCATCCGCGCGCTGAAATCCTTACCGGGCACCGAACTGGTGCTCGTCGGCGGACCCGGTGAGGGTGAACTGGAGAATGACCCCGAGGCGCGGCGCCTGCGTGAGGTCGCCCACGGCCTGGGCGTGGCCGACCGGTTCCGGATGGCCGGCCAGGTACCGCGGGACAAGATGCCGGCACTGCTGCGGTCCGCGGATGTCATGGTGTGCACGCCATGGTATGAACCATTCGGCATCACCCCGCTGGAAGCGATGGCCTGCGGGGTCCCGGTGGTGGCCGGCGCGGTCGGCGGACTGGTCGATACCGTGGTGGACGGGATCACCGGCACCCTGGTGCCGCCCCGCGACCCGGCCAAGCTCGCCCGTGCGGTCAGGCAGCTGCTGAGGAACAGCACGCTGCGGGAACGGTACGGCCTGGCGGGCTACGACCGGGTGCAGGCGCGCTACTCCTGGGACCGGGTCGGCGCCGACACCCTGCGCGTCTACGACCGCGTGCTGCCGGTGCCGGTGCCGGAATCCGCCGCTCAGTGACTGGTTCCTGGGGGACCCACCCCCGCCCCACTTCGCCGGTGGGTAGCCGAAACTCACCCCACGTAGCGACGTGCCCTGGAACTCCGCTGAGCATCCTCCAGTGACACCAAGCCGGTCTCGACTACCGGCGGCACCACCTCGCGCTCCCGCAGCACCCACGGCAACCCGCGCATCGCCTCCAGGACCGCCCGTACCGTGGCGCCGTCCGGTGGGGCCGTGCGCAGGATCGCCGCCGTGCGGCGGGTGGCGCTGCGGACCGGGCGGCGCAGCCACAGTGTCCACAAGGTGTTGCGGATCCCGAGCTGGCGGCGCCGCCGCGCGTCCCGCACCGTCGACGGTGCGTGGTGGATGATCATCCGCTCGTCCCAGCACATCCACCAGCCCCGCGCGGCGAGGTCCAGCGCCAGCAGCTCCTCTTCACCGCCGAGCCACATGCGCGCCGAGAAGCCGCCCACCTCCGTGAAAGCGCTTACCCGGAAAGCGGTGAGCCCGGCCATCACCCCGAGCAGTGCGGGGCCGGGCAGCCAGTCCGGTCCCCGCACCGGCGAATCCCGCAGCTCCGGGGTGAGCGGATCCTCCTCGAGCCCCGGCTCCACCAGGCATTTGCCGGTCACCGAGGCGAGCCCCGGATACCTGTCGAGCACGTCGGCCGCGTAGTCGAGCGAACCGGGTTGCCACACGGTGTCGTCGTCGCAGAAGGCAACATGCGGCGTCCGCACCTGACGCACCGCGTGATTCCGTGCCACCGAGCCGAGATTGCGCTCCGCCCGGATCAGCTCGACCTGCGGGTACAGGCGCGCGACGGCGTCGGCCGTGCCGTCCTCCGATGCGTTGTCCACCAGGATGATCGGCGCCCCGTCCGGCAGTTTCGTCATATGTTCGAGCGTGCGCAGCAGCTGTTCCCGCCGATTGTGGGTGATCATCACCACGCTGATCCGGTTCACCGATGCGCCTTCCCTTCAAGCAGCCGAGCCTGGTGTTCGACGTCATCCGGCAACCGCCGCCGGTGCCGCAACGCGGTGGGCAGCCTGGCCAGCACCCCGGCGAGCACGGCCCGCGCCTCGGCGTCCCGCAACGCCTTCGCCGCCAGTGACGCGGTATCCGTGACGCAGCGCCGCAACGGCCGCCGCAGCCAGGTGATCAATGCGTTGTTCCGCCATTCCGCGCGGGTGCGCCAGGACGCGGGCGGACGCCGGGTGGATGGATGGTGATGGGCGCGGACCCGGTCGCAGTAACACAGTTGCCAGTCCCGCGCGGCGAGGTCCAGCGCCAGCAACCGTTCCTCCGCGCCAAAGTGGAGCAGCTCGCTGAACCCTCCCGCGTCGAGAAAGGCCTGCCGGCGAACCACCGCCGCGCAGGCGAGAAACCCGAGCACGGACGGCCCCGGCAGGTCCGGGGCCCGGCCCAGCGGACTGTCGGCCATCAACCCGTTCACCGGGTCATCCGTCCATTGTGGACCGACCAGGGTGCGGGCGGCGACCAGTCCGGCTCGGGGACACGAGTCGAGAACCGCTTCTGCCTCCCCCAAGGCGTCCTCGGCCCACCACGAATCGTCGTCGCTGAACGCGACATAGGGCGTCGACGCGGCGGCCACTCCCCTGTTCCTGGCGGCCGCGGCCAGATTGCGCGGCAACCGGATCACCCGCACCCCCGGAAAGGACCGCGCCACCTCGGCTGTGCCGTCGCCGGAGGCGTTGTCCACCACGATCACCGGCGGCGCGGACGGCAGCGAGGTCAGTTTTCCCAGACTACGGGCGAGTTCACCGGCGCGGTTCCGGGTCGCGATCACCACGGTGGTGCGGTTCACCGCACCATCTCCAGGAGCAGGTCGTCGATCAGGGTGCTGTCGGTTTCCACCCGCCGTGCCGCCACCCGCCCGCCGATCGAAAGACACCACTGCCACCAGTTATCCAGCAGCGCCCGGTGGCCCACATCGTGCGCCCCGACCAGCGCCGGCCAGCCGAGCGCGTCGGCCTGTGCGGTCACTTTCCCGCCGCCCTCGATCGGATCCACCGCCAGCACCGGCACCGAGGCCCGCAAGCCGAGCACCAGCCCGTGCAGGCGGGTCGTGACGATCACGTCGAATTTGTGCGCCAGCGCGAGAAACTGGTCGGGAGTGGCGCATTTGGACCAGTCCCCGATCGCGAGCCTGGTGTCCACCGGAATCCGCGCGCAGTCCAGGTGGCACAGCCAGGTCGTCAGCCGCGCGTGCACCTCGTCATGCCGGCGGAAAACTCCGTACTCGGGCTGCCCCGGCGCGAACACGACACCCGCCACCGGCGCGGTGTTCGCATTCGCGGTCGCCGACAGGTCGACGGCAGGCTCGGTGTCACCGTCTCTGGCGAACACCCGGTGGAACCCCGTAACCGCGGGGTCGCTCGCGTCGAGCACCGACACCCCGACGGCGATCCGGCGGCAGCCGGCGTAGCGCTCGTGCAGTCGCCGGACCTGTTTGCCGTGCGCCGGTCCGCAGACGAACACGACATGGGTGTAGTCGCCCGGCTCGGCATCGTCGAGCGACATCCCACCCGGGCGGAAGGCGGGACTCCACGCGGAATCGTGCGCCACCCCGGCCACGTTGAGCGCGTCGCACACTCGTCGCATGCTCAACACGTCCCCCGCTGTGGCCTCGCCGTCGTAGAAACTCGGCCAGCCCGTCACAAGCACGCGCATATCCCGCTCGTACCCGGCATGACACCGGTTCAACCCGATTGGTGCGGGTATTCGATCGGATGCCTCATACGATCAAACGCAGCCTGGTCACCGGCGGCGCCGGATTCCTGGGGTCGCACCTGTGCGAGCGGCTCCTCGCCGCCGGGGCCGAGGTGGACACACTCGACAATTTCGCCACGTCCTCTCCGGACACGGTCGCGCACCTGCTCGGCAAGCCCGGGTTCCGGTTGCTGGTGCGGGATGTCACCGAACCGCTCGGCGGCGAGCGGCACTACGACACCATCTTCCATCTGGCCTCCGCCGCCTCCCCGTCTGACTACCTCCGGTTACCCGTGGAGACGCTGCGTGCCGGATCGCGCGGCACCGAGCAGTTGCTGGAGCTGGCCGTGCACAGTGGCGCTCGGTTCGTGCTGGCTTCGACCAGCGAGGTCTACGGCGATCCGACCGAGCATCCTCAATCGGAAAGTTATTGGGGGCACGTGAATCCGGTCGGCCCGCGCAGCGTCTACGACGAAGCGAAACGGTTTGCCGAGGCGCTGACGATGGCGTATCGGCGGGAAAAGGGCGCCGACACGAGCATCGCGCGAATCTTCAACACCTATGGTCCGCGGATGCGTCCCTTCGACGGGCGGATGGTGCCCACGTTCATCCGCCAGGCGCTGGAAGGGGAACCGCTCACGATCGCGGGCACCGGTGAACAGACCCGGTCGCTGTGCTACGTCGACGACACGGTGCGGGGGCTGATCGCACTGGCCCGGCTGGGGCGTCCGGGTCCGGTGAACCTCGGGAATCCCCACGAGATCACCGTCGCGGAGCTGGCCGCGGAAATCGTGCGGATCACGGACAGTCCATCCCGGATGGACCATGTCGACGCCGCCATCGACGATCCGCGGCGGCGCTGTCCCGACATCACGCTCGCCCGCACCCAGCTCGGGTGGACTCCCAAGGTGGACCTCGCCGACGGGCTGCGCCGCACGGTCGCCTGGTTCACCGGTGTACTGCCCGAGCAGGAGTCGCTTCGTTGAGTGGCGACGTCCTGGGCTTTTCCGGGTAGCACCGTTTACAGCCAATTCCACCGGGTAGCGGTACGGAGAAGGACGGGTGACGGTCTTTCACCACGAACGGAGGGGTGCGACCGGTGCGAATTCTGGGGATCAACGCGGTGTTCCACGATCCTGCCGCCGCGCTCGTCGTGGACGGCGAAATCGTGGCGGCGGCCGAAGAGGAACGATTCAGCCGCCGCAAGCACGGTAAGCGCCCGGTGCCGTTTTCCGCTTGGGAGCTTCCGGAACGGTCGGCGGCCTGGTGCCTCGAGCGTGCCGGGATCCGACCTGACCAGCTCGACGCCGTGGGCTATTCCTACGATCCCGGACTGGTGGACCACACCCTCGGCGGCCTCGACGCCGGCAGCGAACACACCCGCACCGACTACGCCCGCCGCGCGCCCGCGTTCCTGAAAGCCGCGTTGCCCGGTCTCGATCCGGCGAAGGTGCGATTCGTCCGGCATCACGTTGCGCACGGTGCGTCCGCCGCGCTCGCCGCGCCGTTCGACGACCCCGCGGTGCTCGTCGCCGACGGGCGCGGGGAAAGCACTTCTTATCTCGCGGGCGAATACCGCGACGGCAAATTCGTCGAACTGGCTTCGCAGCGGCTTCCGCATTCCCTGGGGCTGCTGTATGAGGATCTGACGGAGCATCTGGGGTTTGCCCGGTCCAGCGACGAGTACAAAGTGATGGCGCTTGCCTCTTACGGGAAGCCGCGGTTTCTCCGTGAGTTCGCGGAACTGGCGCGAGTGACGCCGGATGGTGGATTTCATACCGAACCGGTCGATTGGGATTCCTTCGCCCCGGCCGGATCCGGCGGGGAATTCGATTCCGCGCAGGCCGATCTGGCCGCCAGTGTCCAGCGCAGACTCGAAGACGTGCTCCTGGAGCTGGCCCACTGGCTGCATCGGGAAACCGGGAACCCCAACCTGGCGATGGCCGGTGGCATCGCGCTGAACTGCGTCGCGAACACCCGGCTGCACGCCGAAGGACCATTCGACCGGATCTGGGTGCAACCGGCCGCGGGAGACGCCGGCACCGCACTTGGCGCCGCATTACAACTGGCCGCGGAATTCGGCGAACCGCGCACCCGGATGACGGGCGCCGATCTCGGTCGCGAATGGACGGACGACGAGCTCGAAAACGTGCTGCGGACAGCAAAACTACAGTACTCGCGCCCGGACGACCTGGCCGCCACGGTGGCGGGGGCGCTCGCGGACGACCGGATCGTGGCGTGGTTCTCCGGGCGCGCCGAGTTCGGGCCCCGTGCGCTCGGGTACCGTTCGCTGCTGGCGCACCCCGGGCACGCGGCCAATCTCGAACGCCTCAACGACGTCAAGGGCCGTGAGCAGTTTCGTCCGGTGGCGCCGATCGTGCTCGCCGACCGTGCCGCGCCGATCTTCGGGCGCGGCCCGCTGCCGAGTCCCTACATGCTGTTCGTGCACGACGTGGCGCCCGCCTGGCGCGACCGCCTCCCCGCGGTGACCCATGTGGACGGTACCGCGCGGGTGCAAACCGTGGCCCGCGAGGAAAATCCGGTGCTGGCGCAGATGCTGGCCGGTTTCGAGGCGAGGACCGGGCTTCCGGTCGTGGTGAACACCAGCCTCAACACCGCGGGCAGACCCATGGTCGACTCGCCGAGAGACGCGCTGGAATGTTTTGGTTCCGCGCCGATCGACCTGCTCGCCATCGGACCGTTCGTGGTGTGGCGATGACGGACTACAGCGTCGTCATCCCGACCACGGGCCGCGAAAGCCTGCGGGTGCTGCTGGAGGCCCTCGACGGTGCGGCCGGTCCGCCGCCCCTCGAGATCATCGTGGTCGACGACCGGCCGGGCACACCGGAACTGTCTTTGCCACCGTGCCGGGTGCCGCTCGAGGTGATCCACAGTGGAGGCCGCGGCCCGGCCGCCGCGCGGAATGCCGGCTGGCGTGCGGCCCGCGGTGACTGGATCGCCTTTCTCGACGACGATGTCGTGGTCGGTCCCGACTGGCCCGCCCGGCTCGCCGAGGATCTCGCCTCAGCCGACGAGCACACGGCGGCGTCGCAGGGCCGCATCACGGTCCCGCTGCCGCCGCGCCCGACCGATGACGAACGCGGCACCGCCGGCTTGGAGACAGCACGCTGGATCACCGCCGACATGGCCTACCGGCGCTCGGTCCTGGCGGCCGTCGGCGGATTCGACGAACGTTTCCCGAGTGCCTACCGGGAAGACGCGGACCTGGCGCTGCGGGTGTGCCTGGCGGGCCACGACATCGTGACCGGCTCCCGGCTCACCACGCATCCGGCGCGCCGGTCCGGTCCGCTGGCAAGCGTGCGGGCCCAGCGTGGAAACGCCGACAACGCCTTGCTGCGGCGGAAATTCGGCGCGCGCTGGCGGGCGCGGATCGGTGAGGGACCGGGTCGGGTGCGCCGGCACGCGGCGAGCACCGTGGCCGGGCTCAGCACTGTCCTTTTCGGACTTCTACGGCACCGCAAAGCCGCCGCCGTCGCCGGTGGTGTCTGGGCCGCGCTGACCGCCGGGTTCGCGGGAACGCGCATCGCCCCCGGCCCGCGCACGCCCGGGGAGATCGGCCGGATGCTGCTGACCAGCGTGCTGATCCCGCCGGCCGCATGCTGGCACCGGGTGCGTGGTGAGTTCGCACATCGCCGGGCCGGCGGGCCGCCGCTGGCGGTGCTGTTCGACCGCGACGACACCCTCATCGAGGACGTGCCATATCTGAACGACCCCGAGAAGGTCCGGCCGGTGCCCGGCGCCGTGGACCTGGTGCGGCGCCTGCGCACCGCCGGAGTCGGGGTCGGGGTCGTCAGTAACCAGTCGGGTGTCGCAAAAGGACTGATCAGTAGGGAGGAACTGGCCGCGGTCAACGCGCGGGTGGAGGAACTGCTCGGCCCGTTCGACACGTGGCAGGTCTGCGTGCACGACGAGGCGGATCGCTGTGCGTGCCGCAAACCCGCGCCCGGCCTGATCCGCGCCGCGGCGGCGGAACTGCGCGTTCCGGCGTCCCGGTGCGTGGTCATCGGGGACACCGGCGGCGACGTCGCGGCGGCCGAAACCGCTGGGGCACGGGGAATCCTGGTGCCGACGGCCCGGACCCGCCCGGAGGAAGCCGAGCGCGCGGCCACGGTCGCGCCGGATCTCGCCCACGCCGTCCGGCTCGCGATGGAGGTGCGGTGATGGGCGGAGTTCTGGTGGTACGCCTGGACAATATCGGTGACGTGCTGCTCGCCGGGCCGTGCGTGCGTGCCGTCGCGGCCGGCGGGGAGCCCGTCACGATGCTGGCGGGACCCCGCGGGCGGGCCGGAGCCGAACTCTTGCCCGGCATCGACGACGTGCTTACCTGGTGCGCGCCGTGGATCGACCCGGAGCCCGATCCAGTATCCACAGAGGACATCGACCTTTTCGTCCGGACCATCAGGGCACGGGAGTTCGATCGCGCACTGGTCCTCACCTCGTTCCACCAATCCGCATTACCGCTGGCCCTACTGTTACGCATGGCCGGAATTCCCTGGATCGGCGCGATTTCGGAAGACTATCCCGGTTCATTGCTCGACCTGCGGCATCGCGTGCACGGCGAACTGCCGGAGAGCGTACGCGCGCTCGCCCTCGCCATCGCCGCGGGTTACCGGCTCCCGGCCGGTGACGACGGCGGGCTCGCGATTCGCCGCCCGCTGCCGGATGTCCGGGCGCTGACCGGCGAAACCCCTTATGTGGTGGTCCATCCCGCCGCGTCGGCCCCCGCGCGCCGGCCCAGCACGGCACAGTCGGCGGCGATGGTGGCCGCGCTCGCCGCCGCCGGGCACCGCGTCCTGGTGACCGGCGGCAAAGCCGAATCCGGGCTCACGGCGGCGGTTTCCGGCCGGCACGGCACCGATCTCGGCGGCGCGACGACGCTGCCCGAACTCGCCGCCGTACTGGACGGCGCGTCGGTGGTGGTGGCGCCCAACACCGGGCCCGCGCATCTCGCCGCCGCCGTCGGCACGCCGGTGGTGTCGTTGTTCGCCCCGGTGGTGTCCGCCGCGCGGTGGGCGCCCTACCGGGTGCCGCGCGTGCTGCTCGGTGAGCAGTCCGCGCCGTGCCGCGACAGCCGGGCGAGGACGTGCCCGGTCGCCGGGCATCCCTGCCTGGACTCGATCGAGCCGGATGAGGTCGTCGCCGCGGCCGAGGAACTCATGAGCTGCCCGAGCACAGGAGGTTCATCGTGATCCGAGAACATTTCGCCGCCTTGAGCGACGCCGCGACCCGCACCGGTGCCGCGGCGCCGAAGATCTCCCAGTGGGGCCGGCATCTCGCGGCGGTGCTCGACGGCGGCGGCCGGTTGCTGGCCTGCGGCAACGGGGGCAGTGCCGCCGAAGCGCAGCATCTGACCGGAGAGCTTGTCGGCCGCTTCCGCCGTGAGCGGACCCCCTTCTCGGCGATCGCGCTGCACGCCGACACTTCGGCGCTGACTGCAATCGGCAATGACTACGGCGAAAACGAACTGTTCGCGCGCCAGGTAAGGGCGCATGGCAGGCGTGGTGACGTCCTTGTTTCGTTGTCCACCAGCGGGACGAGCGCGAACGTGGTCGCCGCCGCGAAGGCCGCGCAAGATCTCGGCGTCACCACCTGGGCGCTGACCGGGCCGTCGCCCAACCCGCTGGCCGCGTTGTGCGACGACGCGATCCCCGTGGAGGCCGCAAGCACCGCCACCGTGCAGGAAGTCCACTTGGCACTGGTGCACACGTTGTGCGCCTGCGTCGACGAGGCGCTCGGGGTACCGACGTGAACCCGCTGGTCGTGGTGGGAGACGCGATCCTGGATGTGGACGTCGAGGGCCGCGCGGACCGGCTGTGCCCGGAAGCGCCGGTCCCCGTGGTCGACGTGACCCGGCGCCGTTACCGGCCAGGGGGCGCCGGACTGGCCGCGCTGCTGGCGGCACAGTCCACATCGGACGTCGAACTCGTCGCCGCGCTCGGTGACGACGAAAGTGGCACGACCCTCGGAGAGTTGCTCTCGAGCCGGGTGCGGGTGCACCGCCTTCCCTTGCGGGGCAGCACGGTTCGCAAGACGCGGGTGCGTGCTGCCGGCCAGTCGATGCTCCGCGTGGACGACGGCGACGGCACCGCGGCGAACGAACCGCTGTCCGCCGAGGTGGTCGCCGCTGTTCGTGCCGCGGGCGCGATCCTCGTCGCCGACTACGGCCGTGGCGTGGCCGCGCATCCGGAACTGCGGCGCCTGCTGACCGAACTGGCCCGGCGCGTCCCCGTGGTGTGGGACCCGCATCCTCGTGGTCCCGAGCCGGTGCGCGGCGCCCAGCTGGTCACCCCGAATTCGGCGGAGGCCAAGGGATTCGCCCCGGCCTACACCGAACCGGCCGAACTGGCGAAGGTGCTGCGGGACGAGTGGGGCGCCGATTCGGTCGCGATCACCACCGGCGCCTCGGGAGCCTTGCTGGCCAACGGAAAACGCGTGAGTCAGGTCGAGGTCCCCGCCGGGCTCGGGAACACCGGGCACGACACGTGTGGCGCCGGGGACCGGTTCGCGTCCGCCGCCGCGGCGGCCCTGCTCGACGGGTACACGGTCGCGGAAGCGGTGGCGGCCGGGGTCGAAACGGCGGCGAGCTTCGTCGCCGACGGTGGCGCTTCGGCGCTTTCCCTGTCCCAGCCCGGACATCGCGCCCCGGCCACGCCGGCTTTCGAACTCGCGTCGCGCGTGCGCGGCTCCGGCGGCAGGCTCGTCGCCACCGGCGGGTGCTTCGATTTGGTGCACCCTGGGCATCTCACGCTGCTGCGGCGGGCACGTGAACTCGGTGACGCGCTCGTGGTGTGCCTCAACTCCGACGATTCGGTGCGCCGGCTCAAGGGTGAAGGCCGCCCGATCGTACCGGCTGCCGACCGGGCACGGTTGCTGGCCGAACTGTCCTGTGTGGACGCCGTGCTCACCTTCGACGAGACCTCCCCCGCCCGCCTGCTCGACCGGCTTCGACCGGACGTGTGGGTGAAAGGCGGTGACTACACCGAAGCCGAACTGCCCGAAAGCGAAGTGGTCCGGCGCCACGGCGGTGAGATCGTGCTGGTGCCTGCCGTTCCCGGGTATTCGACGACCAGGCTGATCGCGATCGCCCGCGGTCGGGAAGGAGAACGATGACAGCGCTGGGGAACATCCTGATCACCGGTGGCGCAAGCGGTCTCGGCGCGGCCGTGGCCGTCGCGGTAGCGGCCGAAGGCGGTACGCCGTATGTGATCGACCGCATACAACCTGAGGCGCCGGTGGAATTCGTCCCGGCGGATCTGGCCGACAGCACCGCCGCCGAAACCGCGGTCCGCGAACTCGCCGACCGCGCCGGCGGGCGGATCGACGGAGTGTTCACCGCCGCCGGGATCGACGCGTGCGGCCCGCTCGACGGAGTGTCCACACCGGACTGGGAGCGCGTGGTCAAGGTGAACCTGCTCGGCACCGCGGCCGTCGTGCGCGCGGCGCTGCCGTACCTGAAACAGTCCCATGGCACCGTGGTCACCTGCGGGTCCACCTTGGGGATCAAGGCGGTCGGTGACGCAACTGCCTACTGCGCTTCGAAATGGGGCACGGTCGGCTTCACCCGGGCGCTCGCCGCGGAAACCGCGGGCGCGGTCGGGGTGACGCTGCTGATTCCCGGCGGAATGGACACGGCGTTCTTCGACGGGCGCGACGAGCAATACAAGCCGCCGCCGGACGCGAAGCTCAACCGGCCCGGGGACGTCGCGCGGTCGGTCGTGTTCGCGCTGAGCCAGCCGCCCGGGTGCGAGGTGCGGGAGATGGTGGTCTGTGCCTCGGAGGAAGGGTCGTGGCCGTGACCGAGGCGGTACTGGTCCTGCGCGCGCTGGGGCTGGGTGATTTGCTCACCGCGGTGCCCGCGCTGCGCGCCCTGCACCGGGCTCGCCCGGACGCGCGGCTTGTGCTGGCCGCACCGGAAGGGCTGCGCGATGTCGTGGAGTTGATCGACGCCGTCGACGAACTGTTGCCGACCGGCGGTCTCGGTGCGCTGGACTGGCCGGGCGAGCCGCCGTCGCTGGCGGTGAACCTGCACGGGTCCGGCCCGGAAAGCATCCGCGATCTGCTCGAGGGGCACCCGCGCGAACTGCTCACCCACCGGCATCCGGCGTTTCCGGACCAGGTGGGTCTGGAATGGCGGGCGGACGTGCACGAGATCGACCGCTGGTGCCGCCTGCTCGAATACGGTGGAATCCAGGCCGATCGCGACGATTTCCGGTTGCCCGAGCCACCCGGGCCCGCGGAGATCGCCGGCGCTGTGGTGATCCATCCGGGCGCCGCCTACGCCGCGCGACGGTGGCCGCCGGAGCGGTATGCCGTGGTGGCCGGGGAACTCGCGGCGGCGGGTCAGGACGTGGTGGTGACCGGTACGGCCGCGGAACTGCCGCTGGCACAAGAGGTCGCCGACCGGGCCGGACTGCCCGCGTCGGCCGTGCTCGCGGGCCGCACCGGACTGGCCGAGCTCGCCGCGCTGGTCGCCGCGGCCAGGCTCGTGGTATGCGGGGATACCGGCGTCGGGCATGTGGCGACCGCGTTCGGCACGCCGTCGGTGCTGCTGTTCGGGCCCACCCCGCCACGGCTGTGGGGACCGCCGCCCGGCGACGGCCGGCATGTGGCGTTGTGGGTCGGGGATGTCGGTGATCCCCATGCCGGCAAGCCGGATTCGGGGCTGCTCATGCTCCAGCCCGATCGGGTGCTGACGGCGGCCACGGGGCTGCTGCGGGAGAAGGTGGCTCATGGGTAACCGCGTCGGCGTGGTGGGTGCGGGTTACGTCGGGTTGACGACGGCCGCGTGTCTCGCCCACCTCGGCCACCACGTGACCTGTGCGGACAATGATCAGTCCAAAGTGGAGGAATGCGCCGGCGGCGAAATCCCGATCGCGGAACCCGGGCTGCGCGGGCTGGTCCGGGACGGGCTCGCCGAGGAACGGCTGGCGTTCACCACGGACCTCGCCGCGCTGGATCAGTCCGATGTGGTGCTGCTGTGCCTGCCCACCCCCACCGGCCCGGACGGCACCGCCGATCTGAGCGTGGTGGAGACCGTCCTGGGCTCGTTGCGCGAGGTCCTGCCGCCCGGTTGCGTGCTCGTCACCAAGTCCACCGTCCCGGTCGGAACGGCCGCACGGCTGCCCCGGTTGCTGGGGCGTGACGACATCCCGGTGGTGAGCAATCCGGAGTTCCTCAGTGAGGGCACGGCCGTCGCCGATTTCCTCGAACCGGACCGGGTCGTGATCGGTTCCGCTCCGGAACATCGCGAGGCCGCGGACCGGGTCGCCGGGCTTTACGCGGGGCTCGACGCACCCGTGATCCGCACCAGTGCGAAGAGTGCCGAGCTGGCGAAGTACGCCAGCAACGCGTTTCTCGCGGTCAAACTGTCCTATGTGAACACTCTGGCCGAGCTGTGTGAGCACCTCGGTGCCGAGATCGGCGAGGTCACCATGACCATGGGGCTCGACGAGCGTATCGGCCCCGATTTCCTCGCCGCCGGGCCGGGCTGGGGCGGTTCGTGCCTGCCGAAGGACACCAGCGCGCTGCTCGGTATCGCCGAGGGCGCCGGAGTGGATTTGCCGCTGGTGCGGGACGCGGTCGCGGTGAACGCCCGCCAGGCCGCGGCGATGCTCCGCAAGATCCGCATCGCGGCGACCGGTACGCCGGACGGTTCCCTGTCGGGGGCCCGGATCGGCTTGCTGGGCTTGGCTTTCAAGGCCGGCACCGGAGATCTCCGGGACTCCCCCGCGCTCGGCATCGCCGCGGAACTGGCGGCACAGGGCGCGGAGCTCACCGCCCACGACCCCCAGGTCCCGGACGGACCCGGCTGGCTCACCTCGACCGGAAACCCTTACCAGGTCGCGAATCGCGCGGACGCCGTCGTGGTACTCACCGAGTGGCCGCAGTTCCGCGAGCTCGACTGGTTCCGGATGGCCGCCGCCGCACGCCGTCCCGTCGTGGTCGACACGAGGAACCTGCTGGACGACAAGATTTTGGCGGGCACGGGCATGCGCCGCATCGGTGTCGGCGCCGCGAAGGGGGAAGAAGCGGGTCGGATGTTCTGCAGCAGTCCACCATCCACCCGCAGCACGGAGCCGGTGACGTACTGTGCCGTTCGTTACCAATCCGACGGCAGCTACGGCGGAAACGGGTGTCTACAAGCAGATCGGCTGGGGACCGTGTCCGCCTACTTTCGGCCGGATTGGTAACTCGCCCGGTCGCTGGCCAGGAACGTGACCAGATCGGCGAATTCCCGTGGCTCACCATCGCGGCCCGCCGGGATGGGCGCGATGCTCTCGGCGCTGACGTCGCCTTGGTCACGGCCTTCACGCGCCGCTTTCGCACTGTTCAGGCGACGAACGCCTGCGCGGTGATTTCGAACCGGACACCGGGCCGCAACCCGGCGGTGACCGTGGTGCGGGCGGGGTAAGCCCGGTGAAGTAGTCGCGGTAGAGCGCGTTCATCCGTTCGAAGTCCGCACCGTCAGCCAGGTGGACCGTGACCGAGACGACGTCCTCCGCGGTGGCACCCGCGGCGTCGAGCACGGGCGGCAACGAGCCGTCCGGCGGACGCCGGGCGGGTCGAAGGCTTTGCGTGTCATACGTTCCTCACAAAAAAGTCAGCACCGCGTCGACGACACGGGCGTCGTCGTCGATCACCGGCAGCAGCTTTACCTTGTCGAAAGCGGTGCACGGATGGGACAGTCCAAACGCCGGGTTCAAGGTCGTCTGCCTCGAGCAGGGCGGCTGGGTCAACCCCACGACTATCCGGCGAACCGGCCGGAATGGGAGCTGCTGGTGCAGCGGCAGTGGTCGCGCAATCCCAACGAGCGGTACCGGAGGACTGACGATGACCCTCGCCGAAATGCGGCGCATGAAGCCGACCGACGCCGCCTATCAGAGCAGCAACGGCGCGCTGGATGTCGACGAGGAGTGGTCGTAGGTCGAGACGTGCGCCGCCTGCAGCTGGCGGGTCTTGGCCGCCCACATCCGCTCGCGGGGGTTGTGCCGGTTCCAGATGTTCAGATCGCCCACCTGCGTGGCTGTGGTCGACGGGGACGGCGACCGCGTGCACGATCTGCTCGGCAGCCGGTGCGACCCCTGCACCAACCGGCTGCGGTCCGGAGAGGACTTCGATGTCCACTGTCGCTCGAACCTGACCCGGGCGGTCCCTGCCCCATGGGCTGACCGAGTTCGACGTGCCCGGGTGGTGACCTCTCGATCCGGCAGTGGGGGCCGGAAGCACGCGATCCGCTCGAGACGTACCGGCCGATCACCATCGAAGTCCGGCGCCCCGCAACGGAAAACCTCGCCGGCTGGACCTTCCCCGAGCCGTCGTCGTATGCCGGAGGCCGCGGGATGGCATGCCGCACTGGCCGACGGGCCCCGCTGAGTGATCGCCGGCCGCGTGCCGCCCACTCGGGACGGCACGCGGCCGGCGGGGATCAGCTGCGCAGGTACTTGAGTGTGTTGGCCAGCGAGTCCGACCACGGGGACGCGAGGTCCAGCCGCCGCAGTTCGTCGGCGTGCTGCACGGCGGCCAGCTCCGCCATCAGCCGGGCGCGCATCCGGTCGTCGTGCGCGGCGTTCGCGGAACGCAGCGCGCGGGCGAGCCGGACCTTGCGGAACGGCGTCATCCACGACGCGCGAGCCAGGTGCGCGGCGCGGCGGGCGGCGCGGTCACGAGTGCGAGCCAGCGCGTCACGCTCGTCGTCGCCGAGACCGAGGCGCGAGAGGAACCGCTCTTTGAGCTCGCGGCTGACCCGGCTCCAGGTGGTGACCCGGGTGCGGCGGTGCCGCAGTTCGATGCCGAGTGCCAGGTGCAGCATCACCACGCCGAGCACCGGGCCCAGGGTGACCCGCGCCAGGCCCGACACCGGGCCGGCGAGGTCGAAGGCCATGTAGCCGGAGGCGAAGCACAACGCCCACAGGATCAGCCGGGCCGGCCCGGGTTTCCCGCTGGCGCTGCGAATTCCGGCGCGCATCGCGAACCCGCACGCGATCAGGGCGACCTCGACCACGGCGAACATGGCGGCCCGCTCGTAGATGCTGGTGATGCCGAGCTTGATCCCGAAGAACCGCCACGAGGTGTCCACCGAGACCAGCAGGGACATCAGCGCGACGAGGTAGAAACCGCGCGAACCCTCCGGAGTCGACCTCCTCTTGGTCGCGGTCGTGGTCTTCGGCGGGGCCGGCGTGGTTTCCGCCGCTTGCTTCTCGGCGGCGGCGCTCTCCTCGGCCGCACGGCGGTTGTCCAGCTCGGTCAGCAGCTCCGCGGACAGCCGGGGCAGGTCGCCGGTGTCACCGAGGCCACGCTCGGTCCGCCACTTGTCGACCTGCGTGGCGACGTAGGCACGTTCGCGCTTGGGGTTGGTCACCACGCCGTAGGTCATCAGGAACGCGATCACATCCGACGTCGACGGCTGGCCCAAGGCCTCGCAGGCGTAACGGATCTTCTCGTCCATGGTCTTCAACATGACCAGCCGGGCGGCGTGGGCCGCGCTGCTGAGAACGTCCGTCGAAGCCGCCTGCTGCTCGCTCTCGGTATCCATGTAGTTCCCTTGCTCAAGATCTCTCGGCGGTGGGGGTCGCGAGCATAGCGGGTGACACCCGGCCGGGTGACAACCGCCCTGGTTCCGTTACCGGAAATCGCCCCCGGCGACCTGCTCGGTCACGATTTCTGGACGGCGCCGGTGAGGACCAGATCGGCGATCATCCGGCCCACCGCGGGCAGGAACTTGAAGCCCTCGCCGGTGAATCCGGCGGCCCGCACCACCGGCCCGCGCCGGTCGAGGACGAACCGCGTCCCGGTCTCCGTCCGGTACCGCTGCCCCGCGGCGGGGTCGGCGCCGGGCAACCAGCAGCGCGCGTACCTGGCCGGATCGTCACCGGCGCGGGCTGAGACGCCATCGCCCGCGGGCGCCCCGGCGGCGATGAGGCCTGTCGTGTCGTAGTGCGCGAAGACCGGCCACGCCAACCCACCGCGGACCGGTGCGAACCGCACGCAGGTGGCGGTCCGCACGGGTGCACTCGCCGCCACCACCGCCCGTCGCGCCCGGTAACACCCCTCGCTCGTGTGCACCAGGACCGCGTCGGCACGGCCGTACTCGACGGCGGTCACCGAGCCGGACCGCACCGCCGCCCCTTCGGCCGCGGCGGCGGTGCGCAGCGCGGTGACGGCGGCGTCCGCGTCGAGGCACCCGGCGAGCGGGTGGAAGAAGATCCTTTCCTCGTACCGGATCCCGGGCCAGCGCTCGACGGCTTCCCCGGCGGGCAGCCAGCGACCCGGCTTGCCCGCGAGGTCCGCGGCCCAGGCCAGCAGATCCAGTTCCGCGCCGCGGCCGTGCGCGATTTCCCCGGTGAGCCGCAGCAGCCGGGTGCCGGTGCCCTGTTCCAGCTCGCGCCACAGCGACAAGGCTTGCAGCGCAAGGAAAACATCGGTCATATCGGCATGCGCCACCCGGAACACGGCGGTGTCGTCCGCACCGGGTGCCGCGTCGTCGAGCACCAGGACGTCGGCTCCCCGGGACGCCATCCGCCACGCGGCGGCACACCCGGCAGGCCCGGCGCCGGCCACCACCACGTCCACGTCCCGGTCCGGCACAGCCATCCCCCTCACCGCGCGGCCGGTAGTCCACTGTGGACACACGGCGCCCGCGCGGGCTCCACGATGCTGCGGACCTGGTGAAAAGTCCACGCGTTCCGGATGGTGGTCCTCCACAATGGAGCGGCCCCGGCGGCTCCCGCACCGGTTTCACCCATTTGGAGTCGCCCGCGCCGGCGACGGATCAGGCGTGTGTCAGCGCTTCGTCCACCGTGCGCGACACCGTGAGCGTGGCGTCAAGGCCGGTGACCTTGATCGAGCGCAGCACCGGCCGTGCCGAGCTGACGATGCGCAGGGTGATCCCGTGCTCGTCGCACCACGCCTGCTCCTGGACCAGCACGACGAGGCCGGCCGCGCCCAGGAATTCGACGGCGTTGAGGTCGGCGATCACGGGCCCCGGCGGGACTGCGCTTCGCGCGGTGGCCCGCAGTCCCTCGGAAAAGGTGTCCGCAGTGGTCATGTCGATGTCCCCCAAGACGCGCAGGACCGTGGGGCGACCGTCGTCGCGAAGCAACCGCAGCAGCTCGGTCGAGTTCGGCTGCGTTCCCGGCAATCCAGGTGTGTAACACATCGTTCAGCCCTCCCGCGCGCGACATCCCGTCGCACCGATCGTGGGCGGCAGGCTGCTACATCAACCTGTGGACTCTTACGACCGTAGTCACTCCACTGCCAAACGCAACCCCCTGCCACCCGCCGGGAAGCCCAACCGTTACCGTGTCTCACTGTCCTTTGTGGACAATACGGCGTTCGCCGGAGTCGAGTCGTTCGGTCATGCCCGCCTCGTCGAGCGCCTCCAGTAACGGCACGGCGACGCGCCGGGTGCTGTCGAGGGCCCGGCGGGCCTCACTCACGGTGAACGTCACGCCGAGCCCGGCGAGCACCTCGGCCGCCCGGTCGAACACACCCGGACCGAGTACGACCTGCCCGGTGATGCGGGTCAGCCTGCCGACCCGCTCGGCGGCGGCGAGCTCCTTCGGGCCGAGCCCCAGCGCCCGCAGCTCATCCGCTTCGGGCGCCCGGAACGGATGCTCGGCCAAGCGCCGCTCGATCACGCGCACCGCCCGGTCCACTGTGGACGGCAAATCGCCACCGGGGCGGGTGACCAGCCCGCCGGCCACGCTGAGCCCGGTTCCCGCCAGCAGTGGAACAACCAGGTCGGCATCCGGCAGGCCGAGCCGATGCCGGAAGGCTTCGACCGGCATCCCGGCGGAAACCGGGTCGGCCGCCAGCCAGGCGCCGAGCACCCTGGGTGCCTCCTGGCGCAGATTGGTCCAGACCTCTGGGTCGGCGAGCCAGCCGCCGGCCCGCACGCCGGTCGCGGGCAGGCCGAGCGCGCGGACGTCGTCGAGCGCGGTGAACGGCGCGAGCCGCGGCTGGCCGGCCAGTTCGGCGGCCCGGGCGCGCGCGGCGCCGCGGCCACGCAGCCGGGGCGGCCGCGCGTCGAGCACCTCGGCCCCGGCCGGAACGCGATGCTCCCCTGGGTCGCGCACCAGGCCCCGGTCGCCCCGGCGTACCGGAAGCGCCTGGGCCAGCGACAGTCTCGCGGTGTCACGGCCGAGCGGGCGGACCCGGCAGCCGACCCCGGCAGAACCGAGGTGCAGCACCAGATTCCGGTGCAGGTCCGCCGCCTCGGCGCCATGCAGCCGCACGTCCAGCTCACTGCCGGTGCGCCAGGCACCCGGCGTGACCAGCGCGTCACCACGGCCGATCCGGTCACGCTCGATCCCACGCAGGTTCAGCGCCACCCGCGCGACCGCGGCGATTTCCCGGCACGGCTCCCCGAGCGCCTGGAGCCCGCGGATGCGCACCCGGGTGCCGTCGCGGGCGAGCACGAGCTCGTCGTCCTCACGCAGGGTGCCCGCGGTCAGCGTGCCCGTGACGACCGTTCCGGCGCCGCGGATGGTGAACCCGCGATCCACCCATAACCGCACGTCGGCGCCGGTGTCCGGGTCCGGCAGCCGCGCGGCGAGCCTGCCGAGCTCCGTCCGCAGTGCGGCCAGCCCCTCGCCGGTGATGGCGCTGACGGCCACGGCGGGAACGTCACCCAGCGTGGTTTCGGCGATCCGGGCGCGGGCGAGGTCGAGGGCCGGCCGCGGATCTGCCCGGTCGGCCTTGGTGACGGCCAGCAGGCCGTGCCGGACCCCCAGCGCATGCAGGGCGGACAGGTGTTCCTCGGACTGCGGCATCCAGCCCTCGTCCGCGGCCACCACGAACAACACGGGTGGCGCGGTGCCGACCCCGGCCAGCATGTTGGGCACGAACCGCTCGTGCCCTGGCACGTCGACGAAGGCGAACCGCTCACCGTGCAGCCGGGTCCAGGCGAAGCCGAGATCGATCGTCAGCCCGCGCCGGCGTTCCTCGGCCCAGCGGTCCGGCTCCATCCCGGTCAGCGCCCGGATGAGGGTGGACTTGCCGTGGTCGACATGACCGGCGGTGGCTATGACGCGCACCGGCGCACCGCCTGGTCGAGTTCGGCGTCCTGCTCGGGCGTGATCGCGCGCAGGTCCAGCAGGCAGCGGTCCCGCTCCACCCGGCCGACCACCGCGGGTGTGCCGGCCCGCAGCAGTTCGGCGAACCGTCGCGGCAGGCTCACGGCCGCGCTGGGCAGCGGGACTCCGGGCGCTCCGCCGCCACCGACTTCGGCCACACTCTCGACTGCCCGCGCGCCGAACCCGGCGAGCCCCGCGGCGAGCTTCGCGGCCCGTTCCGCGAGGTCGTCCGGGGAGACGTCGAGGGCCGCGCGAACCGGCGTGACCGGCCCGCGCACCGACGCTTCCAGTGCCGCGAGCGTGAGCTTGTCCACCCGCAGCGCGCGGGCGGCCGGGTTGCGGCGCAACCGCTCGATCAGGCCTGCGTCGCCGAACATCAGCCCCGCCTGCGGGCCGCCGAGCAGCTTGTCACCGCTCGCGGTGACCAGATTCGCGCCGGCCCGCAAGGCGGAATCGGCGTCCGGTTCGTCCGGCAACGCCGGATGCGCGGTCAGCAGGCCGGAGCCGATGTCCGCCACGAGCGGAACCCCGAAGCCGGTCAGTTCGGCGATGTCCGGGGCGGCGGTGAACCCGGTGACGCGGAAGTTGGACGGGTGGACCTTGAGCACGAACCCGGTGCCGGGCCCGATCGCTTCGGCGTAGTCGCGCACGTTCGTCCGGTTCGTCGTGCCTACTTCGCGTAACCGGGCCCCGGCCGACATCAGCAGTTCCGGGATGCGGAACCCGTCACCGATCTCGACGAGTTCGCCGCGGCTGAGCACGATTTCCTTGCCCTGCGCCAGTTCCAGCGCGGTCAGCAGCAGGGCGGCCGCGTTGTTGTTGACAACGTGCACCGCTCCCGCGGCCGGGACCGCTTCGGTCAACGCGGCCAGCGTTCCCTCGCCACGGCGTGCGCGGTGCCCGGTGGTGAGGTCGAACTCGACGTCGGTGTACCCGCCGGCCTCCGCGACCGCGTCGAGTGCCGCCGGGGACAGCGGCGCGCGGCCGAGGTTGGTGTGCACGATGATCCCGGTCGCGTTGAGCACCCGCCGCGAGGACGAAGCCGTGGGCGGCAGGGCGGCGAGCACCTGCGCGACCACGTCGTCCGGCGCGATCTGTCCGTCCCGCACCCGTTGCTGCGCCACCACCACGGCGGCCTTCACCAGATCGCGGCCGAGCCGGCGCTGTGCCTGCACGAGTTCAGGACACGCCAGCACGGTGTCGGTGCGCGGGACGAGGCGGCGGGGATCAGTCATGGCGCTCCTGGCGGAGGCGGACGGGAATCGAACCCGCCAACGGCAGGATCTGCCGTTCAACGGTTTTGAAGACCGCGCCGGTCACCAGACCGGATACGCCTCCGTGGACCATGCCGACATCCTGCCAACATCGCGGGATGCCCGCAGCGGGACGACAATGGGCCGATGACCGTACGGCTCACGCAGTACGCACACGGTGGCGGCTGTGCCTGCAAGATCCCGCCCGGCGAACTCGAACAAATGGTGTCCGGCCTGACCGCGGCGCGCCCCGGCAACCCGCCGGGCGAGCTGCTGGTCGGGCTCGACGCGGGTGACGACGCGGCGGCGGTGCGCATCCAGGACGGGCTGGCCGTCATCGCCACCACGGACTTTTTCACCCCGGTCGTCGACGATGCCTATGACTGGGGCCGGATCGCGGCGACCAACGCGCTGTCGGACGTGTATGCAATGGGCGGCACCCCGGTCGTGGCGGTCAACCTGCTGGGCTGGCCGCGCGAAACCCTGCCGTCCGAGCTCGCCGCGGAGGTGCTGCGAGGTGGTCTGGACATCTGCATAGCGGCGAACTGCCATCTCGCCGGCGGGCACAGCGTCGACGATCCCGAACCGAAGTACGGCCTGGCCGTCACCGGTACGGCGCACCCGGAACGCTTGCTGCGTAACGATTCCGGCAAACCGGGCACCCCACTGTCGCTGACCAAGCCGCTCGGGATCGGGGTGCTCAACTCGCGGCACAAGGCGACCGGGGAACGCTTCCCGGCGGCGGTCACGGCGATGACGACACTCAACGACACGGCGTCGGCGGCGGCGCTGCGGGCCGGGGTCGCCTGTGCCACCGATGTCACCGGCTTCGGGCTGCTGGGTCACCTGCACAAACTGGCGCGGGCGAGCGGGGTGACCGCGATCGTGGACTCGGCGGCCGTGCCGTACCTGCCGGGCGCCCGCGAAGCCCTGCGCGACGGCTACGTCAGCGGCGGGACCCGGCGGAACCTGGACTGGGTGCGCCCGCATGCCGACCTGACGGCCATCCCCGAGGACGAAGCCCTCCTGCTCGCGGACGCCCAGACTTCCGGCGGCCTCCTCATCGCGGGCGAAATCCCCGGCGCCCCGGTCATCGGCGAACTCACCACCCGCGGGGATTGCACGATCGTCGTCCACTGAGCCGGCCTCAGCTGTCCGTCAACCGCTGCCCGATCACATCCGCCACCTGGTCCGGGCGGGTGCGGGTGAAGTAATGCCCGCCGCCGCCGAGCTCGGCCAGGGCCGGTTGCTCGACGAACAAACCCCAGTCGTGCCAGCCGGTTTCGTAGCCGTCGGTGAGTTTGTCGTCGGTGGCCACCACCATCGTCGCCGGGACGGGCAGCGGCCGCCGGTCCGCCGACCGGCGCCCGGCCAGCAGGAACTCGTTGGCCAGTGTGGCATCGTGCCGGAACGTGCGCGTCACCAGCTCTTCGAAACCCGCGCCCAGGTGGTCCAGCTCCGCGGTGCCGGTCCACGCGGCGAGGTACTGCCGGATGTCGTCGAACGTCAGCGATTCGGTCTCCCGCAAGGTTTCTTCGAGCTGCGCGACGGGGGCCACCAGCATGGCCGCCAAAAACAGGTGTCGCACCTCGTGGCCGTGCTCCGTGAGCCGCCGTGCGACGTCCAGCGCCAGCGGCGCGCCGTTGCAGTGGCCCCACAACACCACCGGGCCGGACACGGTGCGCTCGATTTCGGCGGTGACCAGCTCCGCGGTGGCCGCGAAACTGCGCAGATCGTCCACTGTGGACCCCGGCGCGTGCCCGGGCAGCTCCACCGCCGCGACCGCCACCCGGCCGTCCAGCCGCGCGACCGCGTCCGCGAGCGGCTTGAAGTGCACGGCATTCCCACCGGCATAAGGCACACACACCACGGTCGCGGCCGGTTCGGCGACCTCCGAGGTCAGCGGGATCAGCACGCCACCACGGTCTCCCGCGGCCTCCTCGGCGGCCTTGACCAGCTCACCCAGCCGCGAAAACCGCAGTACATCAGGCAAAGTGACGAGATCGGGCAGCAGCAAGGCAATCTTCATCGCGGCCAGTGAGTTGCCGCCGATCTCGAACAGGTCATCGTCGAACCCGATTCGCCCGGCCGGGATGTCCAGTATTTCGCTCCACGCCGCCAACACCCGGCGGCCGACATCGGACAGCCCCGGTTCGGGTTCGGGGCCGCGCAGGAAGGCGCTCAGTTCGGCCGGGGTCGAGTACCGGTACAGCTCCCGCAACGACACCGGCGGCAGTCCTGCCTGACGCAGTTCGCCGGACAATCGCACCGCGAGCAGCGAATTGCCGCCCGTGGCAAAGAAATCGTCGTCCGGCTCGATGTGCTCGCCGAGGATCTTGCGCCACACCGCCAGCACGGGATCACCGGTCTCGGTGGCCGGTTCGGCAGGCGGGGCACTCGTCGCGAGCTTGCTCGTGTCCACCTTTCCGTTGACCGTCAACGGAAGTTCGGACACCAGCGTGACGGCGGCCGGCACCATGTACTCCGGCAGGTACTTCGCCGCACGCCGCCGGATGTCCATTGTGGACGCAGCAGGCGAGGCCACCACGTAAGCCGCCAGCCGGACGTCGGCGGCGTCCCCGTCGTCATCGAGGACCACCACGGCGTCGGTCACCCGCGGGTCCTCCAGCAGAACCGAGCGGATCTCCCCCAGTTCGATCCGGAATCCCCGCACCTTGACCTGACTGTCGATCCGGCCGAGGTGGTCGAGCCGGCCGTCCTGGCGCAGCCGGCCCAGATCACCGCTGCGGTAAACCCGTTGCCCCGTAACGGAATCCGTGACGAACCGGTCGGCCGTCAGGTCCGGCTGGTTCAGGTAATGACTCGCCACGCCCGCGCCACCGACGTAGATCTCGCCGGGCACACCGAAGGGCTGGACCCGGCCGGCGGTGTCCCGCACGGATACCGACCAGCCCGGCAGCGCTCGCCCGACCGACCGCGAACCGGCGGCGACTTCCCGGGGTGTCACCGTCTGGCTGGTCACGTGCACCGTGGTCTCGGTGATGCCGAACATGTTCACCACGCGGCACCGGGGGTGGCGGCGCAACCAGCCGGGCAGGATCCGCACGTCCAGCGGTTCACCGCCGAAGATCACCAGGCGCACCGCGAGGTCACCGGCGCGCCGCTGATCGACCTCGTTGAGCGCGGAGAACGCCGACGGGGTCTGGTTCACGATCGTGACCCGGTGCCGCACCAGCAGGTCGTGGAACTCCTCGGGGTCGCGGGCGGTGAAGTACGGCACGACGACGAGCGTCCCGCCGGACAGCAGCGCACCCCAGATCTCCCACACCGAGAAGTCGAACGCGCTGGAGTGAAACAACGTCCAGGTGTCCGCCGCGCTCAGGTTCAGGTCCGCGCTGGTCGCGGACAGCAGCGCGCCGATATTGCGATGCGGCACCGCCACGCCCTTGGGCCGCCCCGTCGAGCCGGAGGTGTAGATGACGTAGGCGATGTCGTCCGCACCTGCCTTGACATCCTCGATGGGTGGACCGTCCAGTTCGAACGGACGCAGCACGGTAACGCCGTCCACGGGGAAATCCGCGCCCGCGAGCACCACCCGGATACCCGCGTCGGCCACCGTGTAGGCCAGCCGCTCCGCCGGATAGGCGGCATCCATCGGGACATACGCGGCACCGGCCTTGAGCACCCCGAGCAGCGCGACCACCAGATCAGCGTCCCGCTCCAGGCACACGCCGACCCGGTCACCCGGCGCCACGCCGTGTTCGCGCAGCGCACCGGCCACCTGCCCGGCGCGGAAGTCCAGTTCCGCATAACTGAGCGTCCGGTCCACATCGGACACCGCGGGGGCGTCCGGTTGCGCCAACGCGACCGTACGGAACAGCTCGTGAATACCGATTTCGGCAGCGGTTTCACTCGCCGCTGTCCGTCCTTTTGCGACGATCGTGGCGACCTCGGCGGGGTCCATCAGCTCGATATCGCCGACCGGGGTATCCCGCGAAACGTTCGCCAGCGTGTCCACGACGCGGCACATGTGCCGGGCGAACTGCGCGGCGATCTCCGGCGCCAGCACGCCCCGGTCGTAGTGGAACGTCCCGCGTAGCGCACCGTCGGCAGCGTGCTCCCACGCGAGGGTGGCCGGGAAGACCGGCGCGAGGACGGGCCGGTAGGTGTCCCCGGACCGCTCCTGAGTGACCAGCACGCCGACCGCCGATGTCGCGCCGGAGGCCGGGGCAGCCTCGAACAGAGCGGACACCGGCGTCGCGTCCTCGACCGGCGTACCCATGACGGTCCAGTGCGTGGCGGCCCGCGGACCCGCCGTGCACAGGGCGAATTCGGTGCTCTCGCCGTAGCGGGCGAGCACCAGCGAAGTCGCCGCCGCCAGCAGTTCCCGTGCGTCCGTGCCGGTCACCGTGGTGGTGAGCGGGACGGTCCCGGACCGGCCGGCCTCGGCCGGATCGCCAAGGCCCCACGACAGGCGCGCGGTGTCACCCGGTTCGGGCTCGCCGCCGGGTGCGGGCAGCTCGACCGGGTGCGCCGGGTCCACGAGCGCCGTGGCCAGCTGATCCAGGGCGCGCCGGTCCACCGCGTCACGCCGGGCGACCAGCACCAGGTCGGCCACGCCGTCGGTGTAGCCGAGCACGACGGCACGCAGGATCTGCGGCGCGGCACCGATGACCCGGCCGCTTTCCCTTGCGCGGTAACGGTCCGCGGCCGTCTCGTCCGACGCGATCGGAAGGTCCTCGGTGAACAGCCGCGCGCCGCGAAGCTGTGGCACGCGTTCCGCGAGCGCGGCCAGGTTCGCGCTGAGATCGCCGGTGCCGGCGGGAAGTCGTCTGGTCAGGCTGTGGCAGGCTTCGCCAGGCATCGTGGGTCCTTTGCTCGGTCAGCGTGCGGAGAATCCGGCGTCCACCGTGGTCACCGTGCCGGTGACCTTGCGGGAGTCGGCGCCGGCGAGCCAGAGTGCGGCGCCGGCGACCTCGGCGGGGTCCACCACCGAGTTCATCGCCACCGACTCCAGGTCGATGGCTTCCTGTTCCTCGGTACTGATGCCCAGCGAACCGGCGACGACCGAGGTCATCTGGCCGTCGAAGTCCGGGTCGTCCCGGACCGGTCCCGGGCACAGGGCGTTCACCCGGATGTCGAACGGGGCGTAGTCGAGTGCGGCCGATTTGGTCAGTCCGATCAGCCCGTGCTTGGACGCGACGTAGGCGGCGAAGTGCCGGTAGCCGACCAGGCCGGCCGTCGAGGAGACGTTGATGATGCTGCCCGAGCGCTGAGCGGTCATGACCGGCGCGACGGCGCGGATCAGCCGCCACGGCCCGGACAGGTTGACGTCCAGCACGACCGCCCACTCCTGCTCGGTGTAGTCGTGCGCCGGCTTGCCCGCCGGTGCCCCGACGCCCGCGTTGTTGATCAGGACGTCGATGCGGCCGAACCGGTCCACCGTGGCTGCGGCGGCGGATCGGACGGCCTCGGCCGAGCGCACGTCCGCCGGGGCCATGAGCACGGACGCGCCGTGCGCCCGGCACAACTGCGCGGTCCGGCTCAGCTGGTCGCCTGAACCGAGCGGATAGGGCACATCCGGCAGGTCACCCGCGATGTCGATGAGCACGACGTCCGCGCCCTCCTCGGCGGCACGCACCGCGCACGCCCGGCCGATCCCCCTGGCCGCGCCGGTGATCACGACGGTACTCCCGGAAAGCTTCATCAAGGTACCTTTCGCCATCGCCGGTCAGCTTTTCGCGAGTGTCGTGGATATCAATTCCAGCAATGGTCCCGGGTCATCCGCCAGATACATGTGACCACCGGCCATCCCGGTGCACGAGAATTCCGAGGCGGTCACTTCCCGCCAGCCGTTCACCTCCTCCCGGGAAACGAATTCGTCGGCCTCGGCGAATACTGCACTAATCGGCACGGGTAACGGCTCGGCAGCCCGCGGCCGATAGGTTTCGTCCATTTCGAAATCCGCGCGCATGGCCGGCAGCAGCAGCTCCCGCATTTCGGGGATGTCGAATGCCGGGTGCCAGTACCCGGTAGTGCGCCGCACGTGAGCCAGGAATTCATCGTCGGTCATTCCGGCGACATCGCTGACGCGGCCCGCCGACGGTGGCCTTGCCGCGCTGACAAAGAGATGCCGCACGTCCACTCGGCCGTCGTCCAGCAGCCGCCTGGTGACTTCGTACGCCAGAGCCGCGCCGAGAAAACAATGCCCGAACAGCGCGACCGGACCATTTCCGGCGGTCTCGATCGCAGTTTTCACCACATCGTCGGCGGCGGCGTGCAGGTCCCGGTACGGTTTCTCGTCGACCCGCCTTTCCCGGCCGGGTAACTGCACCGGCGCGGCCACGACTTCGCGAAGTCCGAGCTTGTTCCACGGATGAAAGAAACTGGCCCCACCGCCCGCGAATGGCAGGCAGATCAAAGGTAACACGCACAGCCCCCAGACGTGTCCAGCAATTCGTCGTTCGGACCGTAACGCGAGGCGGCTATTTCACGCAAACAATGGCCTGGTACGACCGGCGATCGTGCCCGGCAGGACACCGAACCTACCCGAACAGCCGCACCGCCCACATCGTTCATCATGCAGCGCACGAAGTTCGCATCCCGAACTCTTCTTACCGCAAGGGTTGAGCGAGAGGTAGACGCGGGCAAATTCGTTCCGTATCATGAACACACTGTTCACAGTGCGCACATTACTGCTACACCGGACGACCGCGGCCGGCCCGCGTTCCTGTTGGGAGGAAAACCGGCATGATTACTGCCGACAGTGTGATCATCAGTACCGCCGTGACGGGCTCGGTGCACGTGCCGTCGCAGAGCGAGTACCTGCCGATCACGCCACAGGAGATCGTGGCGGAGTCGCTGGCCGCCGCGGAAGCCGGTGCCGCGGTCATCCACCTGCACGCCCGGCATCCCGAGGACGGCAGGCCCGCGTTCGAACCGAGCGTGTTCGAGCAGATCATCCCGCCGATCGCCGAGCAGTGCGACGCGGTCATCAACATCTCGACCGGCGGCGCCACCTCGATGACGATCGAGGAGCGGCTCGCCGCCGCGACCCGCTTCTCCCCCGAGCTGGCGTCGCTCAACATGGGATCGATGAACTTCGTCTTCTCCGGGATCGCCGGGAAGGTGACCGACTGGAAGCACGACTGGGAGAAGCCGTATCTCGAAGGCACCTACGGCCGCCCCTTCGTCAACACGTTCGCGCAGATCGAGTACACACTGCGGGAGCTGGGCGAGAAGGGCGGCACCCGGTTCGAATACGAGTGCTACGACATCGGGCACCTCTACAGCCTCGCTCACTTCGCCGACCGCGGCCTTGCCCAGCCGCCCTTCCTCATCCAGGGCGTGTTCGGGGTGGTCGGCGGCATCGGGGCCGACCACGAGAACCTCACGCATATGGTCGCGATCGCCGACAAGCTCTTCGGCGCCGACTATCACTTCTCCGCCTTCGCCGCCGGGCGGCCGCAGATGCAGTTCGGTACGCACAGCGCGTGGCTCGGCGGGCACGTCCGGGTCGGGCTCGAGGACAATCTCTACATCGGCAAGGGCGAGAAGGCCAAGAGCAACGCCCAGCAGGTACGCAAGATCCGCGAGGTGCTCACCGATCTCGGCAGGCCCATCGCGACCCCGGCCGACGCCCGCCGGATGCTCGCCCTCAAGGGCGCCGAGAACATCAAGCTGTAGGGAGCGTTTTGAAAGTGGCTTGCCTAGCGGTGCGGGTAGCGGAACCTCAGTCCCGCCCGCCAGCCCGACCACCAGCCCTGGCGGACACGCTGCGCGCGGCAGCACCTTCGCCACGTCGGCGCTGTCCTCGCGAGGAACCACCTGAGAATTCGGCAGCAGAGTGCAAGCTGACGGCCCACAGCAAGCGGCTCCGCCGCTGATAAAACACAACCTGGTACCGAGAACCGAGAGGAAAGACAACGTGTCCGAGAACGCATCCGGGTTGCTCGCCGGCAAAGTCGTGCTCCTGGTGGGCGCGAGCGCGGGCATCGGCGCCGACGCCGCATCGGTCTTCGCCGAGGAAGGTGCCTCCCTCATGCTCACCGCCCGCTCGGAGGACGCGCTGGCCACGCTCACCGAGAAGCTCACCTCGGCCGGGCACGACGTCGCCTACACCACGGGCGATGTCAGCGTCGCGGCCGATGTCGCGGGGTTCGTCGACGCCACCGTCGAGCGGTTCGGACGGCTCGACGGCGCCTTCAACAACGCGGGCATCAACCAGCAGGGCCGGCTCGACGAAGTGTCCGAAGAGGACTTCGACCGGGTCATGGCGATCAACGTGAAAGGCACCTGGCTGTGCCTGCGCGAGGAAATCCGCGCGCTGGGCGAAAACGGCGGGTCGATCGTCAACACCAGCAGCATCGGCGGCATCCGCGGCGCCACCGGGCTCGGCGCATACCAGGCCAGCAAGGCCGCGGTCATCGGGCTCACCCGCACGGCGGCGCACGATTTCGGGCCGCTCGGGGTGCGGGTCAACGCGATCGCCCCCGGTCCCACCGATTCGCCGATGTTGCGCGCGTGGCAGGAAAACGACCCGGCGGCCGTCGAGCGCCGCGTGTCCGCGGTGCCGTTGCGCAAGGCCGGCACCGGGGCCGAGGTGGCGAACGCCGCCGCCTGGCTGCTGAGTGACCGGGCCGGCCACATCAACGGCGTCGTCATGCCCGTCGACGGCGGGCTCACCGCCTAGCCCCCCGCGACGTCATGGCGAACGGCGACGCGTCCGGCTCGGATATCCAGGCGGTGCACCGGGTCGGCCAGATCTGCGCGCTCTTCGGCCCGGAGACCGGCGAGCTCACGGCCGCCGATTTGGCCGAGCGCCTCGGGCTCAACCGCACGACGGCCTACCGGTACTGCGTCTCGCTCGTCACCGCCGGGATCCTCGAGCGCGGGCACCGGCGCGGCACGTTCGCCCTCGGCGGGCTGATGGTGCAGCTCGGCATTCACGCGCTGGGACGGCGGCGGGTCGTCAAGATCGCCCCGCCCTATCTGGCGGAACTGCGTGCCTCGGTGCGCGCGACGACGGTGCTCGCGGTGTGGGGCGCCCGTGGACCCGTCGTCGCGCTGGTCAACGAGGACGTCAGCCGCACGGTCGTGGTGACCGTGCACGTCGGTGCCCAACTCGACCTCGACTCGGCGCAGCTGCGGGTTTTCCTTGCCTGCCAGGACGATCAAGTCTTCGAGCGAATCACCGACGGCATGCCGGAGGACCGGCGGGCGGAGCTGGCGGACGACGTGCACCTCGCCCGGCACAACGGCTACAGCGTCGTGAGCCACTCGGGCGGCCTGTTCGCGGCGGCGGCCCCGGTGTTCGACGAGTACGGGATCTGCGCCACGGTCGCGTTGCTCGGTGCCCACCAGCCGGTCGATCTGTCGGCCGGTTCGCCGGTGCTGACCGGGCTGCTGGGCACCGCGAGTACCCTCACCGCTCGAATCCGAACGTCAAATCCTGCTCAGGTCCCCTAGCTGTCACCGGTTCGGCACTGGCAGGTTGTGACCACAGGCTCAGCGGGATGAGGCGAGCAGGTCATGACCTTGACGGCAGATCAGTCCACTTTGGCCGGGCAAGTGCGCCGGTTGTACTTCGGTACGGCCGGCGATGACACGCAGCTGACCGAACTGGCGCGAGCGCACCATTCCCTCGCCCGCGCCAGGCAGACCGGCGAATCGGTGCTCGGCGTTTTCCACCGCACCGCGCGTATCGACGGCCGGGCGACGGCGACGACGGTCGTGCAGATCGTCACCGAGGACCTGCCCGGCCTGCTCGACTCGGTTGTCGGCGAGCTGACCCGTGGCGGGCACCGGATCCGGCAGGTCGTCAGCCCCGTCGCCGTGGTGTGGCGGGACGCCGATCACTTGCTGCGGTCGGTCTTCCCGGAGCTGGACCCGGAAAATCCGCCACCCGGCGCGGTCGTCGAGTCCTGGATCAGCGTGGAGATCGACCGGATCGGTAACGCGGACCGCGCCCGCGAACTCCAACAGCGGCTGACGTCCGTGATCGACGACGTGCGTGCGGTGGCGGCCTCCGGCGAGGAGATGCGGGAGATCGCGCGTGCGGTCGCCGCCGCGGTGACCGATGCCGGCACCGGCGCACTCCTGCGGTGGCTGGCCGACGGCCACTTCACGTTCCTCGGTTACCGGTTCGACGACCCCCTGCGCACCGGCGACGGTCTCGGCTTGCTGCGGGACGGAAGCTCACTCGTCGCGGGGATTCCCATCCCCGCGTCCGGACCGGGAATGATTCTGGCGCCGGCGAGTGGACCGTCCACAGTGTACTGTCCGGGTGAGCCGTGCTACCTCGGAATCCGGACGCAGCGTGGGGGCCGGATCACCGGCGAGCACCGGTTCGTCGGCACCTTCACCGCTTCCGCGCGACACGAGGACATACGGACCATCCCGGTCGTCTCCGATCGCGTCGAGCACGTACTCACCCGGACCGGTGTGTCCGGGAAATCCCGCACGGGCCAACGAATGCTGGAGATCCTGGAGGATCTACCGCGCACCGAGCTTTTCGCCGCGGACGAAGTTTTCCTGCACCACATCGCGACGGGCGCGCCGGCGCCTGCCGAACTGCACCAGCCACGGGTGTTCATCCGGCGCGACCCCCACGGCCGGTTCTTCTCGTGCCTGGTTTTCCTGGCCGCGCAACGGTACACGACCGCCGGCCGGCTCGCGATGCGCGACGTGCTGCGGTCGGAATTGGGCGGGGCGTCGGTGACCGAGCACGTGCGCACTGCCGGCCCGGCGACGACGATGATCCACTTCGTCGTACACACCGATCCGCGCCCGCGGCCCGAACCCGATGTCGCCCGCATCGGCGAACGGCTCGCCGCGACGGTGTGTGGCTGGGACGAGCGGCTCGTCGACGCCGTACTCGCGGGGCGGCACGGCGAATCCGGCACCACCGAGGACGCCCGGCGTTATGTGAAGGGGTTTCCCGAGGCGTACAAGGAGAAGTTCGACGCCGAGACCGGGCTGGACGATCTGCTGCGGCTGCGCTCGCTCCCCGCCGACGCGGGCCTGGACACCTGTGTGTACCTCCCGCCCGGCGCCCGGCAGGCCCGGTTCAAGCTCTACCTCAGCGGGCGGCGCGAAACACTGTCCGAGATTCTGTCTATTGTGGAGGGACTCGGCACCGGCGTCCTCGACGAGCACTCGTACGAGATCACCGTCGACAGCATCCCGTATTGGATCTTCGACTTCGGGCTCACCGTCGACCGGCCCGAGGTCTGGCGTGACCCGGCGATCCGCGACCGGTTCGAAGAAGCGTTCACCGCCGTGTGGCGCGGCGATGCCGAATCCGACCGGTTGAACGCACTCGTGGTGCGTGCGGGCCTCGACTGGCGGCAGGCCGCGTTGCTGCGCGCCTACACCAGGTACCAGCACCAGACCGGAAATGTCCATAATGAACAGTCCTTATCGGACGCGCTGCTGGCGTGGCCGCGGATCGCGGCCGGACTGGTGCGGTTGTTCGAGCAACGGTTCGATCCGGATTTCCGGGGCGAGGACCGGGAAAACGGCACACGCGAGCTCACCCGGCTCATCGACGACATTCCCGATCCGGGCGAGCACTGGCTCCTGCGCGGGTGTCTCGACCTGATCCACGCCACGGTCCGCACGAACTACTACTGCTTTGTCGGCACGCGTAACGGTGGCGGCCGCGGCCAGGTGCTGTCGCTGAAACTGGCCGGCCCGGCGATTCCCGCGCCTGCCGAGATCTTTGTGTACTCACCGCGGCTCGAGGGCGTGCATCTCCGGTTCGGCCGCGTCGCGCGTGGCGGGCTGCGCTGGTCGGACCGGCGCGCGGACTACCGGACCGAGATCCTCGACCTGGCCAGGGCACAAGCCGTGCGGAACTCGGCGATCGTGCCCGCGGGCGCACACGGTGGGTTCGTGCTCACGCGCCCGCCCGCCGACCGGGACGCGCGGCGCACGGAAGCCGAGGCGTGCTACCGGATGTTCGTCGCCGGGCTCCTCGATCTCACCGACAACATCCGCGACGGGCAAATCGTGAGCCCGCCGCGGGTTCTCCGCTACGACGGCGACGACCCGTATCTGGTGGTGACCGCCGGCCAGGGAACGTTTTCCGCTGCCGCCAACGACATCGCGCACGCGTACGGGTTCTGGCTGGGCGACGCGTTCGCGCCCGCCGAGCGGTCGAACACCGCTGTGGTCTGGGAAAGCGCCGGACGGCACTTCCACGAGCTGGGCCTGGATCCGGAGCGCGAGCACGTCACCGTGGCGGCGATCGGCGACCTCTCCGGCGCCGGAATGCCGCACCATGTCCGGCTGATCGCCGCGTTCGACGACCGGCACATCTTTCTCGACCCCGCACCGGATCCGGCGGCCTCGGCGGCGGAACGAGAACGGCTTTCGGGCGCCTCGCTGGCGGACTACGACCCGGCGAAGCTCAGCCCCGGCGGCGGAGTGTGGCCTCGCACTGAGAAGGCCATCCCGGTCAACCCGATCATGCGCGCCGCACTCGATCTCGGCAGCACCGTGGAATGGTTGTCCGCGGACGAAATGGTCCGCGCGATCCTGCTGGCCCCGGTCGATGTGCAGTGGCACGGCGGGAGCGGCACCTACGTCAAGGCGGCCACGGAAACCCATGCCGCCACGCGGGTTCGCGATGCGGTCGACGCCGCCGAGCTGCGCGCCAAGATCGTCGCCGGCAACCTCGGCCTGACGCGACGCGGCCGGATCGAGTTCGCCCGCGCCGGTGGGCACGTCGTCGACGATGTGGCCGCGATCGCCAACTCGGACCGCGAGGTCAACGTCAAAATCCTGCTCGCCGACCTGGTCGCCAAGGGCAGGCTGGGCACCGCCGAACGCGACGAACTGCTGGCCGCGGTGACGGGCGAACCGGCGAAACCCGGCAGGCGGCACCGCACACTCGGGGTCAGCCGGGCGCACGCGGCCCGGCACGTGAGCGTGCATGCGCGGCTGGTCGCCGACCTCGAATACCGCCACGGCCTTGACCGGGCGACCGAGACACTCCCGGGCGAGCGTGAGTTCGCCGCGCTCGTCCGGGAGCACCAGGGCCTGAGTTCCCCGGAACTGGCCACGGTGGTGGCGCACACCAAGAACGCGCTCAAAGCCGAACTCCTCGCGAGCGACCTGCTCACCGATCCCGCCCTGCTCCGGCACGCGGCCGGGTACTTCCCGCCCACCGTGAGAAAGCGCTTTCCGGCCGCGATCGAGCAGCATCCGTTGCGCCGTGAGATCGCGGCGACGGTGCTCGTGAACGAAGTCGTGGATCATGGCGGACTGACGTATGTGTTCCGGCTGACCGAGGACCTTGCGGTGGACTCCGCGGACGCGGTGCGGGCGTTCGCGGTGGTGAGCGGCAGCTACGACCTGCGCTCGACCTGGGAGTGGATCGAGGCCGCGGGCGAGCAGCTGCCCCTCGCGGTGACCGATCAGCTCGTCCTGGACACGCGCACCTTGCTCGATCGCGCCGCGCGGTGGCTGCTTTCGCGACGGACCGCACCACTCGACGTTACCGCCGAGATCGGCCGGTTCCGTCCCGTCGTGCGAGCCCTGCGCCCCAAGCTCGGGCGCCTGGCGTGCGGCGTCGCGCGCCAGGCGGCCGACGAACGGGCGCGACAGCTGATCGCCGACCACGTGCCGCTGCTGCTGGCGACCCAGCTGGCGAGCCTGCCCTCGGCGTATTCACTGCTGGACATCGCGGAGATCGCGGAACTGACCGGGCACTCGCCCCAGCAGACCGCCGAGGTCTACTTCGCCCCCTCGGAGCACGAAGACAGCCGGTTGCGCGCGGTCACCATAGAGGCACTGCGCGGTGGTGCCGGGCAGAAGATCGCCGGCTGACCGAGAATCGCGGCTAGACCGTTTCGAAAGTGGTTTGCGTAGCGGTGCGGGTAGCGGTGCCAGTTGATGGCCCGCAGCAAGCGGCTCCGCCGCTTGCGAAACGGTCCTAGGCGACGCGGTCCATGTCCTGGGTTTCGGACAGCTGCCGCAGCGCGTCGAGGTCCGGGCCGATCGTGCACCGGACGATCTCGTGCGCGCGCTCGTTGTCGATGTCGCCCAGAACCGGGCTGTGCCACAGCGACATCGCCATCTCCAGCAGGTCGGCGGCGACCACCGGCGAGGGCTCGTACTGGGACCGGCGGCCGAGGTGGATCGCGCGGTGCAGGTCGACCGACAGCGGGTCCACCTCCAGTTCGTAGCCGGAGCCGACCGTGCGCAGCGCGGCGCCGGTGCCCTCCAGCGCGCGGCGCAGGCGCAGCACGGCGTTCTTGAGCTGGCTGCGCGCCGAGCGTGGCGGCCGGTCGCCCCAGAACACCTGGATCAGGGTGTCGATGGTGACCACCCGGTTGACGTTGACCAGCAGCAGACCGAGCAGGCACCGGTCGCGCTCGCGGCCGAGGTCGAGCGGCTCACCTGCGTAAATCGCTTCGACGCCACCGAAGACGCCGAACCGCAGGAGTTTCGTGCTGTGCACTGTGCCCATCGCTGGCTGACCTTTCCGGGCCGGATGTGTTCCGCTTATATTCGGTCGCACCGTGACCGGTGGCAACGGCACTTGACGTAGGCTTGAGGAAGCACTTCGGGCGCACAACTTCGTCCATTGTGGACAAAGCAGCGAGAGGAACCAGCCATGACAGCCGAGCCGACGGCGCGACCGGAGCCGCCGCACGGCGAGGCGGCAGGCCCGCGGCAAGGCGGCCTGCCGGCGACGGCGGCGCTCGGTGCCACCCTGGTTTTCACGGTGGCGGCGGGCTGGCTGGACCTGCATCTCTACGGCACCATCGGGCGGCTCACGTCGACCGTGTTCGTGCTGGGCTGCGTGGCCACGGTACTGGCGGTGCGGCGGCGCGGTCTGCTGCTGGTGATGCTGTCCACGCCGCTGGTGCCGATCCTCGCGATCCTGATCGTGGTGCTGGCGTTCACCAGGCACAACCCGGACACGACGGTCCTGCTGCTGTCCGCAGCCCAGCCGGTGGTCTCGCACTTCCCGGCGATCGCCGGCATCACGGCACTGGTCGCCGCTCTGGGCGCACTCCGCATCTTCCGGCCCCGGAGGTCCACAAAGGACACCGAAGGCCGCGAGTCCTGACCGGCCACAATGGACTGACGCTCATCAGCTGCTGAGCTGCTGATGAATCCAGGCCGCCACCACATCCACCCGCGCCAGGATTTCCGTGCCGGGTTGCGGACATTCGGGCCCGGAGTCCTCGATGGCGACGAGCCTGCCGGTCACGCCGTCGTCGGTGATGAAGAACGGTGCACCCGAATCGTCGTGGCACGGGCTGTTCTCCACCGTCCGCGCCACGACCGGCACCGCGTCGAGCGTGCTCTCGTTGACCTTCGAGACGGTGAACACGCCACGCTTGAGGTGATCCGACGAGGAGACGACGGTGGCCGAAGTCGAGCCCCAGCCCGCGAATTCCAGCCGCTGACCGGGCGCCGGCCTGGTCTCCACGAGCGTCAGCGGGACGATGCCGGAGACCGGGGCGCTCAGCTTCACCACGGCGAGGTCGTTGACCGGCGACTGGCGCACGTCCACCACCCGCACCGTGGTGCCCCCTGGCTCGCTGTCCTTGGTCTTGCCGACCGTCACGTTCATGGTGTACTGCGGTTTTCCGCCCACCCGCACACCGTTGACGTCGTGGAAGCAGTGCCCGGCCGTGATGACCCAGTGCGGGTCGATCAGCGAGCCACTGCACCCGCCGGCACGCACGCCGCCACCCGCGACGGGAATGTCAGCGGAAGTCAGCTTCGCGTTGAACGGCAGCACCGGTGCCACGGCCGGCGCGGCACTGGGCGGCGGGGTGGGTGCGCCGCTGGACGGCGGCGCCGCTCGCGCCACGGGCGGCGCCTTCCGGTCCGCCGCGTCGACCTGCTGCGTCGAGACATACGCGAAGGCCGCCCCGGCACCCAGCATCGCCGCGAACGCCAGCGCCCCATGCTTCTTCGAAGTTTTCCTCATCACCCGGTAAGACGTCCGAGAGCACCGGAAAGGTTCGATTCAGTGGGAAAGTAACATCTCCGTGCGCCGGACGGCTGCGGCTCGCTCCTCCTCGTTGGTCGCGAGTGCCCGCACGACCGGGTCCCCTGGCCCACGCCGCGCCCGCAGCTCCGCCATCCGGTCGGCGAACGACACCGGTTGCCCGTCCGGGCCGGTGGTCATGTCGCAGTACCACAGCGCGTCCCGCACCACGCTCTGCTCGTCGTCGAACGCGGCCAGCTGCTCGGTCAGCCCGGTGAGCTCGGCGACCGCCGCCGCACCGGCATGGTGGGCGACCAGCGCGCAGATACGCTCCGGCCAGCCCGCGCGGGCCAGGTACCGCGCACCGTCCAGCTGATGGAAATCCAGTTCGGCCACGTCCGGGGCGTAGCCGATGTCGTGCAGCCACGCGGATGCGGCGAGCACTTTCCCGTCCTCGTGTGACAACAGCCCGGCGATCTCGGCGGCGCGGCGCGCGACACCCTGCGTGTGCGCCCAGCGGCGCGGCAGGGTGCCGGCGAGAAGCCGTTCCGCCGTCCGGGCCGCGATGCGGTCGAGGTCGAGGTGGGTCCGCACGAGCCGCTCGACGAGGATCGGCACGAACGTGACTATCCGGGCCTCAGCGAACCGGGCACGGGCGCTTTCGACCCATTCGTGCAGCACCGCCGGCGGCACTTCGTCCCGCTCGTCGCGCAACCGTCGTTCCAGTTGCCGCAGCTGCGTGTCCAGGTTGGGCTCGCGGACCGATTCGATCGTGTCCATTCGTCGTCACCCTCCGATTTCGCACGTACAGACTCGCTCGCCGGCGGCCGCACGCACAGAGCCGAAAGTCCTTACCGGACGGTCAAAACTGCCCGCGGAGCCGGTCGAGCGCGCGGCGGTCGCGTTTCGTCGGCCGGCCCGCCCCGCGTTCCCGGCGGGCGACCGGCACCACTGCTTCCGGCGGCGGCGCGGGGGTCCGGTCGATGAAACAGGTCGCGGCGTCGGCCGCGCCGACTCTCTTGTGGATCACCCGCACCACCTCGACGGTCCGCGTCCGGTCACCGACGCGGGCACGCACCTCGTCCCCCGGCGACACCGTAGTCGCGGGCTTGGCGGGACGGTCGTTGACGCGGACATGCCCGCCCCGGCAGGCCGCGGCCGCGTCCGGGCGGGTCTTGGTCAACCGCACCGCCCACAGCCACCGATCAACACGAGTCGACTCCACAGCCGCCCATCCTGGCACGCGATCACCGCTTCTCACATCCGCACACCGCCCGCGCGGGCGGGTCCGGAATCGTAGGTGGCCTCGTGACGGCGGCCACTTCGCTCGCGCGCTAACGTCTCGCGTGAAATATTCTTCCACGCGAGACATTGAAAGTGGACGTATCGAAGCCACACGGACCAGGAGGGCCGTCATGCAGTTCGGAGTGTTCAGCGTCAGCGACGTCACCACCGACCCCACCACGGGCGAGACGCCGGACGACACCGAGCGTGTCCGCTCGATGGTCACCATCGCGCAGCACGCCGATGAGGCCGGGCTGGATGTGTTCGCGACCGGCGAGCACCACAACCCGCCGTTCGTGGCGTCCTCCCCCACCACGCTGCTGGGGTACCTCGCGGCCTCGACCGAGAACATCATCCTGTCCACCTCGACCACGCTGATCACCACCAACGACCCGGTCAAGATCGCCGAGGACTACGCCATGCTGCAGGTCCTGTCGAACGGCCGGATGGACCTCATGATGGGCCGCGGCAACACCGGCCCCGTCTACCCGTGGTTCGGCAAGGACATCCGCCAGGGAATCCCGCTGGCCGTGGAGAACTACGCGCTCCTGCGACGACTGTGGGAAGAGGATGTCGTGGACTGGGAAGGAAAGTTCCGCACCCCGCTGCACGGGTTCACCTCGACGCCGCGGCCACTGGACGGCGTCCCGCCGTTCGTGTGGCACGGCTCGATCCGCAGCCCGGAGATCGCCGAACAAGCCGCCTACTACGGCGACGGGTTCTTCCACAACAACATCTTCTGGCCCATGTCGCACACCAGGAAAATGGTGAACTTCTACCGGCAGCGCTTCGAGCACCACGGGCACGGCCCGGCGAGTCACGCCATCGTCGGCCTCGGCGGGCAGGCGTTCATCCGCAAGAACTCCCAGGACGCGTGGAACGAGTTCCGCCCGTACTTCGACAACGCGCCGGTCTACGGGCACGGCCCGTCGATGGAGGACTTCACCGCGTCCACCCCGCTGACCGTCGGCAGCCCGCAGCAGGTGATCGACCGCTACGCGAAGATGCGGGAGGACGTCGGCGACTACCAGCGCCAGTTGTTCCTCGTGGACCACGCGGGCCTGCCGCTCAAGACCGTGCTCGAGCAGATCGACATCCTGGCCGAGGAGGTCGTTCCCGTGCTGCGCAAGGAAATGGAGAGCCTGCGCCCGGCGGATGTGCCCGCCGGCCCGCCGACGCACGCCGAGCGGGTCGCGCTCCGCACCCACGAACTGGCCTCGTGAACGAAGGGAAAGCCATGAAGATCGTGACCGTGTCCGCCGGGCTCAACCAGCCTTCGTCCACCCGCCTGCTCGCCGACCGGCTGAGCCAGGCGACCGTGGCCGCGCTGGAAGCGGGCGGGACCGCGGCGACCGTCGAGACCATCGAACTGCGCGACATCGCGCACGACATCACCAACGCGATGCTCACCGGTTTCCCCGCCGGCAAACTGCCGGGCGTCCTCACCGGACTCGCCGGCGCCGACGCCGTGATCGCCGTGACGCCGATTTTCACGACGTCGTATTCGGGACTGTTCAAGTCCTTTGTGGACATTCTCGACCCTGGCACGCTGACCGGCATGCCGGTGCTACTCGGGGCGACCGGTGGCACCGCACGGCACTCGCTGGCGCTGGAGTACGCGGTGCGCCCGCTGTTCACCTACCTGCATGCCGACGTTGTCCCCACCGGCGTCTTCGCCGCGACCGACGACTGGGCTGGCGAAGGCGACCGCGTGAACCCGCTCCCCGAACGAATCGACCGCGCCGGGCATGAGCTCGCCGCGAAGATCCGCACCACCGGGCGGGAAGGCGTCGCCGATCCGTATGCCGGCGTCGATCCGTATGCCGGCGTCCCCAGCTTCAACGAACTCCTCGGCCACTAACGGCGCCGTATAGGTCGTTATACGAATTTCGTGGCGAGAACTGGATCTTTACGATCTCCGCCATGGCCGCGAACAGGCTCGAGGCAACGACCCACGCCGAGCCGGCGAAAACGCTGACGCACGGGGAATGTGTGCGGCTGATCCGCTCCCCGGTGCGCTACCGGCCCGTGCTCGCGGCGATCGACGGGCAGGAACCGGTGCCGTTGAGCTGTTTCGTGCTCGATGACGGCGACCTGCTGGTGCCCGCCGGCCGGGACCGGACGCTGATCCGCCGCGCCTCGGGCCGTCCCGTGGCGATCACCGTCACCGAGCGGAACCTGCATGCGCCAGGCGGCTGGACCGTTACCGGGATCGGGCTCGCCCGGCCGCTGGTCGCGGCCGAGCGCCCGGATCCGCTGCCCCGCGCCACGACGCGGGAGGACTTCGACACCGGCCTGCGCGTCGTCATCGCCCGTTTCACCGGCGCCACCGACGTCAGGTGATCCGCAACGCCAGCTGCTCATTGTTGGACGTGTAGCACAAGTACTCGAACGTGATCCCCGTGCGCGCGACGAACTCCTGCCACGCCTTGTGCTCGTGCTCCTCCCAGCCCGGGTAGTTGAAGTACTCGTCGAACAGCACGACACTGCCCGGCCGCAACCGGTCCCCGAGGTGCTCGAGCACGGTCGCGGTCGAGGAGTACAGATCGGCGTCCAGGTGCAGGAACGCCACCGGGCCCTGCTGCTCCTCGACGAAGCCGGGCAGGGTGTCGGCGAACCAGCCGACCACCAGCACCGCCCCGTCGACTTCGGGCCGCTGACCGCCCCGGTCGAACGCTCCGCTGGGGATGTTGGTGCGCCAGTCCTCGGGCAAGCCCTCGAACGAGTCGAACCCGTAGATTTCGCGGCCTGGCAGCGCCGCGGTGATCGCCTTGAGCGTGGTGCCGCCGAACACCCCGAACTCGCACACCATCCCCGTGTCCGGCACGAAGGAAAGGGCGTGCTGCAAGGTTTCCATCGGGTGCGGGAACGTCACCACCGTCGGCAGGTGCGCACGCACGAACCGGTCGGTGCTTGCGACCGCGGCACGCTCGCCGGCCGCGTGAATATCGCGGCGCGAGCGGAACTCGATCTCCCGCACCGTGTCGGCCAGCCGGGCGGTTTCCTCGCGCAGCTCGCGGCGAAGCCCTTCCACCAGCGCCTCGTACCGGGCGTACTGACGGTCGGCGGTCTCGTCGGCGATCCGCACCAGTTTGGCCCGCAGGCCGGCGCGCAGCCGGTCGAACATATTCGGTTCTCCTCAATCGGTTTCGAACAGCCGGGTCCAGTTGGCCCGGCTGGTGAGCTCCGGCAGCGCGGCCCGGTACCGCCGGCCCGCGTGGCGCCCCTCGCGCACGAACCGCGCGATCACCGCGGCGCCCCGCGCGGCCAGTGCCCGCAACACGACCGGGTCACGTTCCCGCAGCCGCACCCCGTTCTGCGCCGGGTCGGTCACCACTGCCTTGTCGTACAACGAAACATGCCACCATCGGTTGTGCCGGGCGGCGATCGTGGCCGCGCCCCGGGTGCGGCCCAGCAACTGGTACACGGCCCGTTTGGCGAGCACCAGGCTCGGTTTCGACGGCGTCGGCTCGGGCACCTGGACCGGCAGCATCGGCGCGCCGGTCAGCGGATGCACCACGGTTTCCGGGTACTCCGCGCGCAGCTTACGGATCCTGGCCGCGGCCTGCACGCCACCGTCGGCGAGCACCTCGGGCCCGCGCAGGAAGTCCTCGATGGCGGCGATCAGCGTGCGGGCGAGACCGTAGCGCATCGACGACAGGTACCGCCACAGCTCACCGAACAGGAACCAGGCCGTGCTCTTGATGTCGAACTCGCCGTGCAGCGCGCTGGCCACGAGTGCGTTGCGGAGGCTGAAATACCGCGACCAGTCGTCCCAGTCCTTCCAGGAGAAGTCCGCGTGCCACACCCCGGCCCCGGCGAGGGTGACGGTCGGGAACCCGGCGGCGCGGGCCCGCAGCCCGTACTCGATGTCGTCCCACTGGAAGAACATCGGCAGCGGGTAGCCGACGCTCGCAAGCACCTCGGGCGGGATCACGCACGACCACCACGCGTTGTACTCCGCGTCGACCCGGATTTCCTGCTGCGACGAGGTCATGTCGGCGTCGCGGACGGCTTCCGGCACCGCGCGTCCCGCGCGCAGGCGGGGCAGGTCGGTCCGCTCGGCCCCGACGTGCAACCGGTCCGGATGCAGCAACTGCAGCATCTGCCCGCCGACGATCGAGGGCTGGGCGGTGTGCGCGGCGAACGCCAGCATCCGCAGGACCGTGTCCGGCTCCGGCACGATGTCGTCGTCCATCAGCAGCACGTAGGGCCAGTTCTCCGGCTCGCCCGCGGTGGCCTCGCACAGGCCGCGGGTGAACCCGCCCGCGCCGCCGAGATTGGGCTGGCGGATGTAGCGCAGGATTCCGCCCAGTTCTTCGCGCACCGCGGCGAAACCCGCGCGGGAGGACACCGGGTCGGTGCCCTGGTCCACGACGTAGACCGCGTCCAGCGCCGCCACGCATCCGGGATCGGCGGCCAGGATGCGCAGGGTCGCGATGCAGTCGTCGGCACGGTTGTAGGTGCAGATCGCGATCACCGCGCCGCGCTCGGCGGCCGGAGCGGCGACCTGCCAGCGCACGTCACCGGCGACCAGCCGGCCGGTGCCCGTGGTGAATTCCAGCCAGAGCGCCCCGCCATCGGCGAACTGGTTCAGCCGGGCGTGCAGCTCGATCGGTTCCCCGGACTCGGTGTGCACCCGCGCGCTGTCGGCAGACCGGATCAGGCCGCTGCTGTCGGAGGCCATCAGCCGCACCCGGCCCGCACCATGGGCCGTGACGCGGACGCTCACCCGGTCGGCCGCGGTCCAGCGCTGCCAGTAGCTGGCGGGGAACCGGCCGAAGTAGGTGTTGGTACGGACACGCGCGTTCGGCTCCAAGCTGATGCGGGCCCGTTCGGCGACGACCGCACCACGCTCGGTTTCGAAGTACAGCTCCTCGGGCTCCAGATCACGCGGCGGCACGAAGAACGTCCGCTGCACCAGCCGGGCGCTTCCGCTCATCGAGCCATCCTCCACTCCCCGGGCGGCACTCCCCGGGCGGCCTCCCGTGCGTACGAGGGTGCCAGCATCGGCCCCGCTCGGCATGTCGGCTCGTGCGGGATACCCACGGTAGAGCACAAGGACTCCTGGGGGCCGCTGGTCGCCTGCTTGGATAAACGGCGGCACCGGTGCCAAGCTGGGCACATGGTTCAGCCCGATCACGGCTCCGGCGACGCGACGCCGTCACTGCGCGGCACGCTGTCCCAGCTTCGGCTGCGGGAGCTGCTGGGCGAGGTGCAGGACCGCGTCGAACAACTCGTCAGTGCCCGGGACCAGATGGACGGGTTGCTCGAGGCGATGCTGGCCGTGGCCAGCGGCCTGGAGCTCGACGCGACCCTGCGCCGCATCGTGCACGCGGCGATCGAGCTGGTGGACTGCCGCTACGGTGCGCTCGGCGTGCTCAACGCCGACGGGGTCGGGCTCGCCGAGTTCGTCTACGAAGGCATCGACGAACCGATGCGGGAACGGATCGGGCACCTGCCGGAGGGGCACGGGTTGCTGGGCCTGCTGATCGATCAGCCGAAACCGATCCGCCTCAGCAATCTTTCGCAGCACCCCGCGTCGTCGGGGTTCCCGGCCAACCACCCGCCGATGCGCAGTTTCCTCGGCGTGCCCGTGCTGGTGCGCCAGCAGGTCTTCGGAAACCTTTATCTCACCGAGAAAGCGGGCGGTCAGCCGTTCACCGAGGACGACGAGGTGGTGGTGCAGGCGCTGGCCGCGGCGGCCGGGATCGCCGTGGAGAACGCGCGCCTGTACGAGGAGGCGCGGCTACGGCAGCGCTGGCAGGAAGCGACCAGCGAGATCCGCGCAGAGTTACTGTCCACCGCCAGGCCCGACCAGGTGCTCGACCTGATCGCGCACCGCACGATGGTGCTGACCGGCGCCGACTACACGCTGATCGCGCAGCCGGAGGACCCGGAGCTCCCCGCGCCCGAGGTGGAGAACCTGGTCGTCACCGTGTGCGAGGGTATCGATCCGGCCGGGCTGCGGGGCAAACTGCTCCCGGTCGACGAGTCCACCGCCGGTGAGGCCTTCCGCACCGCCTTACCGGTGTTGAGCGCGCGTCTGCGCTGGGACCTGGCGAGCGACATCCCGGAGGAGTTCGGGCCGGCGCTGGTGCTTCCGCTGCGGGCGTCGTCCGACACCGTGTCCGGCGTGCTGGTCGCGGTGCGCCGGGCGGGCGCGGAACCGTTCGAGTCCGGGCAGGTGCCCCTCGCTTCGTCGTTCGCCGACCAGGCCGCGCTCGCCCTGCAGCTGGCGGACGACCAGCGGCGGCTCTACCAGCTTGAGGTGCTCGCCGACCGCGACCGCATCGCCCGCGATCTGCACGATCACGTCATCCAGCGGCTGTTCGCCCACGGCCTCGCACTGCAGAGCACGCGACTGCGCACCCGCTCCCCCGATATCCAGCGCCGCCTGTCCGACGCGGTCGAGGATGTGCAGAACATCGTGGCCGAGATCCGCACGGCGATCTTCGATTTGCACGGCGGGCTGCAGGGCACGACGCAGCTGCGCAAGCGGCTGCACGAGATCATCGCGGAGGTCACCGCGAATTCCGGGATGCAGTCGACGATCCGGGTGTCCGGTCCGCTGGGGGTGGTGTCCGCGCCGCTGGCCGAGCACGCCGAAGCCGTCGTGCGAGAGGCGGTGACCAACGCGGTCCGCCATTCGGCGGCGGGCACGCTCACGGTGACGATCTCCGTCAACGACGATCTCGTCATCGACGTCACCGACGACGGCCAGGGCGTCCCGGATACCGTGGCGCGCAGCGGGTTACACAATCTCGCTACCCGCGCGGAAGAGGCAGGCGGCTTCTTCCGGCTGGAGACCCCGGAAGCCGGTGGCACGAAACTCATCTGGAGCGCACCGGTTTCCTGACTATCCACTGTGGACGGACGGAGCGGCGGTCACCGGGTAGCCGACGCGCAGGATCGCCTGCGGGTGGCCGGGCAGCTCGAGTCGTTCGATCAGCTCGGCACGCACCTCGGGCAGCCGCAGCGGCTGGGTCAGCACCGACGCCACGAGCCCGCGCACGACGGCGGCCAGCCACACCTCCTGCAGCGCCCGCCCGGCGAGGAGATGATCGCGGCGGCTGTCGTCGTCGGCGAGCACGATCAGCAGGCACTCCTGCTGCAGTCGCGCGGTCAACGTGAGCACGTCCGGCACATGCGTGTGGGGCCGCACCAGGCCGCCCCAGGGCAGCGTCGGCTCCTCCGGCAACGGTTCGCGGAACTGATCCGACCACGCCTGCAACTCCCGCTGATAGGCGCGGTCACCTCGGAAGATCAAGGCGGCATGACCGAGCAGCCCGGCGAGCGCCCGGCCGTCGCCCCGCCCCACGACCTGCACGCTCGTGCCATCGGTGACGTCGGCACGCAGCAGTTCCCGCACGTCCACGGGCGGGACCGGGCGCAGTGCGAACGGGGCACGGTAGCTGCGGCGCTGGAAGATCGCGGCGTACTGGTTCACTTCCGTCTCGTCCGCCTGGCCGCGTTCGGTGGCCACGACCCTGGCCAGCAGATCGCGCTGATCCGCTTGGGGGAACAGGGAAAGTTTCACTTCCCAGCCCAGTGCGCGCACCGCGAGCCGCAGATTGGTCAGCGCCGCGCCACAGGAGATCAACCGGTCGCGGCCGGAGGGATCATGGCGCGGCAGCCTTACCTCGGGGCGTTCGAACAACTCCACGCCGCCGGCCTGTAACCGCAGCACCCACGGCTGGCTGTTGTGCACCGACGGCGCCCGCGCGACGGCACGTGCCAGCACCCCGGCCTCGGTCGCCGACCAGGTCATGGCCACCACCCCATTTCTCTCCCCGCTCACGGTTCCCGCCCGGGGGCGGGCACAGTAGGGTCCACCCGGCCTGAGGACTGATGACCTTGGTCCTCTCCGCTGGGGACCAAAACCCGCGTCGCCGGGCGCGGGCCGGGCCCTAACCTGTCCGCGGTATCGGAAAGGTGGGGCTTTGATCAAGGTGTTTCTGGTGGACGACCATGAGGTCGTCCGCCGTGGCGTCGCGGACCTGCTGGAAGCCGATCCCGAGCTGACCGTTGTCGGTGAGGCGCCGAACGTCGCGCAGGCGCTGGCGCGTATCCCCGCGTTGCGGCCGGATGTGGCGCTGCTGGATGTGCGGCTGCCGGACGGCAACGGGGTCGAGCTGTGCCGGGAACTGCGGTCACGGCTTCCGGAGCTGAACGTGCTGATGCTGACTTCGTACACCGACGAGGAAGCGATGCTCAACGCGATCCTCGCCGGCGCCGGTGGGTATGTCATCAAAGACATCCAAGGGCTGCAACTGGTTTCCGCCGTGCACGAGGTCGGTTCCGGTCGTTCGCTGCTGGACAACCGGGCCGCCGCGACGCTGATGGCGAAGCTGCGCGCCGACGCCGCGGACCAGGGCCCGCTGTCGGGGCTCACCGAATCCGAACGACGGTTGCTGGAGCTGATCGGGGAGGGCCTGACCAACCGGCAGATCGCCGAACGGATGTTCCTCGCCGAGAAGACGGTCAAGAATTACGTGTCCCGGCTGCTGACGAAACTCGGCTTGGAGCGCCGCACGCAGGCCGCGGTGCTGGCCGCCAAACTGCACGAACGCCGTCCTTACGGTGAATGAGCTCCTGGACGTTTTCGCCGGCCGGTACGATTTCGCGCTCACCGAGCGGCTGACGATCGAGGCGTCCACAGTGGACACTTATGCGACGATGGGCCGGTTGCGTGGCGGTGATCTACGGTCCCCCGCGCTGCCCTGGGCGCGTGGGTTGCCGCTGGGGTTGCGGCCGGATGAGGATGGCCCCGCGTTCGAGGAGATCCTGCTCGGCGGCCGCTGGGTGCTGCTCGGCGAACGACCAGGGCACGAGATCGTGCTCGGCGCGGCGGGCCGGTTCTGGACGCCGTTGCCGCGCTGGCACGACATCACCCCCGGCGGCTTCGCCTGCTACAACAGACCCCGGTCCGGCACGATCGCGGTGGCCTTGGCCGTCCGGGCGAGCGGCGCGGGCAGCGTGCTGACGTTCGAAACCCGCGTGCGGGTGCCCGACCCGGTGTCCCGGCGCTGGGCCGAACTTTACTGGCACCGCAACAGATCCGCCGCGAAACTGGTCGCACGCCGGCTCCTGGACGCGATCAACGGCGAAACCACCGGCGGCCACGGCCCGGCGCACCGCTGATCCGGCTACGAGGACGCGGGCTGGTCCAGATCTGACAGGTCCAGTACGAAGCGGTAGCGCACGTCGCCTCGGTCCAGGCGATCGAGTGCATCCTGGACACGGGCCGAGGGCAGGACCTCCACCTCTGCGGTGATCTGATGCTCGGCGCAGAAGGCCAGCATCTCCGCTGTGTGCCGTCGACCGCCCGTGCCTGAGGAGGTCAGCTTCTTGCGCCCTGCGGTCAGGTCCATGATGCGGACCGTCGTGTCCACGGGGAAGCCGAGCACGCTCAGGGTGCCGTCCAGAGCGGCCATGCGCAGCAGCACAGAGAGGTCGTGCGGAGCGGAGATGGTGTCCAGGATGAGGTCGAAGCGGCCGAACGCCTGCTGCGTCTGTTTGTCGTCAGTGGTCAACAGCAGTTCCGTGGCCCCGAGCTTCTGCGCATCGACGGCCTTGTCCGCGGTGCGGCTGAGTACGGTGACCTCGGCGCCGAGGGCGGCGGCCAGCTTCACCCCGAGGTGGCCCAGCCCGCCCAGCCCGGCCACGGCCACCCGGGAGCCCGGCCCGATACCGGCCGCGCGCATCGGCTCCCATACCGTGATCCCGGCGCACATCAACGGAACGGCCGCTGCCGCATCGAGATGCCCGGGCAGCCGGTAGGCGAACTTCTCACGCAGCACATACTCGCGGCTGTAGCCGCCCTTCAACGACGTGCCGTCGATGCGGTCGACGCCGCCGTAGGTGCTGACGGGACCCTCGAAACAAAAGTTCTCCTGCCCTGCCTGACACATCGGGCAAGTGCCGCAGGAGTCGACGAGCGTTCCTACCGCGATCCGGTCCCCGAGCGCGAATCCGGTCACCGCCGGCCCCACCTCCGTGACCGTGCCGGTGAACTCGTGACCCGGGACCAGCGCGCCGGACCCCAGAGCGGCATGGTCACCCAGCGCGCCCTGAACGGCGTGCAGGTCACTGTGGCAGACACCGCAAAAGTCGACCCGCATCGCGATGTCGTCTTCGCGCAGCTCCCTTCGATCGAACGCGATCCGCTGAAGCGCGGTGGAGCCGTCGGCAGCGCTTTGCCAACCCATAGTGGTACGCATGATCCTCCGATACAGACAGAATTTTCGGTCTGTTCGCGAGCCTAAACGCCAAGCCGTTCATAGGCAAACCTACTTTTCTGTCTGTTACCCTGGGGTATGCCTGAACTGCCGACCACACCGCGCGGCGCAGCCACCCGGCGACGCATCCTTGATGCGGCCACCGAGGAATTCGCCCGGCACGGTATCGCCGGTGCCCGAATCGAGCGCATCATCGCCGCGGCCAGCACCAACAAGGCCCAGGCATACGGTTACTTCGGCAACAAAGAGGGCCTGTTCGACGCCGTCGTGGTCGATTGCGTCGAGCGCAGCACCAACGCCATCCCGTTCGATGTCGAGGACCTGCCCGGCTGGGCGGTGAGCCTGTATGACCAGAACCTGCACCAACCCGGCCTTGCCCGGCTCATCGCGTGGATCCGCCTCGAACAGCATCCCACCGGCCGCTGGTTCGACAGCTCCCAGCATGAACACAAACTCACCGCCATCACCCAGGCTCAGGCTGCGGGCAAACTGCGCCCCGGCGATCCCTTCGACCTGCTCACCATGGTCATCGCGATGGCAAGCGCATGGTCACCGGCCAGCGGCGTCTACACGGCAACCGCAGACGAACCCGAGGCTGACCACCAGCGCCGCCGAGCCCTGCTCCACGACTGCGTTGCCCGCGCAGTAGCCCCCTGAACCCCAGTGCGGCGGCGATTTCCTCGAGGCCGGCCCGGTCAACCGGCCAGGCCGCTGCCATGCGATTCCCGCGCTCGCTACCGGGTGATGCCCGTCAGGCGGGGGACCGTCGCCGTGCGGCCGGCGAGCACCATCACCACCGCCTTGATGGGGCCGCTGACCTCCGTCCCCTCCCCCACACTCCACTTCACATCCGTCGCGGTGAACCGGTGCCCCGCCCACGCGCGGCGGGCGTGGAAGGGAAAACCGATATCCCACAGGTGATCCGCCGACGCGATCGCCGCGGCGGCGGGCATCGGATGGTCACGGCCGAGCGGGATGGCGATGTCCTGCGCGTGCACGTGGACGTCCATCAGCGCGTTGTCCAGCGTCTGCCCCGGCGCGAGACGACGTGAACCGGCGGACTCACGGATCAGCCCGACCAGCTCGCCACGGGTGCGGGCCGCCGCAACGTCCTTCGCAGTGGTATAGACCATCCGGTTGAAACTCCCCCGCGCCTTGATCATCGCTTTCAGCACCGCGGGCACGGACGCGTTCGGACCGGTCGTCAGATGCGCCGCGACGTCGAGCACCGTCCAGCGTTCGCACAGCGACGGCGCTGCCCACTCCTCGTCCGACAGCTGTTCGAGCAGGTCGGCCACGCGGAGCCGTGCCGCTTGGATGGCGGCCCATTTCTCGTGGGAATCCATGGACACCTCGCCCGGATTTGGTACGATTATCTGACTACTTTAATCAGTCTCTCTGACTATAGTCAAGGAGTGCGGGTGAACACCGGACTGCTGCTGTACATCCCGTATCGCCACCTGGAGAACCGGGTGCTCGGCGCCATCGCGGCAGCCGGCTTCGACGTCACGATCGCGCAGGCGCGGTTGCTGCAGCGGGTCGGCGCGCGTGGTAGCCGCCTCACCGAGCTCGCCGAGGCGGCACAGGTGACCAAGCAGACCGCCGGTTTCCTGGTCGACCAACTGGAAAAAGCGGGCTGGGTCGCGCGGGTGCCGGACCCCACGGACGGGCGGGCGCGGCTGGTGTGCCTGACAGCCAAGGCGAAGGAAGCGTCGGTGGTCGCCGAGGCCGAGATCGAGCGCATCGAGGCGGAGTGGGACCGGCACGTGGGCAAGCGGAAGATGGCCCAGCTGCGCGAAACGCTGGAAAAGCTGTGCGAGATCACGGATCCGTACCGCTGAACCGTCCACTATGGACCGAGCGTTACTCCCGTGGGGTGCGGTACTGTGCGATATAGCGTTGCCGGATCAGCTCGTCCTCCTCGGCGTGCGCTTCGGCGCGGACGCGTTTGCCGGTACCACGCGGAAAACCGTGCTTGGCCAGCCGGTTCTCGGCCGCTTCCTCCATGTACACGAACGAGTAGAAGTACCCGACCAGCGCCGCCATCAGCACCAGGGCGAGCCGCAGCAGGATCGGCGCCGGGAGCAGGAGCCACACCAGCATCAGCGGCCCCACCAGGACGGTGCTGCGCGCCGCGTGCCGCCATACCCAGGTCTTCGAAGTGGTGTCGTGCAGGACCCAGTCGCGGTATCGGGCGGGCAGACGGCCGCCGAGCGCGTACCAGATCCAGCGCACCGGGTTGGGACGTTGTCTCACACAGGCGATAGTAGACTAATAGTTAGTGCACTAACTAATGGAGTGGTGATGACCACGATCGATCTGGGCCCGGATCCGCTGGCCCTGGACCGGCAGGTGTGCTTCGCGCTGTCGGTGGCCTCGCGCAGCGTCATCGCGATCTACCGGCCGCTGCTCAAGCCGTACGGCCTCACGCATCCGCAGTATCTGGTGCTGCTTGCTTTGTGGGACAAGGCTCCGCGCACGGTGAAGGACCTGTGCCAGACGCTGCGTGCCGAGCCGGCGACGCTGTCACCGCTGCTCAAACGCCTCGAAGCGCTCGGCTATGTGACGCGCGAACGCAACCGGTCCGACGAGCGCGCGCTGCTTGTCGAGCTCACCGAGGCCGGGCGCAAGTTCCGCAAGGAGGCGGAGAAGATCCCGTATCGCGTCGTCGAGGAGCTCGGCATGGAGCTCGCCGAGCTCGAACAGCTGCACGCCGCACTCGGCCGCGTCATCGCCGCAACCGGCGAGTGACCACCACGCGAGTTGCGCGTTCCCGGCGCGCGAGTTGACCGTTCCCGACGCGCGAGTTGCGCGTTCCCGACGCGCGAGTCGACCGTTCGCGGCGCGCGAGTTGAGCGTTCCCGCCACGCCGGGGTCGCGCCCCGGGCGCCGGCGATGCGAATTCCGCGGCCGCCTCGACACCGGCACGCGCGCGATGAAGCCGAGCCCGGCCTCGGCGGGCGGCGCACGCTCCAATGACTGAGCTTGAACGGGTTCAGGATGATCGGGCTCGAACCCGACGTTGCGCCGTCAACGGTCGGTCCATGCCCGGCCGGCACAGCGTGCGCCTCGCCGACTTCACGCCAGTCCGCGCCCGGCCGCCACGTCCCCAGTCCGATGACCGACACCTTCCGGGCGGCTTTGCCCAGCACCCGTTGTTCCAGCACGGAAATCGTGGGTGCGGCTCTTCTACGATCGGATGATGACCGCCATCGAAACCCCGGGCCGGGTGCCGGGTGTACTCGGCGCCGGAGGGGCCATCGCCATCATCGGCGGGGCGCTGCTGGTGCTGCTGCTGCAATTCGTGCCGCCCACCAACGCGATCAGCCCGCTGCGCCGCACGATCAGCGAGTACAGCCTGAGCCCGAACAAGTGGATCTTCAACCTCGCGCTGATCCTCATCGCGACCGGGTCGGCCGTGCTGTTCGTCCTGCACGCGCTGCGGCGCACGATGCCGGCGACCGCATTGTTCGCCGGCGGAGTGTGGACGGTGAGCCTGCTGATCGTCGCCGCGTTCCCCAAGACCGACTGGGCAGTCGGCCCGAGTACCGGCGGCACCGTGCATCGCATCGCGAGCATCATCGGGTTCATCGTGCTGCCGGCCGGGGTTCTGATCGCTTCGGGCCGGGCGTTTCCGGACGACGTCGGCTGGCGGTGGGTGGCGCGCGTCCTGTCCCTCGCCGCGCTGGGCCTGTTCGCCCTGATCCTGACCGGGGTCGTGGTGATGCTCTCCGGGGGCGGGCCGTGGTGGACGTTCGTGCCGATCGGCCTGGTGCAGCGGGTGATGGCGCTCGTCGATCTGCTGGCGGTCGCGACGCTGGCCGTTCCGTTACTACGCTCCGGCGCGTGAATTGGGTTACAGCACTACCGATGCGCGACGGTTGGCGGTAGCTTACTAAGCGCTCGCTCAGCTCAACGTGGAGGAGGAAGTCCGTGACCGAGTCCCATTCCCGGGTCGCCATCGTCACCGGCGCCGGCCGGGGTATTGGCGCCGCGGTCGCCCGGCGGCTGGCCGCCGACGGGTTCGCCGTCGCACTGCTGGATCTGGACGAAGCCGGGGTCAAGCAAGGCGCGGAGGACATCGTCGCCGGCGGCGGCAAGGCGGTCGGCGTCGCACTCGACGTCAGCAAGACCGGCCAGGTCACCGCCGCCGTGGCGAAGGTGGTCCAGGAGCTGGGCCCGCCCACGGTGCTCGTCAACAACGCCGGCATCATCCGGGACAACCTGATCTTCAAGATGACCGACGACGACTGGGACGCGGTGCTGAACGTGCACCTGCGCGGCTCGTTCCTGATGACCCGCGAGGTACAGAAGCACATGACCGCCCAGAAATGGGGCCGCATCGTCAACCTGTCGAGCACCTCGGCGCTGGGCAACCGCGGTCAGGCCAACTACGCCGCCGCCAAGGCGGGCATGCAGGGCTTCACCAAGACGCTGGCGATCGAACTGGGCAAGTTCGGCGTCACCGCGAACGCGATCGCGCCGGGCTTCATCGCCACCGACATGACCGCGGCCACGGCCGAGCGCGTCGGGATGTCGTTCGAGGACTTCAAGGCCGCGAACGCACGGGAGATCCCGGTGCAGCGCGTCGGCACCCCGGACGACATCGCGCACACCGTGTCGTTCCTGGTGAGCGAGGGGGCGGGATTCGTCTCCGGGCAGGTCATCTACGTCGCCGGCGGACCGAGGGACTGAGCAGATGCGCGTTTTCTCCAGCCTGGACGAGTTCGCCGCCGCGGTCGGCGAAAAGCTCGGCAGCAGCGAATGGCACACCGTGACCCAGGAACAGGTCAACCTGTTCGCCGACGCGACCGCGGATCACCAGTGGATCCACGTGGACGTGGAAAAGGCGAACCAGGGCCCGTTCGGCGGCCCCATCGCGCACGGGTTCCTTACTTTGTCGCTGCTTCCCCGATTCGGCGCCCAGACCTATCGCGTCGACGGCCTGAAGATGGCCATCAACTACGGCCTGAACAAGGTGCGGTTCCCGCAGCCGGTCAAGGTGGGCGCGAAGGTCCGCGGCACCGCGGAGCTCGCCGAGGTCACCGATGTCCCGGGCGGGAAGCAGACTGTCGTCAGGTGGACCGTCGAGATCGAAGGCGAGCCGAAACCCGCCTGTGTGGCCGAGTTCGTCGGGCGTCTGCTCGCCTGACGACCGGCCGGCGGGGGCGGCGTGCCATCACTGGCCCACAACATACCGACTGGTCGGTATTTGAATGGAGGAGACGTGAGTGAGGAACACCCGCCGGGGCTTGACCTCGTGCGGCTGCGTGCCCATCTCGACGAGCAGGTGCCCGGTCTCGTCAAAGGCGTGCTGACGGCCGAGGTCGTGCCGGGCGGCCGATCGAACCTCACCTACATCGTCGGTGACGGTGAGTCCCGCTGGGTGGTGCGCCGCCCGCCGTTGGGCCACGTCCTGCCGACCGCACACGACATGACACGGGAGCACCGGGTGATCAGCGCGCTGCGCCCCACCGCGGTGCCGGTACCGGCGACGATCACGCTGTGCCAGGACACCCAGGTGATCGGCGCGCCGTTCTACGTGATGGAGTTCGTGGCGGGCTCGGCCTACCGGTACGCGGACCGGCTCGAGCCGCTCGGTCCACAACGGACGGCGGCCATCGCGGACGCGCTGTTGCGGACGCTGGTGGAGCTGCACGCGGTCGACCCGGAGTCGGTCGGCCTCGGAGATTTCGGGCGCCCGCAAGGGTTTCTCGAACGCCAGCTGCGGCGGTGGGGCAAGCAACTGGACTCCTCGCGCAGCCGTGACATCAGTGGTATAGACCAGCTGCGGGAGCGGCTGGCGAAACACCTGCCTGTCTCGGGCGCCCCGGCCATCGTGCACGGGGACTACCGCCTGGACAACGTGCTCGTCGACTCGCATGACCGGATCGCCGCGGTGCTGGACTGGGAGATGTCCACTCTCGGCGACCCGCTCACCGACCTCGCGTTGCTGGTGGCCTACGACGAAGTCGGCAAGAAGGACGTCGGGTTCGTGTCGAACGTCAGCCTGGCGCCGGGTTATCCCGGCACCGACGAGGTGATCGCGCGCTACGCCGAGCGTTCCGGCCGCGACGTCTCCGCGCTGAACTGGTATCTGGGCTTCGCGTTCTTCAAGCTCGCCGTGATCCTCGAAGGAATCTTCTACCGGTACCGCCATGGCCAGACCGTGGGCGCCGGGTTCGACCACATCGGAGAACTGGTCGGCCCGCTCGTCACGCTGGGCAACGAGACACTCAAGGACTGACGATGGACTTCGCCTTCGACGCGCGCACCGAGGAGCTTCGCGAAAAGCTGCTCGAATTCATGGATTCCCACATCTACCCGGCCGAACCGGTCTTCGAGGAGCAGTTGGCGCAGCGGGAGAATCCGTGGTCACCGCCGGCGGTGATCTCCGACCTCCAGGCGGCGGCGCGCGAACGTGGCCTGTGGAACCTGTTCCTGCCCGGTGAGCACGGGTCCGGCCTGACCAACCTCCAGTACGCGCCGCTGGCCGAGATCACCGGCCGCAGCCCGCACCTGGCCCCGATCGCGCTCAACTGCGCCGCACCGGACACCGGGAACATGGAAGTGCTGGCGCAGTTCGGCACCGAGGCGCAGCGCAAACAGTGGCTGGAACCGTTGCTGGGCGCGGAAATCCGCTCCGCGTTCGCGATGACCGAGCCGGACGTCGCTTCGTCCGACGCACGCAACATCACCACGAGCATCGTGCGTGACGGCGACGAGTACGTCATCAACGGCCGCAAGTGGTACATCACCGGCGCGATGAATCCCGCCTGCGCGATTTTCATCGTGATGGGCAAGACGGATCCGGAGGCCGCCGCGCACCGGCAGCAGAGCATGGTGCTCGTCCCCCGTGACACGCCGGGGTTGACGGTCAAGCGCGGGATGAAGGTGTTCGGCTACGACGACAGTTCACACGGCGGGCACGCCGAGGTGATCTTCGACGACGTGCGGGTGCCCGCGGAGAACTTGCTCGTCGAGGAGGGCGCCGGGTTCGCCATCGCGCAGGCCCGGCTCGGGCCGGGACGCATCCACCACTGCATGCGCTCGATCGGCATCGCCGAGCGCGCCGTGGAGTTGTTGTGCCGGCGGGCGCTGGGCCGCTCCGCGTTCGGCAAGCCGATCGCCGACCAGGGCGTGGTGCAGGACTGGATCGCCGAGTCGCGGGTGCGGATCGAGCAGCTGCGGATGCTCGTGCTCAAGACGGCGTGGCTGATGGACACCGTGGGAAACCGCGGCGCGCACACCGAGATCCAGGCGATCAAGATCGCTACACCGTCCACTGTGGAATGGATTCTGGACAAGGCCATCCAGGCCCATGGCGCCGGCGGGCTGTCGCAGGACTTCCCGCTCGCCGAGATGTGGGCGGGCATCCGGACGCTGCGCTTCGCGGACGGACCGGACGAGGTGCACAAGCGTTCGCTGGCACACCGTGAACTGAAGAAGTACCAGGAGAACCGATGACCACCGCGGAAGATCTGCGTACGCGCGTTCAAGAGTTCCTCGCTCAGCACGACCCGAAGACCACCGAGCGGCTGGAGTTCCTCGGCGCTCGCTTCGACGCGGGCCTGGCGTGGGTGCACTACCCCGCCGGGCTGGGCGGGCTCGACGCGCCACGGGAACTACAGTCTGTTGTGGACGCCGAGTTCGCGGCGGCGGGCGCACCGGACAACAACCCGCGCCGGATCATGATCGGGCTGGGTATGGCGGCGCCGACCATCCTGCGATTCGGTACCGAGGAACAGAAGAAGCGCTACCTCCGTCCACTGTGGACCGGTGAAGAGGTGTGGTGCCAGCTGTTCTCCGAACCGGGCGCGGGCTCCGACCTCGCCGCGCTCGGTACCCGCGCGGTCCGCGACGGGGAAGGCTGGGTGATCACCGGGCAGAAGGTCTGGACCTCTGTCGCGCATCTGGCGAAGTTCGCGATCCTGGTCACCCGCACCGATCCGGATGTGCCCAAGCACCAGGGCATGACCTACTTCATCTGCGACATGACGGCGCCCGGCGTCGAGGTACGCCCGCTGCGGCAGCTGACCGGCGAAGCCGAGTTCAACGAGGTGTTCCTCTCCGGCGTCCGGCTGCCGGACACCAACCGGCTCGGCGCGGTCGGCGAAGGCTGGAAGGTCGCACAGACGACGCTGATGAACGAGCGCTTCGCGATCGGCGGCAACGCGATGCCCCGCGAGGGCGGGCTGATCGGGATCGTCGCGAACACCTGGCGCGAACATCCCGAACAGCGCACGCCGGACCTGCACGAGCGGCTGCTGCGGCTGTGGGTCGGCGCGGAAACCGCACGGCTGGCCGCTGACCGGTTGCGCCAGCAGCTCGCGATCGGCGCGCCGGGGCCGGAGGGTTCGGCGATGAAGCTGGCTTTTGCCAAGCTGCAACAGGAACTGACCGGCCTGGAGGTCGAACTGGCCGGCGAGGACGGGCTGCGCTATGGCGAATGGGCGATGCGGCGTCCCGAGAGCGTCGACATGATCGGCCGCGACCCCGGATTCCGGTACCTGCGGGCGAAGGGCAACTCGATCGAAGGCGGCACCTCCGAGGTACTGCGGAACATCATCGCCGAGCGGGTACTCGGCCTGCCTTCGGAACCCCGCGTCGACAAGGACATCGCCTGGAAGGACCTGCCGCGATGAGTGACCTGCTGTACTCGGATATCGAGGAGGACCTGCGGGCCAGTGTCCGCAACCTGCTCGAAGCGCGCGCGGACGCCGCTTCGGTGCTGGCGCGGACCGAAACCGCCGAGCCGTACGACCTCAAGCTGTGGCAGACGCTCGCGGACCTGGGACTGGTCGGCCTGCTGGTACCGGAGGAGCTGGGCGGGCAGGACGCGTCCGCCCGTGAAGTCGCCGTGGTGCTCGAGGAACTGGGCCGGGCCGTGGCGCCGGTGCCGTTCCTCGGCAGCGCCGTACTGGCCACGTCGGCGTTATTGGCGTGTGGCACCGAAAATTCCGGTCAACTGGTTCGCCGGCTCGCGATGGGTGAGGCGACCGGGGCGCTGGCGATCACACTCACCCGGTGGCCCGGCGCGGATTTCCCGGCCACGGTCAGGGCGGACGGCGATGTCCTCAGTGGACAGATCAGCCTGGTGGCCGACGCACCGGTGGCGGACGTGCTGATCGTGCCCGCGGTGACCGCCGCCGGGCCCGCGCTGTATGCCGTCGACGGCGCCACGGTCACCGAGGCGAGCGCGCTCGACCTGACCCGCCGTCTCGCCGACGTGACGCTCGACGGGGTTCCCGGGCGACTGCTTGCCGGGCCGGACCGGGCCGCGGCGGCGCTGGAGCGGGCGGTGCTCACCGGCGCCGGGTTGCTCGCCTCGGAACAACTCGGGGTGGCGCAATGGTGTCTCGATGAGACAGTCGCCTATGTCAAGCAGCGCTACCAGTTCGGCCGTCCCGTCGGTTCCTTCCAGGGACTCAAGCACCGGCTCGCCGATCTGTACCTGGAGATCGCGATGGCGCGCGCGGCGGCCCGCAACGCCGCGGACGCGCTGGCCACCGGCAGCGACGACGTGGGGATCGCGGTGGCGGTGGCGCAGTCGTCGTGCGCGTCCGTCGCGGTGCACGCGGCGGAGGAGGCGATCCAGCTGCACGGCGGGATCGGCATGACCTGGGAACACCCGGCGCACCTGTATCTCAAGCGCGCCAAGGCCGACGAGCTCGCGCTCGGCACCCCGGGCCGGCACCGCGCCGCGCTGGCGACCCTGGTGAACCTGCCCGCCTGAACGGTCAGGGACGCAGGGAGGTCAGCAGGAGATCGGCGTAGTGCTCCCCCACTTCACGGGCGGACAGCCGGCCGCCGGTGCGGTACCACGCGCCGAGGTGGTGCACCGCGCCGAAGAAGAAGTCGACCACGATGTCGGCCGGTGTGCCGGCGAACACCCCGTCGCGCTGCCCTTCCTCGATGAGGGAGCGGAACTTTTCGTGGTAGTGACGCCGCTCGGCCCGGACGGACCTGCTCCGTTCCGGGCCGAGCTGGTGCATCGACTGCGAGAAGATCGTGGTGTCGTCGAGGTTCTCGATGGTGCTGACCACGACGTCGGCCGCGGCGCGGCGCAACCGGTCTGACACCGGCGCATCGGTGCCCGCGACGGTCTCCAGTTGCTCGGTCTGCAGGCGCAGCACCCGGCCGTAGATCTCGGACAGCAGATCGTCCTTCGAACCGAAGTAGTGGTACATCGCGCCCTTGGTGACCCCGGCCGCGGCCACGATTTCCTGCACCGACGTCCGGTCGAATCCCTTCTGTGCGAACAACTTCGTGGCTGCCGACAGCAGGCGGTTCGGTACCGAGTCATCGACCATGAGCCGAGATTACCTGCCGGCCCCCTTGACGCAACCAACAGGTTGCCATAATGTGGCAACCATTCAGTTGCTACATATTCGGAGGCAGACATGGCTTTTCCCGACCGCATCGAACGGACCGTCGAGCTCGCACACCCGCCGGGCAAGGTGTGGGCGGCGCTCACCACGGCGGAGGGGCTGGGCACGTGGTTCGGCAACCAGGCCAAGATCGACCTGCGCCCCGGCGGGGCCGCGGAGATGACGTGGGACCACGGGGCACGGGCGGAAATGCGCGTCGAACGGGTGGAGGAACCGAAGGTTTTCGGCTACACGTGGCACATTTACGGCCTGCCCGACGACGACCCCCGCCGCACCTATGTGGAGTTCACGCTCGAACCGGCCGGCACCGGCACCCGGCTGACCGTGGTGGAGTCGGGCTTCGCGCAGCTGCCCGAGGACGAGCACCGTGCGGCGTTCGACGGCAACACCAAGGGCTGGGCGAGCGAACTGGGCGAACTGGCCGACTACCTCGATGCCGCCTGACATCGAGGCGGTCGCGGAGCAGGTCTTCACCGCACTGGCCGACCCGAGCCGGCGTGGCATCCTGGCCGCGCTGGCTTCGGGTGGTCCGGCCACGGCCACAGACCTCGCCGGGCGCCTGCCGATCACCCGGCAGGCGATCGCCAAACACCTGACGCTGCTCGCCGACGCCGGCCTGGTCACCGCCGAACCGGGCGAGCGCCGCCGCGTGCGGTACCGGTTGCGCTCGGCGCCGATGCAAGTGGCGCAACAGTTCCTGGCCGCACTGGCCCGCGACTGGGACGGTCCGCTGGAGGCGCTGACAAAGCACCTGGAGACCAATGAGGACCACGGGGGGTGAACATGGGTGAGGGGACGTGGGGCGGGCGCGGCACCGACATGGTGGCGACCGAGCACGCCGATGCGACGATCACCGATTTCGACCTCAGCGTCCCCGGCCACCCGCCGTGGTGGCGGAACCCGACATGACCCTGTTCAAGATCCTCGTCCTGCGCGAACAGCCCGACGGGGCGACGGGAGCCGACGCGGAAAGCATGGCCCGGCAGGACCCGGCCGCCGGCTTCTGGGAAAACCGGCGCGCCGAAATCGAGCGGATCGCCAGGGCAGCCGACAAGGGTGAGGGGGCCTAGCGTCACCAGGCCCCCTCACGCGGCATCGTCAGCGGCGCAGCGGCACCACCGGTAGCACGGTCTTCTTGAAGGTGCTGTTCAACACCACCGCGAACGACGTGTACCAGGCGACCACCGCGGTGACCAGGCCCAGCCAGCCGCCGAGTTTGGCCATGGAATTCGCGCCCGAGTATTCCCCGATGGTGAGGAACAGGAACGTCAGGAACAACAGGACGAAAACGCCCACGAGCGCCGCATTGGTGCGCAGGGACGCGATTGCCATGTAGCCGGTGAAAATGGTGAACACCAGCAGGAACAATCCGGTCGCGTTGGCCGCGTCGGCCGGGGGAATCCGGTCGGCGAACTGCCATACGTAGAACGCGAACGACAGCCAGAACGCACCATAGGTGCCGAAAGCGGTGGCACCGAAGGTGTTGTTCTTGCGGAACTCCCACATGGCGGCGAGCAGCTGCGCGAGCCCGCCGTAGAAGAGCGCGAGCGGCAGCACGACGGGTTCGATCGCTTTGGCCACCAATCCGGCGTTCACCGCGCTCAGTGCGAAGGTGGTGGCCGCGAACCCGGCGAGCCCGAGCGGTCCTGGGTCGGCGATGTGCTGAGTGGGATCGACCGGTCCGGCCGCCGACGGCGCGGTGGCTTTACGGTCGGCCTCTGCCGTGGTCATGGCGAGCAACTCCTTGTCATTCTTCGGATTTCCGGCTTTGCAGGCCCTGGGTGATGAGGTCCATGACGCTGGAGTCGGCGAGGGTGGTGACGTCGCCGATCTGACGTTTTTCGGCGATGTCGCGCAGGAGCCGGCGCATGATCTTGCCGCTGCGGGTCTTGGGAAGTTCGGGGACGATCATGATCTGGCGGGGTTTGGCGATGGGCCCGATTTCCTTCACCACGTGGTTGCGCAGGTCCTGCACGGCTTGTTCCCCACCGTCCGCGGCGTTGCCACGGAGGATGACGAACGCGACGATGCCCTGGCCGGTCGTGGGATCGGTCGCACCGACGACCGCGGCCTCGGCCACGGTGGCGTGCGACACGAGCGCCGACTCGACCTCGGTCGTGGAGATGCGGTGCCCGGACACGTTCATCACGTCATCGACCCGGCCCAGCAGCCAGATGTCGCCGTCGCCGTCGTACTTGGCGCCGTCACCGGCGAAGTAGTAGCCCTGATCGGCGAAGCGTGCCCAGTAGGTTTCGCGGTAACGCTGCTCGTCGCCCCAGATCCCGCGCAGCATCCCGGGCCAGGGCTTGTCCAGCACGAGGTAACCACCGCCGCCGCGCGGGACTTCTTTCCCGGTGTCATCGACGATGATGGCTGAGATCCCGGGCAGCGGTTTCTGCGCCGACCCGGGTTTCGTTGCGGTGACGCCAGGCAACGGGGAGATCATGATGGCGCCGGTTTCCGTTTGCCACCAGGTGTCCACCACCGGGATCTCACCGCGGCCGATGTGTTCGCGGTACCAGATCCAGGCTTCGGGGTTGATCGGCTCGCCCACCGATCCGAGGACCCGCAGCGACGACAGGTCATAGCGGGCGGGAATGTCGTCGCCCCACTTCATGAACGTGCGGATCAACGTCGGGGCGGTGTAGTAGATGGAGACCTTGTACTTCTGGATGATCTCCCAGTGCCGCCCCTCGTGCGGGGTGTTCGGCGTGCCCTCATAAACGACCTGCGTGACCCGGTTCGCCAACGGCCCGTACACGATGTACGAGTGCCCGGTCACCCAGCCGATATCCGCGGTGCACCAGTACACGTCCACCCCGGGTTTGTGGTCGAACACCACCTGATGCGTATAGGCGACCTGCACCAGATATCCGCCCGAGGTGTGCAGAATCCCCTTCGGTTTCCCCGTCGTGCCCGAGGTGTAGAGGATGAACAGCGGGTGCTCGGCGTCGAAGGCTTCCGGTGTGTGCTCGGCAGACTGCTCGTCGACGAGGTCGTGCCACCACACGTCCCGGCCCTCGGTCATCGGGGTCTCCGGGTCGCCGGTACGGCGCACCACGATCACCTTTTCCACCGATTCGGCGCCCGCCAGCGCCTCATCCACGTTGGCTTTTGTCGGAGTCGCTTTCCCGCGCCGGTACTGCCCGTCGGAGGTGATCACGACTTTCGCCGCCGCGTCATCCACCCGCTGCCGTAACGCCGTCGGGGAAAAACCTCCGAAAACCACCGAATGCGGGGCGCCGATGCGGGCACAGGCGAGCATCGCGACGATCGCTTCGGGGACCATCTGCAACTGGATCGCGACCCGATCCCCCGCCGACACCCCCAGCGAGATCAACGCGTTCGCCGCTCGGCACACCTCGTCTTTCAACTGCGCGTAGGTGAGGTCGCGGGTGTCGCCGGGCTCCCCGATCCAGTGGATGGCGACCTGGTCCCCGTGCCCGGACTCGACATGCCGGTCCACACAGTTGTAGGCCACATTCAGCTTCCCGCCCACGAACCACTTCGCGACCGGGGCACCCGACCAATCCAGCACCTGGGACCACTTCGTGTCCCAATGCAACCGCTCCGCCTGCTCCGCCCAGAACGCCTCGCGATCGGCGTGGGCGCGCTCATAGGCATCGCCCTTTTCGTTGGCGTTGGCGGCAAAGTCCTCCGATGGGGGAAAAGTCCTGTTTTCGGTCAACAGGTTCGACAACGCCTCGTTGCTCATCCGGACTCTCCAATCGTCGCGGGTCGCGACGATATTCGTCCCTCGCGCCGATGGTCAGGTGTCCACGACGGACGGTCCCCTTTCCGGGATGAGCGGCGGACGAGCGTCGGCCTAGAATGGATGACTGACCGTCCGCGGCGATGGGATGGCGTGATGATTCAGACCAGTCGCGACCCTTCGGCCACCCTTGCGGCGGCCCGCAGGATCAGTGGCGAAATCCAGGGCGGCACCGGCTCCGCCAGGACCCGCCGGGCCTTGCGGCGCATCCGGCGCCTCGTGGACGCCGACGCCGCCGGTCTGGCCGATCTGTCCGGAAACCTCGTCTGGTCGGGCATCCCGCCGGACCCGGGACAATCCGGCCCGCTCATCGAGGAGGCGCTGCACCATCAATCGCCACAAGGAAAGTCCCCGCTCGTCGCAATACCGTTACACGTCCGCCACGAGCCAGGCGGTGTCCTCCTGCTGGCCGGCCCGGTGCCCGCGGCCGCGGTCCGCGAGATCGCCGCACTCGTGGAACAAGCGCTGGAGCGCGGGAAACTCGAAGCGTCGGCCAACGAGGCAGCACGCGCCGAGCTGCGCGCGCTGTCCGCCGAAATCTCCCCGCACTTCGTCTACAACGCACTCACCGTGATCGCCTCGCTCGTGAAGTCCGAACCGGACCGGGCGCGGGAGCTGGTGCTCGACTTCGCCGACTACACCCGCCACAGCTTCGCGAAGCACCACGAGTACACGGTCCTCGCCGACGAGTTCCACGCGATCGAGACATACCTCGCATTGCAGCAGGCGGTACTCGGTGACCGGTTGCATGTTCAGGTTCTCATCGCCCCGGAGGTACTCGCCGTGGCGATCCCCCAGCTGGTACTGGAACCGCTCGTGGAGAACGCGATCCGGCACGGGATCGAACCCCGCGCGGGCACCGGCACCGTAAAGATCCGTGGTGAAGCCGAAGGAGACGACTGCGTGATCAGCGTCGAGGACGACGGTGTCGGCATGGACCCGGCGTCGGTGCGTGCGATCCTCGCCGGGCGCGGGAATGCGCAGAGCGTGGGACTGGCCAATGTGGACAGACGACTCCGTGCTGTGTTCGGCCCGTGGTACGGCCTTGTCGTGGAGACGGCGCCGGGCGCGGGCACGAAGGCGATCGTGCGGGTACCGCGAGCCCAGCCCGGGGTGCTGCCATGACCGGGCTGCGCGTGCTGGCGGTCGACGATCTGCCGCCCGCGCTCGACGAACTGAGCCGGATGCTGCGCGAATGCCCGGAGATCGCCGAGGTGACCGCGGTCGGAAACCCGCTCGCCGCGGTGAAATGCATCCAGGCGGGCGGGATCGACGTGGCGTTCCTCGACATCGCGATGCCAGGACTCAACGGGCTCGAACTCGCGTCACTGCTGTCCCAGCTGAACACTCCCCCGGTGCTGGTTTTCGTGACGGCGTATGACGAACACGCGCTGACCGCCTTCGCACTCGGCGCGATCGACTACGTGCTCAAGCCGATCAGGGCGGAACGACTGTGCGCCGCGGTCACGAAAGCCGACCGCATGGTGCGGGGCCGGCACGCGCCGTCGGCACCGGACACGATGGCCGCGCTCGCCGTCGAGACACACGGGTCCACGCGATATGTCCACCGCGACGAAGTCCAGTTCGTCGAGGCACACGGCGACCACGTCCGACTGTACACTGTGGACGGTGCTTACGAGGTGCGGATGCCGATGGCACGACTTGAGGAATACTGGGAACACCACGGTTTCGTCCGGGTTCATCGGGGTTTCCTGGTCGCGCTGCGGGCGGTGCGGGAGTTGCGCAGCGACTCGGTCGGCGGGCTGCTCGCGCACACCGGCGCCGGGGACGTGCCGGTGAGTCGCCGGCACTCAAGGGAGCTGAAAGAGCGGTTGCTCGATTCGGCACGGCAGGGCGAACTCGGCCGGTGAACCGGTGCGCGCAATCATCCTTTGTGGACCGGCAAAGCGGTGAAAAACGCTACTGCTGCTCGATCTTGCGCTGCAGCTTGTTCATTCCGCCCAGCCACCGGTCGGTGTCGCCTGCCCTGGCGGCGTAGTAGTCCGCGACTTCGGGATGGGGCAGCACCAGGAACCGGCCGTCGGAAAGCGCTTCCAGCACCAAGTCCGCGACCTGGTCCGGCTCGATCGTCGACGCGCCCATGAGCAGCTGCCCGGCAGGCCCCGCTTCCGCCAGCAGATCCGTGCGAACCCCTTGCGGGCACAGGGCCTGCACGGTGATGCCACGGTGCCGGTAGGTGGCACTGAGCCATTCGGCGAACGCGAGCGCACCGTGCTTGGTCACCGAATACGGCGCCGAACCGAGCATGGTCAGCAACCCGGCGGCCGACACCGTCGCCAGGAAATGCCCCGCGCCGCGCTCGAGCCAGTCCGGCAGCAGGAGCCTCGCGGCCCGCACGTGCGCCATCACGTTCACGTCCCACGCCCGCGCCCACGCCTCCTCCGGCGCCGCCTCGGTCCCGCCCGCGCCGATGCCCGCGTTGGCACAGAACAGGTCGATCGCACCCAGCTCCGCCTTCGCCGCGGCGATCAGCTGCTCGACGCCGGCCTCGGACGCCGCGTCACCGGCGAGCCAGCCGCCACCGACCTGGTCGGCGACCGCGGCCGCGGATTCCCCGTCGAGATCAACGATGAAGACACGGGCGCCCGCCGCGGCGAACCGGCGGGCCAGCGCCGCGCCGATTCCGTGCGCGCCGCCGGTGACGACGACGCCGGCCCCGTCGAGTTTCACAGCCCGCCCCCGAGGGTGGAGCCGCCGTCGATGGTGAGCGTCTGACCCGTGATCCAGCCCGACTCCTCCGACAGCAGGAACGCGACCGCGCCCGCGATGTCCTCGGGCACGCCGAGCCGCTTCATCGGATAGTGGTCGGCGACCTCCGCCTCGTGCCCTTCGTACAGCGCGGTCGCGAACTTCGTCTTCACCACCGCCGGGGCGACGGCGTTGACCCGGATCTTCGGGGCCAGTTCCCCGGCCAGCTCCATGGTCAGCCGGATCAGGGCCGCCTTGCTCACCCCGTACAGGCCGATGCCGGGCGAGGTCCGCAGCCCGGCGACCGACGCGATGTTGACGACCGACCCGCCGTGCTCGCCCATCCACGCGTCACGCGCCTGCCGGACCCACGCGAGCGGAGCGAGCACGTTGACCGCGAAGATCTTCGCCGCGGCTTCCGCGTCGACGTCGGCGATCGGCCCGAAAACCGGGTTGATCCCGGTGTTGTTGACCAGCATGTCCAGCCGGCCGAAGGTTTCGATGGTCTTCGCGACCGCCTCCTGCTGATGCCCGGAGTCATCGGACTTGCCGGGCACCGCGATCGCCGCGTCCGGGCCACCCAGCTCGGCCACGGCCTCGGCGAGCGGCTCCGGTTTGCGGGCGGTGATGCACACCTTCGCGCCGCGCTCGACCAGTTCCTGCGCGATCGCCAGCCCGATGCCGCGACTGGCCCCGGTCACGATCGCGACGCGATCCTTGAGAGAGTTCACCGACGTGCTCCTGTCCGATCCAGGGCGCGCTAAGCGCCCGCTTACACTGGTCATCGCCGGACCGCCCGAGCAACGCCGGCTGAGAGGATGGCACCGTGACCGTCTCCCTGTCTGCCGAACTGTGGCCCGAGGTGCAGCCGGAGGCCGCGCGCCGGCTGATGCTCGCCGCGGTCGAGTCGTTCGCCGCACGCGGCTACCACGCGACCACGACCCGCGACATCGCGGCGGCCGCCGGGATGAGCCCGGCCGCGCTGTACGTGCATTTCCCGTCGAAGGCCGCGCTGCTGTTCGAGATCAGCCGCAGCGGGCACGAGCAGACCCTGACGCTCGTGGAAGCCGTTGCCGACCGGCCGGAGGGCCCGCGCGAGCGCATGCGCAAGATCACCGAGGACTTCGTCGCCTGGCACGCGCGGCGGCACACGGTGGCGCGCGTCGTGCAGTACGAGCTGCAGGCATTACCTGAGCAGGAGTACGCGGTGGTCTCCGCGCTGCGACGGCGCATCGAGCACCGGGTGCGTGACGTGATCGCCGAGGGTGTCGAGCAAGGCGAGTTCAGGGTGGGCGATCTGCGGACGGCGGCGCGAGCGGTGCTCTCACTGGGCGTGGACGTGGCGCGCTGGTACAGCGACCGGATCGGCAAGACCCCCAAGGCACTCGGCCGCGAGTACGGGGAGCTGACGCTGCGCATGCTGGGCGCCGATGCCTGAGCAACCACGGTCGTCACGATACACATACTAAGCGGTCGCTCACATCGGTTGCGAGTAGGCTGCCCCGGTGGATCCTGCTCAGCTACTCGCCGTCGCCCGCGCCGAAGCGCTGCTCGGCAGGTCCGAGGGCGGGATTCCGATCGGCGCGGCGCTGTTCACCGTGGACGGTGAACTGCTCGGCCGCGGCCACAACCGGCGCGTGCAGGACGGCGACCCGTCGATGCACGCGGAGACCGCGGCGTTCCGCAACGCGGGACGGCGCCCGCACTACCGCGACACGATCATGGTGACCACGCTGTCGCCCTGCTGGTACTGCAGTGGTCTGGTGCGGCAGTTTTCCATTCCCCGGGTGCTCATCGGGGAGGCGCGGACCTTCTCCGGCGGCCACGACTGGCTTGCCGGGACCGGCGTCGACATCACGATCCTCGACGACGCGGAGTGTGTCCGGCTGATGACGGAGTTCGTCGCCGAACACCCGCAGCTGTGGTTCGAGGACATCGGCACGTCCACTTAGGACACGCCGGCAGCGCCTTTCGGCGTCTCTCAGGCGGCGACGACGCCGAGCGCGGCGCGTCCGGCATCGGTCAGCTCGGCCCGCGTCCCGTCGGCGCTGAGCCGGACGTAACCGCGATGCGCCAGCTCGTGAGCGGCCATCTGGTCGCAGCACGGCACGCCGTCGATGAACAGGTCCGGCTCGCAGCTGCTCGACATCACAGCACGTCCTTCGGCCACCGCGCGCAGCATGGCCAGCGCGCGGTGGCTCAGATCGCCTTCCACGAGACTCACCCCTTTGGTCCAGAAGTCTTCGCACTCAGTTATCGCACACTGCTCCATTAGTGTTAGCTCGACAGCCCGGATCTTTGCGGTAATGACACACCGAGCACCCTGGCCCATTCGTGGACGATCTTCGTGCGGCGGCGGGCGTCGTCGGTCAGCAGGTTCGCCAGCCCCAGCCCACGGGCGAGATCGAGGGTGGCCTGTACCAGCTCCCGCGCACCCGGGCGGTCCTCGTCCACGCCCAGTAGTTCCAGCGCCACCCGGTGTGCTTCGCGGCCGACGCGAGCCTCCAGCGGGACGATCACCGGCCGCAGCGCCTCGTCGGTCGAGGCCGCGATCCACAGGTGCAGGGCGGTGCGGAACATCGGTCCGGTGTAGAGGTTGAGCAGCAGGTCCACGACCGCTTCCAGGCGCGCCTGCCCCTGCGGTAGTTGTGCCGCCCGCGTCCGCAACTGTTCGACCTGAGCCTCGCCGAGATACTCTACCGCGGCGATCACCAGGTCCTCACGGGTCCGGAAATGGTGCTGCGCGGCGCCGCGCGACACCCCGGCGCGCTGCGCGATGATCGCGACCGTGGTGCCGTTCCAGCCGAATTCGCCGAGGCAGGTGACGGCCGCGTCGATCAGCCGCCGCCGCGTGGTTCTGCTGCGTTCCTGCTGCGGTTCCCGCGCGGGCGTGTTCATCCTAATAGGACTTCGGCAGGCCCAGGCTGTGCTGGGCGACGAAGTTGAGCACCATTTCGCGGCTCACCGGGGCGATCCGCCCGACGCGTGCCGCGCCGAGCAGCGTGCCGAGGCCGTATTCGGTGGCAAGGCCATTGCCGCCGTGGACCTGGATCGCCGTGTCGACGGCCTTGATCGCCACCTCGGACCCCGCGTACTTCGCCATGTTCGCCGCTTCGCCCGCAGCGGAATCGTCACCGGAGTCGTACAGCGCGGCGGCCTTCTGTGCCATCAGTTTCGCGAGTTCCAGTTCGATCTTCACCTGTGCCAGCGGGTGTGCGAGCCCCTGGTGACTGCCGATCGGCGCACCCCAGACGGAGCGCTGTTTCGCGTACTCGACGCCTTTGTCCAGTGCGTAACGCGCGATGCCGACGGAGAACGACGCGGCCATGATGCGCTCGGGGTTGAGCCCCGCGAACAACTGCGCGAGCGCGGCGTCCTCGGAACCGACGAGGGCCTCGCGTGGCAGGCGGACGTCGTCGAGGAACAGACCGAACTGCTTGTCGGCGGAGACGAGATCCATCTCGATCTGCCGGTACTCGAAGCCAGGAGTGTTCGTGGGCACGATGAACAGCGCGGGCTTCAGTCTTCCGGTCTTCGCGTCCTCGGTGCGACCCACGACGAGCACGGCCTCCGCCTCGTCGACACCCGAGATGAACACCTTCCGTCCATTGAGGACCCAGTCGGCACCGTCACGGCGGGCTGTCGTGGTGAGACGATGGGAGTTCGACCCCGCGTCCGGTTCGGTGATGGCGAACGACATGCGAACCTCACCGGTCGCGAACCGGGGCAGCCACCCGGTTTTCTGCTCGTCCGTGCCGAAGCGGGCGATGACGGTCGCGCAGATCGCCGGGGAGACCACCATCAGCAGCATCGGCGTGCCCGCGGCGCAGAATTCCTCGCACACCGCGGCGAGATCACCGATCCCGGCTCCCCCGCCGCCGTACTCCTCGGGGACCGCGACCCCGAGGTAGCCCAGCCGCCCGGCCTCGTTCCACAGCTCGCTGGTGTGCCCGCCGCTGCGGGCGAGCTTCGCGTAGTACTCGTGCCCGTAGCTCCGGCCGAGTTCGGCCACCGCCTTGCGCAACGCCTGCCGCTCGCCGGATTCCGTGTACGTCATGGCTGCTCCTTCACGACCGCCAGTACCGCGCCCACCTCGACCTGCTGCCCCGCGGACACCGGCAGTTCCGCGACGATCCCGGCGGCCGGTGCGGTGATCTTGTGTTCCATCTTCATGGCTTCCAGCCACAGCAACGCTTCCCCGGCGGCGACGGGGTCACCGGCCGCCACCGCGATCCGCAGCACCGTGCCCGGCATCGGGGCCACCAGCGAACCCGCCGCCAGTGCCGCGCCGGGTTCGGTGAACCGCGGCACCGGGACCAATGCCACCGGCCCGACACACACCAGTCCGGGGTAGCGCGCCACGTCGAACCCGCGGCGCACACCCGCGACGTCCAGCACGACCCGGCCGGTGGTGGCGGCAACCAGCCTGATGTCCTCGCCTTCGACCTTTCCGTTCCAGTAGTCCACTGTGTACTCGTTCGCGCCCGCCCGGTACCGCTTGCGATGCGGCTGGGACGGGATATTGCGCCAGCCACTAGGGAATCTCGTCCGGTTCGCGGTGGCGTCGGCGAACGTGGCCGCGATCGCGGCGAGCCGTTCGTCACCGAGGGGCGCCGAGAGCGTGTCCAGGCCGTGCCGGTCGAAGAAGGCCGTGTCGATGTTCCCGGCGACGAATTCGGGATGCCGCACCACGTTCACCAGCAGGTCGCGGTTGGTGCGCACGCCGTGGATCGCGGCGCCTTCCAGTGCTGCGGCGAGCTTGCGGGCGGCTTCGGCGCGGCTGGGCGCCCACGCGATGACCTTCGCCAGCATCGGGTCGTAGTGCACGCCGATGACCGAGCCGTCGGTGACGCCGCTGTCCACCCGCACGTCCCCGGGCACCGCGAAACGGTGCAGCGTGCCGGTCTGCGGCTGCCAGTCGGCGGCGGGATCTTCGGCGTAGAGCCGCGCTTCGATCGCGTGCCCTGTCCATTGTGGAGGTTCCGGGGGCAGGCGGTGCCCTTCGGCGATCCCGATCTGCAGTGCCACCAGGTCGAGCCTGGTGACCAGCTCGGTCACCGGATGCTCGACCTGCAGCCGGGTGTTCATCTCCAGGAAGAAGAACTTCCCATCGTTCGTGGCCAGGAATTCGACCGTGCCCGCGCCGACATAGCCGATCGCGCCGGCGGCTTTGCGGGCGGCGGCGAACAGGTCCGCACGCATCGTTTCGTCGACAAGTGGCGAAGGAGCTTCCTCGATGACCTTCTGGTGCCGCCGCTGGATCGAGCACTCGCGCTCCCCCACCGTCCACACCGTGCCGTGCGTGTCCGCGAGTACCTGCACCTCGATATGCCGCCCGGTTTCCAGGTACCGCTCGCAGAACACGGCCGGGTCGCCGAACGCGGAGGCCGCTTCGGCGCGCGCGCCTTCCACCGCGTCCGCCAGCTCGCTCAGCGCCCGCACGACCCGCATGCCGCGCCCGCCACCTCCGGCGGAAGCCTTGACCAGCACCGGCAACTCGGCCTCGGTCACCGTCCCCGGGTCCAGTTCGGACAGTACCGGTACCCCGGCGTCGGCCATGATCCGTTTGGCCTCCACTTTGGACCCCATGGCCTCGATCGCCGCCGGCGGCGGCCCGATCCAGGTCAGCCCGGCGTCGAGCACGGCGCGGGCGAACGCGGCGTTTTCGGACAGGAAGCCATAACCCGGGTGCACGGCGTCGGCTCCCGCCGCCTTTGCCGCGGCCACCAGCAGATCCGCGCGCAGGTAAGTGTCCGAAGGTGCGTCGCCGGGCAGGCGGACCGCGGCGTCGGACTCCCGCACATGCGGGGCGTCCGCGTCGGCATCGGAGAACACGGCCGCGCGGCCGATCCCGAGTTCGGCGCAGGTGCGGAACACGCGGCGCGCGATCTCGCCTCGGTTGGCGGCCAGAATCGTATGGATCATCGTGCTCACATCCGGAAGACGCCGAAACCGTCGGCGCCCCTGATCAGTCCATTGTGGATCACGGACAGGCTCAGCCCGAGCACCGTGCGGGTGTCGCGCGGATCGATGATGCCGTCGTCATAGAGCATGCCGGACAGGAACATCGGCATCGACTCGGCCTCGATCTGTTGTTCGACCATCGCCCGCATCGCCTTGTCACCGTCCTCGTCGTAGGTCTGGCCCCGGTTTCCGGCCGCGGCCCGCGCGACGATCGAGAGCACCCCGGCCAGCTGTTGCGGGCCCATCACCGCGGATTTCGCGCTCGGCCAGGCATAGAGGAACCGTGGCCCGTAGGCCCGCCCGCACATGCCGTAGTGCCCCGCCCCATAGGACGCGCCCATCAGCACCGACAGGTGCGGCACCCTCGAGTTGGACACCGCGTTGATCATCATCGATCCGTGCTTGATGATGCCGGCCTGCTCATAGGATTTGCCGACCATGTAGCCGGTGGTGTTGTGCAGGAAGATCAGCGGGGTGTCGCTCTGGTTGGCCAGCTGGATGAACTGGGTCGCCTTCTGCGATTCCTCGCTGAACAGCACGCCTTGCGCGTTGGCGAGAATACCGACCGGGTATCCGTGCAGATCCGCCCAGCCGGTCACCAAACTGGTGCCGTACAAGGGTTTGAACTCGTCGAAGTCCGAGCCGTCGACGACCCGCGCGATGACCTCGCGTGGGTCGAACGGCACCTTGAGGTCACTGGGCACGATGCCGGCCAGGTCGTCCGCGTCGTACACCGGTTCGTCGTAGCCGGGTTTCGGGCTCGGGCCGAGTTTGTGCCAGTTGAGCCGTTTGACGATTCCACGGCCAAGGCGGATCGCGTCCTGCTCGTCGAGGGCGAGATAGTCGGCCAGCCCGGAGGTGCGTGCGTGCATTTCCGCCCCGCCAAGGGATTCGTCGTCGGAGTCCTCGCCGGTGGCCATCTTGACCAGCGGTGGCCCGCCGAGGAACACCTTCGCCCGTTCCTTGACCATCACCACGTAGTCGGACATGCCGGGCAGGTAGGCGCCACCGGCGGTGGAGTTCCCGAACACCAGCGCGATCGTCGGGATACGCTGCGCGGAGGCGTTGGTGAGATTGCGGAAGGTGCGCCCGCCGGGGATGAAGATCTCCTTCTGGGTGGGCAGATCCGCGCCGCCGGACTCGACGAGGTTGATCGTGGGCAACCGGTTCTCGGCCGCGATCTCCGCCGCCCGCAGCCCTTTCTTGAGGCTCGACGGGTTGCTCGCGCCGCCCTTCACCGTCGGGTCGTTGGCCACGATCATGCACTCGACACCTTCGACCACGCCGATGCCGGTGACCACACTGCCGCCGACGTGGTGGTCGGTGCCCCATGCGGCGAGCGGAGACAGTTCCAGGAACGGCGAGTCCTCGTCGAGCAGCAGCTCGATCCGTTCCCGGGCAAGGAGTTTGCCGCGCTTGCGATGCCGGTCGACGTACTTCTGCCCGCCGCCGGCGATGGCCTTGGCGTGCTCGGCCTCGATCTCGGCGAGCTTGGCCAGCATCGCCTCCCGGTTGGCGGCGAACTCCGCACCGGTGGTGTCCACCGTGGATCTGATGACACTCACGCCGTGTACCCCAATCGTTTCGCCGCAAGGCCGGTGAGGATCTCGTTCGTCCCACCGCCGATACCGAGGATACGGACGTCGCGGTAGTGGCGCTCCACTTCGGACTCTCGCAGGTAGCCGAGCCCACCGTGCAGCTGCACCGCCTCGCTGACCACCCACTCGGCGACCTCGACCGCGCTGTTCTTGGCGAAGCAGGCTTCGGCGATGACGTCCTCCCCCGCCACGTATCGTTCGGCGACGTGTCGCGTGTAGACCCGGGCGAGATCGATTTTCCTTGCCATGTCGGTCAATTTGTGCTGCACGATTTGCCGCGAGATGAGCGGACGGCCGAAGGTCTCGCGCAGGCGGCACCAGCCGAGCGTGAGATCGAGCGCGCGCTGCGCGGTCGCGTAGGCCTGCACGGCGAGCGAGACGCGTTCGGTGACGAACTGCGTGGCGATGTGCGCGAACCCGCCGTTCTCCTCGCCGACGAGGTTCGCCACCGGCACTCGGACATCCACATAGGACAGTTCCGCGGTATCGGAGCAGTGCCAGCCCATCTTCTCGAGCCTGCGGCCGACGGTGAACCCCGGCGTGCCGCGCTCGACGATGAGCAGGGAGATCCCGTGCGGGCCGGCCCCGCCGGTGCGCACGGCCGTGGTGACGAAATCTGCGCGGCAGCCCGAAGTGATGAACGCCTTGGCACCATTGACGATGTAGTGGTCTCCGTCGCGACGAGCGGTGGTACGGATCCCCGCGACATCCGAGCCACCGCCGGGCTCGGTGATGGCCAGCGCGCCGATCAGCTCACCGGACAGGGTCGGCCGCACCCAGCGGTCGAGCTGCCCGGGATCACCGCTCGCGACGATATGGGGCAGCGCGATTCCGCAGGTGAACAGCGAGGCGATCAGGCCACCGGAACCGCCGGCGTAGAGGATCTCCTCGGTCACCGTGATTGCGTCCAGGAATGTTCCCCCGCCACCGCCGGCGTGCTCCGGAAACGACACTCCGAGCAACCCGAGCTCGCCGGCCTTGCGGTGCAGCTCGCGCGGCAGCTCCCCGGCACGTTCCCACTCGTCCAGATGCGGCAGCACCTCGTTCTCGGTGAAGCGCCGCACCAGCTCCCGCAGCTCCCTCACGCCGGGACCTCCAGGTACCGCGACCGCAGCCATTCGCCGAGCGCCTTGGCCTGCGGGTCGAATCGCGCCTGAGCCGCGACACCTTGGCCGAGTAGCCCGGTCACGACGAAGTTGAGCGCGCGCAGGTTCGGCAGCACATGACGGCGGACCGGCAGCGGCGCCGTTTCCGGCAGCAGCCGCTGGAACGTCTCGACGGTGAGGGTGTTCGCGAGCCAGCGCCACGAGTCTTCCGATCGTGCCCACACGCCGAGGTTCGCGTCACCGCCCTTGTCCCCGCTGCGCGCGCCGGCCACCGTACCCAGCGGCGCTCGTTTCGTCGCGCCCCGGAACGGTTCCGGCAACGCCGGTTCGTCCACATCAGACAGTTCTACGGTTTCGCCGGGGGGCGCGATGTCCACCCGGGTACCATCGGGCAGCACCGCGATATGCGGCACGGCCTTCGCGTCCACAAAGGACGCGGTGTAGACGCCGTAGGGCGAGGCGTCCGATGGCGGCGCGGTCACGTGGAAGCCGGGATAGCTCGCCAGTGCCAGCTCGATCGCCGCACCGCTGAACGCGCGCCCGGCGACCTGGGGATCCGCGTCCTTCACCGCGCAGTGCAGCAAAGCGCTCGCCCGCTGCTCGGTGTCGGCGTCCTCGTGCTCGGTCCGGGCCAGTGTCCAGCGGATCTCCGTGGGCCGCACGGAAAGCGCGGCCTCCAGTTGCTCGCGCACCAGCGCGGCCTTCGCGTCGATGTCGAGCCCGGTCAGCACGAACGTGGTCTCGTTGCGGAACCCGCCGAGCCGGTTGAGCGCGACCTTGACCGCGGACGGTGGCGGTTCCCCGCGGGCGCCGGTGATGCGGACGCGATCCTGCCCATCCTGATGCAGGGCAACGGAATCGAACCGGGCGGTCACGTCGGGCCCCGGGTAACGCGCGCCCGTGATCTCATACAGCAGCTGCGCGGTCACCGTGCCGGTGGTCACCGCTCCCCCGGTGCCGGGATGTTTGGTGATCACGCTGGAGCCGTCCGCGTCGATCTCGGCGATCGGGAACCCGGGCGCACCCAGCTCGTGCTCGGTGAAGAACGCGTAGTTGCCGCCGGTGGCCTGCGCCCCGCACTCGACGACGTGCCCGGCAACGACCGCGCCGGCGAGCGCGTCGTAGTCCCCGCGCCCCCAGCCGTAGTGCGCGGCGGCCGGCCCGACGACCAGTGACGCGTCGGTGACGCGCCCGGTCACCACGACGTCGGCACCGGCGTTCAGGCATTCGACGATGCCCCACGCGCCGAGATAAGCGTTGGCTGTCAAGGGATTTCCGAGACCCAGTTCGGCGGCGCGCGGGAGCAGGTCGTCACCCTCCACCTGCGCGACGGCGACGTCGAGCCCGAGGCGCGAAGCCAGGTCCCGGATCGCGCCGGCCAGCCCGGCCGGGTTCAAGCCACCCGCGTTGGTGACGATCCTGACGCCCTTTTCCTTGGCCAGACCGAGGTTTTCTTCGAGCTGGCGCAGGAATGTTCTGGCGTAGCCGCGATGAGCGTCCTTGAGCCGGTCGCGACCGAGGATCAGCATGGTCAGCTCGGCGAGGTAATCCCCGGTGAGGTAGTCGAGCGGGCCACCGGTCAGCATCTGGCGCACGGCGGAGAAGCGGTCGCCGTAGAAACCGGAAGCGTTGCCGATGCGCACGCTCATCCGAACTGGCCCGGCTTCCGCCCTTCACCGGGCTGCCCGGCGAACGCCTGCGCTATCCGGAGCCATTCCTCCGCGTCCGGCCCGGTCGCGACCAGGTCGGTGTCCGCGAGATGGCGGCGCTGCGTGACCACCAAACAGAAGTCGAGCGCGCTGCCGGTCACCCGCTGCGCGGCGTCCTCGGGCCCGTACGTCCACAGTTGCCCGTCCGGGGCGCGCAATTCCACCCGGAACTCTTCGGTGGGCGGGGCGAGCGAATGCACGGAGAACGCGAAGTCCCGCGTGCGCACACCGAACCGCGCGATCTGCCGCAGGCCCGTCCCGGGCTCGTGCCGCAGCCCCAACGCGTCGTGCACGTCCTGCGAGTGCGCCCACGTCTCCATCAACCGCGCGGTCGCCATCGACGCCGCGCTCATCGGCGGCCCGTACCACGGGAACTTGGCGCCCGGCGGCGCTTCCCGCAACGCGGCCGCCAGCTCGTCACGCCCCGCACGCCAGCGCGCGAGCAACTCGTCACGCGGTGTCCGGCCCCATTCGAGCGCTTCGTTGTGGACGTAGTCCTCGCCGCCGAGGAGCGCCCGCTTGATCTCCTCGTCGAACTCGTCGGGCGTGCGCACCGAAAGCAGCGCCCTCGAGTCCGTCCACGCCAGATGTGCGATCTGGTCGGCGATTGCCCAGCCCTCGGCCGGGGTCGGCGTGGCCCAGTCCGTGTCCGGGCCGGCCACGATGTCGTCGAGCCGGCGGCATTCCGCCGCGAGGTCATCCAGGATTGGTCGCAGGTCCACCACGGTGCTCGCCTCCTCACTCCTGAGGGTGACACCGGCATCCGGATAAATCAAGCGCGCATGATTGTTTTTGCGCCGCTTGTTCTCGCCGGCATGCGGCGGGAACCTGGATGACGTGACGATCAGAGACCGGATCCCGCCGCTCACCTCGATCCCCCTCCCCCGGGCCGTGGACCGGCGGTGGCTGACCAAACGGTGGCCGGTCCGCGAGTTCGCCACCCCGCCAGCGGGCAGCGGCCTCAAACCGGTGCTCGGTGACGCGGGCGCCCCGCTGCTCGGGCACACGCTGGACTCCATGCGGTTCGGTGTGGACTTCGCGCTGCACCGGTACGAGACCTACGGCCCGGTGTCGTGGCTGGGCATCTTCGGCCGGCGGTTCGTCATGCTGGCCGGCCCCGAGGCCACCCAGGTCGCACTGGCGAACAAGGACAAGGCGTTCTCGCAGGAGGCGTGGCGGTTCTTCCTCGACCGCTTCTTCTACCGCGGTCTGATGCTGCTGGACTTCGACGAGCACCACCTGCACCGGCGGATCATGCAGGTGGCCTTCACGCGGGACCGGCTCACCGGCTACGCGCGGCAGTTCGCGCCGGTGCTGCGTGAAGGTGTCGCACGATGGCCGGAGCAGCCGCGGCTGTACTGGGCCCTCAAGCAACTGACCCTCGACGTCGCGACGCGGGTCTTCATGGCCATGCCCGGCGACGCGGGCACGGCGCGGATCAACCGCGCGTTCGTCGACTCCGTTCGCGCCCCGACTTCGCTGGTGCGGCTCCCGGTGCCGGGCGGACGCTGGGCCGCGGGCCTCGCCGGGCGCCGGGTCCTCGAGCGCTACTTCACGGAGAGCCTGCCCGCCAAGCGAGCGGCCGACGGTGACGACCTGTTTTCCGTGCTGTGCCGCGCAACCGGTGAGGACGGCGAACGGTTCAGCGACGCCGACGTCGTCAACCACATGATCTTCCTGATGATGGCCGCACACGACACCAGCACGATCACGGCCACCGCGGTCGCCTACCACCTGGCCAAACACCCGCAATGGCAGGAACGGGCGCGCGAGGAGTCCCTCGCCCTCGGCGACGAGCTGCCGGACCTGGCGGCGCTGGACCGGCTGGAAACCCTGGACCTTGTGATCAAGGAGTCGCTGCGGCTCACCGCGCCCGTCCCGTCGCTCCCGCGCATGGCCGTCAAGGACGTCGACGTGCTCGGCCACTACGTCCCAGCCGGCACGCTCGTGACAATCTCGCCGAACACCAACCACTACTCCCCCGGGCACTGGACCGACCCGCGCGCCTTCGACCCCGAGCGCTTCGCCGAGGGGCGCCGCGAGGACAAGTCACACCGCTACGCGTGGATGCCGTTCGGGGGCGGGGTGCACAAGTGCATCGGGCTGCATTTCGGCCTGTTCGAGGTCAAGGCGCTGCTGCACGAGATGCTGCGCGCGTACCGGTGGTCCGTCCCGGCCGGCTACCGGCTGCGATGGGACTACGTGTCACTGCCCGTGCCCGTCGACGGCCTCCCCGTGAGTCTTACCCGGAGCAGATAGCCTGTGCTGAAATGGGCGAACCGCGTCCGGGCGCGTTCCTGCGCGGCAACCTGAATGGTCACGAAAAGTAACGACGTTTACACTGATCACCACTCGTTCAGCCGGTAGACAGTGCCAGCCCCAGGTGATGGCGTGACATCACTCCGGGTAGGTACCGGACCGACGGGCCGCGTGTGCACGCTCCCGCCGGGGCTGACCTGGCTGTTTTCCGTACGACAAGAGGTGAAGCGTGCCGGAACCTGGTGGGGCGCCAGGATTGGCGGAGTTCGTGCGGCACTGGGCCGCACGGCTCGCCGACACGGATGGGGTAGCGCTGCCGGCCGAGCGCCTCGAAACGCTCGTGCGCGAGATCGCCTGCGACGCCACGAAGGCCGACCCCGGGCGGGAAGCGGCCATCCGGCGGTTCACCACGCTCTACGCCACCTCCCCCATGGGTATCGCACTGGCCGGCCCCTCCGGCGAAATCGTCGAGGTCAACACCGCGTTCGGCGAGTTCCTCGGGCAGAAACCGGAGGACCTGCGCGGGCGGCATCTCACCGAACTCGGCTTCTCCCGCCGCGATGCCGAGCGGCTGCGGACCGGCCTCGAGGAACTGGCCGAGACCGAGCTCGAGGAGTACCGGGAACGCGTCCAGCTGGCCCATGCCGACACCGCCGGGACGTGGGCCGACATCACGATCGCGGCGCTGCCCGGCGACCGCCCCGGCTCGGTGTACCCGGTACTGATGGTGCTGGACGCGAACGAGATCCACTCCCTGCAGGAGACGCTGCGGCACCAGAGCGTGCACGATCCGCTGACCGGACTGTCCAACGGCTCCCGGTTCAAGACGATGCTCGAAGCCGCGCTCAACCCGGCCGCGCGGGACCAGATCGCCTTGGTGTACCTGGACATCGACGGGTTCAAGGTGATCAACGACGGGCTCGGCGCCGGCGTCGGGGACAAGGTGCTGCGCGGGGTCGCGCACAAGCTCAACGACGTGTTCGCCGGGCAGGACACGCTGGTGGCGCGGCTGTCCGGGGACGGGTTCGGCATCCTGGTGCGCGGCAAGCTGAACACCCGCGACGTGATCGACCTCGTGGAGCGGGCGCTGGAGGACCTCGGCGAGCCGATCTACGTCGACGAGCTGGGCATCGGAGTCAGCGCGAGTGCCGGCATCGTGGTCCGTGACGTCACCGACGGCGGGCCCGAGGACCTGCAACGCGCGGCCGAAATCGCCCTGCACCGGGCGAAGGAGGCCGGCAAGGCGCAGTGGATGCTGTTCGACCCGGAGCTCGACGCGCGTGACCGGGCCCGCTACCGGCTCGGCGCGGAAATCGCCGGCGCGCTGGAGAACGGCCAGTTCTCGCTGATCTACCAGCCCACGATGCGGCTCGCCGACCGCCGGATCGCGGCCGTCAACGCGGGTTTGCGCTGGCACCATCGCGAGCAGGGCGTGCTGGACTCCGACGAGTTCTATCCGCTGGCCGACGTCACGGGGATGACGATCCCGCTCGGCAAGTGGCTGCTCACCCGGTCGCTCGCGGAGGCGGCCCGGTGGCGCAAACGCTACGGCGAGGCTGCGCCGGAGGTGTGCGTAAGGCTGCCGCGGCGGCTTGCGATCGACCCCGATCTGGTGCGCTTGGTGAAGGACCAGCTGGACCGCCACGGGCTGCCCGCGCAGGCGCTGCGCCTGTGCACCGACAGTGAGTCGATCCTGGACCCGCGTGGGGAGGTGCTGGAGTCGCTGTCGGTGTTGTCGGAGCTGGGCGCGAAACTGGTGCTGGCGGTCAGTGGGTCGGCGGATCTGGAGCTGATCCCGCGGCACGGGTTGAAGGTGCAGCACGTGATCCTGGCCGGCGCGGTGGTTGACGCCATCGCCGACGGCGAGGACCCGGCCGCCGCCCGGCACCTCGACCAGCTCATCGCACGAGCGCGCGAGCTGAACCTGCGGATCGGCGCCGAAGGCGTGACGAGTGCCGAACAAGCGGACCGGCTACGCGCGCACGGCGTGATCGCCGTCCGCGGCCCGTACATCGCGACCTCGGTCACCGATGACGAGGTCGACGAGCTGATCGACAACGGCCAGGTGTAGCCGGCCGACCCCGGTGCCTTGACGGCGGGCGCGGGGCCCGTCTCGGTATCAGCTGCCTGGTGCCATGAGCCGCCAGAAGATGTGGGTGCCGGTGCTCGCCGTGCCGCCCGGGAGTTCCGCCGGACGCGATGCGACGCGGGTGAAGCCCAGCCGGGCCGGGATCAGACCACTGCGCTCGTTCGCCGCGTCGTGCCGGATTTCCACCCTGGCGGCGCCGATCCGGAACGCCTCCACCGTCAGCAGCGCCGCCGCCCGGGTGGCCAGACCCCGCCCCGTGTAGGGCTTTCCGACCCAGTAGCCGATCTCCAGCCCGCCTTCGCCGATCCGCGTCATCAGGCTGCACGAGCCCATGATCTCGTCCCCCGCGCTCACGATGGCGTACGAGAACGCCTCACCGGCACGCCACTCGCGCCGGGCCGCGGTCAGGAACAGCACGGCGTCGGCCTCGCTGTACCCACCCACGGCCCACGGCATGAACGGCGCCAGATGGTCCAGCGACTCGTTCACCGCGCGGTGCATCGCCGCCGCGTCCGCGGTGCGCCACCGGCGAAGCCGGACCTCGCCATCGGACAGCTCGGGTGCGGGCTCCATACCCCGATGCTGCCCGACGCCACCGCCCGCCCGCACCGCATTTACCGATCCGGCCGAAAGGAGGCGGTACGGTCCGCAGCCCACCAGCCCGCAGACACCCGTCTCCGCCGTGACTGCCGCCGGATCGGTAAACCAACAGCACAGCACCGATCCGGCCGAAAGGAGGCGGTACGGTCCGCAGCCCACCAGCCCGCAGACACCCGTCTCCGCCGTGACTGCCGCCGGATCGGTAACCAACAGCACAGCACCGATCCGGCCCGATCAAGCCAGCGCGGGAATCCGGGACCGGTAGTGCTCGAACAACGACGCGTTCGCCTCGTCGCCGCCCTCGACGTTGGAGCTGCGCCACAGCGGCGCGTCTTCGGCGAGCGTGATCACCTTGGCCAGCACCGAATTCCACAGGTACGCGTTGAGAATCGTCGACAGCGCGGCCGTTCGAGGCTCGCCGGCCGGGAAGCTGGCGTCGCCGGGGCGGACACCGGTGTCGAGTACGACGTCGGCCTCCTCGATGAGCGTGCTGCCGGCACGCCGGGGCGCCGCGGCCACCGACTCCCGTGAGCTGACCGCGATCACCGGCACCCCCGCCACGCGCGCGGCCCGCGCGAGTTCGACCGGGTACGGGTTCACGCCGGAGGTGGAGAACACGACCAGCACGTCGTCGGGGCCGAGCGGCTTGTCCGCCAGCACCTCGGCAGCCAGCCCGCTGCGCCGCTCGGCACTCGTGCTCGCCTGCGCGCCGTGCAGCGGCAGCAGCTGCTGGTGGTAGAGCGGATACACACAGGCCAGCCCCCCGGCCCGGTAGAACGTCTCCGCCACGGCGGCCAGCGAGTGGCCCGCACCCGCGGTGAAGATCAACCCATCCGCGCGCAGGCTCTTGACCACCAGTTCGGCGGCCCGCGCGACCTGTCCGGCGTTGTTCGCCTCGGCGGTGCGGACCGCCTCCGTCACCAGATCTTCTATCACCTGGGTAGATTAGCCACGCGAAGCGTGTCCATGGGGGTGGCGGTCGGGCGAGGGGCTGGCGAGCGAGAATGCACGACGTTCCTGTACTGCGAACCTGGCCCGCGAGTGGTCCAGTCCACGCGGTGACGCTGGTCTTGCACGGCGGCGCCGAGCACGGGCTGGCCGCGGTGCCGCCGTGGGGTCTGGCCTACCTGCGCATGGTGCCGCTGGCTCGTGCGCTGTCGGCCGCGAGCGCGCGGCACGGCGTCGAGGTCCGCTTGCTGCGTAACCGGGTCCGTGGCTGGAACGACCCCGAAGAGCACCCTGTCGCGGACGCGCGTGAGGCGCTGGCGCGCATCCACGAGGAACGTCCGGACGCGCCGGTTTTCCTTGTCGGGCACTCGATGGGCGGGCGGGTGGCGTTGCGCGTCGCCGACGATCCGGCGGTGACCGCGGTCTGCGCGCTCGCGCCGTGGACGCCGCGCGGTGAACTGGTCGAGCCGGTGAAGGAACGCACTGTGCTCATCGCGCACGGCAGGTTCGACTGGATCATCGACCCCGGGGAGTCTTACGCCTACGCCGCGCGAGCGAGCTCGGTCGCGGACCGGCTGGCACGGTTCGAGGTGCGGGGCGAAACCCACGCAATGCTGCTGCGCGCGTTCACCTGGCACCGGCTGGTCCGCGAGTTCGTGCTGGACGCACGGGGTGTGGCGCCGCTCGCGGTGTGGGCACGCGAGCCCGACCAGCGGTTACGGATACCACGGTAGGCACCGCACAACCCTTTCGGGGAGTCACACGTCCCTTCTGCGAAGGTTTGCTGTTCACTAGGGAGCCGCGAACCGAGATCGGGGACGGGTGAGAGACGCATGAGCTACGGCGGTGACTACGGCGGCTCCCGGCGGCCGCGCGGCCCCCGCGAGCATCAGCGGGCACAGATGATGCCGCTGCCTTCTCAGGAGCAACGCGCCACACGGCAGATGCCACAGCCACCGGCTGGGCCGCCGCCGGTGCCGCCCAGCCAGCAGCCGTACGACGACTGGCAGCCGCAGCCCCCGCGCCGCCGCAAGCGCCGGTTCGGTCCGGGCAAGATCCTGCTGACGCTGGTGATCCTGTTCGTGGTGTTCCTCGCCGGCATGTGGATCTACCTGGACAGCTCCATCAACCGGGTCGAGGCGCTGGCGGACTACAACGGCCGCCCGGCCGCGGCGTCGGGCACGAACTGGCTCATCGTCGGCTCGGACAGCCGTGACGGGCTCACCCCCGAACAGGAGCAGCAGCTGGCCACCGGGGACAGCGCCGCGGCGGGCGGCGGTTCACGCACCGACACGATCATGGTCGCGCACCTTCCCGACAACGACACGAAACCGACGCTGCTGAGCCTGCCGCGCGACTCGCAGGTCGCCATTCCCGGCCATGGCCGCGGCAAGATCAACTCGGCGTTCTCCATCGGCGGGCCGCAGCTGCTGGTGAAGACGGTCGAGCAGGCGACCGGCCTGCGCATGGATCACTACGCGGAGATCGGGTTCGGCGGGTTCGCGAACATCGTGGACGCGATCGGCGGCGTCGACATGTGCATCGACAAGCAGATGCACGACGACTTCACCAACATCACGATCCCCGCGGGCTGCCAGACCCTCGACGGCGCGCACGCGCTGGGCTTCGTGCGGATGCGGCACAGTGACGCGACGCCGCGGTCGGACCTGGACCGGGTGGAGAACCAGCGGAAGTTCATCGGCGCGCTGGTGAGCCAGATCGCGACACCGGGCACGCTGCTCAACCCGTTCCACTTCTTCCCGCTGCTGTCTTCGGCCCCGGACGCGCTGACCATGGATTCGGGCGATCACCTGCAGAACATGCTCGCCATGGCCTGGTCGATGCGCGGCATCTCGGACGGCGGCGTGATCACCACGACCGTGCCGGTGACCTCGGCGTCGGCGGAGAACTGGGACAAGGCGAAATCGAAGCAGCTGTTCGACGCCCTCCGTGGAGACGCGCAGATCCCCGACAGCGTGATCATGAACTGACCTTCGCCGCCGGGGATCGCGGGCCGGCTCAGCCTTCGGGCAGCCAGTTTCCGTGGAAGCCGAAGGGAACGCGCTGCGGGAGGTGCACCGTGGCCACCGGCGCCGCGGCGACGTTCCCGGCGTCGAGCACGACGAGGTCGCTTCGGTCCTCGGCGGTGTCGTAGACGTAGGTGAGCAGCCAGCCCTCGCCGTGCTCCGCCGGGACGAACACCGCTTCGCCGGGGATGTGTCCTTCGCCGAAGTGGTGCTCGGTCGTGGTGTTCGCGTGCAGGTCATAGCGGCGCACCAGGTTGTGGTCCACCGACGTCATGTGCCCGAACCGCACATCGGACCCGGCGAACCGGTCGTCGACGCGGGGGAACTCGCCCGGCATGTCGTCGAGCTGCTCCTCGGTCACCGTCCCGGCGGCGGGGTCGATCGTCCAGCGCCACAGCGACGAGGCGGGATCCGCGTGGCCGGCCCACCACAGGTGGTCGTAGCGCATGACCTGCACCACGATCCGGCCGTCCGGCGCGTCGAACGCGTTGAGTGTGTGGAATACGTAGCAGGGGTCGATCTCTATCCAGCGCACGCCGGCCTCGGGGCGGTCCCGGCGCAGCACGCCGAGGCGGGCGCCGTAGCTCGCGTCCCACTGGAACGGCATGCCCTTGCCGACCGAGGTCTTGTCGAACACCACGGGCAGGTCGTAGAACACGACGTGGTCGGCGGTCAGCGCGAAGTCGTGCATCATCGTCAGGCCCGGCACATCGATCGGCTGCTTGACGACCAGCTTCCCGGCCGCGTCGGCGCGGTAGTAGCTGACGTGCGGCGTGGTGATGCTGCCGTAGCCGAAGAAGTGCAGTTCCCCGGTCGTGGGGCAGATCTTCGGGTGCGCGGTCATCGAGTCGGCCAGCTCGCCGTCGAAGTCGTACGCGCCGACGGTCTCCAGGTCGGTGGTGATCTCGTAGGGCAGCGACGATTCGACGAGCGCGAGCGTGCGGCCGGCGTGGTTCACGACGTGCGTGTTCGCGACGCTGTTGTGCAGGTTCCGCGTGCCGTCGGCGTTGTACATCGGGTGTTCGGACTTGCCGAAGCTTTCGGTGCGTACCCAACGGTTCCGGTACCAGGCGGCGCGGCCGTTCTCGAGGCGGATGCCGTGGACCATGCCGTCGCCGTTGAACCAGTGGGCGCTGCTCTCGCGGGGGTTCGGGCCGTTGCGCAGGTACCAGCCGACCAGTTCGGGCGGCAGCGCGCCGGTCACCGGGAGGTCGAACTCGGTCAGCTCGTCGTGGACGGGGGCGTAGACGCCGCTCAGGTGGAAGTCGGTGGTGGCCATGTCAGCCTGCTTTCTGGATACGGGCGCGGACGGCGCGCGGGTACTGGACGGTGAAGACGGCGGGAACGCCGAAGCCGAGGACCTTGAGCGCGATCAGCGCGAAGGTGGCGTGCGGTGCGTAGTTCAGCAGCGCGATACCGGCGACGCCGCCGACGGTGAAACTGATGGCCCACACCAGCGTGACGAGCAGGTTGACGCGCTTGAACAGCGGGTTTTCCCACGACTCCGGCGGGGTCATCATGCGGGCGATGCCGAGGGTGAACGGCCGGCCGATCAGGATCGAGCCCCAGGCGGTGACCGCCAGCCACAGCTCGGTGAGCGCCCCGGTGTAGTTCTTCAGCGGTGACGCCGGAACGCTGAACGCGATCGCGGTGAGGACGACGAAGAAGGCGAGTCCGCTCCACTCGATGATCAGCGCGTCCGGCTTGCGGCCTTCGCTGCGCGCGCGCAGCAGCACCCCGACCGAGATGACGAGGCCGGTCAGACCGGCCCAGCGCCAGTCGAACTGGGTCGCGACCACGGCGAACGCGATCCACGGGAGAAAACTCTTCAGATAGTTCACGACGGACCTTTCCCCGACGTTCCAGTTGTGACATGTCGAAACTAGAACGTCGTGATTGGACATGTCAATACTGGAATGTCATCCTGGAGTCATGAGCCTTCGACATGCGGCACTCGGGATGCTGGCCGATAGCCCCGGGAGTGGCTACGACCTGCTCAAACGATTCGAGCAGGCGATGGCCAACGTGTGGCCGGCGACGCAGAGCCAGCTCTACGGCGAACTCGGCAAACTGGAGAATGCGGGCATGATCAGGGTCCACGCCGAGGGCCCGCGCGGGCGCAAGGAGTACGAGATCACCGACGCCGGACTCAAGGAACTGCGGCACTGGCTGATCGAAGTCGAGCCGGGGCGCGCGCCGCGCAGCGAGAACTTGTTGCGTGTCTACTTCCTCGGCTCGGTCTCACGGGAGCAGGCGCGCGGCTACCTCGCGACGATGGCGCGGACGGCGCGGGAGCGCGAGAAGGAGCTGATGGAGCTGGAGTCTTCGATCAACTGGACCGACAGCAACCGGTCGGTCTACGGCCGCCTGGTGCTGGAGTGGGGCAAACGGTACGCGCAGATGTACCGCGATTGGGCCGACTGGGCCCTGAAGCAGGTCAAGTGAACGTCACTGATCGCCGGTTTCGGCGAGGCTGATCATCAGCTCCTTGCTCGCGTGGAACAGCTCGGCAAAGCCCGGGTACTCCTCGGCTTCCCCGTATTTGGGCGCGAACTCGTAGGCGGTCCACTCGCCGTCCGGCTGAATCTCGGCGGGATCGAGCAGCCACAAATCCTCGCCGCCGGCGATCACCAGGGCCCGCCGGAACAACGCGAGCAGCTCGCTGGGCTCGCCTTCCTCCTGCTCCACTTCGGCGTAGATGTCGATCAGCTCCTCGCCGGTGCCGGTGTTGCGCAGCCAGTCCAGCTCGGCACACGGACTGATCTCGTGGACCCACCCGCCGAGACCCTGCCAGCCGTCGGTGACGGTCAGGAAGACCCGCAGGCTGGGCGGGAACCGGATACCCAGGCGCTGCTCGGCGGCTGCGATGGTCTGCTCGTCCGCGGGCTCCGCGCCCAGCCAGTGGCTCTCGATCTGCTCGGTGGTCAGGCTGGAGCGTTGGTACTCGTTCGCGGTCCGCACATACACCGCGCCGTACTCGCCAAGGTAGCCACGCCAGTCTTCAGCGGTGCGCGGCGCATCCCCGGCCGACATGTCCGTCACGTCAGTGTTCCTCTCCCCCAGGCAGGTTCCGCCCGTGATTCTGGACCAGCGGCCGGCAGGCGCTACGCCGCCGCGGCGGGCTCGTCGGCGAATTGGGTGTGGTACAGCTCGGCGTAGCGGCCTTCTGCGGCGAGCAGCTGTTCGTGCGTGCCGCGTTCGGTGATTTCGCCGCCTTCGACCACGAGGATCTGGTCCGCGGCGCGCACGGTGGACAGCCGGTGCGCGATGACCAGCGCCGTCCGCCCGGCGAGTGCGTGGGTGAGCGCCTCGCTGACCGCGACTTCGGACTCCGAGTCCAGGTGCGCGGTCGCCTCGTCGAGCACGATCACCCGTGGCCCGGCGAGCAGCAGGCGTGCGATCGTGAGCCGCTGACGTTCCCCGCCGGAAAGCCGGTAACCCCGCTCCCCCACCACCGTGTCCAGCCCGTCCGGAAGGGTCCGGACCAGTTCGGCGAGCCGGGCCTGCTCCAGCGCGTCCCAGATGTCGTCGTCGGAGGCGCCGGGGCGCGCGTAGTCGAGATTCGCCCTGATCGTGTCGTGAAACAAGTGCCCGTCCTGCGTCACGACCCCGATGGTCTCGCGGATCGAGGCGAAGCTCAGCTCCCGGACGTCCACATCGGACAGCCGGATCGCGCCGGAATCGACGTCGTACAGGCGTGGCAGCAGGGTCGCGATGGTCGACTTGCCCGCCCCCGACGACCCGACGAGCGCAACCATCTGCCCGGCCTCGGCACGGAAACTGATGCCGTGCAACACTTCCTCACCACCCCGGGTATCCAATGTGGACACATCTTCCAGCGAGGCGAGGGAGAACCGGTCCGCCGCCGGATAGCCGAACCGGACGTCGTCGAACTCCACCGTCACCCCGCCGGCCGGGACGGCACGCGCGCCCGGCTTCTCGGTGATCATCGGCCGCAGGTCGAGCACCTCGAAGATCCGCTCGAACGACACGAGCGCGGTCATCACGTCGACCCGGACGTTCGCGAGCGCGGTGAGCGGGCTGTACAACCTGGTCAGCAGCAGCGCCAGCGCCACGACCGTGCCCGGCTGCAGCTGCCCGGTGATGGCCAGCCACCCGCCGAGGCCGTAGACCAGCGCCTGCGCGAGCGCCGACACCAGCGTCAGGCTGGTCATGAACCAGCGGGTCAGCATCGCCGTGCGCACGCCGATGTCGCGCACCCGCCCGGCGCGTTCGCCGAACTCGGCGACCTCGGCCTGCGGGCGGCCGAACAGTTTCACCAGCGTCGCGCCGGGCGCGGAAAACCGCTCGGTCATCTGCGTCGTCATGCCCGCGTTCAGCTGCGCCGATTCACGCTGCAGGTCGGCCATCCGCCGGCCCATCCGCCGTGCCGGCAGCACGAACACCGGCAGCAGCACCAGCGCGAGCACGGTGACCTGCCAGGACAGCGTCAGCATCACCCCGAGCGAGAGCACCAGCTGGATCACGTTGGTGACCAGGCCCGACAGGGTCGCGGTGAACGTGCGCTGGGCGCCGATGACGTCGTTGTTGAGGCGGCTGACCAGCGCGCCGGTCCTGGTGCGGGTGAAGAACGCGATCGGCATCCGCTGCACGTGCTCGAACACCGCGCGGCGCAGGTCGAGGATCAGCCCTTCCCCGATGCGCGCGGACTGCCACCGCTCGATGAGCCCGAACCCGGCGTCCGCGACCGCGAGCACCGCGACGAGTACCGCCAGCATGACGACCACCCCGGCCTGATGACCGCCGACGATCGTGTTGACGACCTTGCCGGCGAGCAGCGGGGTGGTCACCGCGATGACCGCGGAGATCACGGTCAGCACCAGGAAGATCGCGAGATTCTTCCAGTAGGGCCGGGCAAACCGGGCGACGCGGGAAACCGTGCCGGGGGTCAGCCCGTGGGGCATGTCCTTGCGGCGCATCGCCGAGCTCAGCAACAACCACGTGTTGTCCACGGCGCCTCATTTCGGAATCTCGACATTACTTCACCTCTGAGCCACGAATGACCTGGACAACGCGTCATCGCGGTACAAGCTTCCCGTAATGACAAGCAGACCGAACAGAACGATCCCCACGACCGCGAGCGTCAGGCAAAACCCCAACCGCAGGTGGCCCCGGGGCCTCACCACCGCCCCCAGAACCGCGCGGCGATGTTAACAGCAACACGCCCGGTAGCACGATGGATACATCGTGAGGGTTCCCTGGGCCTGCCTGTAATCTAGCTGGTCATGGGTGTCGAAGCGCTGGACTCACCGCGCACCCGCACCCGGCCGCGGGTTTCGCCGCTGGGGCTGGACTTGCTCTTCTACCTCGGCTGCCTGGCCTATGCGGTGGCGAGCGCGGCCGTCTCGGAGTTCTACGGGTTCCGGATGTGGGGCTGGTTCGCCGCGATCGGCTACGGGCTCGCGGCCGTGCACACGGTGTGGCTGTGGACGCAGCCGCGCCGGCCCGGTCTCTGGTATTCGCGACGCCTCGGCCTGGCCGCGATCGTCGTGTTCGCGATGCTGGTGCCGCTCGCGGTGCTCGTGGTGCGGCGACTGACCGGAGTGGACTGGCTGATCACCCCGTACTCGTGGAGCGCGCAGCCCGAGGTGTGGGTGATCGAGCGGTCCGCGGACTTGCTGCTGCACCACGGAACGCCCTATGTGGACGTCACCGCGCTCGGCCGCCCGCCGGAGGTCAACGACTACACGCCCTACGGCCCGGTGATGGCCTTGTTCGGCCTCCCGCGCGCGTTGTTCGGCGGCAACCCGGTGGCCGACGTGCTCACCGACGCCCGGCTGGTTTTCGCGCTCACCGCGTGCGTCTGCGTCTGGCTCACGTTGCGGCTCATGGGCAACCCGCGGGTGCCCGTGCGCGCGATCCAGCTCGCCGTGGCCTGTCCGCTGACCACGCTCACCTGGTCGGTCGCCGGACCGGATCTGGCGATCGTCGGACTGCTGCTGGTCTCCGGCGCGCTGGCCGTACGGGATCGTCCGGTGGCCTCGGCGATCGTGCTGGCCGCCGTGATCAGTGCCAAGCTCATCGTCGCACCGGCGGCGGTGGTGCTGGCCGTGCTGGTGACGGCGCGGCTGGGAGCCAGAGCGCTGGCCCTGTTTCTCGGCACGCTGATCATCGCCGGGGCACTGCTGACCGTGCCCGTGCTGCTGGTGAATCCGGCGGCGTTCATCGAGCACGTCATCCGGTTCCCGGCCGGGCTGGGCGTGGTGACCTCACCCGCCGCCAGTCCGTTGCCCGGTTACCTCATCGCGAGCACCGGGCCTGCGGGGAGAATTCTGGCATTCGTGCTTCTGGGCGCGGCCGCGATCATGATCATGATCTGGTTGCTGCGCCGCCCGCCCGTCACCGGCTCCGCCGCGATGGTCCAGACCGCCGTGGGGCTCGGTGCGTTCACGTTGTTGACTCCGGCCACACGTTACGGTTACCTCGTGTATCCGCTTGTGCTTCTGGGCGCGGCGATGTGTTTCCACCGTGCGGAAGGCCGGGAAAGTTTTCGGAGTTCTGTTACTTCTTCTTCACGCGAGTAGCGCCGCCGCGGCCGCGCAACTGCACACCCGATTCGGAAAGCACGCGGTGTACAAAACCGTACGAGCGTCCGGTCGACTCCGCGAGGGCGCGAATGCTGGCGCCCTTCTCGTATTTCTTCTTCAGGTCAGCGGCCAGCTTGTCGCGCGTGTTGCCGGTGATCCGCGCGCCCTTCTTGAGGTCAGCCACGTCTTTCCGCCTTCCTACGACAGTGTCCGGGGCCGTCGGCGGCCCTGCACTCGCAATGATCGAACACCGGGACGCGGAATGCCAGGCGGTAAGCGAAAAAATCCGCGGATGCAGACGATATTGGGCCATTTCGGTGTGGTTGCCTATGACAACTAAACACCCTGTGCCCCATATTCACCGGATGAGCTTATTTGTTGGCGGCTCGTCACCACCGGAGCTCACGCCAGCTGGACCAGTTCCAGGTAATCGGCGGACCAGTGATCCTCGGTGCCGTCGGGCAGCAGAATCACGCGTTCCGGCTCGAGTGCCTCGACCGCACCCGGGTCGTGGGTGACGAGCACGACCGCGCCGGTGTAGCTGCGCAACGCGTTCAGCACCTGTTCGCGGCTGGCCGGATCGAGGTTGTTGGTGGGTTCGTCCAGCAGCAACACGTTCGCCGCGCTGGACACCAGGCCGGCGAGGGCGAGCCGCGTCTTCTCACCGCCGGAAAGGGTGCCCGCGCTCTGGTCGAGCTGCTCACCGGTGAACAGGAACGAGCCGAGCAGGTTGCGCAGTTCCTGTGCGCCGGTGTCCGGGGCGAGATGGCGGATGTTCTCCCACACGCTCGCCTCGTGATCCAGCGTCTCGTGTTCCTGCGCGTAATAACCCAGGCGCAGTCCGTGTCCCGGCTCCACTTCTCCGGTGTCGGGCCGTTCCATTCCGCCCAGCAACCGCAATAGCGTCGTTTTGCCCGCGCCGTTGAGCCCGAGCACGACCACCTTGGAGCCACGGTCGATCGCGAGATCGACCCCGGTGAAGATCTCCAGTGAACCGTACGATTTGGACAGTCCCGACGCGGTGAGCGGGGTGCGCCCGCACGACGCGGGCGCGGGGAACTTGATGTGCGCGACCTTGTCGGCGTGCCGCGTTTCGTCCAGATTGGCCAGCATCTGCTCCGCGCGACGCGCCATGTTCTTCGCCGCGACCGCCTTGGTCGCCTTCGCACCGAGCTTCGCCGCCTGCTGTTGCAGAGCCGACGCCTTTTTCTCGGCGTTCGCGCGTTCCCGGCGGCGGCGCTTTTCATCGGTGGCACGCGCGTCGAGGTAACGCTTCCAGTTCATGTTGTAGTGGTCGAGTTCGCCGCGCGTCGCGTCGAGGAACCACACCTTGTTCACCACTTCGTCGAGCAGCTCGACATCGTGACTGATCACGACGAGCCCACCCTCGTGGGATTTGAGAAAACCACGCAGCCAGTTGATCGAGTCCGCGTCGAGGTGGTTCGTCGGCTCGTCCAGCAGCAGGATCGTGTCCGACCGGCCGGAGGCGCCCACATCGGACGCGGCGAACAGGATGCGCGCCAGTTCCACACGGCGCCGTTGCCCACCGGACAAAGTGCTCAGTGGCTGGGCGAGAACCCGTTCGGCCAGGCCGAGATTCGCGCAGATCCGGGCGGCATCGCTCTCCGCGGCGTACCCGCCCAGCGCGGCGAAGCGTTCTTCGAGCCTGCCGTACTTGCGGATCGCCTTGTCCCGCGCGTCGTCATCGACCAATTCGGACATGGCGGTCTGCGCCTTTTCCATGTCCCGCAACAAAGTGTCGAGGCCGCGCGCGGACAGCACCCGGTCCTTGGCGGTGACGGAAAGGTCACCTTCGCGCGGATCCTGTGGCAGGTAACCGATTTCGCTGCCGTGCCGGACGTCGCCGCCGTAGGGCTGGCCTTCCCCGGCCAGCACTTTCAGTGTGGTCGTCTTGCCGGCGCCGTTACGGCCGACGAGGCCGATCCGGTCGCCGGGCTGGATGCGCAGTGTGGTGCCGGCGAGCAGGATGCGCGAACCGGCGCGCAGCTCGAGGCCAGTGGCCGTGATCAAGGAAACTCCCGGGAACGGGGGCGGACGAGGGCAGGCGGAATGCGGCGCGCGGCGCTACTCCCTGAGAATCTCCCGGAACCCCATGCGTCCAGTGTAGCGATCAAACGCCCGCCGTTTTCTCCGACTTGCTCACAGGACGAACGAGTCCGACCACGGCTGCGACGAGCGGCCCGACAGCGCGTCGAGCAACGAGGCCGCCTGCCGGTCGGTGAGCGAGGACACGAAGTCGATCACCGCACGCCCACGGGCGAGGCCCTGCACCGCGTCCTGCCCTTCGACGCGTTCGCCGGTCGCGCCCACCAGCAGTTCCGGTGCGGTGGCCGCCAGCTCGCTGAACTCCGTGTGCGCCAGCTCGACGAGGTCGTGCAGCCGGCGCGGCAGCCGTGACTCCTCGTCACGGTCGCCTACCCACGCGTCGAGCGCGTCCACGAGCGTGGTGATCAGGCTCGCCTGGCCACGCTGGTGCAGTGCGAGTTCCGGGCGCAGCAGGACGAACCGGCGGTGCACGAACTTGAGCACGGCCACTTCGTGCCACTGCGCCGCACGGAGCGTGACATGCCCGGAGCGGGTGCTGGGCGACTCCAGCACGACCATGCCGCCGACCAGCCTCGTGGTCCAGCGCGCGGAGAACGCGGCGGTGGCCTGTTCCGCCTCGATCGAGCCGTCGAACCCGTCGGCCAGCAGGCCGTCGACGAGCTCGGTGCGCACCCGCGCGACCGCGTCGGCGAACGCGTCGTCGTCGACGATCCACGAGTCCCGCACGTGCATCCGGCGGCGCAGCAGTTCGAGCGAACGCCCGGGCCGCCGCGTCTGCGCCGCAAGCGTGGCACTGTCCATTGTGGCCAGTTCGAGCGCGTGCTCGAGCCACTGGCCGAGCTCGGTGGCGACCGGCGCGTGCTGCAGCACGCCGATGCGGTGGAAATCCTGGATGTCGTGGATGGCGTAGGCGATGTCGTCCGCGGTGTCCATCACGGAGGCCTCGATCGTCTGCTGCCACGGCTCGAGCACCACGGCGTAGGGTTCGCGCGCCTGCACCATGTCGTCGATTTCGCTGCTGTAGGCACAGAACTTGGCCGATCCGGTGCCGGGCGCGCCGGGAGGTTCGGCGGCGCCGCGCGGCGGGTTCGGCATCGTCCGCGGATGCGGGTCGGGCCGGTGCAACCTGGTCCACGGGTACTTCAGGACCGCCGCCCGCACCGCCGCGGTCAGATCGAGCCCGATCGCGGACGGGCCGCGCACGTCGGTGGTGGTCAGGATGCGAAAGGTCTGCGCGTTGCCCTCGAACCCGTCGGCGAGGCCGAACCGGTGGCGCGCGATCCGGTCGAGCACCTGCTCGCCGAGATGCCCGAACGGCGGGTGCCCCAGATCGTGCGCGAGCGCCGCGGCCTCGGCGACGTCCGGGTCGAGGCCGCCGAACTTGCCGATGAGCTCCGCCGCGTCGGGTGCGCTCAGCAGCCGGTCACTGATCGCGCGCGCGACCTGGGCGACCTTGAGGGAGTGCGTGAGCCGGTTGTGCAGCAACCCGGACCCGGCGGCGCTGACGACCTGGGTGACCCCGCCGAGGCGGGCGAAGAACGGGGAAGCCACGATCCGGTCCCGGTCGGCGCGGAAGGGGTTGCCATCCGCCAGGTCCGGCCACGCCGATTCCGCCGCGTCGTCCCGCCGCTGGGTCCGGAGATCGCGATCCACCTATCCAATCTAGCGACGCGCAGCGTCTCCGTTGAGGGTGGTGGAGGGGAGCGGTCGGCGCAAGGTAGTCCGTCCCGCATGCTGGGAACGGGGCGTCCGCCACGAGCGTTGCGGGTAACTCTGGCGACGCCAGGGTGAACATCAGTCGACGACTCTGGAGAAAGGCGCCCTGACCGGCGATTATCGGTTTCGTGCGCGCAGCCGAGAATGCCGTCCGGTTCGCTTTCCAGCCGTTGTACAGCCTGCACACCGGCGGCATCGTCGCGCTCGAAGCACTCGCCCGTCCTGATCAGTGCTCGGTGCACGAACTGCTCGACCGCGCCCACCGCGAGCGCCGGCTCGCCGAGGTCGACATCGGGCTGGCGGCCGACGCGGTGCGGGCCGAGGCGGACCAGGAGACGTTGCTGCCGCTGCACCTGAACCTCACGGCGCCGACCGCGGCCGCGCCGGAAGGTGCGTTCGGCCCGCTGCTCGACGCGCTGCTGGAAGTGCGCCGCCGCCCGCGCGAAGTGGTGCTGGAGATCGGCCCGCCGTTCGCGCAGGTCTGGCCGGAGCAACTGCTGACCGGCCTGCACCGGCTCAGTGAGCTGGGTTTCCGGCTCGCACTCGACGGTCTCGGCCGCGCCGACCTGCCGTTCGCGCTGCTGGCCGCGGCCCCCGCCGATGTGCTCAAGCTCGACCGCACCGTGCTGCGCGGGCTGCCCGACGACGCGGCTTCCGTCGCCGTCGTGGAGTCACTGCTGCACTACACGGCGCGCACGAATGCCCGGCTCGTCGCGACTGGGATCGAGACCGAGGCGCAGCTGACCGCCGCCCGCACGCTGGGGATCCGGATCGCCCAGGGCAACCTGTTCGCCCCGGCCGCCGACGGGATCAACTGGTCGCAGCTGCTCACCCCGGCGACCCCCGAGCCTGGTGACCGGATGACGCCGGGCCGCCGGGAAGCACCGCGGGTCCGGGACTTCCTGCGCCCGGCGAGCACCCTGCCCGACACGGCGACCTGTGACGATGTGCGCACCGCGCTCGCCTCCGGTGACGAGCCGACCGGCATCGTCGGCGTCGACGAGTACGACCGTCCACAGTGGTCGATCGACCGGAGCCGGTTCCTGGTGGCGGTCACCGGTCCCTACGGGCACGCATTGCACGCCAGGCGCCCGGCCGCACGGCTCGCGGATACCCCGCACGTCATCGACGCGGACGCCGGCGCGCTGGAGTTGCTGGAACTGGTCACCGACGCCGACTGGGGCCGCAGCGGCGACGATGTCGTGGTGGTCGACGAACGCGGGCGATGCATCGGTGTGGTGCTGGTGACCGAGATCGTGCGCGGGGTGGCGGAGGCGAAGGTCGAAGAGGCTGCCGCGCTCAACCCGCTGACCCGGCTGCCCGGCACCGAGTCGGTGGCCCGCGACATCGACCGCCGGATCGCCGCCCGAGAGCCGTTCGTGACGGCCTGGCTGGATGTCGATTCGTTCAAGCTGGTCAACGACAACGCCGGGTTCGCGGCGGGCGACGATCTCATCCGGGCACTGGGCCGGACGCTGACCGATCTGGCGACCCGGCTGCGGAAGACGACGGTGAGCCACGTCGGCGGCGACGATTTCCTCATCGCCTGCGACGTCGACGAGATCGGCACCATCGCCGCCGCGCTGCTGGACACCCCATGGTCGGCCGACGGCATGCCGGTCACGGTGTCGCTGGCGACGCTGGTGTGCGCGACGTCGACCATCTCGTCCTACCGCGAGGCCTCGCGGCGCCTGGCCCCGCTGAAGAAGCGCGCGAAGGCGGTGCCGGGTTCGAGCTGGGTACTGGGCCGCCCGGACACCGATCACGTCGAAATCCTCCGTGGCCGCCGCGCCATGCCCGAGCAGCGTCACGCATCGCAGCCGCTACACCAGAGCGCCTGATACATACCCGCTCCCATCTGTACTCGTCGGCATGAAACGCCTGATCGACGTCGACGACGAGAGGCCTGGAGGCCGCGCGCTCCAAGCTGGGCACCAGCACGATCAAGGACACCGTCAACGCCGCAGTGTGCTGACCCGCCTCGCGCGCAAGGAAGTTCGCGAGGTCGTTTCTCTGCGGCTGGAGCCACGGGAACTCGCCCGCTGCGCGATCTCCGACTTGGAGCTCGGATTTTCAGCGCGGAACGCCCAGGAGTGGGATGACATCCATCGTGCCGCGAGACTCTTCGAGCTCATCGAGACCGAACAACGGGACTTCGACAGTGCTGCACTACGACCGCGACTTCGAGTTGATCGCGGAAACGACCGGGCAGTCAACACAATGGGTGGTCGACCGCGGTTCGATCGATTGATTCTCGGGTTCCGACGTCTCGGTTGGTTTAGTACGCCACTCGCGCGGCACCTCGGTGGCGAAGCCGTTGGCCCAGTCTCGGCGACGTATAGACCGTTATACACTTGGCGCGACGAAAAACCCCTCCCCCGCCAAGCGAGAGAGGGGTTTCGTGTGTCAGACGGTGAAGCCGAGAGCGCGAAGCTGCTCGCGACCGTCTTCGGTGATCTTCTCCGGGCCCCACGGCGGCATCCACACCCAGTTGATCCGGAAGTCCTTGACCACACTGGCACTTCCGACGAGCACCGACGCCGTCTGGTCCTCGATCACGTCCGTCAGCGGGCAGGCCGCCGACGTGAGCGTCATGTCCAGCGTCGCGGTGTTGTCCGGTTCCACGCGGATGTCGTAGACCAGCCCGAGATCGACCACGTTGATGCCGAGCTCCGGGTCGACCACGTCACGCATGGCCTCCTCGATTTCCTCGATCGTCGCGACATCCGCCGCCGGTTGCGTCTGCTCGGGCAGGTCCGCGGCTGTCCGGCCTTCGCGCGTTTCCTCGGTCATGCTTTCGCTCCCTCAACCTTGACCAGCGCGTCCTTGAAAGCCATCCACCCCAGCAAAGCACACTTGACCCGCGCCGGGTACTTCGCGACACCGGCGAACGCGACCGCGTCCTCCAGCACGTCCTCGTCCGGTTCGATCTGACCGCGCGCCTGCATCAGTTCGACGAACGTGTCCATCACCTTGAGCGCTTCGCCCACGGGTTTCCCGACGACCAGGTCCGTCAGCACCGACGCCGAGGCCTGGCTGATCGAGCAGCCCTGCCCCTCGTACGACACGTCCGCGACGGTCTCGCCGTCGAGCTTCACCCGCAGCGTCACCTCGTCCCCGCAGGTGGGGTTGATCTGGAACGACTCGGCGTCGAACGGCTCCCGCAGGCCACGGCCGTGCGGGTTCTTGTAGTGGTCCAGGATGATGTCCTGGTACATGCTCTCGAGATTCACCGGCCCACCCCGAAAAACCGTTGCGCCTCACGCACTCCGGCCACCAGAGCGTCCACTTCGGACAGAGTGTTGTACAGGTAGAACGTGGCGCGCACGGTGGCCTGCACCTGACACAGCCGGTGCAGCGGCCACGCGCAGTGGTGCCCGACGCGGACCGCGACGCCCTGGCTGTCGAGGACCTGCCCGGCGTCGTGAGCATGGATCTCGTCGAGCACGAACGCGATCGTCGCGCCGCGGTCCTTCGTGTCCGCCGGACCGATCAGCCGCACACCCTCGATCTCCGACAGCCGGGCAATCGCCGCCTCGGCGAGCACGTGCTCGTGCTGCGCGACGCGGTCCATGCCGATCGCGGTCAGGTAGTCCACCGCGGCACCGAGCCCGACGGCTTGCGACGTCATCGGCACCCCGGCCTCGAACTTCTGCGGCGGTGGCGCGAAGGTGGTGCGCTCCAAGGTGACCAGCTCGATCATCGACCCGCCAGTCAGGAACGGCGGCATCGCCTCGAGCAGCTCACGGCGTCCATAAAGGACACCGATGCCGGACGGGGCGAGCATCTTGTGTCCGGAGAACACCGCGAAATCCACACCCAGCGCATGGAAGTTCACCGGGAAATGCGGCACCGACTGGCACGCGTCGAGTACGGTCAGCGCGCCGACTTCCTTCGCCCGCCGCACGATCGGCTCGACCGGGTTGATCGTGCCCAGCACGTTCGACTGGTGCACGAACGCGACCACCTTGGTGCGCTCGTTCACCAGTTCGTCCAGATCGGACAGATCGAGCCGGAAGTCGCCGGTGAGGTCGAACCAGCGCAGTGTCGCCCCGGTGCGCTGGCACAACTGCTGCCACGGCACGAGATTGGCGTGATGCTCCATCGCGGTGATGACGATCTCGTCACCGGGGCCGACGACAAATCGCTTCGCCGCCGGGTCCGGTTCCGTGGCCGCGTTGCTCATCGCGTACGCGACGAGGTTGATGCCCTCGGTGGCGTTCTTGGTGAACACCAGCTCTCCCGGGTCGGCGCCGACGAACTCGGCCGTCCGCGCCCGGGCGTACTCGTAGGCGTCCGTGGCCTCCTCGGCGAGCTGGTGCGCGCCGCGGTGCACAGCCGCGTTCGAGGTCTCCAGGAACTTCCGTTCCGCGTCGAGCACCTGCGCCGGCCGTTGCGAGGTCGCGCCGGAATCGAGGTACACCAACGGTTTCCCGTCCCGGACGGTGCGCGAGAGAATGGGGAAGTCGGCGCGCACCGCGGCGACGTCCAAAGGCGTGTTGGCCGTTGTGGTGGTGGTCACGCGCGCCAACTCCTTTCCTGGTTTCGGTTCCGAAGGGCTCAGACGGAAGCAGGCTCGTGCTTGCCGACGTACTTCACGTAGCCGTTTTCTTCGAGCTCCTCGGCCAGTTCCTTGCCGCCCGACTCCACAATCCGGCCATCGGCGAAGACGTGCACGAAATCCGGTGTGATGTGGCGCAAAATCCGGGTGTAGTGGGTGATCAGCATGACCCCCACCTCGTTGCCGGCCTTGTAGTCGTTCACACCTTCGGACACGATCCGCAGGGCGTCGACGTCAAGCCCTGAATCCGTTTCGTCGAGAATGGCGATCTTCGGCTTCAACAGGGCCAGCTGAAGAATTTCGTGACGCTTTTTTTCACCGCCGGAAAAGCCCTCGTTGACACTGCGCTCGGCGAACTCCGGCGAGATCTCCAGCTTGGTCATCTCGTCCTTGACTTCCTTGACCCAGTGGCGCACCTTCGGCGCCTCGCCACGCACGGCCGTCGCCGCGGTGCGCAGGAAGTTCGACATCGACACGCCCGGCACCTCGACCGGGTACTGCATCGCCAGGAACAAACCGGCACGAGCCCGTTCATCGACGGTCATGTCGAGCACGCTTTCGCCGTCCAGCAGCACCTCGCCGGAGGTCACCTCGTATTTCGGGTGCCCGGCGATCGCGTACGACAGCGTCGACTTGCCCGAACCGTTGGGGCCCATGATCGCGTGGGTCTCGCCGGAGCGGATCGTCAGGTTGACGCCCTTGAGGATCTGTTTGGCGCCCTCGTCGGTCGTGACGCCGGCGTACAGATCCTTGATTTCCAGTGTGGCCATGAGGTTTCTTTCGTCTTTCGTGGTGGGAAGGTCAGCTGCTGCGACACTGGCGGGCTCAGCCGCCGACGGCTTCCAGTTCCGTTTCGATCGCTTCCTGCAGGCGCTCGCGCACCTCGGGGATGTCGATCTTCATCAGGATCTCGTGGAAGAACCCGCGAACCACCAGCCGCCGCGCCGATTCCTCTTCGATTCCGCGCGACTGCAAGTAGAACAACTGCTCGTCGTCGAATCTTCCCGTCGCGCTCGCATGCCCCGCGCCCGTGATCTCGCCGGTCTCGATCTCCAGGTTCGGCACCGAGTCCGCGCGCGCGCCTTCGGTGAGCACCAGGTTCCGGTTCAGCTCGTACGTGTCGGTGCCCTCGGCGTCGGCGCGGATCAGCACGTCGCCGATCCACACGGCATGGGCGCCGTCCCCCTGCAGCGCGCCCTTGTACATCACGCGCGACTTGCAGTTCGTCTCGGCGTGGTCGACGAACAGCCGGTGCTCCTGGTGCTGCCCCGCGTCGGCGAAGTACAGCCCCAGCATCTCGACATCACCGCCGGAGTCGGCGAAGGTCGCGGTCGGCGAGATGCGCACCAGGTCACCGCCGAGGGTGACCACGATGTGCTTGAGCGCCGCGTCCTTGCCGAGTTTCAGGTGCTGCTCGGACACGTGGACCGCGTCGTCGGCCCAATCCTGCACACTGACGACGGTCAGCTTCGCGCCGTCACCGATCACGAACTCGATGTTGTCGGCGTAGGTACCGGAGCCGACGTGATCGAGCACGATCGCGCCCTCGGCATAGGCCTCCGCGCGCACCTGGACGTGCCCGTACGCGACGTTGCCCTCGCCGGGACCCGTCAGCCGCAGCACCGTCGGCTTCGACGCGCGGGTCTCCTTCGGCACGGTCAGCACGGTCGCCGACGTGAACGACGAGTACGCCTGGGCGGCGATCCGGTCACTCGGCTCCCCCGCCTCGCCGAGGCGGGCGTCGTCACGGCCGACGGTTTCGACACGCACCTCCGGTGCGGCGTCGGCGTCCACCTTGACCTCGCCATCGGCGACCGCGGAGCCGTCGTGCAGGCCGCGCAGCCGCTTCATCGGGGTGAACCGCCAGTTCTCCTCGCGGCCGCCCGGGACCTCGAAGGCCCCGACGTCGTACCCCGTGAAGCGCTCCGCGCGCGAAGTCGCCGGGACGGTGACTTCTACGGCCTCGGAGACGTTGTTCCCTGCCACCGCCATATCAGCCGACGGCTCCTTCCATCTGCAGTTCGATCAGGCGGTTGAGCTCGAGCGCGTACTCCATCGGCAGCTCCCGCGCGATGGGTTCGACGAACCCGCGGACCACCATCGCCATCGCCTCGTCCTCGGTCAGGCCGCGGGACATCAGGTAGAACAGCTGGTCCTCGCTCACCTTCGACACCGTCGCCTCGTGCCCCATGGACACGTCGTCGTTGCGGATGTCGACGTAGGGGTAGGTGTCCGAGCGGGAGATGTTGTCCACCAGCAGCGCGTCGCACTTCACCGTCGAACGCGAGTGGTGCGCCCGCTTGGCGACCTTGACCAGACCGCGGTAGGAGGTGCGGCCGCCGCCGCGGGCCACCGACTTCGACACGATCGTCGAGGACGTGTGCGGCGCCAGGTGCTCCATCTTCGCGCCGGCGTCCTGGTGCTGGCCCTCACCCGCGAACGCGACCGAGAGCACCTCGCCCTTGGCATGCTCGCCCATCAGGAAGACCGACGGGTACTTCATCGTCACCTTGGAGCCGATGTTGCCGTCGATCCACTCCATCGTCGCGCCCTCTTCGCACTTGGCGCGCTTGGTGACCAGGTTGTAGACGTTGTTCGACCAGTTCTGGATCGTCGTGTAGCGGCAACGGCCGCCCTTCTTCACGATGATCTCCACGACCGCCGAGTGCAGCGAGTCCGACTTGTAGATCGGCGCGGTGCAGCCCTCGACGTAGTGCACGTAGGCACCTTCGTCGACGATGATCAGCGTCCGCTCGAACTGGCCCATGTTCTCGGTGTTGATCCGGAAGTAGGCCTGCAGCGGGATGTCCACGTGCACACCCGGCGGCACGTAGATGAACGAACCACCGGACCACACCGCCGTGTTCAGCGCGGAGAACTTGTTGTCCCCGGCCGGAATCACCGAGCCGAAGTGCTCACGGAAGATCTCCGGGTGCTCGCGCAGCGCGGTGTCGGTGTCCAGGAAGAGCACGCCCTGCGACTCGAGGTCCTCACGGATCTTGTGGTAGACGACCTCGGACTCGTACTGCGCCGCGACACCGGCGATGAGGCGCTGCTTCTCCGCCTCCGGGATGCCGAGCTTGTCGTAGGTGGTCTTGATGTCGTCGGGCAGGTCGTCCCAGCTCTCGGCCTGCTTCTCGGTGGAGCGGACGAAGTACTTGATGTTGTCGAAGTCGATGCCCGACAGATCCGCGCCCCAGTTCGGCATCGGCTTGCGCTCGAAGAGCTTCAGCGCCTTCAGTCGCGCGTCGCGCATCCATTCCGGCTCGGACTTCTTCGCGGAGATGTCGGTGACGACGTCCTCGTTCAGCCCGCGTCGCGCGCTCGCGCCCGCGACGTCGGAATCGGCCCAGCCGAAGGCGTACTTGCCCAGCGAATCGATGGCCTCTTCCTGGGTCAAGGGCGTGGCGGGATCGCGCTGCTCGGCAGCGGCAGTCATGCGCTTCCTCCATCCGGAGTTCGTGCTCGTTGTCCCGGCGGGCTTTCCGCGGGGACGTGTGTGGTGCACGCGGAGTCACCGCGTGCGATGGTCGCCAGGCGCTGCACGTGAGTCCCGAGCAGCTTGGCGAACGCCTCGGTCTCCGCCTCGCACAGCTGCGGGAACTCAGCTGCGACATGGGCGACCGGGCAGTGGTGCTGGCACAGCTGTTCACCGCTGCCGACCTGACGGGTCGACGCAGCGTAACCCTCCCTGGTCAGCGCCGCGGCGAGAGCCTCGGCACGCCGGGCGGGCTCGCCCGGCTCGGTGACCGCGGCCTCATGCGGCCCGACCAGTGAGGCGACCCGGCGCTCGGCGAAGGCACGGACCGCCTCCTCACCCGCGTGCTCGGCGAGGAACCTGATCGCGGACACCGCCAGGTCGTCGTAGGCGTGCCCGAACCGCGCCCGCCCTGCCTCGGTGAGCAGGAAGAACTTGGCCGGGCGGCCGCGCCCACGCGGGCCGCGCCGGGGCGCGTCCCTGGTTTCGGCCTCGCCGTCGGCCAGCATGGCGTCGAGGTGACGCCGTACCGCCGTCGGGCTGATCCCCAGCCGGTCCGCGATCACGACCGCGGTGACCGGGCCTTCCTCCAGCAGCAGCCGGGCCAGTTCGTGCCTGGTCCGACCCTCCGGGGAAAGGACTGTCAGCGCCTGTGTGGGCACAACGCCACCCGGAGCGGTGTGCCCCCGGGGTGCGTCGCTGTTTTTCACAACATAAGTGTGTCGTATTTCGCGGCGGGAGGCAAAGACCGATCATCACGCAGTGACTCGTGTCACCGTGAGCGGTCTTCACAGCCGTGTTTTCCTCCCTCGCTAGGCTCACACTGTGGTAGTTGGCGAGCCGGACACCGAGCAGCGGTCTGCCGCGTCGCCGGTACGGCCACCGGAGACCGAGCCGCTGGAGAAGCAGGAGCTGCGGGCGCTCGACGTGATCCGCCGGTTCGGCACGATCGGCGCCCTGTTCCTCGCGGTCGGGTCGCTGGGCGCGGGGGCCGCGCCGGTGCTCAACCCGGTCCAGGATCTGCCGGTGCTGCGGCTTTTCCCGCGCATCCCGACCGTGTCGCTCGCCATCGCCTTCACCGGGATGGGCATGCTCATCGTCGGCTGGCTGATGCTCGGCCGGTTCGCCCGGCCAGGCCGGCAGCGGCTGCTGACCCGCGCGCAGATCACCCGCACACTCGTGATGTGGCTGACGCCGCTGATGTTCGTGCCGCCGATGTTCTCCCGCGACGTCTACAGCTACCTGGCGCAGAGCGAGATCGTGCACCGTGGGATGGACCCGTACGCACTGGGCCCCGCACAGGCACTCGGCGTCGGCGACGCCCTGACCAGCGGCGTACCCAATATCTGGCGGGACACCCCGGCGCCGTACGGGCCGTTGTTCCTCAAGCTGGGCAGCTGGATCGCGGGGCTGGTCGGCGAGAACGTGGTGGCCGGGGTGCTGTTGCAGCGGGCGCTGGCGCTGATCGGGGTGGCGCTGATCATCTGGGCGCTGCCGCGGCTGGCGCGGCGGTTCGGGGTGGAGCCCGCGACCGCGCTGTGGCTCGGCGCGGCGAACCCGCTCGTGCTGTTCCATCTCGTCGCGGGCGCGCACAACGACGCGCTCGGCATCGGGCTGATGATGGCCGGCCTGGAGCTGGGAGTACGGCGGCTGCCGGTCCGGGTCGCCGGTGACACCGCCCCGCCGCTGGCGCGGGGTGAGCTGCCGTTCATCGTGCTGGGCGCCGCGGTGATCACGCTCGGCGCAATGGTGAAGTTCAACGCGTTGTGGGCGCTGGGTTTCTTCGGGGTGATGATCGCCAGACGCTGGCACGGCCGGATCATCGACCTGGTGCGCGCGGCGTTGCTGATGACGGCGGTCGGTGCCGTCGTGACGGTCGCGGTGTGCCTGGGCACGGGGCTCGGTTTCGGCTGGTTGGGCGCGTTCTTCGGCACCGCGGGCACGGTGTGGAGCTGGACTTCGCCGGTGACGGAGCTGGCGCAGCTGGGCGGGGTGCTCGGGCTCGTGCTGGGGCTGGGGAACCACACCGGTTCACTGGTGGCGATCCTGGGCACGGTCGGGTACGCCATCAGCGGCCTGATCACCATCAAGTTCCTGTGGGACTGTTTCCGCTGGCGCTACCGGCCGATGATCGGGCTCGGGGTGTCGCTCGGGGTGACCTCGCTGCTGATGATCTCGCTGCAACCGTGGTACCTGCTGTGGGC
>NZ_WMBA01000060.1 GCF_009707865.1 Amycolatopsis pithecellobii
GTCGTGGGGTGGGGTCGTGGCCGTCACCGGGGTGGTTGTGCTGCTGCTCCTGGTCGACCTCGCGCTGGCCGGCGGCGTGCGTCAACTCACCTTCGCCCGCTCGGGCGCGACCTCGACTCGCCTTGGTGAGCCCGCCGAAGTGCAGCTCACCATCACCAACCCGGGCAGCCGCCCCATTCGCGGGATCGTGCGGGACGCGTGGCCGCCCAGTGCGGGGGCCCAGCGCGACCGTCACCCTGTCGACATCCTGCCCGGGCACCAGCGCACGATCACCACCACCCTCCGTCCCACCCGGCGCGGGGAACGGGCCGCCGCGCGGGTCACCGTGCGCTCGGTCGGGCCACTCGGGCTCGCCGCCCGCCAAGGGGCGCACCGCGTCCCGTGGGCCGTCCGGGTCCTGCCACCGTTCCACAGCCGCCGCCACCTGCCGGCCCGGCTCGCCCGCCTCCAGCAACTCGACGGCCGCCAAGCCGCGCTCATCCGCAGCCCCGGCACCGAGTTCGACTCCCTCCGCGAGTATGTCATCGGCGACGACGTCCGCTCGATCGACTGGCGCGCCACCGCCCGCGCCGCCGACATCATGGTCCGCACCTGGCGCCCCGAACGCGACCGCCGCGTGCTGCTCGTCCTCGACACCGGGCGCACCTCAGCCGGCCGCGTCGGTGACGAGCCGCGCCTCGACGCGATGCTCGAAGCCGCACTTCTGCTGGCAACACTGGCTTCCCGCGCCGGCGACCGCGTCGATCTACTTGCCTACGATCGGCAGCTGCGGGCGAAAGTCACCGGCGGCTCGCTCCCCGAACTCGTACACGCGATGGCGCCGCTCGAACCGAGCCTGCTGGAAACGGACGCCCGGGGCCTGGCCGGCGAAATCCTCAGCCGCCAGCGTTCCCTCGTCGTGGTCCTCACCGCACTGGACGCCGCGCCGCTCGAAGAAGGACTGCTGCCGATCCTGCCGTCGCTGACCGCACGGCACCGGCTGCTCGTCGCCTCCGTCGCCGACCCGCGCATCGCGGAAATGGCTCAGGGACGCGGAAACGCCGAAGCCGTCTACAACGCCGCGGCCGCCGAACGCACCCTCGCCGAGCGTCGGCACGCCACGACGTTGCTGCGCAAGCACGGCGTCGAGGTCGTCGACGCCATGCCCGCGGAGCTGCCCCCGGCCCTCGCGGACCGTTACCTGGCCATGAAAGCTAGCCGGTGAAACCGCGGAAAAGGTTCGTGAATTCGTACTGCGCCTGGGAAATACTGCTGCACGTCGGTGAAACCCCGCCGCCGGGGCACGATCCGTTGTCCCGGCCCGCGGACCAGAACGCGAGCCGCCCGATGTGGTTCGCATTCGCCCAGCTGACCAGTTGCGCCGCGTCGCTCTGGTCGAAAACCTTGCCGTTGTAGTTCCGGCCGATCATCGGTGTCACCCCGAGATGCCGGTGCAGGTCGGCGTCCGACATCCCCGGCCACACCTGTTTCAGCTGCCCCAGTGTGCTCTGCGCGGCGGCGATCACCGCGTCACCCCAATCGGGCCTGCTCGTGCCGAATTCCATCGTCATCGGGTTCACCAGCACATCGACCCCGTGCGCCGCCGCACTTTGCAGCACCGTCACCGAATACGGATCCATCCCGAAATCGTCGCCCTGTACCCGCATCGTGTAGCTGATCGTCGTGCCGCGCTCTCGCTGGATCGTGGCCAGGGCGTCGTTCACGGTGTCTTGCGGGATGGTCGCCTCGACGTCGACATCGAGACTGTTCGTGCCCACCGTGTCGAGAATCTTGCGGTACGCGTTCGCCAGCGCCGTCGCGTCACCGCAGGTGTACTCCAGATACGGCCCCGCGGCACCGCCGGTCGCCACGATGACCTGCCCGCCCATGGCCTGAAAAGCCTTGATATCGCTCAGAATCCGGGAATCGTCGAGCGGGATCACCCCGCCCCACGACGGGTTGCAGCCGGAACTGTCGGCGAGCACGAAGGCCAGCGTGAAGGTCTTCTGCCCGGTGGCGTTGGCAATGTCCACAAGGGACGGTGTAGCCATCGTGATGTCGAGATAGGGAGCCGATCCCGGCGAGGTCACCGCCGCTTGGGCGGGACTCGCGAAACCGAGCACGGCCAGCGCGGCCGCGAAGCAGAGTCCGATCCGGGTCTTCCAGTGGGCCACGTCGACCACCTCCACCGGGTGTGTGATTTCCCAACGGTAGATGGTCTAGACCAAGTGAGTCAAGACGTGGTGAGCACCATGAACAGCCTCGTGTTCACGGTTTCCAGCAGCTGCCCGGAAATCTCGCCGGCGAGTTCGCCGAGTGAGTCCTTCGGCAGATGGTCCAGCCGGGTGTAGGAGATGTGCAGCCCGTCCGGTGTCGTCACCGTGAGGGGATCGGGCGTGTCCACCACATCCATCGTGATGACATACGGCACGGCGTCGAGATCGTTGAACATGTCGCCGCTGTAGACCAGAACGCGACGCCGGTCCGGGCCGGCGACCGTCCACAGCTGCCCTCTACGCGGCCGAGGTGCCACGCCACTCCTGGCGGCGGTGGTACGCGGCGGTTTCCGCACGCGCCTCGTCGGGATGGGCCTGCCACCACTCGTCGGTCTTTTCGCACAGCTGCCGGAACGCCTCGCGCTCGACGGCAGCGACGATCCACGCGTGCGCCGACACGCCCGCCTCCGCCGCAAGGGCCTTCACCTGGGCATGCGTGTCGTCCGACAGTGACAACGCCAGCCGCTTCCCCATGCCGTCACCCTACGACGGCATGCCACGACGTCGGCTGAAGCGCGGCGGGCGTGTCGTTCACCCCGCCTCCGGCCGCACGTCACCCCCGTAGGCGGCATCGACGTCGCCGGTCACGCCCGCCCGCGCGGCCCGCCTGCCGAGTACGAACACGTACGTCAGGAACGCCAGCTCGGCCACCGCGCCGATGCCGATACGGGCCCACGTCGGCAGTCCGGACGGGGTCACGAACGCCTCGATCACCCCGGACACCAGCAGCACGCAGGCGAGCCCGAGCGCCATCGCCGCCGTCGCGCGGCCCTCCTGCGCGAGTGCGACGGCGCGGCTGCGCGGGCCCGGGTTGATCACCGCCCAGCCGAGCCGCAGCCCGGTGCCCGCCGCGACGAACACGGCGGTCAGCTCCAGCAGGCCGTGCGGGGTGATGAGGCCGAAGAAGATGTCCAGCCGCCCGGCCGCGGACATCAGGCCCGCGGACACCCCGACGTTCGCCGCGTTCGCCCACAGTGCGGCGAACACCGGAATCCCAGCCAGGACACCGAAAAACAGGCACGTCGCGGCGACCCACGCATTGTTCGTCCATACCTGCGCGGCGAACGAACCCGCCGGATTCGACGAGTAGTACGTTTCGAATTCACCGCCCGGCTCGGTCAGCCTGCGGACCTGCTCGGGTGCGGCGATACTTGCCTGTACCCGGGTGCTGGTGGCGACCCAGGCGGCGAGCAGTCCGCTGACCACGATCGTCACCGCCGCGGTGGACAGCCACCACCGGCGGGCACGGTAGACGGCGGCCGGAAACCGTTGTGCGAAGAACAATCCGACCTCGCGCCAGGCCGGGTTGTGCGTGCCGGTGACCGCGGAGCGGGCGCGCGTGACCAGTGTGGAAAGCCGGGACAGCAGCGCGGGATCCGGTGCGGACGAGCGCAGCGCCGACAGGTGCGTTGCCGTGCGCTGGTAGAGCGCGATGAGCTCGTCAGCCTCGGCGCCGGACACCCGGCGCCGCGCGAGCAGCTCACCGAGCCGGTCCCATTCGGCGCGATGGGCCGCGACGAAGAGATCGACGTCCACGCGGCCAGATTACCAATCCGACCAAAAGCAGGCAGACCCCGAGCAATACGTAACCGTTGCTACGCAAGCAAGACAGCCATGACAAACGGCGCAGTACAGTGAGCGGGTGAGTCCCGAACCCGATCTGGTGACCGGCGACGCGGTCGTGCTGGATCTGCGGCTGGCCCGGCTGGCCAGCCGGGGGCTGGCGTTCGCGATCGACGCGGTCATCCAGCTCGGCATCCTGCTCGCCGGGTTCTTCGTGGTGCTCATCGCGGGGCCGGATGACGAGGCGCTGCGTGCCGCCGTCCTGCTGAGCATGCTGGTGCTGGTGCGGGTCGGTTATGCGCTCCTGTTCGAGGGGCTGGGCCGCGGTCGCACCCCGGGCAAGGCGGTGTTCGGGTTGCGTGCGGTGCGGGACGACGGCGGGCCGATCCGGTTCCGGCACGCGCTGACGCGGGCGCTCGCGAACGCGATCGTGGACTTCGGGCCGGTGTTCATCTGGGGCGCGGTGGCGCTGATCTGTTCGCTGGTGTCGGAGAAATCCAAGCGGGTAGGGGACTTTCTCGCCGGCACCGTGGTGGTGCTGGAACGCGCGCCCGAGGAGCTCAGGGTGGACATCGTGATGCCGCCGCCGTTGATGTCCTGGGCCGCGGGGCTCGAGCTGTCCGGGCTGCCCGACGATCTCGCGCTCGCCGTGCGCCAGTACCTCGCGCGGTACTCCTCCCTGCGCCCGGAGGCGCGGGACAGCCTGGGCCTGAATCTCGCGCACGAGGTCGCGGGCCGGATCGGCGCGCCGGTGCCGCCGGGCGTGCCGCCGTGGGCGTATCTGATGGCGGTGCTCGCCGAGCGTCGCAACCGCGCGGCGGGATGGGTCAGCTGACGTCGGCGTCGGCGGCGGCGAAGGTGTTGCACTGGGCGAGCCGGTCGCTCTGCGCGCCCTTTCGCCACCAGGCCGCGTAATGCGCGTTGGTGCCGTGGTCGTGGCTGCCGGAAGTGTTGTCACCGCGGGTGTCCTGGTCGTACCAGGCGGTGTCGAACACGGCCTGCGTCACCGTGCCGCCCTGGTTGGCCGTCGCGCCGAGGAACATGCCCGAGAAGCACTGCGCCTGCAGTTCCTTGCGGCGCGACATCTCCAGGCCGTTCGCGCTGTCCTGGCCGTCGGTGTAGATCTGCTGCCACACCGCGTCCATCAGACCGACCAGGTCCTGCACATGATGCCCGTATTCGTGGGCGAACAACGCGAGGTAGACGCCGGGTTTGTTGCCGTACTGGTCGGTCTGCAGCCCGCGATACGGGACGTACAAGTGGTCCTTGCAGTAGTAGGACGCGGTGGACAGGCCGACGTCGATCGTGCCGCACTCGGTGGTGAAGCTGGGGCCCGACGGGAATTCCAGCTGGGGCGGGTGGAACGGCAGGTTCATCGACGTCAGCAGCTGGCCCCACCGGGCGTTGAGGCAGTCGGCCGCCGCGGTGAAGAACGCCTTCGACGCGGCCGGGCTGCTCGGCCAGCCGGGCACGGAGCAGGAGGCGTTCGACAGGCCCGCGGTCGGGTTCGTCAGCAGCGGGTGGTCGGCGAGGGTGTAGATCTTCCGCGGCACGGCCGACGACGAGCGCGTGGTCGTCGTGCTGGTGGTCGTGGTGGTGGTGGACGAACGGGTGGTGCTCGTGCTGACCGGAGCCGGCGTCGTGGTGTCGTACGAGGACGCCGTGCTGGAATGGGACGAACCCGAGGTCAGCACGATGACGAGGGTGACCGTGAGCAGCACCGTCGCACTCAGTGAGATGGCGACGATGGCGCCGACGGGTTTCTTCTTCGGCGCGGGCGGCGGGTAGGGAGTCCACGGCGGCGGCCACTGGCCCGGTGGAGGTTGGCTCATGGCCGGCTCGTCTCCTGCTGCTCGGGGTGCGGTTGCAGCATACGGGCCGGCGCCGATTCGATCATCGACGCGCTGCCCGGTGGCCACTCCGTGGCCGTAGAGTGGGGCGCATGCCCGACAACTCGCGCTTCACCCTGGCCAACGGCTTACGCGTCGTGCTCGCGCCTGACCCGACGGCGCCCGTCGTCGGCGTCTCCGTGCACTACGACGTGGGTTTCCGTTCGGAGCCCGAGGGGCGCACCGGTTTCGCGCACCTCTTCGAGCACCTGATGTTCCAGGGCAGCGAGAGTCTGGAGAAGCTGGCGCACTTCAAGATCGTGCAGTCCAGCGGCGGCACCTTCAACGGTTCGACGCACCCGGACTACACGGACTACTTCGAGGTGCTGCCGTCCGCGGCGCTGGAGCGGGCGCTGTTCCTCGAGGCCGACCGGATGCGCGCGCCGAAGCTGACGCAGGAGAACCTCGCCAACCAGATCGACGTGGTGAAGGAGGAGATCCGGCTCAACGTGCTGAACCGGCCGTACGGCGGGTTCCCGTGGATCCTCCTGCCTCCGGTGCTGTACCAGACCTTTCCCAACGCCCACAACGGCTACGGTGATTTCACCGATCTCGAGCAGGCGAGCCTCGACGACTGTGCGGCGTTCTTCGACACCTATTATTCGCCGGCGAACGCGGTGCTGACCGTCGCCGGTGACTTCGAGCCGGATCGTGCGCGTGAGCTGATCGAGAAGCATTTCGGGGACGTGCCGCACCGCCCCGCGCCGCCGAAGCGCTCGTTCGCCGAGCCGCGGCCGTCGGGTGAGCTGCGCGGCAGCCACACCGACCCGCACGCCCCGCTGCCGGCGCTCGCGGTCGGCTACCGGATGCCGGACCCGGTCAACGAACTCGACGGCTACCTGGCGAACCTCGTGCTCGCCGGGGTGCTCACCGATGGCGACGGCGCCCGGCTGCAGCAGCGGCTCGTGCACCGCGAGCCGCTCGTCACCGATATCGGCGCGGGTGCCGGGTTGTTCGGCCCGTTCGAGGCGCGTGACCCGGACACCTTCTCCATCACCGCGATCCACACCCCGGACGTCTCGCCGGAGCGCGTTCTCACGGCGGTCGACGAGGAGCTCGAGAAGCTCGCCGCGACCCCGCCCGAGCCGCAGGAGCTGGCGAAGGTCACCGCCCGCTGGAGCGCGAGCCTGCACTCCGAGCACGACCGGCTGGTGTCGCGCACCCTCGGCCTCGGGTCGTTCGAGCTGCTCTACGGCGACCCGTCCTTGATCTACCGGCTGGCGGACCGGATGGCCGCCGTCACCGCCGAGGATGTCGCGGCGGCGGCGAAGGCCCTGCGCCCCGATTCACGCGCGGTCCTCGTCGTCGAGCCACAGAACGGAGAAAGCAAGTGAGCACTGCGACGCATCGCGACGCGGCGGAGATCGGCCGGACGGACAAGGGCCCGCGTCCCGTGCCGCCGCTCGGGGACCAGCGCGCCGCTGCCGATCTGTCCTCCGTGGACACCACGCTCGGCAACGGGCTGCGGGTGCTGGCCGTGCGCAAGGCGAATGTGCCGCTCGTCGAGGTGCGGCTGCGGATTCCCTTCGCAGGCAGCGATCCGCTCCACGCGGCGACGGCCGAAGTGCTGTCGGAGACGCTGTTCACCGGTACCGCGCGGCGCGACCGCGTCGAGATCGACACCGAGCTGGCGCTGATCGGTGGTGAGCTGAGCGCGAGCGTCGACCCGGAACGCCTTGCCATCACGGGGAACGCGCTCGCGAGCGGGCTGCCGACACTGCTGGACGTGCTCGCCGACGTGCTCACCTCGGCGTCCTATGTGGACAATGAAGTGGGCCGGGAGTCGGCGCGGCTGGTCGAGCGGCTCGCCGTGTCACGCACCCAGCCGCGAGTGATCGCGCGGGAGGCGCTGCTCAAGCACGTGTACGGCGAGCACCCGGTCACCCGCGAGATGCCGGAGGCCGAAGACGTCGCGAAGGTGACCCCGGACGCCGTTCGTGCGCTGCACGCCAATGCGGTGCTGCCGCGCGGTTCGACACTGGTGATCGTCGGTGACATCGCGCCGGATGACGTTGCCGGCCAGCTCGAAAATGCCTTGCAGAGCTGGCAATCCGGTGCCGACGCGGCGGTGCTGCCGGAGCTGCCGGCGCTGAGCGGCGGGGACGTGCTGCTGGTGCCGCGGGCCGGTGCCGTGCAGGCGCAGATCCGGCTCATCGCCCAGGCGCTGCCGCGGACCGATCCGCGTTACGCCGCGTTGCAGCTGGCGAACCTGGTCTACGGCGGGTACTTCTCGTCGCGGCTGGTGGAAAACATCCGTGAGGACAAGGGTTACACCTACAGTGCGCACTCCGGGTTCGAGTTCACCGGCGCCACGGCCACGGTCGGGGTGGATGCGGACACCGCGAACGACGTGACGGCCGCGGCGGTGCTGGAGACCTTCTACGAACTGGGCCGGCTCGCGCTTGTGCCGCCGACTGAAGAGGAAGTCGAGTCGGTGCGCCAGTATGCGGTCGGCTCGCTACTCACCTCGACCGCCTCGCAGGCCGGCTTGGCCAGTCAGCTGTCCGCGCTCGCGGCGGCCGGGCTCGGCGCGGAGTGGCTCGCCGAACACCCGGCGCGCCTGCAGGCCGTGACGGTGGACGAGGTCGCGCAGGCCGCGCTGGACTTCTTCGCACCGGCGCGGTTCACCGGCGTCGTCGTCGGTGATGCGGAAAGTCTCGCGCCGAAGCTGGCCGCGCTCGGCGGATTCACGGTGGGAGAGCCTGCGCAGCGATGACATCCCCGTTTCAGCTCGGCAAGCTCCCCACCCTGTCCCGGTCCACTGTGGACCGTCACGAACAGCTGCGCGCCAACCCGGAGCAGCGCCTCGCGCGCTGGTCCGAGGCTCAGGTCGTGGTGCTCGACAGCAAGGCGCGCACTCCGGTCCGGGAGGGCGAGCGGGTGCTCGCGACCCGGAAAGCGCTTACTTTCGGGGACACGCCGCCGGATGAGGCGTTTTTCCTCGGTGAGTGGGAAGGCGTCGACTACTGGTCGTTGCCGGGTGAGCCCGCCGGTGAGCCGGAGCTGCTGGAGGCGAGCGGCAGCTGGGGCTTCGCCGAGCAGATCCCGCGCTACGACGGGGAGTTGTGGGTCGACCTGCGCGCGTATGGTGAGCGGCTCGACGACACGTCGGCCGGTTTGTTCACCACGGCGCAGTCGCTGCGCCACTGGCACCGGAGGGCGCGTTTCTGTGCGCGCGACGGCAGCCCGACCCAGCGGATCCTGTTCGGCTGGGCGACCCGGTGCGAGGCGCAAGGGCATGAGGAGTATCCGCGCACCGACCCGGCGGTCATCTGCCTCGTGCACGACGAGGTCGGCGTCAACGGGGAGCATGTTCTCCTTGCCCGCCAACCGATCTGGCCGAAGGGCCGGTACTCGGTGCTCGCCGGTTTCGTGGAAGCGGGGGAGTCACTGGAGGGCTGCGTGACGCGGGAAATCCGCGAGGAGGTCGGCATCGAGGTGCGGGATGCGCGGTATCTCGGCAGCCAGCCGTGGCCGTTCCCGCGCTCGATCATGCTGGGTTTCGCGGCCTGCGCGGAATCCTCGGCCCCATTGACGCCCGCCGACGGCGAGATCGAAGAGGCGCTGTGGGTCTCGCGTGCGGACGTCCGCGCGGCGTTCGAGAACGAGGGCCGGCCGACCCCGATCGGCGATGGCGCGGCGTCCATGATGCTGCCTGGCAACTCGTCGATCGCCCGCGTGATGCTGGAAGCCTGGGCGAACGCCGACTCCGGCGCGTGAAGTGCGTTTGCTGAACGAGGGTCTGGCCTTTCTGCTGGAACTGCTCGCGTTGGCGGCACTGGCGTACTGGGGATTCACCGCCGGTCACGGAATCGGCTGGAAAATCGGGCTCGGCGTCGGCGCTCCCGTGGTGGCCGCCGTCGTGTGGGGCTTGTTCGCCGCGCCGCGCGCGACGTTCAGCCTGCCGGTCGCGGCCGTACTGGTGGTGAAAGCGCTCGTCTTCGGCGCGGCAGTCGCGGTCCTTTTCCTGACCGGAAATATCGTGATCGCCGCGGTTTTCGCGGTATTGGTGGTCGCGAACACCGCTTATGTGACCGTGGCCCGTCGTTGACCACGGCCAAGATCAGGTCGGTTTCAGCGCGTTGAGCGCCAGCCGGATGATCTCCTCCGGCGTGTCGGTGATATTCACGACCACCCCCCATTCGCCGGCTCCCAGCGGCTCGAGGTCGGCCAACTGAGAGTCCAAAAGGGACACTGGCATGAAGTGGCCGGGGCGGGTGGTCATCCGGGTGGCGATGAGCTCCCGAGGCCCGTCGAGATGGAGGAACAACACGTCGCCCCCAGCACGGAGTACGTCGCGATAGCGGCGTTTGAGCGCCGAGGACGACACGACACCGCCGCTGTCCTGGTGGTCCCGGATCCACGCGGCGATCGCGTGCAGCCACGGCCCGCGATCGGCATCGGTCAGCGGGTGGCCTGCCGACATCTTCTCGATGTTCGCCTTCGAGTGGAACGTGTCGGCCTCGGCGTACTCCACACCGAGCCGCGCCGCCAGCTCCTGCCCGACCGTCGTCTTCCCCGAACCGGCCACACCCATCACGACAACGACCGTCACGACAGCAGTATGAAGCAGGCGCCCGGCGAGGTCGTCGCACAGTTCGAGTAACCTTCGCCGCGAACACGACTACGGGGGCATTGATGGACGCGGCGCGAGCGGTCGGGCTGCTGCTGGGGGCGGCCGCCGACGGGGTGATCGAGCGACGTGAGCCGGTGCTGGCCGGGCGCAAGCTGCCGGCCGCTGGACTCGCAGGCGGGCTCGTCGCGGCTGGAATCGTCGTCGAGCGGGTCACCCGGCGCGGCCCGGTGTTGCAGGCGCTCGGCACCGCCGTCGCGACCTGGGCGGTGCTCGGCGGCGCGAAACTGGCGGCCGAAGGCACAGCACTGGCCCGGGATCTCGAAGAGAGCCGCCTCGACGACGCCCGTGCCGCACTCGCCGACCTCGACCCCCGGCGCACCGAAAGCCTCGACGTCATCGGGCTTTCCCGCGCCTCGATCGAGTCGCTCGCCCGGCACACGTCGGATTCCGTTGTGGCGCCGATGTTCTGGGGCGCGGTCGCCGGGATTCCCGGTCTCGTCGGCGCGCGGGCGCTCGGTCTGCTGCGCCACGACCGCCTGGTCGGACGCCTGCACGAACTCGCCGGCTTCGTCCCGGCCCGGCTCGCCGCGGCGCTGACCGTCGCGGGCGCACCGGTCGTCGGTGGCTCGGCCCGTGGGGCGTGGCGGGCGTGGCAGCGGGACACGGTGGCGCATCCGGACCCGAACACCGCCCGCGTCGACGCGGCGTTCGCGGGCGCGCTGGAAGTGCGCCTCGGCGGACGCGCGGTCTACCCACACGGGATCGAGGAGCGGCCGGTGCTGGGGGAGGGACGCAACCCCGACGCCGGGCACGTGACCCGCGCGGTCGAGCTGTCGCGCGTCGTCGGGTGGCTGGCCGCGGTCAGTTCCGCCGTGCTGGCCGTTCTGACGGGTCTGCGGCGGCGTTCTCGCTAGCGTTGTCCTCGGCCAGGATCTGCGCGACCGACTTCCGCTTCCGCTTGGCCCGCTCGCCCATTTCGGCCAGCGCCCCACCCGGTTTGAGTTCGCGGACGGTGAAGTACGTCAGCCCGCCCAGCGCCATCACGCCGAACGCGATCCATTGCAGCGCATAGGAAAAGAACGGCCCCGAGTCCAGTTGCGGCAGCGGCAGCGCGTTCAGTACGCCGGGTGCGCCCTGATCCAGCTGGAAGTAGCCACGCCGGATGTCCAGCCCGCTGGACGCGGCGACCACCCGGGAATCCACGACGTAGCTCTGCAGCTTGCCGCCGGTGGAGGCGTCCGCGAAGGCGGGCCGGTTCTTCGGGTCGGTCTCGTCCTGCCGGACCCTGGCCACCACCTCGACGGTGCCTGCGGGCGGCGCGGCATACGGCGGCACGGAGTTGTGATCGCCCGGCTGGACATAACCGCGGTCGATCACCACGACCTCGCCGTTCGCGGTGCGGAACGGGGTGAGGATCTCGAACGCGGGCTCACCGAGCACGGTGCGCAGCCGCGCGACCACCTCGTCCTGCGGCAGGTAGCTGCCGGTGATGCTGACCCGGGTCCACTCGGTGTGCTGATCGGGCACGGCCCCGGGCGCCAGCACGCTGTCGAGCGGCTTGGGCTGGGCGGTCATGGACGCCTGCACGGCGCTGTTCTGGGCCTCACGCTCGGAGTTCCGGCTGAACTGCCACGGCGAAAGCAGGTAAAAACAGGCGAAAGCGAACACCAGCACTCCGGCGAACAACGCCAGCCAGCTGGGCCGGAGCAAGAACTTCCACCGCACGCTCCCACGGTAGCCCGACGCGCTCAGCGTGGCGCCGCCCGGGCCGCCGACAGCGCTTGGCGGACGTATCCGCCGCCGAACACCGCCGCGTGCATGAGCAGCGGAAACAGCTGGTGTACCGGCACTCGCTCGCGCCAGCCGTCGGCCAGCGGCCTGCCCTCGTCCTGGGCGCTTTCGGTGTACGCGCCGAGAATGCGGCTCAGTTGCGACGTGCCGAACAGCTGGAGCATCGCGAGGTCGCCTTCGCGGTGCCCACCGTGCGCGGCGGGGTCGATCAGCCACACTCCGTCACGCGCCCAGTGCACGTTGCCGCTCCACGCGTCGCCGTGGATCCGTGCGGGGGGCTCGGGCTCGGCCAGCTCACCGAGCCGTTCGCACACGTCGTCGAACACCTGGACCTCGTCGGTGGTGAACAGCTTCTGCTCGACGCATTCCCGCAGGTACGGCAGGACGCGGTGCTCCGCGTAGAACGACGCCCAGTCGGGGCACACCTCGTTGCGCATCGGCGCGACGCCCATCCACGCGTCCACCGGCCCGCCGGGCGGCGGGCTCCCGAACCCCTCGGCGCCACGCAGATGCAGCTTCGCCAGGTTCCGGCCGAACGCCTCGGCCGTCTCCGGGGTGGGCGGCGCGGGCGGGACGTACTCCATGACCAGCCACTCTTCGTCGTGCTCGTACACCCGCGGCACCAGCACGTCGCCGGACTCACCGAGCCAGCGCATACCGGCGGCCTCGGCCCTGGTCGCGCCAGGTCCGACCCCGCGTTTGGCGATCACGGTTTCGCCGTCGTCGAAGCTGACCAGGAAAACCGAGCCGTCCGACTGCCGGATCCCGGTGACCCGCCCACCATGCAGTCGCTCCACGGCTTCGCGGGCGTTCACGGGAGGAGCTCCGTGTGCCTCGTCACGCGCGTAGTTTGCCCAACTGAGCCCGCGTCCAATCGAGCAGGGCGGGAACGGTGCGCTCGATCATCGCCAGCACCTCGTCGAAACCGTCGTCGCCGCCGTAGTACGGGTCGGGCACCTCGGCGCCGGCGGGTGCCGACGGGTCGAACTCGCGCAGCAGGTGGACCCGGGACGGGTCGTCGAGCTTGCGGCGCAGCTCGCGCACGTGCCCGGAGTCGGCGGCCAGGAGGAGGTCCGCGTCCAGGTGTTCGGCGCCGACCTGGGCGGCGATGTGCTCACCGCCGTAGCCGTGGGCCTCGAGAGTGGCCAGCGCCCTGGCGTCGGCCGGCTCCCCGACGTGCCACGGGCCGGTCCCGGCGCTGGTCACCCGCACGTCATCGGCGAGCCCCTCGCGCCGGAGGTGCTCCCGGACGACGAGGGCGGCCATGGGGGAGCGGCAGATGTTGCCGGAGCAGACGAAGCAGATGTGCAAAGCGGTCACGCCGGATAGCTTGCCGGGTGGGCCCGGATGATCGCTTCGACGGTGCCGGGGTCGTCCGGCGTCACGAACGGGCGCACCGTCCGGCCGACGTCGAGGATCAACCCGACCTTCTTGTGGGGGCGTGCCGGGTCGAGGCTTGCCCAGTACCGGAAGTTCGCCGTGCCCCAGATACGTCCGCGCCCGGTGAACGCCCCCATCTCGACCCGGCGCACCGACCGGATCGACCGGTACGGGATGCGTTTCGTGCCCCACGGGAAGTAGTAGCCGCGGATCCGGATCTCCTCCGCGGTGCATTCGATCCACCGGTCGCGGTACTCGCTCATCGGCTCAGCCTGACACCGGGTCGCGGGCGCGGCAATCAGTGAGTGCGAAGATCCCCGGTATGCCCGCACTCGCACGAATCATCGACGCATTGGCGCACGCCTACCCGCCTGAGCTGGCCGAAAGCTGGGACGCCGTCGGGCTCGTGTGCGGAGATCCGGCCGAGGACGTGGACCGGGTACTGGTATGCGTCGATCCCGTCGAGGCCACCGTCGACGAGGCCATCGAACGCGGCGCGCAGCTGATCGTCGCGCATCATCCGCTGCTGTTGCGCGGGGTGCACGGCGTGCCGGCGGACACCACGAAGGGCCGGCTCGTGCACCGCATGATCCGCGCCGGGATCGCGCTCTACTGCGCCCACACCAATGCCGACTCCGCCAGCCCCGGTGTTTCCGACGCGCTCGCCGAGGCGATCGGGCTGCGCGTGCTGCGGCCGCTCGAGCCCACCGGGGAGAGCACCGGTATCGGCCGGATCGGGGAGCTGCCGGAGGCGGAACCGTTCGCCGTCTTCGTGCAGCGCGTGGCCGAGGCGTTGCCGGAGACCGAGCCCGGTGTGCTCGGTGCCGGAGCGCCGGACCGTCCGATCAGGACGGTCGCGGTGTCCGGCGGAGCGGGCGACAGCTACCTCGCCGCCGCGGCCGAAGCCGGTGTCGACGCCTACGTGACCGCCGATCTGCGCCACCACCCCGCGGGCGAGCACTTGGCGGCGCCCGGCCCGGCGCTGGTCGGCGTGACGCACTGGGCGAGCGAATGGCCGTGGTGCGAGCAAGCCTCGGGGGTTCTGCGGCGCGCCTTTGCGGGTAACGTCGACATCCACGTGTCCACCCGCCGCACCGATCCGTGGACCATCCGAACTTCAAGGGAGCGCAACCAGTGAAGGCAGAACCAGCCGTTCAGCGTCAGCTGCTCGAGCTCGCGAAGGTGGACGCCGAGCTGTCCCGCGTCGAGCACCGGCGCCGCACGCTGCCCGAGCTGGCCCAGATCGACGACGCCGAGAAGCTGGTCCGCAACCGCCGCGACGCGCTCGTCTCGGCCCAGACCGCCGGCTCCGACCTTGACCGCGAAATCGCGCGCCAGGAAAAGGAGATCGAGTCGGTGCGCGCACGCGAGGACCGCGACCGCAAGCTCATGGAGTCCGGTTCGGTGCAGGCCAAGCAGATGACCGACCTGCAACACGAGCTGGACACCCTGGCGCGCCGTCAGTCCGCGCTCGAGGACGACCTGCTGGAGCTGATGGAGCGGCGCGAAGCCCTCGAACTGGACGCGCAGCGCACCGGCGCCGAGGTGGACAAGGCCGAACAGGATCTGGCCGACGCGCAGCGCCGCCGCGACGAGAGCGTCGCCGATCTCGACACCACGCAGGCGCGTCGTGACGAGGACAGGGTGAAGCTGCTGCCCCGTTTCCCGGAGCCGTTGTTGAAGCTGTACGAGCGGGTGCGCGGGCACAAGGGCATCGGTGCGGCGTTGCTGCGGGCCCGCCGCTGTGGTTCCTGCCAGCTCGAACTGGACCGGAACACGATCGCGGAGATCAAAGCCGCCGCCGACGATGAAGTCGTGCAGTGCGAGAACTGCGACGCAATCTTGGTGCGGACGCTGGAGTCCGGTCTGTGAACGTCATCGTCGAAGCTGACGGTGGTTCGCGGGGCAATCCGGGGCCCGCCGGTTACGGCGCGGTGGTCAAGGACGCCGAGACGGGCTCGATCCTGGCCGAGCGCAAGGAAGGGCTCGGCGTGGCGACCAACAATGTCGCCGAGTACACGGGTCTGATCGCCGGACTCACCGCCGCCGCCGAGCTCGGAGCGTCCACTGTGGACGTACGAATGGACTCGAAGCTCGTGGTCGAGCAGATGTCCGGGCGGTGGAAGGTCAAGCACGCCGCGCTGCAATCCCTTGCGCAGCAGGCGCGGGAGCTGGCCGCCCGATTCGACCAGGTGCGCTACGAATGGATTCCCCGCGCGCGGAACGCGCATGCGGACCGGCTGGCCAACGAGGCGATGGATGCCCAGACGACGCCGGCCAGCACACCCGCGCGGTGGACCGGCGCGCAGGGCAAGCCGACGCGATTTCTGTTGCTGCGCCATGGACAAACCGAGTTGTCGATCGACCGCCGCTACTCCGGGCGAGGGGATCTGCCGCTCACCGAGGTGGGCAGGCAGCAGGCGGCGGCCGCGGCGAAACGGCTCGCCGGGATGGCCGGTGGCGAGCCGATCCCGGTGGTTTCCTCGCCGCTGACCCGGACGTTGCAGACGGCACAGGCCGTCGCGGACGCGATCGGGGTCCGCGTCGAGACGAACCAGGGCTTGGTGGAGACCGACTTCGGCGAATGGGAAGGCCTGACGTTCCGCGAGGCGGCGGAACGGGATCCGGAGCTGCACGGGCGGTGGCTGCGGGACAGTTCGGTCCCCCCGCCGGGTGGGGAGAGCTTCGACCGGGTGCACCGCCGGGTGCTGGCCGTCCGCGACGAGCTGGTCGCGTCGTACGCGGAGCGCACCGTGGTGGTGGTCAGTCACGTGACTCCGATCAAATCCTTGCTGCGCCTGGGTTTGGACGCCGGTCCGTCGCTGTTGTTCCGGCTGCACCTCGATCTTGCGGCACTGTCGATCGTCGAGTTCTACCCGGACGGGAACGCTTCGGTACGGCTGGTGAACGACACCTGTCACCTCGCTTGAAGGGCCAGCCACAACGCCACGACCGACGCGGCGAGTGTGGCGGGCACGGTCAGCGCGCCGAGGAGCGTGAAGTCGCGCCAGCGGGGCTGTTGGCTGCGCGGCAGCACCCGGCGCCACAACAAGGTCGCCAGTGAACCGAGGTAGGTCGCGTTCGGGCCGAGGTTCACGCCCAGCAGCACGGCGAGCAGCAGCCCCGGATTGTGGTGCAGCAACGGCAACAGCAGCAGGGTCGCCGGCAGGTTGTTGACCAGGTTCGCCAGCACGGCCGCGATGAGCGCGGCGAGCAGGAGGTCCGGCAGGCTGGTCCCGTCCGGCAGAAGCGCCTGTAACGGCTCGCCGAGCAGATGCGCTGAAAGCGCTTGCACCACGACGGCCAACCCGATGACGAACAGGCACAGCAAAGGATTCGCCTCGGCGACGAGCGTCGTGAGTTTCACCCGGCGAGCCGAAAGTGCCCGCGTCGCAAGGACTGCGGCCGCGATCGCGGCGACCGCCACCGGCTCGACGCGCACCAGCGGCGCGATCCCGAACCCGGCGAGCGTCACGCCCAGCACCACGAGCGCGAACACCGGTGCCGGCGGGTGTTCGCCGGGCTCGGCGCCGGTGTGCCCGTTGAGGTCGCGGGCGAAGAACCGGAGGAACACCGCCAATTCGACGGCGATCGTCACCAGCCACGGCAACGCCATCAGCGCGGTGAACCCGGCGAAGCTCAGCCCGGACACCGAGAACGCCAGCAGGTTCGTCAGGTTCGATACCGGCAGGAGGGTCGACGCCGAGTTGGCCAGATGCGCACACGCGTAGAGATGCGGTCGCAGCGGCAGTTCGAGCCGTTTCGCCGTCAGGAACACGACCGGGGTGAGCAACACGACCGTCGCGTCGAGGCTCAGGACCGCGGTGGTCCCGGCGGCCGCGGCGAACGTCAGCACCAGCAGCCGCCGCGGGCTGCCCCGGCAGGCGAGCGCGAGCCGCGAGCCGAGCCAGGTGAACACGCCGTCGAGATCGGCCAGGTGCGCCAGTAGCAGGATCGCGGCAAGGAAGCCCAGCGTCGGCAGCAGGGTGAGAATCTCGTGCCAGGCGTTGGAAACGCTGACCCAGCCCGCGGCGAGCACGATCCCGGCAGCGGGGAGCGCGATCGTCGCCTCCGGCAGCCCGCGTGGCCGTGCCGTGGCGAACCCGAGTACCGCGATCAGCAGGGCGAGACTCCCGGCGGCCGCTGGCACCTGGTCACGCTACCCTGGACGCGCGGACGAGTTGGCCGGGCGGCCGCGAGGGTGTGAGCCTTCGAGGAAAGTCCGGACTCCGCAGGGCAGGGTGGTTGCTAACGGCAACCCGGGGCGACTCGCGGGACAGTGCCACAGAGAACAGACCGCCCCAGCGTGGCTGGGGTAAGGGTGAAACGGTGGTGTAAGAGACCACCAGCATCCCGGGTGACCGGGATGGCTCGGTAAACCCCACCCGGAGCAAGGCCAAGAGGGCACCTTCACCGGTGCCTGCGCAGGCGTTCGAGGGCTGCCCGCCCGAGCCTGCGGGTAGGCCGCTCGAGCCCGCCGGCAACGGCAGGCCTAGATGGATGGCCGCCACCGCTTCGGCGGTACAGGATCCGGCTTACAGGCCAACTCGTCCGCCCGCGTTGCGCGAGTTGAACGTTCGCGTCGGGTGAGTTGAACGTTCCGTGCGACCGGAACGCGCAACTCGGACGCACGGAACGTGCAACTCGCGTGAGGCCACCGGGTGACGCGGCATGATCGACTACGCAGTCCGTCCGGTCATCGTCGGGGAGAACGCGTGCCTCCGAACGGGTCATGACAAACTATGTCCCGCTGCCCCCGTGCGGCAGTTCGGCCAACTCAGAGTGAGCAATACGCCCAGCAGGTGGCCGAACTACGAAATACGGGTGGACGGGGTTAATCCTGAGCGGCCTTGCAGGCGATGATGGAGGGCGACGAGTTCAGGGAGAGTGGCCGTACTGTGCCTGGTGAGGAGTGGCAACCTAAGACGGAGAGCACTTTGACCGTTACGGGTAGTCACGCCATGATGATGTAGGCGCCAGACCAGACAACTCCAACCCCGTGGGCCCCGCCCGGCGAGACCCATCCGACCACGCTCCTCGCACCCGGGAGTACGCGATGACCATGATGACGCTTGTGCAGCACCTCGCACAGGGCGAGATCAAGACACGAGGCGTCCAGCAGTGGATGCTTGACAACGTTATCCCGCTGGTACTGCTGGCCGTCGCGTTGCTGCTGCTCTGGCTCGGCGGCGGCAAGGGCGACAACGCCGGGGTGATGCGCCGCCTGGCTGGTGTCGTGATCGCGCTGGCGATCATCGGCCTCGCGGTCAGCGGGCTCGGCGTGAACGTCGGCGAATGGATCGCCGGCCTGTTCACCGGCTGACGGAGCCCCGGCGTGCGGATTCGAACCGATGACGAGGTCTACCGGGTCGACGCGGTCTGGCTCGGCCCGCCGAAGGCCACGTTCCCCTGGCGCGCCCGGTATGTGGCGTGGGGTGTGGGCATCGCGATCTTCCTGATCGTGCTGACGGTGGAGCGGCAGCTCGGCGTCGGGTTCGGGTTCTTCTCCACGGCCTGGGCCTTCGTGGCGACGATCTTGATCACCAGGCTGATCACGAGAAAGATCAGCCACGAGCGCCCACTCGGCGCCGTGTTCACGATGTGGCTGCGTGAGCTGCACACCCCGCGCGAGCGGCCACGAGGGGACGGCGGTGCGGTCACCGCCGCCAAGCTCCGGGTCCAGCCGCGCCGTCCACTGCCCAAACACAAACGCGCGGTGGGGGTGGGCCCCCGCCAGGGGGCCGGAAATGACACTGCCAGGTCCCGAGCACGCCAACGCCACCCCCGTGGCCGCGGCGAGGAGGTCACTGTTGTTCGGTCGCGGTAAGGACCGGGAGCCCGACGCGGGCGGCGCCACGCAGTGGCAGCCGCGGCCCGGCCGTGGCGTGCCGCTGGACGCCAGGAAACCGAAGCAGAGCCGGCGGTTACCCGGCGAGCAGGCCATCCCGAGCTACACCCCGTCCATCGGTGCGCGCAGCATCGATGGCCACCTGCTGCGCACCAGCCATGAGGTGTACGCCTGGTACCGGCTGGCGCCGCAACGCTGGTCGTTCCGCTCCGATTCGCAACGCCGCGACCTGATCGCCGCGATCGCCGGGCAGTACGCGGAGCTGCAGGGCCGCTGGCTGCACCTGCGCGTGACGACCCGGCCGTACCCGATCCGGATGTGGGCCGAGGCGCATGTGCACAACGCGGTCGGCCGCCCCGCCGACACTCCGGGCACGCTGTCCTTCGACGACTACCTGATCGGCGAGCAGCAGCAGCTCATGGGTCGCTCGATGGCCGAAAAAGAGGTCTACATCGGCGTTCAGGTGCAGACCCGCCGGATGGTGGACCGCGCGGTGGAAAGCGCCGCGCCGCTGCTGCGCCGCATCCTGCCGGAGGCGGTGGACGCGGAGCTGACCGCGCTGGACTCCGAGGTCGAGCATCTCGACCAGGTCATCGGCTCGTCCGGGTTGGAGGGCCGCCCGGTGCATGCCGAGGAGATGTCCTGGCTGATGCACCGCTCGTGCTCTCTCGGGCTGCCCGCGCCGCGAAACATGCCCGCGGTGCCGGGCGCGGAATGGGAGCCGGAGGACCTGGCGAGCTTCACCGACGCGGCGGACTTCCACGCCGAGCCGTACGCGCCGACGCTGACGGTGCGCGGGCGCACCGGGTCGAATGCCGGGGTGCGCCGCCATGTCGCGGTGCTGACGGTGGGCCAGATGCACGGGTTGCAGATCCCCGAGGTCGACGACCCATGGGTGCAGCACGCCGACCGGCTGCCCGCCTCGGTCGAGTGGTCCGCGCGGATCTACGTGCGCCGTCCCGAAGAGGTGGCCGGTGAGCTCCAGCGCCAGATGAACAAGGTGCGCTCGCAGGTCAAGCACTACACCGACGAACACGAACTGGAGCCGCCGCAATCGCTTTCCCGCCAGGCTTCCCGGGTGCTCGAGATCGACGACGAGATGACCTCGGGCTTCACCGCGCTGGCCACCCGGGTGCGTTCGTGGTGGCGGCTGGCGGTCTCGGGCCCGACCGAGCGGGACGCGTTGCGGCTGGCCCAGCAGTTGCTGGACCTGTACAAGCCGAAGATCGCGATCGAGCATCCCGAAGCGCAGTACGCGATGGCGCGCGAGTTCATCCCCGGCGAGCCGCTCGCTTCCTCGGCGTACATGCGCCGCGGGTCGGTCGTGTGGGCCGCCGCCGCGGTGCCCACGGCGACCGCGGAGGTGGGCGACCGGCGCGGCATCCTGCTCGGCGAGACGGTCACCGCGACGCGGCGGCCGGTCGCCTGGGATCCGTGGATGGCGCAGGAGATCCGCGACGGCTCCGGGCTGACCGCGATGGTCGCCGGCCTCGGTGGCGGCAAGTCGTTCCTCGGCGGTGGCATCGTCTACAAGACGCTGCGTTCCGGGGCGCATTGGACGCTGCTGGACCCGTCGGGCCCGCTGTCGAGGCTGTGCGAGCTGCCGGAGATCAGGCCGTACGCGCGGCCGATCAACCTGCTCAACGCCCAGCCCGGCATCCTCAACCCGTACCGCGTGGTCGCCGAGCCGCTGCTCGAACACTTCCTCGACGAGGAGAACCCGGAACGCGCGTGGCGCCGCGAGCGGGCGCTGGCCGGGGCCACCCGGCGGCGGCTCGTGCTCGACGTGCTCACCGGGATCCTGCCGTACGAGGTCGCGCGCATGCCGCAGAGCCGGATCGTGCTGCTTCGTGCGGTCCGCGCGGTCGGTGGCCGCTACGACGCCGACCCCGGGCAGGTCATCGACGCGCTGCGCCGTGACTCCAGCGAACATCACGAGCACGCGGTCGTCGTCGCGGACTTCCTCGACGAGATGCGCGAGCGGATGTCCTTGCTGATTCCGGAAAACGACGCCGACCCGTACTCCGAAACCCGTGACGACCGGCTGACGGTATTGACCATGGCCGGGCTGACCCTGCCCAAGGACGGGGTCGGCCGCGAGCACTGGACCGACGCCGAGGCGCTCGGTGTGGAGATGCTCAACCTCGCGGCGTGGCTGACCCAGCGCTCGGTGTACGAGAAGCCGAAGGACCAGCGCAAGGGTGTCTGGATCGACGAGGCGTTCTTCCTGTCCGAGGTGCCGACCGGTCGCGTGCTGATGAACCGCTTCGCCCGTGACTCGCGCAAGTGGAACGTCCGCGTGCTGCTGTCCTCGCAGATCCCGGCGGACTTCCTGAAAATCCAGGGTTTCGTGGCGCTGCTGGACTCGGTGTTCGTCGGCCGCCTCGACGATGACGAAGCGCAGGCGGATGCGTTGCGGTTGTTGAAGGTTCCGGTCGGGGTCGGCTACGAGCAGGTCGTCGCCGCGCTCGGCCGTCGTCCCGGCGCGCACCGCGATGTCGAACGTGACCGTGAGCCGCGGCAGTTCATTTTCGGTGACGGGGCCGGTGGCGTGGAACGTATTCGCGTCGACTTCTCCGGCCCGCACCTGGAGCATCTGCGGGCCGCGATGGACACGACCCCAGGTTCGAAGGACGCGTTGCCCGCGGACAACCGCGCGACGCGCGAGGCCGAGCAAGAGGAGGCCGCGTACGTGCCCGTCCCGCCGCTGGATGACGACATCGAGCAGGACCTGGAGCTGGCGGCCGAGCGAGAGGTCGGCCTGACCGAGGAGCAGTTGCTCGCCGAGGAGGTCCCCGGCGGGAACGGCACCGAGCCGGAGGGGGAGCACGCGACCGCGGGCAAGCGGGGCGGTCACGGCCGGGACGCCGCATGACCACGCTCCTGACCCTGGGAACCGTGCTGGCCATCGCCTGGGGCTGGTACGCGCTCAAGGGATTCGTCCGCCGTGGCGGGTTCCGCGGCAGGCGGCCGGGACGCTGGGCGACCACGTTCGCCGTCGCGCTGCTGCTCGGATTGCAAGCAGTGGCAACGGCTCCGGCCGCGTCCGCCGCGGCGTGTGGTGACGCGCCGACGCCGGAACGGCCCGGCGCGGGCATGGTCGGCGCGATCGACCCGCCGGCCACGCACGGCGAGAACGGCAGCGCGTATCTGGATTACAGCTACGCCGGAATGGTCTGGTACGTCTACCAGACCGACTGTGGTCCGCTGTCCGGGATCACCAGCCCGAACTCGACGATCGACACCTGGGCCGGCAACGCGCTGTTCAACATCGGCAAGAACCTCGTCGGGGCCACCAACTCGCTGCACTACACGGTGATGGAAGGCGGGCTGCTCAACCCGATCTACAACGCGGTCAAGAGCGGCGCGGAAAAGGTCTACAACAACATCTACGGCCAGCTGTTCGGGCTCGCCGCGCTCCTGCTGGCGATCATGATGTTCCGCAACATCTGGCGCGGTGACCTTTCCGCGGTGTCCAAACGCGCGTTGTACGGGCTGGGCGCGGTGTGGCTGGCCGCGTCGTCGCTGGCGATGTTGCGCTACTTCGACCCGATCGACAAGGCGATTGTCCAGACCACCACGAACATCCAGGCCGGGTTCGTCGACGACTCCGGTGACCGGGTGGTCCGCGAGATTCTCCCGACCGAGCTGCACACGCAGGTGGTCTACAACAACTGGCTGCGCGGCGAGTTCGGTGCGCCCGACGCGTCGCAGGCAACCCAGTTCGGCAGGCCGCTGCTGGACGCGCAGGCCTTCACCTGGGACCAGGTCCGCAACGGAGACGACGCGAACCAGGGCGTGGTGGACGCGAAAAAGGCCGCGTACAAGAACATTTCCACCCAGCTCGGCCCGGCGACGCCGTACTTCACCGGTGAGGGCGGCAGCCGCACGGGTTCCGGTTTCCTCGCCATGCTGCAAAGTCTCGTCTACGCGCTGTTCCAGTTGCTGGCCAAGGCTTCCGTGTTGCTGGCGCAGGTGCTGATCCGGCTGTTCGCACTGACCGCGCCGCTGATCGGCCTGGTCGCGCTGGTGCATCATGACATCCTCCGCCGGGTCGGGAAGGTGCTCGGCGGTGTCGCGTTCAACCTGATCGTGCTCGCGGTGCTCGCCGGGGTGCATGCCTTGCTGCTGCAGGCCATCTTCACGGCGGGTAACTCGCTGTCGATGCTGACGCAGATGGCGATGGCCGGGCTGGTCACCGTGTTGCTGTTCCTGGTCGGGCGCCCGGTGCGGCGGCTGTGGCAGATGGTCGAGATGTCCGTCGGCATGGTCGGCTCGTCGATTCCGGCGCCCAGCGGCGGGATCTTCTCGCGGTTGCGCCGCAAGCAGGGGCCGACCCCGCAGGACGAGTTCTGGCAGAACGTCCGCGAATCCGACGACAGCGACCTCGAAACGCGTGGCCCGATCGGCGCGACGGCCGGTGGTGGCCGGTACCGACCGGAGGCGACGATTTTCGCGAACTCGCAGCGGCTCGACGGCGCCGGTTCGATGGCCGGTCGCCCGGCGGCCGCGTGGTCGGGTGCGCCGTGGCCGGGTGGGGGAGCCTTGCCGGGCAACGGAAATCGCGCTGCGCTGCCCTCCGGCGGCGGGCCCGGCCTGTACCCGGGGCACGCACCGCGTGGCGGTGGTTCGGACGACTACGTGTACTCGGCCCCGCCGGGCACAACGCGTCGCGCCGACGCCGGGTGGGCGCCGCCGCAGCCGCAGAGCCGGCGCGTGGACACCTCACCGGTGTTCACCCGGGACGATCTGCCGGACTCGGTCGTCGTGCCGTCGCGCATGCGGCACACGCCGTCGGCGCCGCGGGTGCCGGTCCAGATGCGCCGCGCCGAACGGGAACTCGTCGGCGGCAGGCCGGTCCACGTGATCTACCGGCCCTCCCGCGGGATCGAGGTGCGGGACGAACCGCGCGACACCGAACAAGTCGTGAGGTAGCAGATGCCGATCAGGACCAATCGTGGCCGGGCCGCGGTTTACCGCCGCCTGTGGGGATTCCCGTTGCGTTCGCCACGGCATCTCGCCGGTACCGCGATCGGGGTGGCGATCCTGATCATCGCCATCGGCATCCTCGTGCCGCAATTGCTGGGGCCACGGCAGGACAACTCGGTCACCCCGGCCCGGATCCCAGACCCGGCTTCGTCGGCGGCGGCCCGTCCGCCTGCCGGCTCCTCGGTGCCGGTGTCCACGCGGCTGACTGCGCCGCTGGCGCAGCCGACGTCGGCACTGCCGAGCGCGGATGCCCTCAACATCGCGAAATTGTGGGCGCTGGCGTGGGTCAACCACCCGGCCGGGATCACCAACGCGCAGTGGCTGGACGGGCTTCGTCCTTACACCACGGACGAGTTCCTGCCGCAGATGTCCACTGTGGACCCCGCGAACATCCCGGCGAGCCAGGTGACCGGTGAGCCGGCTGCCGCCCAGTCCTACACCTCTTCCGTCCTCGTCGTCGTGCCGACCAACGGCCCCAAGCTCAGCATCACCGTCGCGCAGACCACCGCCGGCTGGCGGGTGGCCCAGTACGACCAGGCGAGCTGAGCATGCGGCTGGGGGTTCTGATCGGGGTAGTGGTCGCCGCGCTGTTCGCGGCGGTGGTCACCACCGGCGTCGTGGCGAAGGTCGTCACCGACCAGCAGGCCGCGCAGGCGCAGGGGGTGCGCAACACCAGCTGCGACGCGGCGATCGGCCCGACCAACCCGGGGCAGGCGCAGACCTCGCAGGGACAGGCGAACAACCTCGACGACGAGCAGCGGCAGATCGTGCGGCAGATCGTCGACATCGGCAAGCAGCGCGGGCTTTCCCCGCGCGCCTGGCAGGTCGCGATCCAGGCCGGGATGACCGAGTCGGGGCTGCACAATCTCAGCTATGGCGACCGCGACTCGCTGGGCATCTTCCAGATGCGGCCGTCGATGGGCTGGGGCACCGAGGCGCAACTGCGGGACGTCGGATACGAGGTCAACAAGTTCTACGACGTGCTGCTTGGTGTGCCGGGCTGGGATCAGCAGCGCCCGGGGTCCTCGGCGCAGGACGTCGAGCGTTCGGCGTTCCCCGACCGGTACCACCGGTGGGAGCCGATGGCGGCGTACCTGGTGGAGAACGTCGGCCAGGTGGCCGACATGGTCGGCTGCGGGCAGAGCGCCGGGCTGGTGCTGCCGCCGAACCAGGCGGCCGCCGCGGCGATCGCGTTTGCCTTGGGGGAGCGGGGAAAGCCGTACGTCTGGGGTGCGACGGGGCCGAATTCGTATGACTGTTCCGGCTTGATGTTGCGGGCGTACCAGGCTGCCGGCATCACTCTCGACCGAGTGTCGCAGGACCAGTACCACGACGGCGCGATGTTGCCGGTGCGCACCGCCCAGCCTGGTGACCTGCTGTTCTGGGCCTATGACCCGTCGAACCCCAACACCATTCACCATGTGGCGATGTACCTGGGCGATGGAAAAATAGTGGAGGCCCAGCAGACCGGGGTGCCGGTGCACGTGCGGCCGGTGTCATTCGACGAGAACGAGCTCGTGCCGCAGGCCGTGCGGCCGGGTGTGTGACCAACGGAGTGTTCTGTGGCCAAGAAATTCGGGAAGAAACGCAGCCCCGGCAAGGACCCGCGGGATCTCTTCGGTGCGCCACCGCCGCCGGCCCGGTCGGCCGCGCGGCCGGCGTCGAGCACCCCGCTGGCCGACTACCTCGCCCCGGACTGGCCGGGGGTGGACGAGAACTACGTCGTGCTGCCGCGCTCGCTCGCCGAGGGCATGTCCTTGCCGTGGCAGCAGCAGATGTCCGCGTTGCTGGCGCAGTTCCACCAGGCGCACCAGCGCCTGTCGTGGCCGGTCTACCGCGTGGTGCCCTCGCGGTACGAGAACCTGGTCGACCTGGACGAGGAGCAGCTCGCCGAAGCGGGGTACCTCGTGGAGATCGACGCCGACGGGGACATGGTGTACCGCGAGCGCAGTGGACGGAAGGTCGAGGACCCGGAGCACACGCGGGTGCTGGTTTCGGTACTCGACCCGATCGCGCCGCGGACGGCCAGGCCGGTGCCGACGGAGCCTGAGCCCGAGCGCCCGCGTGCGGCGCCGATGAACATCCCGCCGGCCCCGGTCTGGCGCACCACGCCGAAACAACCGCCGGCGGACATGCCGCCGTTGCCGCAGCCCAGCCGGATGCAGGAACCGCGCGTGGAGCCGGAATCGCCTGTGGAGCCGGAGCCGCGTGCGGAGGAGCAGGCCAAGCCTCGGGTGGCGCCATTGGGTTTCGATCCCGCCGTCGTGGAAAAGCCCGCCGAGCCCGTTGAGGAGCCCGCCGAGGAGTCCTCGTGGCAGGAGCGGGCCGCGCGGCTCGAGCCCGAAGCTGCCCAGCCGGAGGACTCCGACACCCCGCAGCGCGGCATCCCGCAGTCCGACCGTGGCTGGTTCGACGAGTTCCCCGAAGACACGCCGACGCAGTTCGGCCCGACCGGGCAACCGACCGAGCTCCCGTACCGCTACCGGCCATGACGGCGACGGCATGACAGCGGGCGCGCGACATGCGACGCTGGCGGGCATGAAGGATCCAAATCCGGACCAGGGTTGGTACTACAACACGAAAACCGGCGAGGTCGAGCATCTCGACCGCTCGCGCGCGATCGACCTCCTCGGCCCGTACCCCGACGAGGCGACCGCCCGCCGCGCACTGGAGATCGCCCGCGAGCGCACGAAACAGGCCGACAAGGAAGACGCCGACTGGAACTGACCGGGCGCGAGCCCCGTCGTGGGACGTGCGTCAGTGCGTCACCGCGGCTGGGCCGGGTACGAAGTCCGGATCCACCTGGGCGGCCAGGTCCTGGCCCGTCCGGTCGTTGCCCCACGACCGCGCGTTGCGCAGGTGGAATTCCACGGCCTGCTGCTGGTACCGGGTCCAGTCCCGCTCCACGGAGTCCACAGTGGACACCAGCTTTTCCAGTGCCGCCAGGTTTTCCGGCTCCAGCGTATCGATCGGCCGCACCTGTCCACGCTCGGTCGCGCGGACGTGTCCGGAGCCGGTCAGCCAGCCCAGCAGTGCGTCACCGAGCTGCTCGCGCAGGAACGCGACGTCCTCTTCGTCGGTGACCTTGTTCCCGACCACCGCGAGCCGCACGCCGAAATCGCGTGCGTAGTCGGCGTACTGCCGGTACACGCCGAGGCTGCGCATCGTGGGTTCGCACACCAGGAACGTCACGTCGAAGCGCGTGAACAGGCCGGAGGCGAACGCGTCCGCGCCCGCGGTCATGTCCATCACGACGTATTCGCCCGGTTCGTCGACGAGGTGGTTCAGCAGCAGCTCGGCCGCGCCGACCTTCGAGTGGTAGCACGCCACGCCCAGATCGTCCTCGGTGAAGCGGCCCGTGACGCCGAGGCGCACCCCGCTCACCGTGCGGAAGCACTGGTCCAGCAGCGGGTCCGCGGCGAACGGCCGCAGCAGACGCGATCCGCTTCCCGGCGGGGTGGTCTTGATCATCGCGTCCGCACTGGTGATCCGCGGGTTGTCCCCGCGCAGGTGCTCCTTGAGCTCCGGTAGGTGATCTCCGAGCGTCGGCAGCGTGATCGCTTCCTCTTCGCTCGCGCCGAGTGCCACGGCGAGGTGCTGGTTGATATCGGCGTCGATGGCGAGCACCGGTTTGCCCCGTGCCGCGAGGTAGGCGGTGAACAGGGAGGTCAGCGTCGTCTTCCCGCTGCCGCCCTTGCCGACGAAAGCGACCTTCACGGTGTACTCCGTTCGAAAACGATATCGGTTTTCATTACTGTCGCGGAAGATACACCCGAGTGGCCCAACGACGAACAAGGGATCAACTCGGCGCCGGCGCGTCACCAAGCCGACCCGAAAGCAGGCCGACCCGATCAACGGGCAGCCGGCCTGCGTTTGGTCGATTGCCGTGACTGCCGGTCGGCTTGGTGACTACAGACACAGTAGGGTGAGTATGTGCCTCGTTTCACGGCCGGCTCGCCTGCGGCGGACGGGGGCTTCGGTCACCTGCGCGCCGAGTTCGAGCTGCCGGATTCCTTCACCGCGGACGTGCTCGCCGAGGCCGAGGCGGCGGGCGTGGACCCGCGGGAAACCGTGGGTGAGGACGCCACCGACCTGCCGCTGGTGACGATCGATCCGCCGGGCGCCAAGGATCTCGACCAGGCCATGCAGCTTTCCCGCCGCGGTGACGGGTTCCGGGTGCAGTACGCGATCGCCGATCTGGGCACATTCGTCGCACCGGGCGGGCCGGTGGACCGCGAAGCCCGCCGTCGCGGCCAGACGTTGTACCTGCCCGACGGCAATGTCCCGTTGCATCCGCCGGTGCTGTCCGAGGGCGCGGCGAGCCTGCTGCCAGGGGAGATCCGGTCCGCGGTGCTGTGGACGATCGACCTGGACTCGCGCGGTGAGCCGGTCGCGACCAGGGTCCGCCGCGCGCTGGTCCGGTCCACCGAGCAGTTCGACTACGAAACCGTGCAGGCGGCGCTGGAAGCGGGCACCGCGCATCCCTCCATCACCGCATTGCCGGAACTCGGCCGCCTGCGGCGGGAACTGGCCGTGCGGCGCGGTGCGGTCGAGCTGCAACTGCCCGAGCAGGCCGTCAACGGCGGCGCCGGTGATGGCTGGGCGCTGGGCACCCGGCCGAGGAACGACGTCGACGCGTGGAACGCGGAGATCTCGCTGCTGACCGGAATGGCCGCGGCCACGATGATGATCGACGCGCGGGTCGGCGTGCTGCGGACGCTGCCCGAAGCGGACGACGACTCGATCGCGTGGTTGCGCCGGTCCGCGCAGGCGCTGGGTATCGAGTGGCCCGATGCCACGTCGGTTTCGCAGCTGCTTGCCGGCCTGGACCCGGCGCGGCCCGAGTCGATGGCGCTCTACACGTGCACCACGAGGCTGTTGCGCGGCGCGGGCTACACGTCGTTCGCCGGGGAGCTTCCGCCCTCGACCACGCATGCGGGCATCGGTGCGCCGTACGCACACGTGACCGCGCCGATCCGGCGGCTCGTGGACCGGTTCGCCGCCGAGGTGTGTCTTGCGGTGAGCGCGGACCACGACGTGCCGGAGTGGGTGCGGGCCGCGCTGCCGAACCTGCCGCTGCTGATGAGCACGTCGGACTCGCTGGCCGCCCGCGTCGAGCGGGCGTGCATCGACCAGGTCGAGGCGTGGATGATGGCCCAGCGGATCGGCGGCACGTTCGAGGCCGTGGTGTTGCGCGCGGACGAGGCCCGCGCGGAGATCCTGGTGGAGGACCCGCTGGTGATGGGCAAATGCGCCGGCGAGAACCTGCCCGAGGGTGCGCGGATCACGGTCCGGCTCACCGCGGTGGACGTGGTGAAGCGCAAAGTGTCGTTCGAGCGAGCGTGAGGATGGACTGGACCGCGAACGAACGTGAGCTGGCGGAGCGGTTGGACGCCGGGCGCGCGATCCTGGTCAACGTGCGGAAGTCGGGGCCACACAAGCATCTTGTGCTCCTGCTCGCCGAGCGCGGGCTGGTCACGTACATCGGGCACGCCGGGCCGAGGCATTCCTGGCCCGAGTCGGACTTCGCGAATCCCTTTGTGCGCGAAGCGAAAACCGGCCGCGAGGCGATGGTCCGCCACTTCCGCGAGTATCTCGAAGGGCGGTCCGAGCTGCTCGCGCGGTTGCCGGAGCTCGAGGGGCGTGCGCTCGGCTGCTGGTGCGCACCGCGGCCGTGTCATGGCGATGTCCTGTTGGAGCACCTGAAATGACCCTCTTCGACGACCTCGGTGAGGACGTTCCGCTGCGGGGCGTGCCGCGCCGAGTCGTGTCACTGGTGCCGTCGCTGACCGAGGCGATTGCGACCACGCTGCCGGGCGTACTCGCCGGTGCGACGGACTACTGCACGCATCCCCCCGGCCTCGACGTGCCCCGGGTGGGCGGGTCGAAGTATCCGAAGGTGGACCGGGTGCTGGACCTGCGGCCGGATCTCGTACTCGCCAACTCCGAGGAGAACCGCCCGGAAGACGTGGAACGCCTGCGCGCCAACGGGTTTCCGGTCTGGGTGACGGAGGCGCCCGCCACCGTGCCGCACGCGCTGGCGTCCCTGCGCCGCCTGCTCACGCAGGCGTTCGAGGCCGGCGAGCCGGAGTGGCTCGTGCGGGCCGAAGAACTCTGGCGAGACGTCCCGCCGGTGCGCCGGCACGCCGTGGTGCCGGTGTGGCGCAAGCCGTGGGTGATCCTGGGCCGGGACACCTTCGGGGGTGACGTGCTCCGGCGACTCGGTGTGTCCATTGTGTACGGTGAGCACGAAGACCGTTATCCGCGCCCGAAACTGGACGAGCTGCGGTCGTGGTTCGCTTCGGGGAAGGCAGATCTTCTCGTGCTTCCCGACGAACCGTACGAGTTCACCGCCGCCGACGGACCTGAGGAGTTTCCCGGCGCCGGTTACGTACTGGTGTCCGGGCGTTACCTGACGTGGTATGGACCGTCCCTTGTGGACGCACACCGGGAGCTCAGCCGGGCACTGTGACCCGCGCCGGGCTCCTTTGCCATCCGCTCATCTTGCCTCGGGTACCTTCATGGCGGATTACCGCGTCGCACTGAGGGAAAGGCCCCCATGTCCGCTGTGACATATTTCGAGGCAATTGTCGTGGGCGCGCTGCAAGGTGTGTCTGAATTGTTCCCGGTGTCCAGCCTTGGGCACAGCATTCTGCTTCCGGCGTGGCTCGGGGGCAAATGGGCACAGGACCTGAGCATGGGCCACGACTCGCCGTATCTCGCGGTGCTCGTCGCGATGCACGTGGCCACCGCGATCGCGCTCGTGGTCTTCTTCTGGCGCGACTGGGTCCGCATCGTCCGTGGCCTGTGGACGTCGATCCGAGACCGTGAGGTCGTCGACGCGGATCAGCGGCTCGCCTGGCTGCTCGTGCTCGGCACGATCCCGGTGGGCATCGCGGGTCTGCTGCTGGACAAGGTCGTGCGCGAGTACCTGGGTACGCCCATCCCGACGGCGATCTTCCTGACGCTCAACGGTGCCGTGCTGCTGGCGGTCGAGCGGTTCAGCAAGGCACGCAAGCAGGTTCCCGTCGCCGCGGAGCAAACCGTCGACTTCTCCGCCGAGGTGACCATGCCGATGCGGGCGATCAGCGTCGAGGAGGCGTCCGACATGCGGTTGTCCAAGCTGCGCGTCGGCGAAGCCGTGCTGATCGGCGCCGCGCAGATCCTCGCGCTGTTCCCGGGAATCAGCCGGTCCGGCATCACGATGGTCGCGGGTCTGCGCCGCGGCCTCGACCACACCGATTCCGCCAGGTTCGCGTTTCTCCTTGCCACACCGGCGATCCTGGGTGCCGGGGTGGTGAAGGTGCCGACCTTGCTGACCGCGGATAACCGGGCGTCACTCGGACCGGCGCTCGCCGGCAGCCTGGTCGCGGGGATCGCGGCCTATATCGCAGTGCGTTTCCTCACCTCGTATTTCGAGACGCGTACGCTGAACCCGTTCGCGATTTACTGTGTGGTCGCCGGAATCGGTAGTTTGGTGTATTTCGTGGCATGAATGTCCCACTTTCCTGGGGGCGAGTTTTCGGGGCCTGGACGGTCGATGTCCCGGCGATCGTTTTCGTCTTCGTGCTCGGCGCGTGGTACGTACTCGCGGCCCGCCGCGTGCCGGGGTGGCCGCGGGGACGGACGACGGCGTTCTTCAGCGGCCTGGCCACCATCCTGCTGCTGACCTGTTCGTTCCTCGGCGTCTACGACGACACGCTCTTCTGGGCGCGCGCGGTGCAGGTCGTCGTGCTGCTGATGGTCACTCCGCTGTTGCTGGCCCTCGGCGCTCCGCTGACGCTCATCCTGGCGACAGCGCCGTTCGCGGACCGGCTGCGCGTACTCGGCCGTAGTGCGGTGGCGCGGGCGCTGACGTTTCCCTTGGTGATCACGGTTTTGCTGATCGTGCCGCCGTTTGCGCTGTACCTGACGCCGCTGTACGAAAGCACGCTGCGGCATGCGGCGGTCGATGAGCTCGTCCGGCTCGGGCTGCTGTGCTGCGGGTTCGTGTACTTCTGGACCCGCCTGCGGGTCGACCCGACCCCGCGCGAGGACCACCACCTGGTGTCGTTCAGCATCAGCTTCGCGGAGGTCGTGGTGGATGCCGCGCTCGGGCTGATCCTGTGGCTGGGACCGCTGCGCGCGGCCGGCTACTACCAGGAGCTGGCCCGCGCGTGGGGGCCTGATCTGCGAACCGATCAGATCATCGGCGCGGGCATCCTATGGATCGGCGGAGACCTGGCCGGCCTGCCGTTCGTCGGCGCGTTGTTCACCCGGTGGATGCGCGACGACGACCGGCAGGCCGAACGGATCGACCGTGAGCTCGACGAACAGCCGCAGACGGGCGGTCTCTGGTGGGAGAACGACCCGGAGCTGGCTGAGCGTTTCCGTCGCCGCAATTAGTGGAAAGTGTGCTCGGGCGCGGGGAATTCGCCGCGCCGCACCTCCTCCGCGAACGCCGTCGCGGCACCGGACAGCACTCCGGCGAGGTCGGCGTAACGCTTCACGAAGCGTGGCGACTTGCCGCGGCGTAGCCCCGACATGTCCTGCCACACCAGCACTTGCGCGTCGCAGTCCGGTCCGGCGCCGATGCCGACGGTGGGGATTTTGAGTTCATGCGTGATCCGCTTCGCGACCTCCGCCGGCACCATCTCCATCACGACGGCGAACGCGCCGGCTTCCTGTAGCGCGAGTGCGTCCTGGACCAGTACGTCACCGGCCTCGCCGCGGCCCTGCACCCGGTAACCGCCGAGGTTGTGCTCGCTTTGCGGGGTGAACCCGATATGGCCCATCACCGGCACGCCGGCGCCGGTGAGCGCCTCGACATGCGGGGCGAACCGGCGGCCACCCTCGAGTTTGACGGCGTGCGCCCGGCCTTCCTTCATGAACCGGACGGCCGTCGCGAGCGCTTGCTCGGGGGAGAGCTGGTAGGACCCGAAGGGCAGGTCGGCGACGACGAGCGCGCGTTTGGTCGCCCTGGTGACGGCGCGGACCAGCGGGAGCAGCTCGTCCACCGTGACCGGCAGCGAGGTGTCGTAGCCGAACACGTTGTTGGCGGCCGAATCGCCGACGAGGAGCACGGGAATCCCGGCTTCGTCGAAGAGCTCGGCGGTGTACATGTCGTAGGCGGTGAGCATCGGCCACGGCTCGCCGCGATCCTTGAGTTCCTGCAGATGGTGGATGCGAACCTTCTTGACGGGCGCCGCCTGCTGTGGGCCGTTGCCATAAGGTGCGCTGAGCTCACCAGTATGGGTGGACATCGTCGTCGACCAACCTTCCCTCGAGGCCCTCGTCGGGTCCCCGGGTCGTGGATCTGGGAACACCAGCGTGACACCGCGGAAGCGGCGCCCCCAAGCGGCTGCGATGAGCTTCACATGTGGTTTCGCCGGCGCGCGTCGCGAGCCGGAAAACTGTCGTACCCCGGTGCGAGGATGCCTCTACGACCGCATCCGAGAAAAAGGAGCACCCGATGTCCGGCAACGTTCGCCCTGTCCGTGATGAGCGCGATGGTTTGCTCGCTTACCTGGCACAGCAGCGTTATGTCCTGCGCCTCGCGGCGTACGGCCTGACGGATGAGCAGGCGCGGCTGGTGCCGACCCGCAGCGCGCTGAGCGTCGGTGGCCTGATCAAGCACGTCACGGCGACTGAGCGTGGCTGGATGGATACCCTGCTGCAACGGGAACCACCAGGGACGCTGGAGGAAAGAACGCGGAAGTACCAGGATGATTTCCGGTTGACCGAGGAGGAGACGCTGGCGGCGGTGATCGCGGACTACGAGCAGGCAGCACGCGAGACGGAAGAGATCGTCGCGGGCATCGCGGATCTGGGCCAGCCGGTCCCGGTGCCGAAAGGTGTGCCCTGGTTCCCACCTGATGTAAAGGCCTGGTCGGTCCGGTGGGTTTTGCTGCACCTGATCCAGGAAACGGCTCGCCACGCCGGCCATGCCGACATCATCAGGGAACACATCGACGGCGCCACAGCTTTCCCGCTGATGGCCGCGGCCGAGTCGTGGCCCGCGTCCCCCTGGCTCAAACCCTGGCAACCGAGCCCAAGCTGACCGGTTAGCGGCCCCCGCGTCGCGTCGCGCTTCTGGGCTTTGTGCCGGCCGCGCTTCTGTGCCGCCGCGATTCTGGGGCCGCCGCGCTTCGAGTGTGGCCGCACTTCTGGCGCGGTTGCGATTCGGGCCGGTTGTGCGGTCCAGGTGCCGCCACGTGTTCGTGTGCCCCGGTTCTGATTCCGTCGCACGCGATCCAGGAGTCGCCGTGCTTGTCATGTTGTTACGGCGCGCGTGCTGTCACGGGTAACGCCGTTGCGGTCACGGTGCCGTCGCCGTGTTGGTCCGGTCGCCCTTGTGTGCCGCCGCAGTTCTCGTGTCGTCACGGTTGGTGCCGCCGCTCTTCACGTGCTCTCGCCGCCGCGCCCACCGCGTCGCCATCGAGTCGGCCGCTCGCGCTGGCAGGTTCCCCGCTCCGCTACTGGGTCCGGTTCCTGCCTGCGTTCGATGTCGGTGATGGGTCGCGCTCGATACGCCCGCCACGACCAACAAGCGCCCGACTTGCGGAGCGCCACGCTGCGCTGCTCAGCCCCGGGTTGATCAGAAGAGTGTCGGCTCGTCGGCCCGGGCGCCTTCGATCACGAGCATTTTGCGCTTGGTCTCCACCCCACCGGGCGCGGAGAACCCGACCATCTTCCCGTCGGCGCCCAGCACCCGGTGGCACGGCACGACAATCGGAAAGGGGTTGCGTCCCAGCGCCCTTCCCACAGCCTGCGCCGACCCCGGCATCCCCAGCCGGCTGGCGACTTCACCGTAGGTGAGCGTCTTCCCCGGCGGGATGGTGCGCGCGATCTCGTACACCCGGCGATGAAACTCGGGCACACCGTCCAGGTCGAGCGGGACCGCCAGCAGATCCCGCGATTCTCCACGCAGCAACGCGACGATCTCCGCGATCGCCCACCGAACCGCCTCAGGCGGCTCGGTCTCGACAGCGTCGGGGAAGTTCGCCCGCAACCGCGCCCGCGTGGTTGTCGCGCTGCCCTCGGGCAGGCACACACTGACCACGCCACGCTCGCCCCAAGCGATACCGCAGTGCCCGATCGCGGTCTCGAACACCGCGAAGCCCGTGCCCGTCATAATCATCCCATTCTGCGCCGGTCAGCACCCTTCCGGCCAGCACCCGACCTGCAATAGCCGCGCCGCCCCGCGGCGCGGAGTCATGCCCCCGAAGCCGCGTCGGGTTCATCGCAGAGGCACTCGCCCGCCGAACCCGCCGCCCGCCAAAGCCGCACTGACCCGCGAACGGGATCCGCCTGCCGAAGCAGTACCCGCTCCCGAAAGTACGGATCCCAACGCCAGCCCCCCAAAAAAACTCAGTCCCGCTGCGCTCCTTCGCGCCAACCGTTCGTGATGGGCAGGCGGCGGTCCCGGCCGAAGGCCTTGAACGTGATCTTCGTGCCGATCGGGTACTGCCGCCGTTTGTACTCGGCTCGGTCGACCATCCGGATCACGCGGTCGATGGTCTCCGCGTCGAAACCGGCCGCCAGTAGGTCCGCATAGCCCCGGTCGCCCTCGACGTAATCGTCCAAAATATCGTCCAGCAGCGGATAATCCGGCAACGAATCGGTATCCAGCTGGCCCGGTCGCAGCTCCGCGGACGGCGGTTTCGTGATCGAGTTTTCCGGGATCGGCGGCGTCTCACCGCGCTTCTCCGCCTCCGCGTTCCGCCACCGCGCCAGCGCCCACACCTGCGTCTTGAACACGTCCTTGATCGGCGCGAACCCACCGACCGCGTCACCGTAGATCGTCGAGTATCCGACCGCCAGCTCGGTCTTGTTCCCCGTCGCCAGCACCAGGTGACCATCCAAATTGGACAGTGCCATGAGCAGCATGCCACGTACCCGCGCCTGGATGTTCTCCTCCGCGAGCCCGGTGAGGTTCAACTGGTCCACGTACACCCGCACCATGTCCTCGACCGGCTCGGTCCGGAAGTGGCATCCCAGCCGCCGCGCCAGTTCCGCCGCATCCGACCGGGAATGCTCCGACGAATACGCCGACGGCATCGAAACCCCGTACACCGCATCGGCCCCCAGCGCGTCCGCCGCGAGCGCCGCCGTCACCGCCGAGTCGATCCCGCCCGAAAACCCGAACGTCACCGAGCGGAACCCGTTCTTGCGCACATAGTCCCGCAGCCCGACGACAAGCGCCGACCACACCTCGGCCTCGTCCGACAGCGGTTCCGAAATCGGCGCGGCCAGCGGTTCGTACGCCGGCACCGGCTCCGAGGTCAACACCCGGCGCCGCACGGAAAGACCCTCGAAGGACCCCTCGGCGCTGTGCCCACCAGCCGGCAGGTCGAGGTCCACCACCAGCAGATGCTCGACGAACTGCGGCGCCCGCCCCAGCAGCGAACCGTCCGCGCCCACGACGATCGAGTCCCCGTCGAACACGAGATCGTCCTGACCGCCGACGAGATTGGTATAAACCAAGGGCGCACCGGCCTCGGCGGCGCGCCGGGCCACCAGTGGCAGCCGGATGTCGTCTTTGGACTGTTCGTACGGCGAGGCGTTCGGCGCCACCACCAGATCGACGCCCGCCTTGCCCAGCGCCGACACCGGCCCGCCGTCCTGCCAGATGTCCTCGCAGATCACCATGCCGATGTCGAGCCCGCGCAGCCGGACCACGTCGAGCGTCTGCCCGGCCTTGAAGTACCGATGCTCGTCGAACACGCCGTAGTTCGGCAGGTGGTGCTTGAACTGCCGCCCGACCACTTCGCCGCCGTACAACGCCGCTGCGGCGTCGCGCGGCCCCACGTCGTCAAGGTCGAGATATCCCAGATACACCAGCAGTTCGCCGCAGCCGGCCTCGTCGAGGCGCCGCGCCAGGTCGTCGACCGCCGCGCGGGAGGCCTGCGCGAACGTCGTTCGCAGCGTCAGGTCCTCGACGGGATAGCCGGTCAGCGACATCTCCGGGAACACCACGACCTGCGCACCCGCCTCGGCGGCTTTCCGTGCCCAGTCGACGTGCAGTTGTGCGTTGCCCTCGATGTCGCCCACCGTCGAGTTGATCTGGGCCAGCGCGATCCTCAGTTGCGGCATGCCCACATTCTTGCCCACCCGCGGGCGGTCCACACCAGAATGTGCCCAACGGCAATCGCGTTCAGTCGCGCCCGCGCTTGAGCACGCTGCGCACCTGTTTGAGGGTCTGCTCGAAGTCCGAGTCGAACGGGCTGTCGTGCACCAGGTACGTCCAGGTCGAGCTCGGCCGCCGTACACCCGAGGCCGACAGGTCGAGCGCGCCGTCGCTGATCTCGGCCTCTTCGAGCGTTTTCACCGAACGTTCCTCGAGCGCAGGAATGATCTTGTGGAATTCGGGGATCGCGAGCCGGTGGAACTCGTCAAGCGGTGTCTCGCGTGCGATCGCCCGCAGGTGGATGCTTTCCCGCACGTCGGTCAGGTACGCCAGGTGATCCGACCACAGCTCGTCCAGCTGGAACAGCATGATTTCGCGGCACACCTGTGCCAGCGCCTCGTCGTCGAGTTCTTCCGCGAGCTCGCCGAACCGTTTCGGTGCTGCGTCTTTCAACGTCGTGGCGGCAAGATCGGTCCGCAGCAGCTTGTCGCGATGCGCGAGCAGCTCGTTGCGCTGGTGCTCGATCAGCCGCGTGTACCGCCAGGTGTTGCGGTGGATTTCCAGGTGCACGCCCTCGGCGACCCGCTGCGCGTGGTTGATCTGCCGCTGCGCCGCGGAATCGGTGATCTCGCCGGTCTCTTCGTCGGCGCGGATGCCCTCGGGCACATCGGGCGCGTTCGACAGCACCAGCTCGTCGTTCAGCGAAGCGAAGAACACCGCACTGCCCGGGTCGCCCTGACGACCGGACCGCCCGCGCAGCTGCCCGTCCAGCCGGCTCGACGGGTACCGCGCGGTGCCGATGACGTGCAGGCCCCCGAGTTCGGCGACGCGTTCACGATCCTTGCCGTCCGCCCCGCCGAGCCGGATGTCCGTGCCACGGCCGGCCATCTGTGTCGACACGGTGACCGCGCCGTACGCGCCGGCCTCGGCGATGATCGCGGCCTCTTCGGCGTCGTTGCGTGCGTTGAGCACGACACACGGCAGATCGACCTTCGCGAGTTTTTCCGCCAGTTCTTCGGATTCGGCGACGTCCTGGGTGCCGACCAGGATCGGCCGTCCGGTCTCGTGTACCTCACGGATCTCCGCCTCGATCGCGCGCAGCTTTTGCGACGGCGAGGCGAAAATCCGGTCCGGCCGGTCCTCGCGGATGTTCGGCTTGTTCGGCGGGATCACCGCGACCTCGAGCTTGTAGAACTCCCGCAACTGCTCGGCGACCGCGACCGCCGTCCCGGTCATGCCCGCCACCAGCGGGTACCGCGCCATCAGCGCCTGCACGGTGATCGAGTCGAGGATCTCGCCGCGATCGGTCGCCTCCAGCTGTTCCTTCGCCTCGACCGCCGCCTGCAGACCGTCCGGCCACCGCTGCAGCTCGGCGATCCGCCCGCGCGAAGTGTTGATCAGATGGACCTTGCCGTCACGAACGATGTAGTCGACGTCGCGGGTCAGCAGCGCGTGCGCGTGCAGCGCCACGTTGACCGCCGCGAGCCGGTCGGAACCGGAGTCGCCGTACAGGTCGATCCCGCCGAGCGACTTCTCCACGACCGACGCGCCGGCCGTGGTGAGCCACGCGTTGCGGCCGTCGGAGTCGGTCTCGTAGTGCAGGCCCAGCCGCAGCCGACGGACCACGTTGGCGACTTCGACGTCGGCCTCCGCGTGGTCCACCGAACCCGCCATCACCAGCGGCACCCGTGCCTCGTCGACCAGCACCGAGTCCGCCTCGTCGATGATGGCGACTTCCGGTGCAGGTTGTGTGAGGTCTTCGACGCGGGTGACCAGCCGGTCGCGCAGCACGTCGAAACCGATCTCGCTGACGGCGCCGTAGGTGATCTCCTTCGCGTACGCCTCGCGCCGCTCGTCCCTGGTCAGCACCGGCTCGACCCAGCCGACGGACACACCGAGCAGGTCGTACACCGGTTTCATCCACTCCGCGTCGCGTCGCGCCAGGTAGTCGTTGACGGTCGTGACGTGCACTCGCTTGCCTTGCAGGGCGTACCCGGCGGCGGCCAGCGCGCCCGCAAGCGTTTTCCCCTCACCGGTCTCCATCTGCACGACATGCCCGGTGAGCAGGCCCATGGTGCCCAGCAGCTGGACGTCGAACGCGCGCTCGTCCAGCGCACGCCGCGCGGCCTCCCGGCCCAGCGCGCACACCTCGACGAGCTGGTCTTCGCCGAATTCGGCTTCCAGGCGCAGTTTCCCGGCGCGCTCGGTGAGCTCGGTGTCACTGAGCGCTTCCAGTTCGGCTTCGAGCTCGCCGATCGAGGGCAGCAACGCCTCGTACCTGGTCAGCTCGGCGCTGCCCGGCCGCTCGATGAGCCTGCGCAGGCGCTTGCCCATCCGGGTGATCAGTGCTGGCACCCTGGTCTCCTGTCTCGTTCTGCGATCGACCTGCCAACGAGGTGGTGGCCGTCCCGTGTTCCCCGTCAGGATGGCACGCTTACGTTGTGCCCTTCCTCCAGCGAGCCCGGTCGCGAACCGCGAGTGCAGCCGTCCTCACCGGTATCTGCCTGCTGACTCCGCTCGCCGCCTGCGCCTCGACGCATCCGAGCACCGCGCAACCACAGAGCGAGACGGAGCAGAAGGGACCGGCCGGTCCCGTCCCTGCTGGTCTGGACAAGTTCTACGCGCAGCCGTTGACCTGGGCCGACTGTGCACCCTACGCGACGTCCGACGACGCGAGATCCCTCTTTTCTAGCCAAGACCTGCAATGCGCGCGACTGACCGTGCCACTGGACTACGCCGCTCCGCAGGGGGACACCATCACCTTGGGGGTGTTGCGGCACAAGGCTTCGAACGACCGGATCGGCTCGCTCGTGCTCAACCCCGGCGGGCCGGGCGCGTCCGGCATGGTCGCCGCGGCATCCCTGGCGTCCCAGGTCTCGAACACCGAACTGGGCCAACGGTTCGACCTGGTCGGTTTCGATCCGCGGGGAATCGGCGCGAGCGAACCGGGGGTGACTTGCCTGACCGACGCCGAGCGTGACACCGAGCGTGCCGAGGACCTCGACACGGACGGTTCGCCCGCCGGGGTCGCCAAGCAGGAGGCGGAGGCCAAGGACTTCGCGGCCAAGTGCGCGCAGCGGACCCAGCACGGCACCGCGATGCTGGCCAACCTCGGCACCCGTGACGTGGCAAGGGACCTGGACGTCCTGCGCTCCGTCCTCGGCGAACAGAAACTGACCTATCTGGGCTATTCGTATGGCACCCGCATCGGCTCGACCTACGCCGAGGCGTTCCCGGGCAACGTCCGCGCGATGATCCTGGACGGCGCGCTCGACCCCAACCAGGACGAGACGGCGTCGCTTGTCGCGCAGGGCGCCGGCTTCGGCTTGGCGTTCAACCAGTTCGCCGCGTGGTGCGCCGCACGGCAGGACTGCGCGCTCGGCCGCAACGCCGCCGGCGCCACGAAAGCGTTCCAGAACCTCGTCCGCCCGTTGACGCAAAACCCGGTGCGGCTGAACGACGGTCGCGTGCTCACGTTCGACGACGCGACACTCGCCGCGATTCAGGCGCTGTACTCCCAGCAACTGTGGGAGTCGCTGAACACGGGTCTCAACGAGTTGCACCGGGGGACCGGCGCGACCCTGATGGCGCTCGCCGACCAGTACAACGAACGCGACAGCAGGGGGCACTACACGAACACGCAGGACGCGTTCACCGCAGTGCGCTGCGTCGACGACCCGCGGGTCACCGACAAGACCGAGATCCTCAACGCCGAGAACCTGTACGACCGGGTCGCGCCCTTCCTCGACGACGGCAGGTCCAACGGGGCGGCGCTCGACGCGTGCGCGTTCTGGCCGGTGCCCAACACTTCCCAGCCGCATGAGCCGAAGGTCGCCGGTCTCCCGCCGGTCCTCGTGATCTCGACGACAAAGGATCCGGCCACCCCGTACGAAGCGGGCGTGAACCTGGCGAAAGCGATGAACGGCGCACTGCTGACCTTCGAGGGCACGCAGCACACCGTTTTCCTGCAAGGAAATTCCTGCGTCGATCAGGCGGGCACCGACTATCTCGTGAAGGGGACACTCCCACCGTCCGGCAAACGCTGCGCCGGACAGTGACGAGACTGGCACGATGTGAGAGATGCCTTTCCGCCGCAGCCGGTTGCCGGCCGCGCTGGGCCTGGTGCTGTGCCTGCTGATCGCATGCACGCCGGACCAGGTTCCACCGCGACCGCAGCCTTCACCCGTGTCCGACGTCCACGTACTCGATCGGTTCTACGACCAGAAGCTCGCCTGGGGTGACTGCGCGCCATACGCGACGGAGGCACAGCAGCAGGACGCGTTCCGCGCCAAGGGTGTGGAGTGCGCGCGGTTGAGCGTGCCGCTGGATTATGCGCGGCCGCAAGGGAAAACGATCACAGTTGGCGTGCTTCGCCATCGCGCGGCCGACCAGCAGGACCGGATCGGTTCGCTCGTCATGAACCCGGGCGGCCCCGGTGGTTCGGGGATGGAGGCGGCGGCGCGGCTCGTGCCCGCGGTCGCGAACACGGCGATCGGGCTGCGGTTCGATCTCGTCGGGTTCGATCCACGCGGAGTCGGCGCGAGCCGGCCGCAGGTGCAGTGCCTGACCGACGCGGAACGCGACGCGGCGCGGGCGAAGCATCCCGGCGACGGCACCTCTGTGGAATCGGCCGCGGCGTGGGCGGCGGACGCGCAGGATTACACCGCGAAATGCGTGCAGCGCACGGAAAACGGCGCGGAGATGCTGGCCAACATCGGCACCCGGGACGTCGTGAAGGACCTCGACGTCCTGCGGGCCGCGTTGGGGGACCGCAAACTCAGCTATCTCGGTTACTCGTACGGCACGCAGATCGGTTACAGCTACGCGGAGGCCTTCCCGGCGAACGTCCGGGTCTTGTTGCTGGACGGCGCGATCGACCCGACCGAGGGCGAGATGCAGTCGCTCGTCGGCCAGGGCGCGGGTTTCGCGCGGGCTTTCGGGCTTTTCGCGGCCGAGTGCGCGAAGCACGCGGGGTGTGGTGTCGGCCCCGACCCGGCGAAGGCCGTTGCCACCTTTGAAGACCTGACCAGTCCGTTGCCGGCAACCCCGGCGCCGGCGGCGGGCGGTCGCAAGCTGTCCTACGACGACGCGATGACCGGTGTCGTCGAGGCGATGTACTCGCAGCAGTCCTGGCCGATTCTCAGCACCGCGCTGAACTTGTTGCGTGCCGGGGATGGGAGTCTGCTGCTCAAACTCGCCGACGACTACTACGAACGCGGCAGCGATGGCCGGTATTCGTCGCTGCAGGACGCCTACTATGCCGTCCGGTGCGTCGACAACCCGCAAGATCGTGACGCCGTCGCCGCGACTCACCAGCAGATGCTCGCGGCCGCGTCCTTCCTCGGTGGCGGGCGCCCGGACCAGGGCGAACCCGATATCTGTGCGTCCTGGCCGGTGCCGAGCACGTCCCGGCCGCACCGCCCGGTCGTGCCCGGGGTGCCGCAGCCGCTGGTGATCTCCACGGTCGACGACCCCGTCACCCCGTACCAGGCGGGGGTGAACCTCGCCGCCGAAATGAACGCCGGCCTGCTGACCTACGAAGGCGCGCAGCACACCGCATTCCTGCATGGGGACCGCTGCGTCGACGTCAACGGCCTCGCCTACCTCGTCGACGGGACACTGCCCCCGCCAGGCACCCGCTGCCCTTAGCCGGGTGGCGTCGTGGTCGGGGCCGGCGTGTTCAGCCCGGACAAGCCCAGCTCGAGCATCACGGCGCCCTCGTTCGGTTGCCGCGGCGGTACCTGCACCCACACCCGCACCAGCGTGTGCGGCTCGGCCCGGGTGACCCAGAACTTGACGTCCACATCGGACCAGATCTGCGGCAGCACCGTGGTGATGACCGCCTGGCTCAGCGTGCCGGTCACGCGGTAGGTCTCGACGCCCTTGACGTCTTCGCGCGTCTCCGTTTTCAGCCCGGTCGCGCTGGTCAGCAGTTTCGGCAGCCCGCGCCCGGCGGTGAGCAGCGTCGCCGGGTTGTACCCGGCGGGCGCCGGCTGCTGCGTGCGTATCCCATGCTGATCGGTCAGCACCAGCTGGTTCCCGCTGATCTCGTACCTGAGCTCGAAGCGGTTGGCCGACTCCTGCATGTCCGCCTGGCCGGTGGAGGTACCGGCGGGCCCGCCGTCGCGACTCGCCCAGCCGGTGACCTCGCGGACGTCGAGCCCGGGCACGCTGCCGCTGATGCTGAAGTCGTAGTGAAAGCTGCGTACGCCACCGAGCGTCGCGGCCGCGGCGTTGACCAGTTCGCCGGCGTCCGGCAGCGGACCGCGCGTGTCGGGCGAAGACGAGCAGCCACTGGCAACGGCCAGAATCAGCAGGAGCACACCCGCGGTGTGGCGCCGGAGCATGCCGAACACGGTAGCGGGGCCGGTCAGGTGCTCGAGAAGGTGCGCCGGTAGGCGAGCGGTGCGACGCCGATCGAGGCGTGCAGGTGCTGGCGTAACGACGCGGCCGTGCCGAGCCCGGACTCCGCGGCGACGCGGTCCACCGGCAGGTTCGTGGTCTCCAGCAGGTGACGCGCGTGCAGGACCCGTTGCTGGTTGAGCCAGGCGCGGGCGGACATCCCGGTTTCGGCGCGGAACCGGCGGCTGAACGTTCGCACGCTCATCCGCGCATGCTTCGCGAGCGAGTCCAGGTCGAGCGGTTCGCTGAGCCGTTCCAGTGCCCATGCGCGCGTGGCGGCGGTGCTGCCTTCCTCGGTGGGCAACGGCCGCTCGATGAACTGCGACTGGCCGCCGTCGCGCCATGGCGGCACGACGCAGTACCGCGCCGCCTGGTTCGCGACCGCGCTGCCGTGGTCGGAGCGGATCACATGCAGGCACAAGTCGACGCCCGCGGACAGCCCAGCCGACGTGAACACGTCCCCGTCGTCGGTGAACAGCACGTCCTCGTCCAACTTCACCTCGGGGTACAGGCGACGGAACTCCGCGGCGTGTGCCCAGTGGGTCGTCGCGCGGCGCCCGTCGAGAATTCCGGCGGCGGCGAGGACGAAGGCGCCGGTGCAGATGGACATCACGCGGGCGCGGGCGGGGATGAGCGCCAGCGCGTCCGCGAGCTTGCCGGACACCGTGCCTTGGTGACGGGGGCCGGTGGCGCGCGTGCCCGGGATGATCACCGTGTCGGCCTCGGCGAGTACCTCCGGCCCGTGGTCGAACCGGGCCTCGTAGCCGTAGCTGACCCGCACCGGCCGGTTGTCGATCCCGCAGATCCGCACGTCGTACAGCGCCCGCCCGTCCTTGCGCGCGCTGCGGAACACCTGCGGCGGGATGTTCAGGTCGTAGCCCACGACCTCGGAAACCGCGAGTACCACTATTCGGTGCATGGCCGGATTCTTTCACATATTGGCGCTTCGGCCACTCGATCAACGTCGTGAAATCTCGCAAGCTGGCCGGGTGACAACTCGAACGGGGATGCACCGTGCCTGGCTGGTGGCGTTCGCCGCCTTCGTCGCGCTCGTCGGAGCGGCCGGTTTCCGCGCCGCGCCGAGCGTGCTCATCGATCCATTGCACGAGGAATTCGGCTGGTCCACCGCCATGATCTCGTCCGCGGTCTCGATCAACCTCCTGCTCTATGGCCTGACCGCGCCGTTCGCCGCGGCGCTCATGGAACGGCTCGGCATGCGCCGGGTCGCCGTCGGCGCGCTGCTGCTGGTCGCCGCGGGCAGTGGGCTGACCGTGTTCATGACCGCGAGCTGGCAACTGTTGTTGTGCTGGGGCGTGCTCGTCGGCACCGGCACGGGGTCGATGGCCCTTGCGTTCGTGGCCACGGTGACGGGTCGCTGGTTCGTCCGGCACCGCGGGCTGGTGAGCGGTGTGCTCACCGCGGCGGGCGCGGCCGGTCAGCTGGTGTTCTTGCCGGTCATCGCGATGCTCGCGATGGATCGCGGCTGGCGCTCCGCGTCGCTTCTGGTCGCCGGTGGCGCACTCGTGGTGGTGCCGATCGTGCTGATCCTGCTGCGTGACCATCCCAGCGAAGTCGGCACGACGGCATATGGCACGACCGAACCGGAGGAGAAGCCGCCGCCGTCCCGCGGCAGTGCCGCCCGCGCGCTGACCGCACTGCGTGACGCCGCGAAGACCCGCGTTTTCTGGTTGCTGGCAGGCGGTTTCGCGATCTGCGGGGCATCGACCAACGGCCTCGTCGGCACACATTTCGTGCCCGCTGCGCATGAACACGGTATGCCGCCCACGACCGCGGCTTCACTGCTCGCGCTGGTGGGGCTCTTCGACGTCGCGGGCACCATCGCGTCGGGCTGGTTCACCGACCGCGTCGACCCGCGCCGGCTCCTGGCCGGTTACTACTTCCTGCGCGGAATCTCGCTTTTGCTGCTGCCGCACCTGTTCGCGCCGACGACCGAGCCGCCGATGTGGGCGTTCATCATCTTCTACGGTCTGGACTGGGTGGCCACCGTGCCGCCGACGGTCGCGTTGTGCCGCGAGCGGTTCGGCATGAGCGGTCCGATCGTCTTCGGCTGGGTGTTCGCCTCGCACCAGATCGGCGCGTCGATCGCCGCGTACGGCGCCGGCCTCATCCATGACCGGCTGGGCAGCTACGACCTGGCCTGGTATCTCGCCGGCGGGCTGTGTGGCCTCGCCACCCTGTTCTCGATCGCGATTCCCTCCGTCGGGGCACGGAGAGAACCAGGAAACATGGCGTTAACAAGGCGCGCATAGGGTGCGTCCATGGATCGCCAGCAGGAGTTCGTGCTGCGCACGTTGGAAGAGCGGGACATCCGGTTCGTTCGGCTGTGGTTCACCGACGTTCTGGGGTTTCTCAAGTCGGTGGCGGTCGCCCCCGCGGAGCTCGAGGGCGCGTTTTCGGACGGGATCGGGTTCGACGGATCGGCCATCGAAGGCTTCGCGCGCGTCTACGAATCGGACATGATCGCCAAGCCCGACCCGGCCACGTTCCAGGTGCTGCCGTGGGAAACGGAGGAAGGCGGGCACTACTCGGCACGCATGTTCTGCGATATCGCGATGCCCGACGGCTCGCCGTCGTGGGCCGATCCGCGGCATGTGCTGCGCCGCCAGCTGTCCAAGGCCGGTGAGGCGGGTTTCACCTGCTACGTGCATCCGGAGATCGAGTTCTTCCTGTTGTCCAAGCTGACCGAGGACGGGACCGAACCCGAGCCCGCGGACAACGGCGGGTACTTCGACCAAGCCAGCCACGCGACCGCGACGCACTTCCGGCGGCATGCGATCGAAACGCTCGAGGCGATGGGCATCTCGGTCGAGTTCTCCCACCACGAGAACGCGCCCGGTCAGCAGGAGATCGACCTGAGGTACGCCGATGCGCTGACGATGGCGGACAACGTGATGACGTTCCGCTACGTCATCAAGGAGGTCGCGCTCACCCAGGGCGTGCGAGCCACGTTCATGCCGAAGCCGTTCACCGCGCAGCCGGGTTCGGGCATGCACACCCACGTCTCCCTGTTCGAGGGGGACCGCAACGCCTTCCACAATCCCGAGGACCCGTTCGAGCTTTCGGAGACGGGCAAGGCGTTCGTCGCCGGTCTGCTGCACCACGCGCGGGAGATCTCGGCGGTCACCAATCAATGGGTCAACTCCTACAAACGGCTGATCAGCGGCGGAGAAGCCCCGACGACCGTGTCATGGGGCCGTGCCAACCGTTCGGCGCTGGTGCGGGTGCCCAACTATTCGCCGGGAAAGGCGTCCTCGCGCCGGGTCGAAATCCGCACGATCGACTCGGCGTGCAACCCGTACTTGACGTATTCGGTAGTGCTCGCCGCTGGGCTCAAGGGGATCGAGAAGGGCTACGAGCTGCCGCCGCCCGCCGAGGACAACATCTGGTCGCTGACCGACGCCGAGCGCAAGGCGGCCGGGTACGAGCAACTGCCGCAGAACCTCGGTGAGGCGCTGGCGGAGATGGAGCGTTCCGAGCTGTTGCCCGAAGCACTCGGCGAGCACGTCTACGACTTCTTCCTCCGCAACAAGCGAGTGGAGTGGGACAACTACCGCAGCTCGGTCACGCCGTACGAGCTGAAGACCTTGCTTCCGGTGCTCTGACCAGGCGTTTCACCGTTAGTGGACCCCCCTGTTCGCAAGGGGTTCCGGCCTGTGTAATCTTTTCTTCGTCGCCAGGAACACCGAGCGGACGGGGCCCAAAACCCCGGCTGACGGGGCCAGGGTCGGGCGGTTGACACCGCGAACCGAACCCGGTAATGTACTGCGACGGCCCCGAAGTGGAGCCGCCAACCACCACTACGATTCAGTAGCGGTAGAGGCAGCCCTTCTTGGGGAAACACAAAGCTTTAAAAAAGAAATGCAGAAACAGCTGCGTGTTGTTTGAGAACTCAACAGTGTGCTAGTGAACTAAGCCAGTAGAGCTTTTGTTTTGAACCCCTTTTTTGTGGGTTCCTTTGAGATTGATTTTCGAGTCGATCGAACTTGTCATTGTTGGAGAGTTTGATCCTGGCTCAGGACGAACGCTGGCGGCGTGCTTAACACATGCAAGTCGAACGCTGATCCGGT
>NZ_WMBA01000061.1 GCF_009707865.1 Amycolatopsis pithecellobii
CGGCGGACTATCTCCCGACGAACACGAAGAGGCATGGCGCATCCGGCAACAGACCGGACCGGCTAGGCTCCCGGCCGAGCCGGACGAATCCTGATAACCAAGTCTCCGGCAAAGCGGGGGAACCACAAGCACGATGCGATCGTCGTCGCAGCGCGGTATCTGTTGGCGGGCAACAACATTCCGGAACCGGCCGATGTCGATCCGACCTTCGTTCACACCCCCATACAGAGCGCCGTGACCACGCCGGTGCTCCGCGGTCGGGGACAACTCGACCAGCGATGTGAACCGGCCCCTCAGTGCACAACGCGGCATCGGTCAACTCGGTCGGCGCCACAACCCGTGCGCGAAGCGCCGTCCCGACTCGTCCGAGAGGGCCTCGTCGAGTTCACCGCGAACAAGGGTTTTGAGCGCAGCTTGCTCGCCCGGATCACGTGCCCAGGCCGCCATGTACGACCTGATTTCGGGGACATCGGGCGAGGTTACGACGATGGATATGGCTGAGTTGATCCAGGAAATTCTGCCGGCCGGCTCGTTCAGCGCGGTCGCGCTGCGGCCGAGACAGCAGCCACAAATGTCCGGCCCAGCCGCCGCCCGTCGTCACATCGGTTACGCCCCTTCATGTCTAAGCGGGTCGATGTGTATAGACCTTCGTGGCCACCAAGCTGCCAACGCCCGTGCGCGCCATGGGGACGCATTGGATCCCTGTGGCGTAACGATTCCCAGCTACGCACCACTGTGACTTTGCATGACCGGAGCTGTGACCGGTCGCGGTAGCTGGCGGAACCGGCGACGGTAGCTCGGCGGGCATAACGTTTTAAAGCTGGAGGGATCGTGCGCGCCTCATGGGGGAAGTTGACCGCCTTGACTGGGATGCGGCTCTACGTCCTGTCCCGTTTGGATGGCGTGTCGAGCAAGTAATGACACCAGCGACTGAATTGGGTCGCGGTCCCGGCTGCGAAGCGGTTGTGTCAGTTGAGCAAGATGTGCCATCGCAGGCCAAGGGGCAGTGATGGTTGGGCATCCTGCATTGTTGGCCGAAAGCCGTAATGATTCCATGATGTCCTCGCCCACCCATCGACCGTTGGCTCCGGCAATATCAATGAAGTGTTCCGTACCGGGTTTGATGGAGATCATCAAGCCTGGATGGATGAGGAGTAATGGCCGCACCGAAGAAGTACCCTGATGAGTTGCGTGAGCGGGCGACGCGGATGGCCGTGGAGGCGCGCCGGGACCCGGCGGCCGCGACCGGGGCGATCAAGCGGATTGCTGAGCAGCTCGGGATTCACCCGGAGGCGCTGCGGACCTGGGTCAAGCGCGCGGAGATCGACGCCGGGGACCGGCCGGGCACCACGAGCGGTGACACGGAGCGGATCGCGCAGCTGGAGCGGGAGAACCGTGAGCTGCGGCGGGCGAACCAGATCCTGAAGTCAGCGGCAAGTTTCTTCGCAGCGGAGCTGGACCGTCCGTCGCGATGAAGGTCGAGTTCGTCGACTCCCAGCGGGAGGAGCACGGTGTCCAGCCGGTCCTGGAGGCGCTCGAGCAGACGCCCGCCCAGATCGCACCGTCGACGTATTACGCGGCCAAGTCCCGTCCGGAGTCCGCGCGTGCGGCCCTGGACAGGGAGCTGGGCGAGAAGATCGAGCAGGTGCACGAGGACAACTACGGCGTCTACGGGGTGCGCAAGGTCTGGGCTGAGCTGAACCGGCAAGGCGTGGATGTGGCCCGGTGCACGGTCGAACGGCTCATGCGCGAGATCGGGTTGCGTGGCCTGCTGCGGGACAAGTCCCCACGCACGACACGGCCGGCGGCGGAGACCGGCAGACCAGGAGACCTCGTCAAACGTGACTTCACGGCCACGCGCGTGAACGAGCTGTGGGTAGCCGACATCACCTACGTGCGCACCGCCGCCGGCTGGGTCTACGCGGCGTTCGTGCTCGACGTGTTGTCCCGCTTGATCGTCGGCTGGCAGGTCGCCACCAGCCTCTACACGGATCTGGCACTGGACGCGCTGCAGATGGCGCTCTGGCGCCGCCAGGCCGCCGGCGCGGACCTGACCGGGCTCGTCCACCACAGCGACCGCGGAGTGCAGTACCGGGCGGTGCGCTACACCCAGCGCCTTGCCGAGGCCAGCGCGGTCACATCTGTTGGCAGCAAAGGAGATTCCTACGACAACGCGCTGGCCGAGGCGTTCAACTCGTTGTACAAGGCCGAACTCGTCCGCAACCGAGGACCATGGCGCGGGATCGACAACCTTGAGATCGCCACCGTCGAATACATCGACTGGTACAACAACCGGCGCCTGCACGGCGAACTCGGGCACGTCCCGCCCGCCGAGCACGAAGCACTACACGCGATGACCCACCCGGTCACCGCAACCCTGGAAACCAGCTAATCCAGTCTCCACCAAACCCGGTACTTGACACGGAGTCGCAGCGCCGCGTGCGTGGGACTTTCACCGACCTCACGGTCACTGTGTACCAGGCATACTCGCCACCGATCGCCGACGCAGGGCTCGCCGCAGGCACGTTCGTGTCGCCGTTCAAGCGAGATCGGATGACCTGGATCAAGCCCTCGTTTCTGTGGATAATGTATCGCAGTGGGTGGGCCACCAAGCCGAGCCAGGAACGGATCCTGGCCATCGAGATCACGCGGGTCGGGTTCGAGTGGGCGTTAGCCCACGCCGCGCTCAGCCACCATGATTCCCACGTTTACCAAAGCCCCGACCAGTGGCGGCAACGCGTGCAGACCAGCCCGGTCCGGATTCAGTGGGACCCCGACCGTTCGATCACACTCCAGGCCCTGGATCAGCGCGCCATCCAGATCGGTCTGTCCAACGAGGCTGTCGACCGGTACGTCGAGACCTGGATTCAGGACATCAACGACGTCACCGATCTCGCCACCGAAATCCATCACCACAGCGATGTCGGCGACCTGGACGCCCCCCGCGCTAATACCGGCCGAGCACACCTACCCGCTCCCGGACTCGATCCGCCAGGCCATCGGCGCCAGCACAGCGACAACAGCGTGACCGCAGTCCTCGAACCACCGGGGAGGTGGCCGGGGAATCACCGTGGTATTTCTCGAAGGACACGTTCCGCGGACGATCGAATTCTTTCCCGGTCATCCGAGGCAGCAGCCTCCTCGATAACCTGCCACGCCGCCGGGGTGCCGACAGCGAGCAGCGTGTCCAACGCCTTGAACGCGAGATCGCTGAACTCATCGAAGTCTGGTTTCCACAACAGCGCGCGCCGCACCGACGCCACGCAACCCGGATCCTTGAGGTCCTGCAGACTGAGCAGTATCTCCGCCGGCTGCGTGTGCGGATCAAGAGTGTCCAGAGCCGCCGTGAGAATCGGCACGTAATCGGGTGAGGGAAAGTGACCGGTCAGACCGGTATAGCTCTCGAAATGCCGCCAATCTTTCTCTCGAAACGCTTTCTCGAGGCCCCGCTTGATGCATAGCGTTACGTCTCCCATATTCCTAAGAGCATCGACGCGCTCCGCCCTCGAACGGGCACTTGTTGCGCTCTCATCTACCTGAACACAACGGTTCGCCGACATCATGGCAACTCCTGGACCTCAAAGTAGGCGAGGTTTTCGTTGAACAACGCCGCAGAGCCCGTGTCCCACGAACCCCTTAAACCATAAGTGAGATAGTCCGCCTCGGTCTTAACGTGGACCTGCACCGTTGCCTCGCTCCAGCACCGGAAGACTGTCGAGACCGCGCCTGGCGAGATCATTTGACGGCTGTTTATCGCGCGCACCGGCTTCGAGAAGTTTCTGCTCGGTACCCTTCTTTACGTACATTTTCACCAGGACATCATAGCCGCCCTTGTGACGACTCAGCGGGATCCGGTCGCGCTGATAGCCGGTCTCGGTGGTCACAAAGCTCTCACCATAGCAGCGCACGCCCGACCGACGCTACACAGCCGGGGTCCTTGAGGTTCTGCAGACTGAGAAGTATCTCCGCCGGCTGGGTGTAAGTGTCAAGTGCCTGCGAAAGAATCGGCATGTAATCCGACGAGGGAAAAGTAGCCGCCCAGATCGTTATAGCTCTCGAAGTTCCACCAATCTTTTTCACGGAACGCCTTCTCGAGCCCACCCTTGATGCAGGGCTTAGCGCGTCGACCATTTTCGCGAGCGACGGAAAGCCTTTGACAATTTCATTCACCTGATCACGCCGGCTCGCCGACGTCATGGCAGCTCCTGCACCTCAAGTAGGCGAGGCTTCGTTGAGCTCAACACTTCCACGTGTCACGTCAAGATCGTGACGGTCGCACGCACCCTTACCCGTTTCGAGTGCCGTCTACCCACTTAAACGTCCGACAGATTGTCTCAACCCGATTTCGCCCTCACGAATGTCGACCACTAAGGACGGTTATCATCTGCGCAAACCAGCGCGAATAGGTTATACCGTCGACTTCTGGATCATAAGAAGATTGGAGGTCCTCCAGCCAAATCTTCTTTAGATCACTATCGGACAAACCTCGGGATTGAATGATGTTCAACTCCTCGATTAACGCGTCACAAAAGGCCCCCACTTCGTTATGGGCAAACTTTTCAACGACTCCAAGAGGTGCATCGGCCTCCAAGTCAAAGTCCTCATGGAAGTATCCACTAACAAGATACTCCAGCATCCCACCGCTACGGTGTCGCATAATTGGTATAGATAAGGAAGCCACCGGGCAAGTCCGACCTCCGCTCTATCACGGTCCTCACTCCCGTCGCTTCAACGAATTTACCTTCCTCCTTCAAGTATACACGAGCCGAGATGCCATCAGGCAATTCACTACCGATGGTCAGCCTGCGCGCAGGACCCTGGAGCCATTTCTGAATCCTTTCCTCGTTTAGGACAATGTTGTAGGTCGCCGCGTACTGAGCATTGGCGAGATCTGGGAATGTAGACGCCTTAGGGATACCGCGTCCGGTTAGATAGTCATCAGACTTTCCAACATGGCGTTCGATCGCATGCCCACCATTTGGCTCGTCAACAATTAGATTGCAGTTGTTGACGGAAAATATGGTTCTACACGAATCGTCGAAGTAGTCTTCGCCAGGTGAGGGGCCCCGGTCTTCCCGGACAGCTGGTTTGTGGTGTGACCTACGCTGCGTGCTGCCGGTTCAGGTACTCGTTGTAGACCTCACTGGGGGTCTTGTAGTCGATTCCTGAATGGAGACGTTGGTTATTGTAGCGCAGTTCTATGTATGTGGCGATATCCGCCATCGCCGCTTTCCGTGTGGGGTAGATCATACGATGAACGCGTTCATTCTTCAAGGTTCCAAAGAAAGACTCGGCCATCGAATTATCGTAACAGATCCCGGTCCGCCCGACCGATTGCCGGATACCAAACGCCCGAAGCGTGTGTGCGAACTGGGACGACATGTAATTGCTGCCGCGATCGGAGTGGAAGATTGCACCAGGTTTGATATTGTAATTGCGGACGGCCATCCTGATCGCTTTCTCGATAAGTTCGGTCTGGTAATTGTCATCCATGGCCCACCCGATCACGGCTTTAGTGTGACAATCGATGACCGTGGCGAGATAAACCCAGCCTTCCCAGGTGGGAATGTAGGTGATATCGCCGACCATTTTCTCACCGGGCGCGGTCGCGGTGAAGTCCCGGGCGAGCAGGTCGGGCAGCAAGCTGGCCGAGCCGTCGGTGAGACCCAGCCGCCAGGGCCGTGGCTGGCACGGCTCCAGGCCCAGCTCACGCATGATGCCGCGGACCAGTTCCGGGGTGCAGCGCTCACCCTGACGCGCCAGCTGCGCATGGACACGGCGGTGCCCGTAGGTCTCATCCGAGTCCACGAAGATCTTCGTGATCAGCTCGGCGAGACAGGCGCGACGCTGCGCGGTCGCCGATTCCGGGCGTGATCTCCACTCGTAGAAACCCGATTTCGACACACCCAACCACACGCACATTTTCGCGAGCGTGAACATGTTCTCCCCCGAATCGTCCACCGTGTCCTTCTCCGCCTCAATGAACTCGTAGAGTTCACTCACCGGTACTCGCTCGCGAAGAAGGCCGCGGCTTTTCCCAGGAACTCCTTCTCCATCCGAAGCTCACGGACCTCTTTCTCCAACTCCCGTAGCCGAGCACGCTCCGACACGGTCAACGCCGGCTCGTCCCCGGCATGCTGCTTCCGGTAGTCATTCACCCAATTACGCAGAGTCTGCTCGTTCACCTGTAACTCCCGCGCCACCGACGCGACAGGACGATTCGACTCGACCACCAGTTTCGCCGCTTCCTCCTTATACTCAGGAGTAAACGACCGACGATTCTTCGACACCTAACACCCTCTCTTCCGGACGAAAACCCTAGTGGGTTCGCTGTCTGGAAGATCAACAGCACCTCACATCGACCGCAGTGCCCATCCGGCTGCCCTTGTTGGCCTTGCACTCGACGAGAAGCCACTCAGCCTGGCCCGATTCATCGGTGCGGGCGGCCAGGACATCCACGTCCCTGCTTTTGAAATCCGTAATCCTCATCCACCCGGTATCGTCCAGCCACCGGCAGAACAGGGCTTGGACTCGTTCTTCGTCGTAGGCGAAGTGCTCGGGTATGCGTTTCGCGGCTTCCATGCCCGCCAGGAGCCGACCGAGCTCGAAGTCGTCGTTCACCACCACCACTCCGAAAACCCGTGACCGCGTCGTCTTCGCGCACGGCATCGATTCGCAGGAACTGACGAATTCGAACGTCCTCCGTGCAACTGGCGGCCAGAATCAGGCTCATGCCTGCAGATCATGCCCGGCCGCCAGTCCAGCGCGCCACCAGGTGTCGGGCGAGATCCCGCCACGTCACGTCAAACGCCTGGCAAGCGCTACGAAGATCCGAGTGGTCGCTCACCCGAGCATCATGCCGACGCAGTCCGATGATCGTTCCGGCGGTAGCCGCGAGCACGACGATGGCGGACAGCGTGGCCCCCATTGGCGATAGCACCCTACGCCAACATCGGCCGGTGTCCCGCTCGATCGTCCTCGGTGGACCAAAACGCCGAGCGTCCGGCAGCGACGACCACGTAGGGTTCGCTGATTTTGGAGCGCCACAACAACCCGAGGGTGACGCGGGCGATGACGGCGGTGGTCCAGTAGGTGACGGCTTGTCAGTCACAGGCGGCGTCATCCCCCAGCGTGAGCGTCATCTGCGCCTTCGAGAGCAGCAGTCGGCCCTTGCCATCCTTGATCAATCCGAGCGGATCTGGCCACCTTGTGATCGTTGGCACTGAGGTGTCGACGTCAGTGATCCGGTAGATGTAGTACCGGGTTCGGCGAACCATGGCCTCGATCAGTTCGCGGTGCGAGATGTAGAACATCTCGGCGGGATCGGTGCCCCTCGTAGCCTTGACCTCGATGTAGATCAACTGGTCGTCTTCATCAACGCTGGCCATGTCGTACGGCGACAGCTCGTCGACCTTGGACACCCAATGAACCGAGTCGGGATTCTTGCCGAGCTTCTTCAATCGATTTCGTTCGGCGTGGTACGCGACTTCCTCGCCACGCCTGCCGATGCGGCGGTTCTCTTCCTCGGTGTGCATGCTTGGCGCCGTGCTATATCCGCCTCCGCCGCCGCCTCGGTAACCGTTCGGCGTGGCGTTGCCGGAGTGGGCCGACTGGGCTGGTACGCCGTTGACGATGCTGACGGCCGAGAAATCGACGGGCGGTGCGGGAGTCTTCGCCGATGGCTTGCTCGCCGCCTCCTGCGCCCCCTCGGCCGGCGCGTTGTCGGCCCGGTCATCTGTGCTGCTGCTAGCTTCGAGGCTCTGCTCCGAGATGCCGCCCACTTGACTTCTTGCCAGTGCGGCCACGTCAGGCGCAACACTCTGGCCCTCCTCGCCCGGCTTGGGCAGGAGCGAGTCGAGGATGTTAGTGAATTCCTCCTCGTCCTCGCGAGCATGTCCGAGCAGGTGGTGGGCCTCCGTGATGTCGTGTTGCTGGATCTGGCGGTCGGCCATCATGCGCCTGCGGTCGTCGGGTGAGGCCGTCAGCAGCATGGTGAATGCATCGGCCAAGGTGGGCACGTTCAAGTACTGGGCCAGTTGTCGTCCAAGTGGGAACCAGTGCGGTTGGCCGGTTGCCGGGTCGAGTTCGAGATAGGCCGTGCCGATGTTGATGGCGCGGCGGCCTCGCTTCTCGGAGCGGCTCGCGATGTAACAGACGGCATCCTCGCGGGAAATCTTCGTGCCGTCGTACTCGTAGGTGAGGACCAGCCGTTCGCAGATGACGAGTTCCAGGTTCCGAAGCGCTGGGCGGACTCGGTTCTCAGCACTCGAGTTCTCTGCACGCACCAGCGCGAAGAGGTACGGCTTGATGCTGCTGATGCGCCGCATGATGTCGTCATAGACCGCGTCGTGGTGCTCCCCGAACGGAAGTGCCGAGGTGATCACGACGTCATCAAGCTTGGCCAGCGCAAAGTAGCGGGTTAGCTTCGTTAAACCGGCCTCGGCGGAGAGCAACGGGCGCTGCTTCTCAAAGGTGTCCCGCAGCAGCGGATCGTCGGCGTAGGGCGGCTGCGCCACGAACTGGGTGAGGCCGTCTTGGCTGGCCAGTAGCCGGACTGTCGATGGTGCAGGGTGCAGTTCTCCCTCGTCCCGGAGCACATCGTGCAACGTGCGCTGGACCCAACGTGCTGCCTGGTCGATCTCACGGTTCGTGCACCCAGCCGCGTCGGACTCATCGGCGATGCTCTCGAGCAGTACCAGCAGATCAGCGACCCGTGGACGGCCGGCGTCCGTCAGACGCAGCGCCGCGGCCAGGCCAGCGCCGCCGTGGGTTTGGTACATCGCCTCGCTGATCCGCGGGATGCGCACCTGGATCCGGCGCGGCGTTTGCGCCGCCTCGATCCACGCTTCCGACGGACGGACGAGCTCCGGCACATTGCCTCGATCGACTGGCACCCACTCCTGCGACCGCAACGTGTAGGCAAACAGAGACGGCGCGGGACGTCCGCGATCGCCGACATGGCTGCCGTGGACGCAGTAGAAGAGAGCCTCCATACCATCCTCGTAGACCGAGCCCCACCGCCGGGCGAGCTGATTCCAGAAAGCCATGAGCCGCACCGGATCCTTGGACGCGATGAGCTGTTCGTGGCGGTCCAGCCGGTAAGACTCCCGCAGCTGCTGCGACTGGGTGTGACCCTGTGGGCAAAGCTTCGCGGCCTTGACCTCTGGCAGCTCGAACCACTCCCGGAACAGCCCGCCGCGGTGGGGATGCCTGCCGGTATTGACCATGTAGCCGTATGTCTCAGCTGGCTTGGCAAGATCCAGGCGCGGATACGCAGCCACACCGAGCATGCGGTAGAAGTCAAAATCATCCTGGCGCCGTTCGGACTCATCGGGCGGCTCGATGTCGAGGAACTCCGCCGTGCCGAAGGGACCGTAGATGACTTCCAACTCATCGGACCCAGACCACGGTGCGCTGAAGTAGATCTCAGCTGCTGGGCGGAGCTCGCGGACGGAGCCGTCTGCCGTTCGCGCGGGAAGGAGCACTCGGCCAAGTACCGGCTCGAGATCTTCGTTGCCCTGTAGGCGCACCTGGTGATAGGCGCGCAGACCGGCTATGGCCGCAGTTCGCGCGTCGGGATCAGCTTCGGGATCGCTGAGAATCTTGATCAGAAATTCGCGGATGAGTTCGCGCCACTCGAAAGGTTTGACCCCTAGATCGCGGAGGAGCTTCGGCACGTCATCGACGGCGGGGACATACGCGATGGGAACCGGTAGGTCTTCCGGAATGGTGACCTCACTGCGTTCCCGCGGGAAGAAGATTGTGTCCGTGGTTGGCGTCAGCATCTGCCCTGCAGTAGTCAGGACTACCGGAGCCTTCTTGAGTTCGTTGACGAGTGTGGTTCCGATTGCCTCGCGCCAAGCGGTCAGGAAGCGGTAGTAGCGCTCGGCCGTCTCTCGTGTCGGCGCCGCAAGTAACGCGATGAACTCTCCAGGCCCCATTTCATCGGTGTCGGATACGCCGGCGAGGAACTTCTTGATCGCAGTGAGCCGCTCAACGTCCGGACGCAGCGTGTGGGCTGGATCGAGGTTGGTCAACTCATGTGCCGTGGAGTAGTCCGGCAGGCTTCGCGGGAGGAGACGAATATCGGCTGGCCGACGCAACGAACTGTCAGCAGCGGGAAGGAAGGGTGAATCGAGCAGCGCTTCAGTCCAACACTTGCGCATGGCGGTTCCGCCCACGCCGCCTGGGGGGTCGGTCGCTGGGACGAGTGCCTCGATCGCGGCCGAACTCGCCTGCGTCCGCCGGACGAGGTCTGGAGCGACTGTCGACTTCAGATGATCCGCCACAGCTCGGATCAGCGCTCGGTTGAAAGGAACAGCTTCGGGCGTCGTCGCGATCTGACGGCGGTCCATGCTCAGCATCCACTCGGCGTGGACCGCCACATGGAGCCCTGGTTGTTCGTCGGTCGGGAAGTAGACGTGCAGTGGGAACGTAGCGTCGACGCGCGGCTGGCGATGTTCGTCCACCGGCACGGCGATGGCGAAGTGAACCACCTCCATCCCCCGCCAGGCTTCTCCGAGCGGCTCGAGCACGGCAGGGTCGGGTACTACGGACCCTCGATAGATGAACCACTCTTCGGCGTGGCCGTTGGTTTCGAGCAGGACGTGCTCGGTGCCGGCGTCGGCGTTGCGGACAATCGCAGACGAGAAGTCGCCGCGTGTGCCATCCAGCTCCAGATGATCAACGTGCGGCAGAAAGAGCAGCAGCCGAGATGCGAGGTTCTCAAGAAGATCCTCTTCAACAGTCGACCGTTCGACGCCATCCCGAAAAGGAAGACGGATGACCGTCGTAAAGCCGCTCGCGCGCAGCGTCTCGACCTGCGCAGCGTCGGGACCGAGGTCCGCTCGCTCGACGGCGAACGGGAAGGCGTAAATCGGCAAGTTCTGACGCGCTGGCAACGAGCCGAGATGTTCGGTGACCGCAGCACGCACGCGCTCGGCATGGAACTGGAACGACGACAGCGCCGAAACGATCTGTGGATGGTCGGTGATCTCCCCGACGGACTTGAACCCGAGCCCCTTGTGACCGACCGATTCGCCCGGCCCCTTGGAAGATCTTCCAAGCGAGCAGATGGCTTCGACCTGCGGATCCCCAAACCCAGAGCCGTTGTCGGCCACGATCAAGGCGGTCTCGGTCAGGAGGAAGTGGGCGCGGCCGTGCGTACCGGTGTCGCGTGCGGCGTCGTTGGCGTTCTGCAGCAACTCGAAGGGGTAGCGGCCGGTGTACTGCTGTCGAACCAGCTCCTGTGCGCTACCACGCTCATCCAAACTCTTGAGTACGCTCTCTCGCAAGTCGTTGTCGACCTGGACGCGGATCGACGCCAACTCGCGCTCACGAAGTCTTGTTGTAACGTCCACTTTGCCCCTCTCCGACGAGCAGCCCATCGGAGCATGCTGGTTTGGTCCGACAAAATTCTCGGCGCCTGACAAAGCTAGCCACCGGACTCGAGGTCCGTGGGCACAGTATCTGGTCCCGCTCCGGGCCTCGTCTTGATTCGCGGCCAAGATCTGCTGGGACGCTCAACCTCACGCTGGCCGGTGTTCAGCTTGATCATCGTCGGACTCGGCCGGTTCGTCCGCGCCGTCGGGCTCATCGTCGTGCGGTAGTCCGTACTGGGAGGTGAGTTCTGCGACGTGCTGGATGAGCGGGAGCGCGAGCGCGTCGCGGTAGTCTTCGGCGAAGCGTTGTTGGTGGAGGAACATGGCCCAGTATTCGGCTTCGCTATCGTCGGGGAATCCAAGCATGGTCATTTCGAGGAGTTCAGGGTTGAATGCATTCTTTCCTGGACGGATTTCAGGCTCACCCTTGGCATTGATCCGATGAGTCAGCTTGGTTGCCTCTACGGAGAGGGTGTGCGTGCCCGGCTTGTCGCTGGTGCTGTAGAAGACGCGGCCACCCCCGTCACCGTTCGGTTGTTTCCACAGGCCCTTACTGATGCCACCGGATTCGTTACCCTTGGGCGCCCACCATTGTGGTGTTTCGTCGCGGTCGTTGGTGGCGATGCGGGCGAGGCGCAGGTTGTGGCCGAACAGCTTGATGCGTTGGGTCGGACCGTCCGAGCCGCCGAGTTGGATGCGGTCTGGGATGAGGCCGGTGTTGGTCAGCCACGGCCAGCGGCTTCGGGTGTTGTGTGCGTGCGTGACGACCAGGGTGGGTGTGCTGCGCATGGCGTACAGGATGTTCTGGACAAACGCGGCGACGGCCTTGGTTTGCTGGTCCTTTGTGGAAAGCTTGTCGGGGCGGACTTGGCCGGTGAGCGCGATGAGAAGCTGAGGATAAGGAACCCATTCGGTCATAGTGGGCGTGCGGCCGAGTATGCCTTTCCGCCCGGGCCGGATGAGCACGGCGACCGGGGTGAACTGGGCTCGTTCTGTTTCGCCGGTGACTTGTCGTTTGACGAGCCAGAATGCGAGCTGGTTCAGGTTGTCGGGGATGTTGTCGCCGAGCGTGTGGGGCGGGACGAGGCGCATTCCTAGTTGGCGTAGCCCGTCGGCCCATGCTGCGGCGACCCGGAACGGTGAATCATCGTCGTCGTCATCGCCGGGTTTCTGGTCGGCGGGGGTGAAGAACTGGCTGACCATGCCCGCGTCGGCGCAGCCAAGTCGGATGGCGAACTTGGGGTCGGTGGTGCGATGTTTGAATTTGTCCCGCCCGTCGAGCTCGACGAATGTGATGGCGGTGGTTTCGCCAAGGTCGGCGGCGAGGTCGCGCAGGCGGGCGGCGACGGCTGCGCGGCGTTGGCCGATCGCGGTGATGTGCTCGTCGCCCTTCTTCGGCGGCTCATCGCTCGTGCCGAGCGGTGCTCCGAATGCGCCGAGTTCGCGGGCGTGGATACGCACCTGGAGATCGGGTGTGCTCCAACTCCACAGCTGTGGGCCAGACGTGTCGCGGTGGTCGGCCAGCCCGAGGCTGGCTTCGGCGGCGTTGATGAGCTGGTCGCGCATGCGGGTGGACTGATAGAGCAGGACGGCGGTGAGGGGTCGTCCATCGAGGGCGAGCGCCGCGAACTCACGCCGCCGGATCGCGTTGTCGAGGTCGATGAGCTGATTGGTGGCGACTGCGGCCGCGACGTCTTCGTCGGTGGCGTCCTTCTTGGGAACGGGAACCTTCGGTGTCAGGAGCTTGGCCGGATTCTGGTTAATCTTGCTGCGAACCAACGGGGGTGCGGGCACAAATTCGGGCGCGAGCGCTGCGCCGGCCCATTCGGTCAGGCGGCGGCGTTCGGCGGGCATCAGCCCGGCGCCGACGCCGTGCCAGCCCATCATCGTGTGGTAGCTGGCGCCGCCTTCGACACCGTCTCGGCCGTCAAGCCAGGTGTCGGGTTCTTTGGCGAAGACGCCTGCGGCGGGCAAATTGTCGATGGCGCCGACGCGGACGAGCATACCTTCGGGCCCGCTTTGTGCCCATTCGATTTGGCGGGTGCGGCGGTTCCAGGCGAACCGCGCAACGGCGAACCGGCCGGGCTGCCGACCGCCCTCAACAAAGGGCTGCTGGGTGAGCAGATACGCGGACACGCGTCGGGTTCCCGGCATGAACACCTCGCCGGACACCCAGCGTCGGATTCGTGTGCTGATGTAGATCCGCGGTACCGGGGAAAACGGGACGGTGCGCAGCGACACGTTGATCACCGCGGAATACCGCCAGTCGCGGTGGGTCCCGTAGCGCTTCTGCGCGTCCTTGTCCTTGACCTTGGTGCGGTGCCTGAGCGGCGGCCAGGACATGAGCTCGGCGCCGTTGGCGCGGGCGTCCACGGCAACCCGGTGGAATCGAACGTGCTCGCCGCAGAACTCGTACGGAGGTTGTGCGGCGATGCGGTCGGCGAGGATTTCCGGGAGAACGCGATAGAGCCGCGGGGCGGGATCGCAGGTGCCGCCCGGTGAGAGGCCGTGTTCCAGCAGATCGACGGTGTCGGGTTTCCAGTCCAGTTGTTCCGGGTCGACCGTGCGGGCGGTGTCACGGAATTGCTGCCACGCCTCGGGACTGGGGGCCAGGCCGCGGAGCCAGGCACGCACGAGCCGGGTCAGCGGCCGCATCGGGTAGTCGGTGCGGCTGTACAGCCAGGGCTGGCTGGCATCGAAGGATGCGTTGGCGTCAACGGTAACCAGGTCCGGGGTGACGGTGCGGATCAGGGAGTTCAGGCTCCTGATCGGCACCTCCTTGATCCAGGGGCGCGCGGCCTCGGACCGTCCTGACCTGTACAAGTCAAGGACCGGTTCGCGCCAGTGTGCGGGAAAGGTCAGGGTGTGCAGGTCGACGGCGAATGTTTCGTTGTCGGGGTTGGGGATGAACGCGGCGGGTTGGAGTTCGTTGAAGACCATGGGGTTCCAGTCCGTGGTGGGTTAGTCGAGGTCGGCGAGGGCCTGGTAGAGGGGCTCGTAGAGGGCTTGTACGAGTGAGCGGTCGAGCGGGGTGGCGGCGGAGTCGTCCCTGAAGTAGGGCTCAAGGACGGCGCGCATGCTGGCCAGCAGGCTTGTTTCGGGGGTGTCCACCGCCTGGAAACCGGCCTGGCGGGGTGCGAACGCGGCGTCGACGCAGACCACCCGCGCGGGCACGCCGCCGCGGACCAGCCGACCGATGACCTGCCACATCACGACCAGCTGGTCCCAGGTGAAACTGGTCTTCTCATCGGGGGTGAGGCTGCTCCACGCCATCTGGCGGGTGAGGAGGCGGTTCCACTCCTTGCGGGCGGTGCGGCGGAACGCCAGTGCCGCCCGGTCCGGCGTTCCGGCCGCGCGGGCGTTGCGGTGGAAGGTCCGGGCTGGATCACGGACTTGGCGTACCGCCCAGTCGTTGATCGCGTGGATCGCGAGCGCGATGTCGTCGGGTCGCGGGTGGGGCCGGGCAAGGAAGTAGACGGTGCCGATGGCCGCCTTGCCGCCGGGCAGGACGATGTTGTGGCCGCGTTCCACGGCGAGCAGTGGCGCGACGAGGATTTCGCTACCGGTGTCGGGGAACTTTGTCAGCTCGCCGCGGCGCAACACCATCCAGCTGTTGTCCAGGTCGGCGTCGTCGGACACGAGCTGGGTGACCCGGCCGCTCCATTCCGGGATACGGTCGAGATGGCGTGCGGCGTGCTTGGCCTCGGCGTAGCTGCCGACGAGCAGCAGGATCCGACGTCGGTCCGGGTCCTCAATGTCGGCGAGTTCGGCGTCGAGCATGCTGGGCGCGTCGCCGAGGCTGCGGTCCGGGATGGCGAGCTGGTTGAGCATCTGCTCGAGAACCTTCTCGCGGTCGTCCGGGCTGCTTCCGGACAGTTTGAGCGGTCGCGGTGGTGAGCTGCCGGGCCAGTAGAGGAACTGCGTGCGCAGCGTGGTGTCCAGGATCGCGGTGACCTCGTCGTCGTGTGGTCGCAGAACCGCGTCAACCGGGGCGTGGACGTGGTAACGGGTCGAGGTGCCCGCCCAGCTGGTGGCCGACATGAGCAGCACATGCGGGCCGGGCCGGTCATCGACCGCCGGAAGGGCGGGCAGGCCGAGGAGTAGCTCGCGGCCGACACCGCTGCAGCGGAAGAACCGCAGCTCACCGCTCTGGTCGCCGTCGCTGGTTCGTTCACCGAGCTGGAACTGGAACCCCAGGACGTTACCCATCGGGGATTCCGGGATGACCGGCTCGTAGTCCTTCGGTGGGCGCCGCGACAGCACATTGGACGTCGCTTCCAGGTTGAGCGCGGCCTCCACCCGTGGCCACAGGATCGTCATCCGGTCCAGTCGATGGTGCAACGCGGCCAGGATGAGGGTCAGTTCGAAGCGTTGCGCGTGGGTCTCCAGGTCGTCGGCGATCCGCGGATCCCCTCCGACGAGGTCGAGCAGCACGTCCCGCAAACGGCGCCGGATCAACGAGTCGCGGTGCGCGTGCAGCAGCTGGAGCGTCAGGTGCACCAACGCGTTGGCGGCGGGCGTCACGCGATCGTTGTCGTCCTTTGGCGTGTCTTCCTCGAGTGGCTCGTCGCGGAACTTGTCGAGCACCGCCTCGACATACTCCATGCGCTCCTGGCGCTTCTGCCGGTCTGCCGCCGCTGCGCCCGGCGCGGGGGTGTCGTCGTGCCCGGTGAGGTCGGGAAACCAGGACCGGATCAGCCACTGGTGCAGGGTCATCGCGCTGAAGTAGTCCTCGGTGATCCACGTGCGCAGCGGCGGGGTGCCGATCAACAGCGCATACAGTCGGTCGGTCGCGGCCGACACAGTGTCCACGGCGCTGGTCCAGTCGTCCACGTCCTGGGCGGACAGTTGCAGGCGACCGCGGCGCGCCAGCTCGGCGACCTTGTGGCCGGCGACCTCGTCCAGCCACGAGTTCGGTGACCGTCCGGCCAGCGTGGTCGCGGGAGCGAACGCGCGGTCGAGCTGCATCTGTACGCGGTCGGCCTCATCGACGATCACAAGGTCGCTCAACCGGCACGCCAGCTCCAAGTGGCGCAGCCGCTCGGTGTGCAGCGCAGGAGGGACACCGCTGTGGACCAGGCTGGCCGGGTTGGCCACCCAGATCTGCGCGTCAACGAGGCTGCGGGCGCCGTGGTGGCGCGGACAGGCCGTCCATAGTGGACAGCCGTGCCGCTTCCTGCGTTCCCGATCGCGCGAACCATCAGTGCCGTTTCGCGTGCTGCGGAACAGATCGTCGGAGTCCGGGCCGGGATACTGCACCTCGTACAGCGCGTTGCACGGGGCTTCGCTGATCCGCAGCGGGTGGCTGGCGTTCACCCCGCGCAGAGCGTCGAGCGGGCACGCACTGCTGAGGTAGGCGAAGCCGGCGTGCTCGTGCCCGAGCATCGTGTCCGCCCCGGCTGAGGCCATGCGCCGGTGCAACCGTTCGAGGTGACGCTCGCGCGTCGAGTGCCCCACCACGGGGGCGGCCTCAACCCCGAGCCGGTTGAACTGATCGACGATCGCCAACGTTTCGGCCACGTCGCCGACCACGATGGTGATGCGCCGGCCGGTTTCGGTGGCCGCCCAGAACGCCAGGATGTCGCGCAGTGTCGATTTCCCGGCGCCGACCATGCCGACCAGGTTCATCAGCTGGTCGACGCGCAGACGCTCGGATTCGATGAATTCGCCCTGGGTGTCATCGCGAACCAGCAGTTTGACTCGCCCCAGGCGGCGGAGCCACTCGTTGGGTTTGCCGGTGAGGTTGTGCTCGATCGCGTCCATTTTGGCGGCGGCGTCCTCCAACTGCGCCCATGTGACCTCGACCGGGGCGCCCGCGCCGAGCGGCTGCGCGGCAAGGTCGTGCCCGACCGGCGCCGGGATGTCGGCGAGCAGCTGCGCCGGGAACGTGACCGAGTGGCGGCGGTCGCGGACATAGAACTCGTACTCGCCCGGCCCCGCAGGGGGCAGGGGCTGGCGGGCGAACGCCGGCGGCGCCGTCAGCAACGTCTCATAGACCTCGAACCGGCCAGCGGCCCGGCTGGGCTCACGCGGCACGGGCACGTCGTCCAGGCCATCCAGCACGTAGCCGCGCAGCTCCTCGGGAACCTGCAGGTAGGTCTCCACCGCCAGGCGCCATTCCCGGCGGCGCCGCATGTCCCACAGATAGTGCCGAGCCCGCATCACCCGCAGCGGCGCATCGACTGCGCCCGACCCGAAGGTCTCGCTGTAGGGGTAACCGCCGAACAGTGTCCAGGCGTCCCGCGCGGGGTGCTCGGGCATCACCGACCGGAGCAGGTACAGCCCGAGTTCTACGTCGAGCATCTGTCCTGGCGAGAACTCACGAAGTGTCGTGGGCCAGACCGGGTTGAGCTGTCCCAACAACCGGCTGTGCCATCGACTGCGGTCACGCATCGGCCGTCTCCTCCCGAAGCGTCGCGGCAGGCTCGCTCGGCCGGCTGCGCGCGAGTTCCCGATCTACCCGTGTGAGCAGCTCGGTGTCGGAAATCAACTCCAGCGTCCCTGCCAGATTGTCGCGCCGGTGGCGGGTGTAGACGCGGCCGTAGTCCTCGCGCTCGTCGAACCGGTACTGCGGCGCCACCAGGAACCCCTCGTCGTAGGGCGGGTCGCTGCGCAGCGGCAGCGCGCTGCGGCCCAGCAGCGCCGGATTGGCCCGGTCCTTCACATCCACCGCCCACACCCGGCCCCGCGGCAGCGTGATCCGCAGGTCGTAGGCGTCGAAGTTGGGCCACATCTCCGGGCGCAGTCCCCGGGCGACGAGCTCGGATTCGAGATCGGTCTCGGCGAGACCGGGACCAGTGATGAACATCCGCAGTGGCCGGTTGAGCTGGTACAAGCCGCTTCCCCGGCGCGCTTCGACCCTCCGGCCGACCCGGGGATGCTGATCGCGTCGGCACCGATCCAGCTCGCAGACGTAGCGGTCGTGCCCGATCGGCGCCAGCAAACAGCCGCACCGCGCGCACACCGCGTAGGAGCCGTCGCGCAGGTAAGACGCGGGCACCGGATCGTAGCAGCGCTTGATCACATCGTGCAGCAGCTCCAGCTCCAGGTCGTCGGCCAACGCAACGCGCTCGGCCTCGGTCAGCACCGGCTGGCGGATCAGCAGCCTGCGGAACGCGGTATAGGACTCCGGGGCGTGCGCGGCCTGGCATGCCGCGATCGCTTCCCGCATCAGCTGGTTCTCCACCTGCTCGGCGGCGACGTCGCGCGCCACGATCCGCCACTCCCAGCACTGCTGAGTTGGTGTCCGCGTCGAGCCATCCACCAGGAACGCGGACGCGCCATCAAAGTCGTCTGGTAACGTCCACGGCCACTCACCGATCGGGCGTTCCGCCGCCCACCTGACCATGTCCGGCACGCTGGCTGGCGGGGCATGGCCGTTGACCAAGCACAGCAGCACAAGCTGGTTGTAGGTGTTCTGCACCGTCGCGTCGTAGACCGGGTCACCCGGCCCCGGCTGCTGCGACAACCGCACGATGGCACTAGCCACCATCCTGAGCAGGTTCTCGCCGTCGAAGAAGCCCTCAGCCCTCGGCTGTCGTGGTAGCTCCTGCTGTCCGTGAAGCGGCACCGGTCTCGTCGTCCTTCTGATCGGGGTCTGGCCCGGGGTAACTCGAGCACCATTGAGATACAGGACACCACCGACAGTTTTGGCCGGGGCGTGGGTCGAACAAGTGGTCGGCACGCCAGGGACCAGCCCATTCACGCAGGACACGCTGCGCCGTTTTCACCCGTTCGGGGTCGGTCGGGTCGATCAGCACGATCTGCGCGCCCGACGGTCGCAGGATCTCCAGTTCGACCCGGCCGGCGCCGCCCGGGCCGAGCGCGTCCGCGGCCAGCACCGCGACGCCGAGAGCAAGCTGCGGGAACTCCTCCAACGGGTCGGAGTAGTACCACCGGGCCTTCTGGGTGGTCTTGAGCTCCCGCCACACCCACCGGCCCTCCTCCCGGTACACCAGATCGGGCTTCGCGACCACGACCGCGCGCGCCACCGTGTCGAGGAATGTCAACTGCGGCTCCACCCGGACGGAGTCCACCTCGGGTGCCTCTCGAAACGGACACACCTCGACGTGATGCGCGAGCATGCGCGCACCAACATCGGCGAACTCGCCCGTGACCCGCCACTCCCCTGCCGACCAGTCCGTGCCGGCCATCGGCATCGCCTCGAAGCCACACCCGTCTCGCTGGTTGCCGTGTACGTTCTCCAGCCAGGCGTGCACCGCCTGACCAAGCTCAGCTTCGGCGCTGTACTCGTACGCCCGCGGCAGGTGCACCGTGCGCATGTACGCCTGGGCAGGACAGTCCCGGTAATACCGAAGACCGCTGATCGAAATGGTTCGCAGCGGTCCCTGACCGGATTCAACCCCCAGCAGCCCCGGAGTTCGCACCGGCCCGCGGCACACCGCTACTCGCTTGCACCCTGCACACCCGAACCCTGGCACCACCTCCTCACCTGTCGCGATCTCGACGACCCGGCCTCGCCCATGCGCAGCGAAGTACGCCTCGACCTCCTCGGCGGTGCCATCCAGCAGCGGCTTCACCGATCCGTCGACCAACCCGACCTCGATCACCCGGACCCGCTGCGCGCCTGCCCTCCCACACGGTTGGAACGGCTCCGACCACGGCTCCGGCCAGGCGGCCGGCGCGCCGAACGCCGCGACGAACGCCGCGATCGCGATCTCCGTAGGACTACGCTCACGCGCTGATCCGAGACGAAGGAACCGGAACTCGCGCAGCGCGCCATCCGTCGACTCGTACCGGCGCCCCCACGCATACAGCTCCCACACCACCGAGGGCTGCACCCGCTGGGCGACCCACAGGTTTCGCACCGGCCGCAACCGACCGGCCTCCCGCGAACACGTCGTAAGGTAGGTCCGCGTCGCGTGCTCCGCGAAACGCTGCACCCCTGGATGCGAGGGCCTACCCTCACGCTGGACAAGCGAGACCGCCTCGGCCGGCGCGTCCCCGTCGAACTCGATCCTGTCCAACACCGCCATCACCGGACGCAACACGAAATCGTCCAACTGCTCCTTCGGGAACCGGCCGACCGCACGCGACCTCGGCCGCGTCCCCCACCGCAACGACGACGCACAGGTTGACTCATCGTCACGAGCGGCTGTGGCGCCCACCCGAACAAGATCAACAGTCGGGAGTGCGTTGCCCTCGTTGCCCTGCTCCGCGACCACTCACAACCTCGGCGCCGTGCCTGGGCGGAGAGCACCGCCAACGAACCTCATGGCGTCAAATCGTATCGACTTGATCACTAACCGTTGGAAACCACCGGCGTACACCACTCAATTGGCCCAGCCCTATCGATCGTCGCTCGCCTCGATAGTCGGCACCCCTCGCGCGACGGTTGCCACCGCATGGGGGGCTCCGCCACGGGGAAGTGGTGCGGGACTGTGGCCGTGATCCTGTGAGTGGCGGATGATCTTGATCATGCTGGAGCTGGTTGCTGCTGGTGGGAGAGTTCAAGGTTGACAAGCAAAGGGACAACGGAGGCTGCCGCGGTTGCCGTCGGCCGTGGTGCTGATCTTGTCGCCAGGCTTCGCCGTAGATGATCGACACAGAGAATTGCGGGCCGTCGTCGAGGATCTGCGCAGTGTCGAGCACGGGGACCAACCGGACTCGGTCGGTAACCCTCATAAACGTGCTCACCTTCAGCCCGCGCAGCTGAACTCGCAGAGCCCGCGCTATGCACTGCGTGGTAACACGACGTGACTTCCGCCGGTCGGCCCAGAGGCGAACGTCTGCATCTCGACCGCGTCGTCGAAGTAGGCGGCACCACCGGCGTAGAAGGTGGCGACGTTCGCCTACGGGGGGCTGGGGGCAGCGTTCTATGCGGCCGCACGCCAGGTGGTCTCTTCGGGAAGCGTGGTGCTGTCGGCGACGGCTTTGTCCCAACGGGCTTGAAGTCCGTCGAGGAGGCGTTGTTCGACGGCGCGAGCGACGTGGGAGTAGGTTTCCTGCACTTTGTCGGGCAGGACGTGGCCGAGGCGCAGGGCTTGGGCGATCTCGGGGACACCGTCGTCGATCATCCAGGTTTTGTGGCTATGCCGCAGTCCGTGAAACTTCAGCCCGGGCTTGACCGCGCGGAGCCGAACTTGGGGGTTGGCGATGCGTGCGTTGCCGTCGGCGGCGGGACGGAAAGCCCGGCGAGCGAAATTGCTGCGCCGGTGCAACTGTTTCTGCGGGGTGACGAACACGTGCGGATGATCGTGCGTGGCCAGATGCGCGCGGAGCAACCGCACGAGGAACGCCGGTAGCGTGATCGTGCGGGCGGACTCTTCGGTCTTGGGCGGCCCCAGGAACGGGACGCCCTTGTTCGGCTCGTGAAGTGCGCCGATATCCGGATCGACGACGATGTATCCGGTGTCGTCGTCAACCAGGTGCAGGTTGTGCCGTTGCAGGCCAACGAGTTCGCCCCAGCGGGCACCGGTCCACGCGGCGGCGACGACCAGAACCGCTCCCCCAGACCCGTATTTGACCGCGACCTGATCGGCGATCAGGAGCACTTCTGGTGGTTCAGCCCAGATCTTGCGGGGCGTGCGTTGAGTGCGACGCCGTCGTCCCCGGCGGCGCGCCTGGATGGGGTTGGCGGCGATGAGTTTCTCGGCTGCGGCGTCGGCGAGCAGGAGGGAGAAGCATTTGATGATGCTGTCGACGGTGGTCTTGGCCAGTCCGCTGGCGCGGAGTTTCTTTTCCCAGGTGCGGACTTTGAGGTTGGTGATGTCGGCGAGCGCGGTGGTGCCCCACCGGGGCTGGATGTGCTTGTTGAGGAAGCTGCGGTAGTTTTCCTCGGTGCGCTGGTCGATATCCAGTGATTCGATCCAGTCCGGCGCCCACGCGGATACGGTGATTTGCCCGGCGGTGGGGTCGATCCAGGTGCCTTTGCGTTGCTCGACTTCCATCTCTGCGATGTAGGCTTCGGCGGCGTCCTCGTCCGGGAAACCGGGGATCGCGCCTTTGGTGCCGTCCGCGCGGCGATAGCGGACTCTCCAGGTGTTGTCTCCGGCTGGTTCAGGCCACGGCATCATGCACTCCTTCGCTGTGGTGTGGGGTCGGGCCTATGTGGACGTCCATGAACGCTCCATTCGGGACAAAGGGCCAGTGGTTGTCGCCAAGAAACTCGCTATGGCGCCAAAGAACTTGTGTCGTCAATGAGGCCGACCACGTCGGCGCGTGCATGTGCGGCGGGTTCGGCGGAGCTGTGTGTCGGCAGGGCGGCTGCCGGAAGCGACGATGGCCTGCAGGTCGGCATCAGAGAACCGCAGGCGTTTGCCGATGAAGGTGCACGGGATCAACCTGAGTCCGGCCTTGCGGCGCAGCCAGGACTCGGTCGTGGCGAGCTTCTCTGCCGCCTCGGCGGGCGTGTACAGCAAGGGAGACCCTGTCGCCGCGCCGTTGTGGACAGGAGCGACACCGTTGTGGACGGAAGGGGATTCCTGCGCCAGAAACCGGGTGGTGTCCGGCGGTGGGTTAGTCGGTGTGGTCACGCCACCTCCCGCAACGCGTCGGTTGTGTCGTGAAGGGGCCTGTGCCGCCTCCTGTCGACAAATCCGCTCACCAGCCCGCGCCTCCGCCGGGTACGGCGGCGTCGGGAGGCCGGCAACCAAGACGGCTCCGGCCAAGGCGGCGGGAGGTATCCCTCGCCACGCAACTCGTCGTCCACGGCCCACGGCAGCGCCGTGATGATCTCCGGATCAGCCCATCCGGGCGGTAGCACGCCGTCATCAAGCGGCCCTCCAATGTTCCAGCGGCGGGTAGTCCGCGGCCAGATCCGCGGTGAGCACGTCAACGGGCTCGACGTGCGTCCAGTCCACGCGGCGAAGGTCGCCGAGGTTGGGCACGTCGTGCCAGCGGGCGGCGATGACCTGGCGGACATATGGGTCTGGGTCGGCGCACCAGACGAGCCGGCCACTGCCGAGGGCGGCCAGCGCAAGGTCCAAACCGCCATGGCCGGTGCATGGCGACCCGATAACGAACGGGTGGCACAGTGACGTTGACGTCGATCGCGTGCTGTCACTCGCCACCCCGCGAGTAACCGGCCCTCCTCGGTGCGGTCGTGACGACGAATCCGAGGTTGACGGGATTGTCAGCACGCCGCGCGCGATCCGCAGTGTCCACGATCGTGATCGGCCGCCGACCACCGGAGGCGGATACCGGTCGGGATCGGTGGCGAGCCGGGCTGCGATCGCCGATGGCCCGTGGCCATCGAGAAACCACTCGAAGATCAACGGCACGATGGGCGCACGGCTGGTATCGGGGACCAGGCGGCGCAGTCGCCGGGTGAAGCCGCTGTCGTCGCAGACCCGATGGGTGCGGGTCCGATACCCGTAGGGCGGTAGGCCAGCCCACCATCCCTCGAGGGCGTGCATCTGGCGGCGGAGGTGCGAGCGGTGGGCCAGCTCCTGCTGGCATCCGCGCATCGCTTCGGTGTCCGTGCGGTGGGGTTCCTGCTCGGCCACCGGCCAAGCCAGCTCGCGGACGAAGCGGTAGAGCCACACGCGCAACGGGCGCCGCTTGGTGTCGAGGATCTCGACGCGCGGTTGTGCCCAGCCGTCATCGTGTTCGACGACGATCGGCGCGTGGTCGGCTGCGCGGGATACGGGCATACTCACCGGGTGCTGGTTCCTTCCCGTTGTCGGCGCGAGGGAATGGGTTGGCGAGTGAGGTGCCAGGCGCGGCAATGCGGGCAGCGATAGGCGCGGCGCTCCAGACGTCGGCTGGGGTGCGGGCACGCCCAGATCAGGCCCAGCACCTCCTCGGCAACCTCCTAACTGGGGAAGGCGCGCTTGCCGACCTGGCCGCAAACGGCCGCCGATGTACCGGCAACGCCGCGCGACGGACAGTCGGTAACGCAACTCGCGCAGCGACGCGCCCCGGCGCCTCTGGCCGGGTGCCGTGTCCGACACGGTGCCCGCAGCGGGCGCGGTCACCGGATCTCTCCGTCCGACGCGGACGCCCGACCGTCAGCGTGCGATACTCGGTGCGCCACGCGGTCACGCCCACGAGGCTTCAGGTTTCCTGAACTCCCAGGCCTTCGGCCGCCCCTGAGAACCAAAATGTCCTCGTGCGCGATGACCCAGGCGGGCACGCCGCGGTCGCGGAGCTTGCGTATGTAGTCCAGCTGGAAGAACGACGAGCGCGGGACGAGCTTGCCGTCGCGCAGTCCGGCAAGGAGCCCGACGCAGCGTTGGACGGGGTCGAGTCCGGCGTTGATGGCTGCGTCCAACGTGAGGGACGGGAAGTCGATGAGTTCGCCGTCGACGCGGAACGGTCGGGTGGTGATGGCGACGACCCCACCGGGCCGAAGCAGCGGGAGGGCGCGGCGCAGGATGTCGGTGAACCCGCGCAGCAGCATGGGCAGGCTCCGGTGGGCGAGGTTCGCGCGATCGCGGCTGTAGCGGTTGTCGTGCTTGCGCACCGGGCGGTGCCCGGGGGCGTGTACTTGGCCGTGGACGCTGGCCCCGTAGGGCGGGGAGGTCACCAGCAAGCCGACTCGCCCGGCGTAGCGGTCGGCGAGGTTGGGCAGGACCTGTCGGGCGTCGCCGACGTGCACCTCGCCCCGACCGGTTCCGCCGTCGCAGGCGGCGAGGGCGAGGTTGGCTTCGCTGACCGCGGCCCACCGGTTCTCGTACTCGATGCCGAGGGCGTCGCGGCCCTTGTGGACGGCTTCGACCAAGGTGGTGCCGACCCCGCACATGGGGTCGAGGACGAGGTCGCCGGGCGCGGTGAAGGTGTCGATGGCGTGCCGGACAATGGCGGGCAGCATCTTCGCCGGATGCGCGGTCGCCTCGGGCACGTACCGGGTGCCGCGCTGGGTGCGCGCCGCCTGCTGCGCCGTCGGCCACACGGTCACCGGCAGCTCGACCAGAGCGTCGCTGCCTCGGGTCAACGCCTGTTGCGGAATCGGCTCGTAGGTACTCATCAGGCGGCGCCTCCGAAGTCGGTGTGGAACACGAGCAGATCCGTGTGGGCGTCGGCGTGCACCGCGTCGGCGAGCAGCGTGACCGAGGCCGGCGGACTCGAGACAAGAAGCCGCTCGCCCTGGATGTGGGCGAGCACGGCGATGATGTGCTGCAGGTAGCTCAGCCCGGCGGTGGTCGCGGCGGTCACCACCGCCCCGGTGTGGTCGGCGAACCGGCCCGCCCCGGCTGGGTTGCGCGTGGCCACGGCGAGCACTCCACCGGGCGCCAACCAGCGCGCCCAGGTGGTGTAGGGCTCGCCGTCGACGTCGATCCACGGGGCGGGCAACTCGGCGGCCAGCAGCAGGTCCACCGAGCCGGGTTCCGGCGTCTGCGCACCCCCGCCAACCCGGTCCCGGCGGCCACCGACGGTGACCGTCTCGGGGTCGACGCAGAGGACTCGGCGGTCGCCGACTGTGTCGGCGACCGCGGCGATGCGGGCGGCGTCCGGACCGGTCACCGCGACCGTGTTCCCGCGACGGGTGAAGGCGGTCACGGCCTGGGTCACGAGGCTGCGGGTGAGACCCGCGATCAGCGGCGGCAGGCCGTGCTCGTCGGCTAGCGCGGGTGCGCACAACCAAATTCCCAGCGGCACGGCAGCGCTTTTCCGTGGCTGCGGCTCAGGGTGCGCTTCGATTTCTGTTGCGGAATCCGGCGAGAAAGGAACAACGCTCATCGGGAGTGTCCTCGCAATTCGCGGTTGCGGGCTCTGACACTGCTCTAAAGCGCGGTGTTGCGCCGGATTTTGCAGACGAGTTTGAACTTTTTTCCGGACGGCCCGACGCGCCCTGCTCGGCGGGCGTGCTGCTGTGGGCGTGACGCCTGTCCCGGGCATCGCAGTGCCCCTGCAACCGCGCTGGCGTCACAACCGGAGGGTGCGCGCCGACCACAGGAGCGCCTGCGTTCGCGCCCGGCAGGAGGCACGGTCAGCGGGGCGCGCACACCCGGGTGGAGTCTTCGCGCTGCGCGCCGCGGAGGGCCGCGCGCGCTGAGGGACCGGGTCGGTCACGGTGTCGGATTCACCCGCGAAGCTCTCGCCTTCGATGCCCGGTGCTCGCGCTCCGGGCGGCGCATAGTGCACGGCTTCGCGCCGCAGGGGCGCGGGCCGGGACCGAACGAGCAACGTCCGGTGCGCGGCGCCCCGGCGAACGAGCGTCATCGGACCGCGAGACGCGTCGCGCAGGATACCCACGCCCGTGCCTCGTTACGGTCGAGTCACCGCGAACTTCGGAGGGCTGGCAGGGCGGCGGCGCACCGACTCCGGTGTCCGCTCACACCCGCCGCGCGAGCCGCGGCGCGGCTGCCCCGCGAATGCCTGCGTCGTGTCCACCCGGCGCCGCTGGAGCCATCACCCGGCTCCACCGCGAGCGCCCCAGACGTGGCCGCGCGGGGCCGTGTCGGGGCGGTCGCTCACGGCGGCGTTCACAACCCCGAGTCCGGCATCCGCGCCCCACTTCGCCGCACCCTGTTCCGCGTGCTGCCTGCGCAAGCAACCAGCCTGCAAGCGACTCAGCGACCGGGTCTTCAAGATTTTTTCGGAGAACTTTGGGCGAGATCGGTGACCGCTCGGCGGGCGCTTGCGGTTTCCTTGCGCCGCTGGTCAAACGGTACGCGAGTCTGATCGGCAACCGGTGTTGAGCGATCGGGGTGATCCCTTGCGGTTTCCTTGCGCCCCGGTTTTCAAGATCAACAGGGAAGGAAAGCGCAAGCGGGCTCCGGCGGCATGGACGGCGTCCCCGTCCACACCGATCCGCCCGGTTGTTTCCCGCGGATCGGCTCGCACAAGGGAGTCCTGCGATGCCGTCCATGCACTCGGGTGCCCGCCTCCGGGAGCCATCCCGTGCCCGCCACCGCGATCGTGACACCAGCGTCGACTCGGTGGAGTTCGTCTCGGCGATGGACGCCGCGGAGTCGGCGTTCCGTCTGTTGTGCACCGGCCCGGAGCCACTCGCTATCGACTGCGAGCGGATCGGGCTCGGGCTGCCGCAGGAGCGCGTGCCGTTGGTCGAACTGCGCGACGTGCTGCTGGACCGGGCTACCACCGAAGCCGCCCGGGAGGCGGTGTGGCGGCAGTTGGTGCTCGCCGCACAGACCGAGGATCCGGCGTGGGTGCTCGGCGCGGTCGGTGTCGCGATGCCGGGGTTGCGCAAGGCGGCTGGGGAGCTGGCGACCGGCTACAGCGGCGATGTCGAGGACATCGACGCGGAGATGCTGGCGGGGTTCACCGCGCGGCTGAAGGAGATCGATCCGGACGCGGGTTCGCTGGGGCCGCGGTTGGTGTGGGCGGCGCAGCGCGCTGGGGCGAAGTGGCGCGCGGCGGAGTGGGACTACGCCGCCCGCACAGTGCCCCGGTGGGAGTCGTTCGAGCCGCGCCAGCCCGACCAGGGCCACCCCGAGCTGGTGCTCGCCGAGGCTGTGCGCGACGGCGTGCTCACCGAGGCCGAAGCCTCGTTGATTGCGGACACCCGGCTGGATGAAATGCACCTGTACGAGGCCGCCGAAAAATTAGGTGACTCGTATTTCCGCGTGCTTCGCGCCCGGGAAAGGGCCGAGTCCGCGCTCATTTTCTGGCTCGGTGCCGAGCGCCCGCCAAAAAAGTCGAAATCCGTCTGCAAAAAGTCGGCCTGAACCCCGCTTTAGAGCGGTGTGAGGGGAATCAGGTCGAGAACCGGGCAGACGCGCACTGCGGCAGGTGCCCGCCACCGCCGCATCCGCTGGGCACCCCGGGCCGCAGGGCCGGTGACCGGCTCCCTGATTCCCCTCACATCCACCTCGCCCACCCGCGACCGGTGTCCTCGGGAGGGATCCTGGATGTCAGCCTGGATGTTTCGGCGATCACCGCGCCGCCCGCGCAGCATACCCATGCGCGCGCTACGCACGGTCACCGTCCTGGGCGGCGTGGTGGGGGTGCTGCTGCTCGTCGCCGTCGCGCCCGCGTCGGCCGACACGGTGGTCCTCGCGGCACCTCCCGGGTCGCTCGCGGATGTCATCGACCGGCTTCGCAACTTCCTGATTGGCTTGGCGGCTGGCCTGGCCACGTTGTTCTTGACGATCGGCGGGGTGCGGTACCTGACCGCGGATGGTGACCCGGGCGAGGTCGAGCGGGCGAAGAAGGGCCTACGCAACGCCGCGATCGGCTACGGGGTGGCCATGCTCGCACCGGTTCTCGCGGCCATCCTGCAGAGCCTGGTGGGTTGACCGATGCCGACGCCCATCATGGTGAGCACCACTGCATGGCGACACCGGACATGGCGGGGTGCGGCACGGCTGCGCGTCGCGGTCCTGGTGGGGCTGGTGTGCGCGTTCGTCGCGGCGCTGTTGAGTGCCTCGGTCGGGCAGGCGCACGCCCAGCCTCCGGTGCTGCCGCTGCCGCCCGTGGCCACCCCTGGCCCGGAGATTCCGCTCCCGTCCCCTCCGCCCGCGCCGACGCCGGTGCCGCCGAGGGTGAACCCGTCGGTTCCGCTGCCGCTGCCGCCGAATCCCGACCTGGGATGGCCGAGCGAGATTCCCCCACCGCCGAACCCGGGCGGGCCACCGCCGACGTGGAACCCGCCGATCCCACCGCCCTCGTCGAGCTCGGTGCAGCCGCCGCCGATCGTGGTCGACCCGAACCATCCGGTGGCGCCGCCACCGCCGCCTCAGCAGCAGGAGCCGCAGCCGCAGTCCGGGGCGACCGATTGCGGGTGGCTCGACATCGTGTGCAAGGCCGGGCAGGCGATCAACACGTGGTTCACCAACCTGGTCACCTCGGCGATGGACCCGGTGCTCGACCTGGTCGGCCGGACCTCGATGACCACCCCGGATCTGGCGGGCAACCCGCAGATCTCGCAGTTGTGGGACATCACCCGTTGGGTGGCGAACTCTCTGTTCATCTTGTTCGTGGTCGTCGGCGGGATCGTGGTCGCCTCACACGAGACGTTGCAGACCCGGGTGACGGTGAAGGAGACGCTGCCGCGGATCGTGGTCGGCTTCATCGCGGTCAATGCGAGCCTGTCGCTGATCGGACTCGCGATCAGCTTCGTCAACGGCATTGCCACCGGAATCCTGTCCGGCGACTCGTCGGGCGGCATCACCACCGGGGTGAAAGTCGAGATCCACCGCCAGCTCGAACAGGGCGGGATCTTCATGATCCTGGTCGCCCTCGTGGTGCTCATCCTGGCCGTGGTGCTGCTCGCGCTGTATGTGCTGCGGCTGACCGTCACGATCGTGATCGTCGTGGCCGGGCCACTCGCCTTGGTCTGTCACTCCTCCCCCTACTCCGAGGGCATCGCCAAGCTTTGGTGGCGCGCGCTGTTTGGAGTGCTGGCGATCCAGATCCTGCAAGCGATCACGTTGATCGTGTTCGTGAAGGTGTTCTTCGTCCAGGGCACCTCCGGCCCCGGCGCCAGCCAGTTGCTCGGTGTGTCGGGTGGGCTGATGAACCTGGTCATCTCGGTCGTCCTGCTGTTCATCCTGATCAAAATCCCGTCCTGGGTGATGCAGCAGGTCGGCCTCGGTGGGCGCTCGGCGATCGCCTCGATCGTGAAGTACGCGCTGCTCGCCAAGGGGATGGGCGTGCTCGGCGTCGGTAAGGGCGCGGGCGCCGCCGCGGCCCACGGCAAGACCGGTCGACGCGGTTCCGGGAGCGCATCGGCACGGCCGCGGGGTCGTGGCCCGACCGGTGGCCGACGTCCTGGCGGTGCGGCGCGCCGTCGCCGCGCAGGCGCGACGTTCGGCACCGGTGCGCAACGAATGACCCACGGCGCCGCGCGGGCGGCGCGGGAGCGTGCCGCCCGTGCGTGGGCCGCGCCCGCACGCATGGCCCGCGACGCGCGTACCGCTGCCCGTGAACGCCAGCAGCCGCTCAGCGACGGCGGGTTCGCTCCGGCATCCGTGGCGTACGTGCCCGCGCCGATGTCGACCACACCGTCCGCGGCGAGCGTGGCGCCGCCAATCGAGTCCACCCGCTGGGGCTCGCCAGCCGGCCCACGCCGGTCCACCACCGCGCGGACGCGGTCGGCGGCAGCGTCGCGGGCACCGCGCCCGGCGACCGCGAGCCAAGCCCGCGACCGGACCATGCCCCGCACCCCGCCGCGCAGCACCGGCAGGGCCTCGGCGGCTCGCCGGAGCCCGTCGCCGCAGGTGTATACGCCCACGTTCCAGGCACCCGGTGCCGCGCCGTCTACCCCGAGCGCGGCAAGCCGCGGCGCACGCGCGGGCAACGGCAAGGGCCACGGCGCGGCACGGCAACAGCCGGGCGCGCCGCGCGCCGGAGCGGCGAAACCACAACCACACAACCCGAAGAAAGGGGGTCGCTGATGCGCAGCGACGAGGACGTACCGATATCGGCGCGGGTGCCCGCCGATGTGGAGAAGCCGGACAAGATCGTGTTCGGGTTGACCGCGCGGCAGGCCGGGATTCTCGGCGTGACCGGGCTGCTGCTGTGGGGTCTGTACCAGTCCGCGCACAGCCACATATCGCCGGTGGTGTTCGCCGTGGTGGCGATCCCGATCGCCGGGCTGGCGTTCGCGGTGGTGACCGTGCGGCGGGACGGACTCACGTTGGATGCGTGGCTGCTGGCCGCGTTGAAGCAGAGGTGCAGCCCGACACGGCTGGTGCCCGCCGACAGCGTGGGCGGTGACACCGTGCCCGACGCACCCGCCTGGATCGCGGCGAACGCCGGACCACTGCCTGCGCCACTGCGACTTCCCGCCGAAGCGATCTCGCCCGAGGGCGCGATCGACCTCGGTCCGCAACATGGCACCGCGCATGCCGCGGCCTGCTCCACGGTGAACTTCGGGCTGCGCACCGCCGGGGAACAGAACGCGCTCATCGGCGGCTTCTCTCGCTGGCTGCACAGCCTCTCCGGCCCGGTGCAGATCGTGGTGCGCGCCCAGCGCCTCGACCTCGAACCCTACCTCGAGACGCTCGCCGACGAGGCCGGCGGACTTCCACACCCCGCGCTGGAACAAGCCTGCCTGGGACACGTGGACTTCCTGCGCGAGCTGTCGGCCAGCCGGGATCTGTTGCGCCGCCACGTCACGGTCGTCGTCCGGCAACCCGCCACCGCACGGCATGGCCGCGACACGAGCGCGGCGCAGACCGTAGCGCGGCGCGCGCAGGAAGCAGTTCGTGCGTTGAGGGGTTGCGAGGTCGTGGTCGCCCCGCTCGATGGTGCCCACGCCCATGCCGTGCTCGGTGCTGCCGCTGACCCCAACGGCGGGCCGCAGGCCACCCGCGCGGGCACCGCCTCCGGCGTGGTCACCGCCCAGCCCGATCTCCAGCACTCAGCTGCGCTGCACCCACCCACGAGCGACACGGTCGTCGACGTGGCCGAGGACGTGGAGGTCTAACCGATGAATGCACAGAGCACCAGCGGACTCCTGCGCCGTACCGCGCGCCGTGTACTCGGCCGCCCTCGCTTGTCCGGGGCCGGGGCCGGGGCGGGCGCGGTGGCGGGGCCGGACGCGGTCGAGGTCGGGCCGCGGTGGCTGCGCGTCGGCGACGGTTACACCGCCACCCTCGCCATCACCGGATACCCGGCCGAAGTCGGCGCCGGGTGGCTCGAGCCGTTGCTGTCCTACCCCGGCCGATTGGACGTCGCGGTGCACATCGACCCGCTCCATCCCGCGACCGCGGCGAGGCGGCTGCGCAAGCAACAAGGCCGCCTGGAGTCCGCGCGCCGCTCGGCGGCGGAGAAGGGCAAGCTGGACGACCCGGAGACCGAGGCCGCCGCCGCAGACGCCGCAGACATGGCCTTCGCCCTCGCCCGCGGCGAGTCGAAACTGTTTCGTGTCGGGCTGTATCTCACGGTGCACGCCCCCACACGCGAGGATCTCGATGCCGAAGTCGACGAGGTACGGTCGCTGGCGTCCTCGCTGCTGCTGGACGCGCAACCGGCAGCGTGGCGGTCGGTGCAGGGCTGGACCTCCACCCTGCCGCTCGGGGTGGACCTCCTGAGGATGCGCCGCACCCTCGACACCCCCGCCTTGGCCGCGAGCTTCCCGTTCACGTCACCGGATTTGCCCGCGGCGGATCCGTCGCCGCACGCCCCGCTCACCGGTCGCCTGTACGGCGTCAACGCGTCAAGCAACGGGTTGGTGTTGTGGGACCGCTGGGGCCAGGACAACTACAACTCCGTGACCCTCGCCCGTTCCGGCGCGGGGAAGTCCTACTTCACCAAACTCGAAGCCCTGCGCTCGCTCTACCCGGATCCGCACCGGCCCACCCCGGAGGGCGAAGTCGGCGTGCAGGTGTTCGTCATCGACCCCGAAGACGAGTACCAGCGCCTGACCGAGGCGGTCGGCGGCACCTATCTCCACCTCGGCGCACCCGGCGTGCGGTTGAACCCGTTCGACCTGCCACCCGGGGCGCAGCAGATCCCGGACGCGTTGACCCGCCGGTCGCTGTTCATCCACACGCTGCTCGCCGTGATGCTGGGCGAGCCGCTGTCGCCGCAGGAGAGGGCGGTGCTCGACCGCGCGGTCACCGCGACCTACGGCCGGGTCGGTATCACCGCCGACCGCCGCACCTGGACGCGCCCCGCCCCGGTGCTTGCGGACCTCGCCGACGCCCTCGACGACGACAGCACAGAGACTGGCAACCCGGCCGGTGCAGACCTCGCGGCGCGGCTCACGCCGTATGTGTCGGGTTCGTTCTCCGGCTTGTTCGACGGCCCCACGACGCGCTCTCCGGACGGGCATCTGGTGGCGACCTCGTTGCGGGACGTGCCCGACGAGCTCAAGTCGGTCGGGACATTGATCGCGCTGGATGCGGTGTGGCGGCGCGTGCTCGATCCGCACCACCGGCGCCGTCGGTTGGTCGTGGTGGACGAGGCGTGGTTGCTGATGCACCAGCCCGAGGCTGCGAAGTTTCTTTACCGGCTGGCGAAATCGGCGCGCAAGTACTGGGCCGGGCTGGCGTTCGTCTCCCAAGACGCCGGAGACGTGCTCTCCACGGACCTGGGCAAGGCGATCGTGTCCAATGCCTCCACGCAAGTCCTGTTGCGACAGTCCACTCAGGCCATCGACACCATCGCCGAAGCCTTCCGCCTGTCCGATGGGGAACGCACCTACCTGCTCGTTGCGGGGCCGGGCGAAGCGCTCCTGGTCTCTGGCACGAATCGGGTTGCCTTCCACGCATTGGCCTCCGACGAGGAAGACAGCTTAATCACGACTGACCCGGAGTTCCTGGCAGGAATCTCGACCGAGGACGAGGACGACGTCGAACCATGAGCACACCCTCGAACATCTCTGCCTCGATCACCAACCCTACGTCCGCGATAGCCGATGCGCTCAGCACGGCCTGGAACCGCGCCTGCACGTGGACGCAGCAGCACCTCGTCCTGCTGATGGTGCTCGCGGTGCTCGCTGTCGCCTGCTTCGCCGTAGTGGAGAGGTTGCGGCGCGCGGCGCGGCGCCGGTGGTACGCCAGGGCGCGGGTGGTGACCGTGCTGCCCCCAGCCGGAATCGACCCCGCCGCGGCAGTAGCTGGAGCGCGCCGATTGTGGTGGGACCTGCCCAGCCTCGCCCCACCGCGCTGGAAACGCCTCTTCACCGCGGTGCCGCACCTGGCCCTCGAGTACCACCTGGCCGCGGGCATGGATCTCACCGTCCGCGTGTGGCTGCCGGGGCCGGTGCCGACCAGCCGGATCGACGCCGCGCTGCGCGCCGCGTGGCCCGGCACCCTCGTCCTCGACCACACCCCAACCACGCCCCGGTCCGGGCAGAGCGGCGAGGCGGCGCACGCGAGCACCACGAGGCTGGTAGTCACCGGGGGCAGCGTGCGCCCGGAACGGCCCGAGCACCTGCCACTGCGCGTGCCCGAGTCGCGCGACGAGTCGGCCGATCCGTTGCGGGCGCTGGAAGCCGTGACCGGGCAGCTCGCCGAGGGCGAGTCCGCGGTGGTACAGATCCTGGCTCGGCCCGCGGTCGGACGCAGGCTGCGCCGCTACCGTCGCACGGTCGACCGGTTGCACTCCGGTCGACCGGAACGCCGCTCCGCGCTGGCCAGCTTCGTGTCGGTGCTGGTGCGCGAGGTGATGGAGATCGTCACTGGCAGCAACTCCACCGCCGCCACCAGCGACCACACGCCCCGGCGACTGGACCCGCAGCAGACCGAAGAGCTACGGGAGATCCGGGCGAAGAAGCAACAGCCGCAATGGGAGGTCGCGCTGCGCTACTACGCCGCCACCACCGCCCACGGGCCACAGGCCGCCGACCGAGTCCGCGGGATCGCCGACTCGCTGTTCGGCGCCTTCGCGCTGCTGGCCGGACGCAACGCCCTGGCCCGCCACCGCCTGCCCAAACCCCGGGCAGTCGTCGCGGCGCGGCGGCTGCGCCGCGGGGCGCTGCTGTCCGCCGGGGAACTGGCGGCGCTGGCGCACCTGCCCGCCCGCACCGACGCCCTGGCCAGCGGCCAGGCCCGCAGCGTGCCCGCGCCCGCGCACACCACCCGCCGCCTCTAACTCCCCCAACAGCGAAAGGGAGTTGTCGTTGCCCACCACCAAGAAACCCGCCTCCACGGCCCGACGCACAGACTCCGCGGCGGTAGTTGGTCCGGCGCGGCTCACGCTGCGCCCGGCCAGCGACCGACGCCGCCGCACACCGAAACCCCTCGGTCTCACCGACGCCGGGCCAACGCGCAAGGTCGTGCTCCCCGTGGTCGATGCCCGCCACCACCTGCACATCGCCGGTACGACCGGGAGAGGCAAGTCGACCGAGCTGCTACACCTCGCGCTCGCCGACATCGAGGCCGGGCGCGGGGTCGCGGTCATCGAGCCCCGCGGCGATCTCATCCGCGACCTGCTCGACCGGATGCCCAAAGACGCCGGCGAGCGACTCGTGCTCATCGACCCCGACGAAGAAGTCGCGCCTGCGGCCCTGAACGTGCTAGACCCCGCGGGGCTCGGCGGGGAGACCGTCGCCGAGCACCTGGTGTCCACTCTGCACCGCATCTTCTCCTCGTGGTGGGGGCCGCGCGTCGAGGACACGCTGCGCGCCGCGGCCTACACCCTCATCGGGCGGCCCGGCTCCACGCTGGCTGACATTCCGCTGCTGCTCACCAATTCCCGCTTCCGCACAGAGGCGACCCGCCGGATCCGGCGGGAAGACCCGACCGGGATCGGGGCGTTCTGGGCCGCCTACGACAAACTCACACCGTCGGCCGCGGCGCAGCAGGCGGGTCCGGTGCTGTCCAAGCTGCGCGCGGTCACTGCCCGCCGGTTCGTCGCCGACCTCTTCGGCACCGCCACGAGCTCGTTCGATCCGGCCGACGTGCTCGACGGCGGGATCTTGCTCGCCCGGCTACCCAAGGGTGAGCTCGGCGAGGACTCCGCGCGGCTGGTCGGGTCGCTGCTGGTGGCTTCGCTCTGGCAGGCCGCGCTCGGCCGGTCGCACCAGCCCGAGCACACCCGCGCCGACGCGACCATCCTGATCGATGAGGCACAGAACTTCCTGAACCTGCCCACGCCGCTGGGGGATGCGCTGGCCGAGTCCCGCGGCTACCACCTCGGCTGGGTGCTCGCCCACCAGCACCTCGACCAGCTCACCCCAGCCCTGGCCAAGGCGCTGGACGCTAACGCCCGCAACAAGCTGTTCTTCGGCGTCTCCCCGGACGATGCCCGGCATTTGGCCGCGCATGTCGGCCCGCACCTCGACGCGGGCGATCTCACCCGGCTGGCCAAGTTTCAGGCCGCGTGCCGGTTGTCGGTCGACAACCGCGACACCACCGGATTCACCCTGCGCACGATCGCTCCGCCGCCGGTGATCGAGGGTCGGGCCGACGAGTTGCGCGCCGCGTCCCGCGCGCACGGCATCGACCGGGCCACTCGTGACCGCGCCCGCAGCCGCCGCACCTTCGCCACCCGCGCCCCGCACGAAGGCACCGACGTCGATCTCGACGGCGACCTCGACTGACGCATCCCCACGGATGCACTGGTCGTCACCCCGCAGGCCGTTACTGGAGGATTCCTATGCCTGACAACGGAAACAGGCCCGCAACGAGCCATCCTGCGCGCCGCCGGGTTCGCCACCGGGGTGGGGCCGCCGACCCGGTCGGGCTGGCGTCCCGGCTGACCGAACGGGACCGGAGCCTGCTGCGGCTATTGGACGAGCACCGCGTGCTCACCAGCAACCAGATCGCCGACCTGTTGCCGTATCCCAACCTCAACCGGGCACAGCGGCGCCTGCTCGCCTTGTGGCACTGGCACGTGCTCGACCGGTTCCGTCACCCCGCCGCGAACGGGGCACTTACCGGCTGGCGCTACACCCTCGGTGTCGCCGGGCACGGCGTGCTCGCCGCCATGCGTGGCCTCGCCCCACCCCGGCCCAGCTCGGTCCGCGAGCAGGTGCTGCGCCTGGCTACCGACCCCCGCCTCGATCATCTGCTCGGCCTCAACGACGTTTTCGCCGCACTCGCCGCGCACACCCGCGGCAGCGAGGATGCCGAGCTGCGGTTGTGGCACGGCGAACGGTCCGCCGCCGCTGACTGTGGCGGCCTGGCCCGTCCCGATGCGCTGATCGTCTACCGCGAGCAGGGCGCACAGGTGGTGGTCTGCTACGAGCACGACACCGGCACCGAACCGCTCACCCGTGTGATCGAGAAACTTGACGGCTACGCCGAACTCGCCCGTGCGGGCGGCCCACGTCCGGCGCGGAAAACCCAGCAACGCCAAGGGTTCTGGGTGCTGTTCGGACTCCACTCGTCCGCCCGCGAGGCGAATCTGCGTGACCGGCTGGCCGCGGTCGACCACACTGCCCCCGCGCTGGCCGATGGGGACGTCGGCTGGCGCATCGCCACCGCCAGCGCCGACGACCTCCACGCCCCGGCCGGACCAGTCTGGCTGCCCCTGCACACCCGGCAGCGGCAGCGCCTGGCTGACCTCGCCCGCACCCGAGGCCCCGCCGACAGATGAGGAGGACCGCGTGAAAGCCAGCGTGAAACTCGCCGTGACCGCAGGCTGCGTAGCGCTCGCGCCGGTCCTGCTCCTCTCCGCCACCCTCGGCGCGGTCCTGGGCACCGACGTGGCCAGCAGCGGTCCAGGCGGAGTCATGGCCTGTCCCACGACCGGCACACCCACCGGCGGCGTGGCCGGGTACGGCCCCGACCAAATGGCCAACGCCGCCACCATCGTCGCCGTCGGCAAACAGCTCCAGGTTCCCGAATACGGCTGGGTGATCGCGGTCGCTACGGCGATCACCGAGTCCGGGCTCCGCAACCTGAACTACGGAGACCGGGACTCACTCGGGCTGTTCCAGCAGCGCCCTTCGATGGGCTGGGGCAACGCGCAACAAGTCACCGACCCCACCTACGCGGCGAGCCAGTTCTACCGGCACCTGCTCGCGGTGCCGAACTGGCAACAGATGGGCCTCGCCCCCGCCGCGCAAGCCGTGCAAGCATCTGGCTTCCCCGACCGGTACGCCAACAACGAGCAGGCGGCGCGACAGATCGTCGGCGCGCTGACCGGCGTGGCCTGCGCCCCGGCCCCAAACTCCACCGAGTAGCGGAGGGTGGGTTGCACCGACCGCGGGGCGTTGCACCTCGGGCTTCGGGCCGCGGGGCGGGAATTCCACCGCGGGCAGGACATCACCGCGCCGATCGACACCCCGATCGTGGCGGCCAGCGGCGGGCGCGTGATCGCCTCCGGCCCGGCCAGCGGCTACGGCCTGTGGGTCCGTATCGAACACGCGGACGGGGTGATCACCACGTATGGCCACAACAACCGCAACCTCGTCGCCGTCGGCCAAAAAGTCCACACTGGACAGTCGATCGCCGAGGTCGGCGACGGTGGCGAGTCCACCGGCCCGCACTTGCACTTCCTAGTCGAGCCAGCGGACAACCCGTCGACCCGCAGCCTTCTACCGGGAGCAGAACGGGCCGCCGCTATGTGCCCCGTAGACGGGCACCGAGAGATCCGGGTGGGCATTCGATGAGCACCCGTGATTCGGGTTGAGCCAGGTCTGGTTGCCGCGCGTCGGAGGCGTTGTTCGTTCGGGCGGCGAAGGTCAACGCCGAGTCCGGCCAGCTCGTGGGCGGCGTTGTGTAATGCGCGGTGGTCCGACGCGGTACATGGGAGTGCCGGTGTACCGCCGGGCGACGCGACGCGCCAGTGCTTTCCGCGGCGGCCAGCCCGCCTCCGGCCACCCGCAGCCGGGCGCGGCCTGGTGGGTTCGCTGGCGGTATGGAATGCGACGAAGCACACCACGCCGTCGGCGGTTCGTACCCGCAGTTCCCAGTCGTGGCGCCGATGGCGAGCAGGCCGGGCGCATAACGAACCGGGGCCATCCAGTACGGGCCGCGGCAGGTTGCGAGCACGGCCCGCTTCGCGTCCGGTGTGGGCACTCGGCATGCCGCACCCGGGGTCATGCGGGCACCTCACCCCACAGCGTGACGTCCGTCCATAATGGACTTATAGTCGTCGCGGAGTTCCCAGAGGGTTCGGCCGTCACGTGCGCGGAACCAGAAGTGCCATCCGTTCTGGTGCGGGCTGCCCAGCGCGGTGGTCGCAGCCGAGGGCGTGGTGAACAGGCGACCGTCGTCCAGCCGCAGCATGCCCTGCGCGGTCACCTGACCGGTGCGATGTACGCCGAGACCCGGCCGCCGGTAGGCCAACTCTTCACCCGCATCCAGCAGGCCCGCGGCGAGCAGGTCGCGCAGGCTACCTCGCGCCACCGACCCGTTACTGGACACCCACATCGGCCACGGTGCGGGCGGATCGGCTTCCGCGGCATCGATGTAGCTGCCCTTGATGGCTGCGGCGGCAGGGGCCACCGCGGCGGGCCAGTCACGGCCGAGGCGAGCCCACATTCCCGCGGGCACCCACCGGCCGTGGTCGGCCAGCGCGAGCCGCACAGCCACCGCATCGTCGTCGGCATCGGGCGCCGCGGGCGGGGCCAGCCCGAGGACGAGGTCGCCATCGCACCCGGAGGCCAGGTACTCCTCGCACCATTCCCCGGCGAACAGCACCACCTCGCCGCTGGCAGCCCACCGATCCGCGGCAGTGACCAGCAACGCCCAGGCACCAGGCGGCATCCGCATCGGGACCGCCGGGATGCCGCCGTCGGCGATCAGCACCGCGGCCTCGCGGCCCAACGCTTCGGCGACCCGGAGGTCCGCGAGGCCTCGTACGCCGTCCGCCGGTGCCGGTGTGGCGGGGGCGACCTCCAGCCGGACAGCCATGTCAGGCCACCCCCTCGGCCACGCCTGGCGCAGTGTCCGGCCCCGGTGCGACGGTCGCCACGGGGACCAGGTCAGTGCGGCGCAGCGGGTGAATCCGCAGCCCGGCGCGGTACGCGCCCGACCGCGCGGCATTCGTCGCCTCGGCGATCCAGGCCCGCGCCGCCGTGACGGTGGCGAACGGGCCGACGAACAACGCCAGCCGCGGAGCGGGCGGGTCGATCAGCAGCGACACCACCACCGCGCCCGCCGGGTCCGGGTCGTGGTCGTGGGCAGTGAGCAGGTCGGCGACCGCGGCGGGCAGCTCGATCACGTCGCCGGTCATGTCGGCGGTGGCGCGGGTGGTCAGCGGGTCGGTGTCGGGCGGGTGTAACGCGATGGGGTGCGCGAAGGTGGCTTCGTCGGTCAGCCAGTCGGCGGCCGACGCCGCGTCGCCGTGCGAGCCGAACGTGCCGTGCACGTCGAAGTCGCCGGCGCGCACCGACAGGGTGGCGAACAGGGGCGCATTCATGGGTCGGCGTTCCTTCCGTGTCGTGGTGTGTGCCGGGTGTTCCGGCCACCAGATGGACGCTCGACTCGACGCGGAATGTCAAGCGCAGGAACGTCAAGTCCCCCAACGGAAAACGGCCGCTACGGAAAGACGTATGTCTTGTTTGGACGGACCCGTTGACTTCACGTCGGGATGGAGTGTTGATGGACGTCGTAGCCCGCACGACCCCGGTAGCGCACCGGAGGGCTACAGCCCCCGGGGGCATGACCATCCACAACCAATACCCGATTCAAAGGGAGTGCATCGTCATGCCACGCACCAGAAAGACCACGAAGACCACCAAGACCGCGGCGAACGGCAGCACTGGCGCGTTAGCCGCCGACCGGCTGCGCACCGCGTTGCGCCGCAACCCGGGCAAGACCGCCCGGGAACTGGCCGAGCTGGCGGGCATCGGCGGCTCGACCACGACCAAGCTCCTTGCCGTGTGGGCCACCGACGGCCACGCCGTGCGGCTGCCCGGCGAGGACGATGGCGGGCGCAAGGCCGCCACCCGTTGGGCGCCCCCGGAGCCGGTCGACGACAGCGCGAAACCCCGCAAGCGCGACGCCACCGCGCCCCGGCGCATGAAGGACGACACGGCCGACACCGAGGCCACCACGGCGACCTCGGCCACGGACACGCCGCCGAGCGGCAGGCTGCCCAAGGGCGCGCTGCACGGCCTGGTCGAGGACTTCCTGTCCGAACCGGAGCGGCGAGACAACGCCTACACCGCGGGCGAGATCGGCCGCAAGTTGGTCCGATCCTCCGGCGCTGTGCGCAACGCCCTGGACAAGCTCGCTGAGAAGGGCACCGTCGCCGTGGTCCAGGAAGAGCCACGCCGCTACCAGCTCGCCGACGCCGACTAACCACCGCCACCCGGCCGGGCGGGGGCGCCGCTGACCTCGAAGGCTCCCCCGCCCGCCATTTCGGTCGATGCCCATTCGCAGGAAGGACTTCTCATGCAGTTCACCCCGCCCTACCCGCTGCCGCTGTTGCGGGCGGCGCACCGCGGTTGGATCACCCACGCGACCGTCGAACGGGGGGCGGCGACGATGACCCGCCGCACCTACCGGCGCGGCGACACCACGACCGAGCCCGCCGTGCTCGTGCGCCGCAACAGGATCCAGTACGCCGTGCCGACCTACCCGTGCTGCGGGTACCGAACCTGGGTCGACGCCGCCGCTGCTGGCCTACCACCGGCTGGTGCCCGAGCGGCCCCTGACAATGCGCTGCGGGCGCCGCTACGACCACCGCAAACTGCCCGGCCGTGTGGGCTGCGACTGGCCCTGGACGATCACCATCACCCCGGCCGACGGCGACAGCCCGGCCAGCTTCACCTGGACCGCATAGGCGGCGAACCGCTACCCCGACGGCCAACCCGAGGCCGTCGGGGTAGCAGCACCTCGACCGACACATGACAGACCCGTGACCGGGGCCGGGCAGCTCACCACGGCGAGGGCATGCACGGGCACACCTGGAGCCAACCGTCTATTGTGGACTTCAAGTGTGCCCGCGTTGCTCGGTACGGCATCACGCCGTGTCAGTGTTCGACAAGTGCGCGGAGCGCCGCGAAGGAGTCGGCCAGCTCGTCGATCAGCTCCTCGAACTCACCGCCGGGGATGTTCAGTTCGACTAGGGCGTCCACGGCCCGGCCGAGGCGGGCGAGAGTCTCGGTGTGCTCGCGCACGTGTCCGTAGCGGGGTCGGTTCTGGTAGCGCAGCACGCCGCACTGCCGGTGCAGGACATAGCGCTCTTCCGGCGCCGCCAGCTCGCACACCCGCACCACCACCTCGCCCTCGACCAGGGCGCGACCGCAATCCCAGCAACCCTCCATACTGCCGGGGCCGACGGACTCGACCGCGACCACGATCAAGCCACCGGGCACCACATCATTCCGCTGCACGGGCGGTACCGTCGCGCGAGCCTCTGTCGGGCGCGGCTCGGCGAACCCGTCACACACCCATCCGCAGTTCCCATCGTCCTGGGGACGGTCGCGATCCCACAGCTCGAGCTGCACGGTCCGGCGTCGCGGTCGGCGTCGCGCTGCGCGGCCCGGTCACGCGCAGCACGGGTGTTGTAGTAGGTGGCTCGGTAATCGACGTTCGCGCCGCGGATCGTGCGGAATGTGCGTGCGTGACGGTAGTCGTTCGCCGCCATGGTCATGGGTTACCTCCGGGTGCGGTCGAGAGTCCACTGTGGACTCATATGGTTGGCGCCTGGTGAGCTGGCATGTCGGGTTCGATGACGTGCCATTCCGAGTCCCAGGACCACTGTTCGCGGCACCCCAGTTCTCGTCGGCCGGTTCGGCGTAGTGCACGTTGACGAGCGGCTGGTCGTGTTGGTTGACCATGCCGTTTTCAGTGACACCGGCGACGGTGCGCACCGGGCGCATGATCGGTCGTCGGTACGTTGTGCACGGCAATGATCCGCGGTGTGGTGTCGCCGGTCGGGTCGCACGTCACGCAGCGCCATGCCGCGCCGATTCGCGCGAAGCCAGACTCCGCTAGCGTTCGGGAAATCCGGGTAGCGGAATTCGTGCCCGCACAGCAGGCGCACGGTCTGGATCACGGTGTCAGTGGCGCCTGCCGCGGCTGCGGGCTGGTCGCCGGTTTCCGTAGTAGTCATCGGTGCCGTCCCTTCTAACGTCTAGTCCACTGTGGACTCTTGTCTAGTTGTCGTCCTCGGCGTCGCAGCAGGGGCACGAATCGGTCAGGTAGTAGCCGTGCCCGCAATCGGTCCGGCTGGCGATGTCACGGCCCGGACCCCAGATGAAGTAGACGTCGTACTGCTGGACATCGCGCCGGGTGATCGTGCGGTCGAGCAAATCCTCCGGGGGAACGGACGCCTTCTCGACCTCGCGGGCCTGTGCTCGCGGAGCGCTTTCATGCCAGCCTTGAACACCTCGTTCATGATCACTACCTCTCATTGTCCACTGTGGACTCTTACGGTCGGTGTCTACCATGCCGATGACTGCCCAGCTACACCCAGCTCTTGAGTGATGGAATCCAGGGCAGCGAACCGTAGTATTCGCACCAATAACGGCCACGTTCACCGTAGTCGAATTCGCCCTTGACCTGTTGGATGCAATTCTCGGCGACGTTCGCCGCATCACCGAACATCTCGCACGCGATCGCGGCCATCGCTTTCGCCTGGTAATCCGGCAGTCCCCAATCGTAGGCACGGTGGTAGATCGCGCTAAACGTCCCTGAGCCGTACACGCCCGCCGGTTGGTACGCGTGCCCGTTCGCCATGGTTTCGGTAGTGGGAATGTCTTCCATTGTCATCACACCTCACACTATCCACTGTGGACACGGCTAGCTAGTTGTGGGTCGGCCGCGCACAGGGCGGCGTCGAGGATGTCGACGGATGCGTTGTCGAGCACGTCCGGTTCCGCGTTGTCGATGACCACCTTCCAGCGGATGAGCTGGGGACTGAAGGCCGTCAGCGCTGTCACAGTGAGCGAACCGTCCTGGTCGTTCACGTTCACCGAAGCCAGCCCATCGGGGCTTCGAAACGTCGTGCCGTCGTTGACGCGGGTGAACCGGTAGTCAGCGAGCAACTGGTGGTAGTCGGACATGATCTCCGTTATCGCTTTCTTCGCAATCCATTGTGGACTCCTGCGGTGCTGCGTGATGTCGCGGGCGTACGTTGTGGTGACTCGGGGGTGGCGGTCAGTTCCGGAGTGAGTTCGGGTTGTCGGTCACGGTGATCGTTCCCGGCCCCCGGCGCTGGGCGCGTAGCTGCGGGCGCGGTAGGCATCAGGGTCGGTGGCGGTTAGGGCTAGGCGCGCGGGGCCGACCGCGGCCACGCCCGCGGGGTAGCTGTCAGGTTGCAGGGTGCCGAGCCAGGTGGCATCCAGCCCGGTCACAAATTGGGCGTAGGTGCTCATGTGTTTCCCCGTTCTACCGTTCGGGCATATTTCGGCCGGGGTGCCGAATTGTTTTGGTTTTGCGGTTTTCGTTCCCGCTGATATTTCCACGCTAGCTCGATGCGCTAGCGGTACACAATAGTCGGGCGCCGGGTTTTTTCGGGGTTTTTTGGCTAGCCGCGCCGAGCGCGTGAGGTGCGGGAATGCGCGCGCACGCGCGTATGCGACGCGGGAACACGACGGGAATTGCGGCACAGATTCCGCCGTTTTTGGCGGAATTGTTTTGTGTCGCATTGCGACACAAAACAGCGGCGGAAGCCGCAGGGAGGTGAGCAGCATGTGAGGTGTGAGGCCCCGTACGGAGTGGTTATCGTGACCAGTCTGGCTCGTCGGCCACCCGGCGCAAGGCGGATTGAGCTGCGATGCCTGGGGGCGCAAGGGGGTCAGTGGGGGGTCATCCTTAAGACGACGTGCCTTCGACGTCCAGGACGACGTCCCGGATGACCCCCCACTGACACCGTCCTTGGCGGCCGTACCGCCCTCGAATGGGCCCCGGCAAATGGGACTGGTTGCCGGAAGCCCTGCGCTCGTTGCGATGAGGTGAATTGCTGGAGTGTGAGCTCTTTCGTCCGCCGACGCGGTTCTATGTGGTTGTGTCGACGGAACATGTATATACTCATTACGGGGCCTGGTTGCCGATGTTTTTGGGCATTTCGTTGTGTCTGGACCGGAGTGGAACACACCTTTATGTAGAGCGGAACCGCGAAATTTAGTGCTGCGGAACGGGTGCTTTATCGAGCAGTGCGGTGGTGTCGGGATCGGGTTCGAGGTCAAGATCGCGAAGATTGGCTTGCAGGCGCCGGTAGGTGGCCTGCGCGGCATCCAGGCGGCCGAGATCGCGTTGCAGGGCAATGGTTCTGCGGTAGAGGGCTTCGGTGTAGGGATCCCAGGTGATGGCCACAGCCAGCGCGTCGAGCGCCTCGTCGGGGTTGTGCTCGCGGACTTCGCTGGCGAGGGCGACGAGGGCGTCGACAGCCTGGCTGCGCCAGTGCTCGGCCACCGGTTCGGCCCACGAGTACGGTGCGCCCTGAAGCGGTGCTCCGGCCCGGCACACACGCACGACACGGCGCAGTGCCTCCAGGCGGATACCGGGGTCGCTGCTGGTGCGGGCGCGAGTAAGAACGTCTTCCAGAGCCCATACGTCCGCGGTGAGGGCGTCGGGGTCGAGGCGGTAGAGGCCGGACTCGGCGACCACGAACGCCGCCTCGTTCTCGCCGGTGGCGGTGCGCAGCGCCTTGCGGGCGTAGGAGATGGCCTCGTGTAGGCGCGCGGCGGGCTGGTCGGGCAGGACGGCCTCGCGCAGCGTGTCCGCGGTGGTTCCGTGTTGGTGGGCGGCGAGGTAGGCCAGGACTTCGCGGGCGCGGGCGCGCAGTCCACGGACGTGGCTGCCGTAGGCGTGCACGCGCACCCCGCCGAGCAGCTGCACCACCGCGGCCGGTTCGTTCTCGTTCGCCGTCGTGGTGCGCGCCGTGTCGTGCGGGGCGCTGGCGGCGGTATCGGAGTTCACGCCGCGATCGCCGGGAGCGTCGTCTGCCTTCCACTGGTCGTCCAGCGTGGTGTCGTCGCGGGGTTGGCCGGGCGCGGGGGTGCGGGCGGCGGCCAGCAGGTGCCAGATCTCGTCTGCTTCGGCGGGGGTGAGGGTTTCGGCTCGCGCTCCGGCCACCGCTTCGGTGCCGGGGCCGTGCGCGGCGGTGATGGTGCCGTCGGCGTCGAGGGTGAGGTATGTGAAGTCGCCGGCCTGGTGAAGGTGCGCGTCTAGGAGCAGGGCGTGGATGCCGACCGCGCGGCCTTGGTCGAGCAGCGTGGCCCATTCGCGTCGATGTGGTGGGGACGGGCGGGCTGCCACCAGTAGCAGCTGCACCGGCTCGGTGCTCTCGCCGGGCCGGTGCTGGTGGCTTTCGTCGGGGTGGAGGTCGGCGTCGAGTTGGTGGTCGTCGCGCAGCCGGGTCCGGCGAGCGAGTTCGGTGCGCAGCCGCGCCAGCGCCGCGGTCTCGTCGTCGGCGACCTCGACTCCGGGAGCCTGCTGCAGCGCGAAGTCGTCGCTTCCGGCGACCAGCTCGGCGGTGGCGGGGTCGGCGAGCACTGCCTGGGCCGGGTAGCGCGCGTCGACGGCCAGCACGGTGGCCAGCACGGCGCGGACGGCAGGCGCGGCGCCGGGGCCGGTCAGCGCGAGCCCGGTCGTGGCCGACAGGTCCAGCGCCTGGGAGGTGGTGTCGGTGTGGGCGGTGATCACCGGCGCGGGTGGTGGCCAGACCCGTCGTCGTCCGGCCGGGAGGGCGTCGGCCCGGTCGCTGCGGTCGAGAACATCCTCGTCCTCGCCTTCGTCCGGCTCAGTGTCATGACGGTGTGTGGCGCGCTGCACGGCGTGGTCGAGGGTGGCGATCACCGAGCCGGGCTGCGCGGGATCGGGAGGCCCCGGGTGGTTTTCTGCTGGGGTGAGTCGGCCGGTCGGGGTGCGGCGCGCGCGGCGGCGCCGCCGCGCGAGGACGAGCAGGACGGCAATGCTCAACGCCAGGCCGAGCCCGATCAGCCCACCACCGGGAAGGTCCACCGGCGTGTTCTGGTCAGCCTGCGCGCCTTTGTCATGGTCCGGGCTCGACGAGCTGGTGGGTGGTGAGCTGCTCGGCGGCGCGGGCGTCGGTGGGGGCGGGCTG
>NZ_WMBA01000062.1 GCF_009707865.1 Amycolatopsis pithecellobii
CGCGGGTTTCGGAACCTGCGCCCACAGGCCGGCTGTCCAGCCAGTGCACCGAAACCCTCCCGACCCGGCCCCGGCCGACCAGCCGGACGCCGCAACCTGCAACCCGCCGACCGCCACGACGTGCACATCGTCACCGCGACCACGACCACGAAAGCCAAACCGGTCACCCCCCGACCACGCCGAACAGGTTAAAACTCAAGCTAGGCCGCACTCCATAAGCAGATGGGCGGCTCGCGATCCCGTTGTGCGACGTAGGTTCCCTTCGATTTCACGGTGACCACCAAACCGCGCTGGCGAAGGAGCCGCGTCGCGTGGCGGGCGGTGCCGAGCGAGACACCGTACTTGCGGGCGAGCTGCCCTTCGGCGGGGAGCGGCGTGTTCGGGGACAGCTCGCCCGATTCGATCTGGGCGGCGAGCAGCTTGGCCAGCGCCTCGTAGAGATAACCGGGGGCTTCGCGATCAATTTCCATAGGACAAAAAGTATCACGAAGAGAACAATCTGTCGCGCCGGACACGAGGGTTAAGCTCATGATCTGATGAGCGACGAGGAAGTGGGAGACGACGGGCTCGATTCGCGGTTGCGCGCGCTCGCGAGCCGGATTCGGAAGATCCGCCGCGACCAGGACCTGAGCCAGGAAGACCTGGCCGACCGCGCGGGCGTGTCACGCTCGGTCGTCGCGGAGCTCGAGCGGTCCCGGCTCGATCAGCCGAAGCGCAAGGAAGACCCGCAGAAGCGGCCACCGCGCAACATCACGCTCGACAGCCTTTTCCGGATCGCCGACGCACTCGGCACGCATCCGGCGGACCTGCTCGACGATCGCTGAGGCGACACGCCTCCCCCGGTGAAGGCCTCAGAAGCCGCGCACTCGCTCGACCTCGATCCGCACCGCGATCGGGTAAGCCTCGCCGAATGACGTCACATCGCCGGCGATCCGCTTCATCGCTTCGCCGTATTTCGCCACATACTCCGGAACTTCCTGTGGCTTCGGGTGATTCTCGATCCGCTTCGCCATCCCCGTGAACACGACGACGGACCCGCCACCCTTGTCGCTGTTGAAGTGCAGCGACACCTGCGGTCGTTGCTCGATATGGGACAACCGCTTGGCGTTGGGCCGGTTGAAAACCAGCAGCGCACCGTCCTGCCAGAGGAACCAGACGGGATTCGGCTGGGGAGTGCCGTCCGCGCCCACGGTGGCGAACCAGATGATCATCTCGCTGTCGAGCCGGGCCCGCACCTGGGCACCGAACGGAGTTCCCGGATCAGGAAGCGCAGTCATATGTCCAGGCTAGCCACCGACCGCAACCCGTTGTGGTCACACTCACTCCGCTCACCCCTGCCCGAGCGTCCGTGATAGTCATGCCTGATGCGCCTGCTGTTGCTGTCAAACTCGACCGCCCCGGGCAGGCGGTATCTCGAACACGCCGCGGATGCGCTGACGGACCTGCTCACCGGAGTCCGGCGAGTGCTGTTCGTGCCGTTCGCGCTCGCCGATCACGGCGGCTACACCGCGCACGTCGCGGCCGCGCTCGAACCGTACGGGGTCGAAGTGCTCGGCGCACATCAGGACGATCCGATCAAGCTGTTCAATTCCGCGCAGGCGGTGTTCGTGGGCGGTGGCAACACTTTCCGCCTGCTGCGCGAGCTCTACGCACGCGAACTGCTGGCCCCGATCCGGGACCGGGTCACGCACGGGACCGTCTACATTGGATCGAGTGCGGGCACGAACGTCGCCTGCCCCTCGATCCGGACGACCAACGATATGCCGATCGTCCAGCCGACGACGTTCGAAGCGACCGGATTGGTGCCGTTCCAGATCAACCCGCACTACCTCGACCCGGTCGACGGCGACACGCATATGGGCGAGACTCGCGAGGAACGGATCGAAGAGTTTCTCGAGGAGAACGACGTGCCCGTACTCGGCATGCGGGAAGGCACCTGGCTGCGCCGGGAGGATGCCACGCTCACCCTCGGCGGTGACGCCGCCGGCGCACGCCTGTTCCGGCGTGGCGCCAAGCCCGAAGAAATCAGCTCCGGCACCGATCTCAGCGCGCTGCTCGAAACCATGGGCCGCTACCGGTGACCGGTTGGGCGCATGCGCTCGAGACCGCTTGGGTGGTCAACGACCCGATGTCCCGTCCGGACGTGGACCGGTTCGGCGAGCCGGCGGAGATCACGGCCGCCCTGGCACGGGCGTCGGGCCCCAGTCTGCTGGCCGTGCAGCATCCGCACCGCACACCCGGGGCAGGCGGCCGGTCCCTCACCGAGATGCTTCCCGACGCGCGACACATGCTGGACCGGCTCCTTTCCACGTCCTACCGCCAGGTGTCTGACGTGGTCGCGGTCTACGAAGTGGCGGGGCGGGCGATCGGCGTGCTGTGCCTGATCGACCCGGCCGCGGTCGGCGATCAGGTACGGCATAGCGAGCAGGTCTACCCGGACCTCGTGCGCGAGCACGCGGCCAGGCTGACCGGGCTCGGCCGCGCGACCAGCGCCGCCATGCTGGTGCCGGCCGGCGTTGGTGACCAGCTGAGCGCCGCCGCCACCGAAGCCGTTGCGGGACGCCCCACCTCTGTGTCCACTGTGGATGGTCACCGGCTCTGGCTGATCGGCCCGGGCACGGCGCAGGACGAACTGCTTGCCGTCGTGCGAAAGCGGCCGTTGCTGGTCGCCGACGGCAACCACCGGGTCGCTGCCGCGAGGGCCGCCGGAGTGGACCTGCTGGCGCTCGTCACCGCCGGCCCGCAGCTGCACATCGGCGCCATTCACCGGTCGATTGCCGGCACCGGTTTGACCATGGGCGACCTCACGGCCGCCTGGCGTCGGGCCGGACTCACCGTGCATGAGGTGGACAACCCGGAGCCGCCGAAAGATCCGGGCACGGTGACCGTTCCCGGCGGCCTCGTGGTCGAACTGCCCGAGCCGGACGGCCCGCTGCCCTGGTTCGACCACGGGATCGTCGAAGACCTGCTGCTGGCGGATGCGCTCGGCCTCGACCCGGAGGGCCCGCACGTCCGGGTCCTGCCCGAGGGTCACGACCCTGGTCCGGACGTTGACGCGATCGTGCAACTGGCCCCGGTGCCGCTCGCCGATGTGCTGGCGGTGCACGAGCAGCGGCGGCTGATGCCACGCAAGAGCACCTACTTCACACCCAAACCCCGCAGTGGTCTACTGATCGCCCAGGTTTGACCCCGGCAGGACCCTGGCCAGCGCGGGCCAGCCGGTGTCGAGCGCCCGTTCGCGTGCCTCGGCGCGACCGCCACCGCGGATGCCGAACAGCCGCTTCGCGAACAGCAGGTAGATGACGACCGCGAGGTTGATCAGCAGGGTGACGATCTTGAGTGCGCTCACCCGGATCGACAGCTCGTAGATCTCGGGCACCAGCAGCACCGTGGTCGCGACGAAGGTCAGGTACTCCGCCCAGCGCTTCGCCAGCCACAGTCCGACCGCTTCCACTCCCTCCAGTATCGCGTACCCCGCGACCACCGCGCCGACCAGCCATAACGTGGAGGGACGGGCGTTGAGGGCCTTCGTCACCTCGTCGAGCAGGCCGGTGCCGGTGCGGCCGGTGCGCCCACCGAGCGCGCCCTGCAGCGCGTCGACGAAACGGTAGAACGGGCCACTCAGCGTCTGCCGCTCGTGCACGAAGGCGAAGATCGCGACGGCCAGCACCCCGAGCACCGCGAAATGCAGGATCCGGTCGAGCGCGATGAGCCGCAGGACATAGCGGTCGCGCAGTGGCTTGCCGCGCAACGGCACGTCGACCTCGTCCGGGCCCGGCACGTGCTCGCGGCCGGGTTTGTCCGGCGGCGGCAACGGGATCCAGCCGTCACAGCGCAGGCACCGGTGCCAGCGCAGGCCACCCCCTTCGCGCACGACCATCGCGTCCTCGGGCCGGATCCGCGCGGCGTCCTGGCCGACGAGGTGGTGCCCGCCGCGGGCGCAGCCCAGCAACTCGTAGTGCAGCCGGCCACGCCGAGGCCCGGCGCCGGGCGGCGCAAGGAGCTCTTCTTCGCTGCTCACCGTCGCAGATTAGGACAAGGCGCTCGTCGCCGAGGCGGTGGGCCAAATTAATTCTGCAAATTGCAACGCGATGAGGTTTCGATAGGCGAATCGAGAGTTTGCTACATTCCGGTGACGACTATCGGCTCCGTCACCCCGGAGCCCCTATGCTGCAGGTAGCCGAGTAAAACCGGATGGTAATCATGGCACCTCGCACTGATTTCGGCCCCGGAGACACGTGTTTCGCGTGTCTGGTCCCCCGTGAACAGACACCTGTGCACGAAGAATGGTGTCTCGACATGTACAACAGGCCGCTTTGCGGCCAGTGTGCCCGAGACGAATGGATTATTCACGAGCCTTGGGCCGAGGATTTCCCCGACGTGGAATTCCTGTCGAGGCGCAGCAAAGAATTCACGCATATCCTGCCCTGACGTGCCAGCCTGCCGCAGTCGGCCGTGGTCCCGCGGTATACCGTGGATGAACTGACCCCGCCGGCGAGGGAGGTGACGGCTGATGGGGGATGCCGCTGCGCGTCCCAGGATGAGCAGGCGACGCGAAGTCAGCCATACCAGCGCCCGCTCGCTGCTCACGACCCTGCTCGGCGAATTCGTGCTTCCCCGCGGGCGCCCGGTGTGGACCTCGACGCTCGTCGACGTGCTCGCCGTATTCGGTGTCGAGGAGAAGTCGGCGAGGCAGGCACTCGCGCGCACCGCTGCCGAAGGCTGGCTGGTGTCCGAACGCGTCGGCAGGCGCGTGCGGTGGTCGCTCACCGCACCGGGCCGCAGGCTGCTGACCGAAGGCGCGGCGCGCATCTACGGTTTCGGCAGAGACCGCAACGCCTGGGACGGCCGGTGGCTGATGCTGCTGGTGTCGGTGCCCGAAACCAAGCGGGATCTGCGGCACAGCCTGCGCACCCGGTTGACATGGGCGGGTTTCGGCTCGCCGACACCCGGGGTGTGGATCAGCGCCGACGCCGGCAGGCAGGACGAGGCCGCGAGCATCGTGCGGGAACTCGGCCTCGACCGCGAGGCGATGTCATTCGTGGCTTCGTACGGCCAGATCGGCGACCAGGACGCCATGGTCTCGCGGGCCTGGGATCTGACCGCACTCGAAGAACGGTACGAGGGATTCATCGACGAGTTCACCGGCTTGCAGCCGGCGACCGGCGACGAGGCGCTGCACGCCCAGACGCGGCTGGTCCACGAATGGCGCCGCTTCCCGTTCCTCGACCCGCAACTGCCGGTCAGCCTGCTGCCGGCGAACTGGAGCGGTGTCCAGGCAGCCGAGTTGTTCCACCGCAAGCACGTCGAATGGCGTGTGCTCGCGCAAGAACACTGGGATCTTTTGACTACCGAAGAGGAAGCGGCCTGACTTCCCGTTAGAGTTCCGGCCATGACCGAGCATCTGAGCATTGCCACCCCGGCCGGGTCCTTTGACGCTATCGCCGCCGGGCCGGCTGACGGGCGGCCCGTCCTGCTGCTACACGGCTTCCCGGAGGCGGCGATTGCTTGGGACTACACGGTGGCGGTGCTCGGTGACCGTGGTTTCCGCGCGGTGGCACCGGATCAGCGTGGCTACTCGCCGGGCGTGCGGCCGGAGAACGCCGCGGAGTACGGCATCAGCGAACTCGTCGGTGACGTGGTGGCGATTGCCGACGAACTCGGCTGGAGCAAGTTCGATCTCGTCGGGCACGACTGGGGCGGCGTGGTCGCGTGGTGGACGGCGAACGAGCACCCCGCCCGGCTGCGGACGCTGAGCGTCGTCTCCACGCCGCACCCCGGCGCCCTCGGCGAGGCCTTGCATGCCGACGAGGACCAGCAGTTGCGCTCGCAGTACCTGCAGGCCTGGCGTGCTCACGGCACGGAACGCCAGATGCTCGCCGAGAACGGCGCGGCACTGCGCCGGATGTTCGACAGGCATGTGGGCCCGAGCCGGGTCGACGAGTACATCCAGCGCCTGTCCGAGCCGGGTGCGCTCACCGCCGCGCTCAACTGGTATCGCGCGTCGCGGCCCGCCGGCCAGATCGGCAAGATCGAGGTGCCGACGCTGTACGTGTGGAGCACCGAGGACGTCGCGTTCGGGTCCACCGCCGCCACCGGCACCGAGCGGTGGGTCACCGGCGCGTACTCGTTCCAGATGCTCGAAGACGTCAGCCACTGGGTGCCCGAGGAGGTGCCGGAGGTGCTCACCGGGATGCTCCTGGAACACCTTTCCGGCAGGTGAATCAGGTACCCGAGAACTCCTGGCTCACCGCATTCGGCCCGTCGTAGGTACGGTCGGGGATTTGCTCGAGGTGTTCGAGGGTCTCCTGGTCTGCACCCTTCGATTTCGCGTGCTCCACGAGGTCGTCGCGGCTTGCCGGATAGTCGACGCCGGCAAGGAACTTCTGCATCTGAATCGGATTCGGGTTACCGGCCATGCTGTGCGCCTTCCTCACTCACGGCCCGGCATACCCATGCCCATCCCGGCCATTCGCGCAGCGCGCCCGAAATTGTCGGTGGGTCGCGCTAGCGTCGCGGCATGGCATACGACTTTCAAGTCACTGTGGACAGTGCCGGCCCGCACAAGCTGGCCGATTGGTGGGCCGACGCCCTCGGCTGGGACGTCGAGCCGAGCAACGAGGAGTTCATCCGGCGCATGGTCGCCGAAGGGCATGCGCGCGAGGAGGACACCACGACATATCGCGGAGCCCTCGTGTGGAAGGTGGGCGCGGCGATCCGGCATCCGGAGTCCGGGCGGCGGGTGCTGTTCCAGCTGGTACCCGAGCCGAAGAAGGTCAAGAACCGCGTGCACCTGGACATCGCGGTCGGCGAGGCGCGTGAGGCGGAGGTCGAGCGGCTCACCGGGCTGGGCGCGACTGTGCTGCATCGCGGGCAGCAGGGGCCGTACACCTGGGTCACGATGGCCGACCCGGAGGGGAACGAACTGTGTCTGCAGTGAACCTCAGCGGCCGATCGCCCGGTACCACCGTGGTGAGGTGTTCAGCGGCGGCTTCATGGTCGCTCGCACCACCAGCACATTCGGTTCGTCGGCGCGCACGAACTCCCCCAGCAACCGGCGGAAGGCGCGGCCGAAGCCCTTGACCTCGTCGGCGTGCACCCCGAACGACCTGGCCAGGCCGACGAAGTTCGGCGTGTGCAGGTCCACACCACGGTGCGGCACACCGGCGCGGTCCTGGTCGAACCGCAGCATCCCGTACCCGCCGTCGTCGACGATGATCACCGTCACCGGCAGCGACTCCTGTGCGAGGGTGGCCAGATCACCGCAGCCGTAAAGGAAACCGCCGTCGCCACTCACGCACACCACGCGAGAGGCCTCGCCGGCCGCCGCGCCCAATGACGCCGGGAAACCGAAGCCGAGCGTGCCCCAGCCCATAGGGTAGGCGAACCGGCGCGGCGCCCGCGCCCGCAGGTAGCCGCCTGCCCAGTACCCGGCGATGCACATGTCGGCCACGACGACCGCGCCGTCGGGCAGGGTTTCCTCAAGCGTGCCAAGGAAATCCGCGGCTTGGGGCTCGTCCGCGCGCATTCGCCTGCGCACGAGCTCCCCGAGGTTGCGCAGCCGGTCGGACAGTTCGCTCAGCCCGGGGCGTGGCGCCAGGCCGGTGACCAGCTGACTCACCACGTCACGCGCGTCGCCGACGAGCGTGACGTCCGGCTGGTAGTTCTTGGCGGCGTCCTTCGGGTCGATGTTGACGGAGATCAGCTTCGGCGGTTTCGGCATCAGCCAGTTCTGCGTCATCAGCCCGTCGAAATCGGTGCCGACGCCGAGCACCACGTCGGCCTCGTCCCACAGCGCGCCGACCTCCGGGGCGTGCACCGGCGTCGGCGCGGCACATGGATGCGTGGGTGGCACGAGTCCGCGTGCGGCGAACGTGGTGAGCACCGGTGCGGCCAGCCGCTCGGCCAGCTCACCGATGATCGGTCCCGCCTCGGCTCGGACCGCGCCACCGCCTGCCCAGATGACCGGGTGCTCCGCGCCGCTGAGCAAGGCGCGTGCGTAGTCCAGGTCGCCGATGTCGACCGCGGCGAACCGTTCCGTCAGATCGGTGTCCGGTGCGCGTTCCGCTTCCGCGCTGAGGAAATCCGTAGGGATGCCGAGGTAGACCGGTCCGGCCTGCGGTTCCCGCGCCAGCCGTGCGGCGCGCGCGATCGCCGGCGCGATCTCGGCCGGCGAGTCGACGGTGATCGCCGCCTTCGTGACCGGAGCGAACATCGCCGCCTGATCACTGGTTTCGTGCAACACACCACGGACCAGGTTGGGCCGGCGCAGTGTGGACGGGATGTCGGTGGCCACCACCAGCACCGGCGAGGCCGAGGCCATGGCCTCGCCGACCGCGCCCAGCGTGTTCGCGGCGCCAGGGCCGGTGGTGACGATGGCGATCCCGAGCTTGCCGGTCGCGCGCGCGTACCCGTCGGCCGCATACCCCGCGGTCTGCTCGTGCCGGACCCCGATCAGCCGGATTCCGCTGCCTGCCAGGGCTTCCCAGATCGGGAGGTTGTGCACACCGGGCAGGCCGAACGCGACATCGGCACCGAGCTCGGCGAGCACATCAACGAGGTGTTGTGCGCCGGTCTTGTTCACCCGACCAGGTTACTAATCCGACCGAAAGCAGGCGGACACGGTCACACGCGCTACCACTGCGGCGGCAGGATCTCGCCGGCAGGCGGCGGCCCCGGCGGCGTCCCGTCGCCGAAGGGGCGCCCGCCCAGCGACTCGCGACCGTGCGGCGTGGCCCAGTTCGACAGGTCTGGACCTTTCGGCACGATTCGCGTCGGGTTGATGTTCTCGTGCACCTGGTAGTAGTGGCGCTTGATGTGGTCGAAGTCCACCGTGTCACCGAATCCAGGGGTCTGGAACAGATCACGAGCATATGCCCACAGCACCGGCAGCTCGGTCAGCTTGTGCCGGTTGCATTTGAAATGCCCGTGATACACGGCGTCGAATCGAACGAGGGTGGTGAACAACCGGATATCAGCCTCGGTGATCGTATCGCCCACCAGAAAACGTTGCCGGGAAAGCCTTTCGGACAATTTGTCGAGCTCGACGAACAGCCGCGAATACGCGTCGTCGTAGGCCGGCTGCTTCGACGCGAAACCGGCTTCGTACACCGCCGCGTTCACGTCGCGATACACCGTCCGATTGACCTCGTCGATCTCGTCTCGATGCTTTTCCGGATACAGGTCCGGCGCGCCGGGCCGGTGATATCGCGTCCATTCGGTGGAGAAGTCGAGCGTGATCTGCGGATAGTCATTGGTGACCAACCGCCCGCTCGGGATGTCGACCACCGCGGGCACGCTGATGCCGCCGTCGTAGTCCGGCTCGGCCGCGTGGTATGCCTCGGCGAGGAAACGTATGCCCAGCACGGGATCCCGGCCGTCCGGGTCCAGGGTGAACCGCCAGCTGCGCTCGTCTTGGATGGGGTCGGCGACGGCGACCGAAATGGTCTGCTCCAGGCCGAGCAACCGGCGCACGACGAGACCGCGGCTGGCCCATGGGCAGGCCCGGCTCACCACGAGCCGGTAGCGGCCGGGCTCGGCCGGCCAGCCGTCCTGCCCGTCCGCGGTGATGCGTGCGGCGAAGTGGTTCGGTGCCCGGACAAACCGCCCACTCTCTGGATCTGCCATACCACCAGCGTAGGCACGCGCCTAGCATTGTGCGTGACTCCGGCATGAGAGGCGGCCGCCCATGGCACTGATGCCCTTCACCGACTCGATGTTCCTTCTCGTCGAAAGCCGGGAACATCCGATGCACGTGGGTGGCCTGCAACTGTTCCGCAAACCCGATGGTGCCGGTGACGATTTCCTGCACGGGTTGCGCGACGATCTGCTGAAGGCCGACGACGTCCCGCCGTTGTTCCTTCGCCGACCTGCGCGTCCGGTCAACACAGCCGGCTATCTGGCGTGGACGCAGGAGTCGGAGATCGATCTCGACTACCATTTCCGCCACTCGGCGCTGCCGCAGCCGGGCCGGATTCGTGAGCTGCTGGAGCTGGCGTCGGCGTGGCACAGCACCCTGCTCGACCGGCATCGCCCGCTGTGGGAGATCCATCTCGTGGAAGGCCTGCGGGACGGCCGGTTCGCGATGTTCAGCAAGATCCATCACGCGTTGCTGGACGGGGTTTCCGCGCTGCGCCATCTGCAGGGGACGTTGAGTGAGGACCCGGACGATCGCGCGTGCCCCCCGCCGTGGGGGTCACGGCGGGAGTCGCAGTCGAGGCCGTCCCGTGGCCTGCCGTCGATGCTGAAAACGTTGCAGCAGCTCGCGAGTGTCGCGCCGGCCGCGGTCAAAGTGGCGAACGAAGCGTTCCGCGAGCACACCTTGACGTTGCCGATGCAGGCGCCGCGCACGATGTTCAACGTCCCGATCGGCGGGGCCCGGCGGTTCGCCGCGCAGTCGTGGCCGCTGTCGCGGGTGCGCGCGATCGCGGCGAGAACAGGGACTTCACGCAACGACGTCGTGCTCGCGATGTGCGCCGGTGCGTTGCGCGATTACCTGATCGAGCAGAGCGCGCTGCCCGATGCGCCGCTGATCGCGATGGTGCCGGTGTCGATGCGCAAGCAGACGGAAGGCGAGTCGAGCGGCAACCAGATCGGGGCCATGCTGTGCAATCTGGGCACCGACAAGTCCGACGCGGCGGCGCGGTTGATGACGATCTACCAGTCGACGCGTGATGCGAAGCGGATCTTCAAGGAGCTGACGCCGCTCCAGACGCTGTTGTTGTCGGGGCTCAACGTGGCACAGTTGGGCATCTCGACGGTGCCGGGTGTCGTGACCAGCACGCGGCCGCCGTTCAATCTGGTGATCTCGAACGTGCCGGGCCCGCGCAAGGAGATGTACTGGAACGGCGCGCATCTGGACGGCATCTACCCGGCGTCGGTGCTGCTGGACGGGCAGGCGCTGAACATCACCCTGACCAGCAACGGGGACAACCTGGATTTCGGCATCACCGGTTGCCGCCGCAGCGTCCCCCACCTGCAACGGCTGCTGCTGCACCTCGACACCGCGCTGACGGAGCTCGAAGTCGCGACCGCGTAGGGCTAACCGGCGAAGGTACGCAATCCGGCCGCGATCTCCGGCACCTCGACGTCACCCGTGGCGGCCGCGAGTACGAGCTTCTCCGCGGCGTCCACATCAAGCCCCGCGCCCAGCCGTTCCCCGTTGACCTCGAGGAACACCCACGCCGCGGCCCACGCGGCCCTCTTGTTCCCGTCGACGAGACCGTGGTTGCGTACCAGCGAATGCAGCAGGGCCGCGGCTTTCGTGAACAGATCCGGATAGGCGTCCTGCCCGAAAACGGTCGCCGACGGGCGCGCGACCGCCGCCGCGAGCAGACCGAAGTCGCGCACTTCGACCGGACCGCCTGCCGCGTACCGAGTCGCCGTCAGGACATCCTCGACGTCGAGGTAGTACGGCTCGTGCACTACCGCGCCAGTCGCTCGTTGAGCTCCTCGCTGATCGAGGCGACCCTGGCCGCGGCCTCGCGGATCAGGTGCTTGCGGGAGGACACGACCGACACCACCGCGTCATGCGCCACCGCCTTGAGCGACCTGCCCTCGCGCTCGGCGGTCGAGCGGAGGTCAGCCATCTCCTCGTCGGTGAACTGCAGGTTGAGCGCCGTCATACACCGAAGGTACCAAATCAGGTACCTACCCGGCTAGCCGCCCAGGGCGAGCCTGCTCAGCCGGACCGGGCGGATCTCCTCCACCAGCTTCGCCACGGCCAGCACCAGGTCGTCCGAGTGCCGCGGGCCGACGATCTGCAAGCCGACCGGCCAGCCGCTCTCGGTGATCCCGACCGGCACGCTGATCGCCGGCTGCTGGGTCATGTTGAACGGGTAGGTGAACGGCGTCCACTCCGGCCAGCTCGACATGCCACTGCCGGGCGGTACCTCGTGCCCGGCCTCGAACGGCGGGATGCCGACGGTCGGCGTGATGAGCACATCGAACCGGGTGTGGAACTCGCCCATCAGGATGCCCAGCGCGGCCCGCTCCGCGGTGGCCGCCAGGTAGTCCGCGGCCGAGAAAGTCTTGCCCTGCTCCCAGACTCGCCGCAGCCCAGGGTCCACTTTGTCCTCAGAACCGGGCGGGAACGTATTGAGCCACTGCGCCGCGCCGGTTGACCACAGGACGTCGAACGCGTCCTTCGGGTCCGCGAAACCCGGGTCGGACTCCTCGATCCGCAATCCCGCGTCGTCGAGCGCGTTGACCGCCGACCGCACGAGCTGCGCGACCTCCGGGTCGACGTGCGCGTAACCCAGCGTCGGCGAAAACGCCGCGATGAGACCGCGTACGTCACGCCGCACCGCTTCGCGATAGGCACTCAGCGGCGGCGGAAGTGCCGCCGGGTCACGGTGATCGGGCAGGGCGAGCACGTCCAGCAGCAACGCCACATCGTCGACCGAGCGCGCCATCGGCCCGGCGTGCGAAAGCGGGCCGAACGGGCTCGCCGGGTACAGCGGGATGCGCCCGTGTGTCGGCTTGAGACCGACGATGCCGCAGAACGCCGCCGGGATCCGCACCGAGCCGCCGCCGTCGGTGCCGACCGACAGCTCACCCATCCCGGCCGCGACCGCCGCCGCGCTACCACCGCTGGAACCACCGGAAGTCAGCGACGTGTCCCACGGATTCCGCGTGATACCAGTGAGTTCACTGTCGGTGACCCCCTTCCACGCAAGCTCGGGGGTGGTCGTCTTGCCGAGCAGCACGAGGCCGTTTTCGCGCAGCCGCGCGGTGACCGGGCTGTCGACATCCCACTGCTGATTCCGGTCGATGCTGGTGGAGCCACGCAGTGTGGGCCAGCCGCTGGTGAGGAACATGTCCTTGATCGACGTCGGGACCCCGTCGAGCCAGCCGATCGGATTCCCTTCCCGCCAACGGGTTTCCGACGCTTTCGCGCCTTCCAGCGCGACCTCACGGTCAACCAGGCAGAAGGCGTTGACTTCACCGTCCCGTTCCTCGATCGCCCGCAAGGCGGCCTCGGTCGCCTCGACCGGCGAGATCTCACCGGTCGAGTAAGCAGCGACGAGCTCACTCGCCGTCAACAGGGTGCTCATCTTGCTCCTCAGTATCCTGCGGGACACCCGCACCCGCTCGGCACCGGCAAGCAGGCTGCGCAATTGTGGCTCACCGCTGCCTCCTCAGTGCCCCGACGGCACGTAGCCCAACTGTTTGTCCACGACATTACGAAGCGGCAGGTCAGTCTGCCAGCGTTCGAAGTTGTCCGCGAACACCTCGACCAGCGTGTTGCGCCAGCCGGCGAAATCACCCGACATGTGCGGCGAGACGAGCACGTTCGGCAATGTCCACAGTGGATGGTCGGACGGCAGCGGCTCGGTCTCGAACACATCCAGTGCGGCCCCGGCGATCCGGCCGTCCCGCAGTGCCTGGACCAGATCGCTCGTCACGACCAGTTCACCGCGACCGACGTTGACGAACCGCGCTGTCGGCTTCATCGCGGCGAACGCGGCCCCGTCGAACAGTCCCTTGGTCTGCTCGGTCAGCGGCGCGACGGCGATCACGTAGTCGAACTCGGGCAGCACCCGGACAAGATCGGCGGAGGCGTACACCGTCCCGAAATCCGGGTCATCGTCGCGGGCCCTTCGGCCCATCCCGGACACCGGCATGCCGGCGGCCCGCAACAGCCGCGCGATCGCCCGCCCGATCGGGCCGGTGCCGACCACGAGCGCACGGCGGCCCGCGACCCGTTCGCTTTCCCGGTGCTGCCACCGGCGCTCGCGCTGCAGGTCCAGCGAGCGTGACAGATCCTTGGCGAAGGCGATCACCACGCCGAGCACGTACTCGGCGATCGAGCTGTCGAACACCCCACGCGAATTGGTCAAGATCACTTCGCTGTCCCGCAGCTCGGGGAACATCACCGGATCGACCCCGGCGCTCGCGATGTGCACCCACCGGATCCGGTCGGCGGCATGCCAGGCAGCCGGCACCGCGCCGGACAGGAAATCGTAGACGAACAGCGCGTCGGCTCCGCGCAGCGCCTCAGCCAGGCCCTTTTCATCGGTGTAACGAACGTCCGCCGCGGATTCGATGGAGTCCATGTCCGGGGGACGCTGGTCACCGCATAGCACGGTCAACACCGTTGTCTTCGGCCCGATCACGTTGACACGGTATGAGCCGCTCGTATGATTGTCAACAATCCGAGGGTCCACCCCGGAGGCCTTCTTCCAGAGCGTTACCTTCGGAGCCGAGCCTTGGATCTGGACTTCCCTGCCTTCGACGGGCCGCTGGCCCAGCGGGGCATCGGCGTCATCGCGCCGTTCGACCTGGCGCTGGAGCGCGAGCTCTGGCGCTGGGTACCGATGGAGGTGTCACTGCACCTCGCCCGCACCCCGTACGAGCCGGTACCGGTCAGCATGGAAATGGCGCAGCTGGTCAGCAACAGCGCGCACCTGGCTGCCGCGACACGCGACGTACTGCACGTCGAGCCCGAGGTGGTCGCGTACCTGTGCACCTCGGGCAGCTTCGTCAACGGCATCGACTACGAACGTTCGCTGTGCAAGGCGATCTGTGACGCCGGCGCCCCGGAGGCGGTGACCACGTCGGGCGCGCTCGCCGAGGTGCTGGACCAGCTGGACGTGCGCCGCGTCTCGGTGATCACGCCGTACGACGCGGACCTGACCGGGAAGCTGCACGACTTCCTCGCCGAGATGAACGTGGAAACGCTGTCCAGCGAACATCTCGGGCTCGGTGGCGGCATCTGGAAGGTCAGTTACCGGACGATCGCCGAGCGCATTTTCAGCGCCGACCATCCCGACGCCGAGGCGATCTTCGTCAGCTGCACGAACCTGCCGACCTACGATCTGATCGAGCCGCTGGAGGCCGCGCTCGGCAAGCCGGTGCTGACCGCGAACCAGCTGACCATGTGGGCCTGCCTGAAAAGGATGGCGCTGCCCATCGTCGGTCCCGGAAAATGGCTCAAGGACGTATCGTAGGATTGTCGACAACCTACACGGGAGGTCACGTGCCGACGATCGGTTTCATCTACCCGGATCACGCCGCGGAAGACGATTACCCGTTCGCCGAAGGGTTGCTGGGCGACCGGTACGCGCTGCCGGTCGCCCACATCTACGGCACCGATCTGCACGCGGTACCCGAGCTGCTCGACCTGGGCAGCGAGCGGCGGCTCGCCGACGGTGCCGCGCTGCTGGCCGAGCACACACCGGACGCCGTGGTCTGGGCCTGTACGAGCGGCAGTTTCGTGTACCAGTGGGACGGGGCACACGAGCAGGTCGAGAAACTCGCTGCCGCCGCGGGCAAACCGGCGTCGAGCACGTCCTTCGCCTTTGTGCGGGCGGCGGAAAAGCTGGGGTTGAAACGGGTTGCGGTGGCGGCGAGCTATCCCGACGACGTGGCGAAGTTGTTCGTCGAATTCCTGTCCAGGGCGGGGATCGAGATCGTCGCGATGTCCAGTGAGGACATCGACACCGCGGCCGAGGTGGGCCGGCTCTCGCCGGACGCCGTCATCGAGCTCGCGGTCAGCCATGATCATCCGGACGCCGATGCGGTGCTCATCCCTGATACCGCAATGCGCACACTGGATGTGCTCAACACCATCGAAGAACGACTCGGCAAGCCGGTACTGACGGCCAACCAGGTCACCATCTGGGAAGGTCTGCGCCTGGCGGGCGAAGTGCCCGAGTCCGCTGCACTGGGGGCACTTTTCAGATGACCATAGCCAAAATCGAGCCGGTCAACCGGGAATCGACCGCCGCGATCATCGCCCGCCAGCTGCGTGAGGCGATCATGAACGGTTCATTGCCGCCCGGCACTCAGCTCGGTGAAAGCGAACTCGCCGCCCAATTCCAGGTGTCGCGCGGGCCGCTGCGCGAAGCGATGCAGCGGCTGGTCTCGGAAGGGTTGCTGCGCAGCGAGCGGCACCGCGGGCTGTTCGTGATCGACCTGGAGCCCGAGGACGTCCAGGACATCTACTCGGCACGCCTCGCGATCGAGCGCGCGGCGCTGCTCCGCATCCTCAAGCGGGATTCACGGGCCCAGGCGGCGGATCTGCTCGACGCGGTGGTGGACGAAATGGCCGCGGCGACGGAAATCGAGGACTGGGACGCGGTTTCCGCCGCCGACACCCGTTTTCACGAAGTGCTGGTGGAGGCGGCCGGCAGCAAGCGGCTCCTGCGGATGTCACGGACGCTGCTGATCGAGACGCGGATGTGCGTGTCCGCGTTGCGGTTGACCTACGGCGAGGACGAGGAACGGGTCACCGAACATCGGGAGCTCACGGCAGCCATCCGCGCGGGCCGGCACCACCGCGCGATTCCGTTGCTGGAATCCCATATGGAAGACGCGGTGGGCCGCCTCGCACCGGGAACCAGCCTGCTCGCGTGAGCAGGCTGGTTGATCCCTACTGTGCCGTTCGTTACCAATCCGACTGCAGCCACGGCGGAAGCGGGTGTCTATAAGCAGACCGGCTGCGGACCGTGTCCGCCTACTTTCGGTCGGATTGGTAACCGCCGAGAGCGTCCGCGATCGCGGTACCCAACTCCGCGGTCGTCGCCTTGCCGCCGAGGTCCGGCGTCGCCACTTCGCCTGCGGCCAGTACCTTTTCGACCGCCGTGGACACGGCCCGCGCGGCGTCGAGCTCACCGAGATGCTCGAGCAGCATCGACCCGGCGAGAATCTGCGCCACGGGGTTCGCAATCCCTTGCCCCGCAATGTCCGGCGCGCTGCCGTGCACCGCTTCGAACATCGAGGGGTGCTCGCGGGCGGGGTTGATGTTGCCCGAAGGCGCCATGCCGAGCCCGCCGGTGACCGCCGCCGCGAGGTCGCTCAGGATGTCACCGAACAGGTTCGACGCCACCACGACATCGATCCGTTCCGGCTGCTGCACCATGCGCGCGGCGAGCGCGTCGATATGGCACTGTTCACTGTGGACATCCGGGTAGCCGGCCGCGATCTCGGCGAATATCTCGTCCCAGAACGGCATCGTGTGGATGATCCCGTTCGACTTGGTCGCCGAAACGACGTTCCCTGAACGAGTTCGCGCCAGTTCGAAGGCGTACCGGATGATCCGCTCGACGCCGACCCTGGTGAACACCGACTCCTGCACGGCGAACTCACCCGCACCCGAGCCGTGACGGCCGCCGATCGTGGAGTACTCGCCCTCGGAATTCTCGCGGACGATCACCATTTCCAGTTCCTCGGCCCCGCGCCCGGCGAGCACGGAAGTCGTGCCGGGCAGCAGTCGTACCGGCCGCAGGTTCACGTACTGGGCGAACGCCCGGCGCACCGGAATCAGCAGGCCCCACAACGAAACGTGGTCGGGCACGCCCAGAAATCCGACCGCGCCGAGCAGGATCTGGTCGAAGCCGGCGAGTTGCTCGATCCCGTCGTCCGGCATCATCGTGCCGGACGTGGCGAACCGTTCACAGCTCCAGTCGAATTCTGTCCACTGTAGACTGAATCCGTACTGCCCCGCGGCGCGGTCGAGTACCTTGCGAGCCTCGATCTGGACGTCGACGCCGATGCCGTCCCCGGGGATGCTCGCGATGCGGTAGTCACTCACAGGGCGACCGCCACGTACTTGATCTCCAGGAATTCGTCGATCCCGACGGCACCGCCCTCGCGGCCGAGCCCGGACTGTTTCACGCCACCGAACGGCGCGGCTGGGTTCGACACGATGCCCTGGTTGAGCCCGATCATCCCGGCGTCCAGGTTCTCCGACACTCGCAACGCGCGCTTGAGATCGTTCGTGTAGACGTAGCTGACGAGGCCGTACTCGGTGTCGTTGGCGGCGGTCACCGCCTCTTCCTCGGTGTCGAACACGGAAATCGGCGCCACCGGGCCGAAAATCTCCTCGGCGGCCATCCGCGCGTCGCCCGGCACGTCGGTCAGCACGGTGGCCTGGTAGAAGTGGCCGGGACCGTCCACAGTGGCCCCACCGGTGAGCACCTTCGCCCCGCGCTCGGTCGCATCCCGCACCAGTTCGGTCACCTTTCGCACCGCGTCTTCGTCGATCAGCGGGCCGACCACGACGCCCGGTTCGGTGCCACGTCCCATCGGCAGCGCGGACATGCGCTCGGTCAGCCGCCGCGCGAACTCGCCGGCGACACCACGCTGCACGTAGAACCGGTTGGCCGCGGTGCACGCCTCGCCGATGTTGCGCATCTTCGCCTGCATCGCGCCGTCGACCGCCGCGTCCAGATCAGCGTCGTCGAACACGACGAACGGCGCGTTGCCCCCGAGCTCCATCGACGTGCGCAAAACCTTGTCCGCACACTGTTCCAGCAGTTTGCGACCGACCACCGTGGACCCGGTGAACGACAGCTTGCGGGCCCGGCCGTCGCGGATCAAGGGCTCCATCACCCCGCCGGGGTCGGAGGTGGTGACGACGTTGAGCACCCCGGCGGGCAGCCCCGCCTCGGTGAGGATCTCGGCGAGCGCGAGCATCGACAGCGGGGTCTGCTCGGCCGGCTTGATCACCATCGTGCAGCCGGCGGCGATCGCGGGACCGATCTTGCGCCCACCCATCGCCATCGGGAAGTTCCACGGTGTGATCAGCAAGGTCGGCCCGACCGGCTGCTTCGTGACGAGGAACCGGCCGCTGCCGTTGGGCGCGACCTGGTACCCGCCGTCGATCCGCACAGCCTCTTCGGAAAACCAGCGGAAGAACTCGGCGGCGTAAGCGATTTCACCCTTCGCCTCGGCCAGCGGCTTGCCCATTTCCAGCGTCATCAACAGGCCGAGGTCCTCGACCCGGGCGTTGAGGAGCTCGTAGGCGCGGCGCAGGATTTCACTGCGCTCGCGCGGCGCGGTGCGTCCCCAGTCGGCCTGTGCGGCAACGGCCGCGTCGAGTGCCGCTTTACCGTCCTCGGGTGTCGCGTCGGCGACCTCGCACAGCTTGGTCGCGGTGGCCGGATCTTCGACGGCGAGCGTCCTCCCTCCGGCGGCAGGCACCCACTTTCCGCCGATGAACAACTCCTTGTGCACGGCTTCGACCACACTGGTCTCGCTCACGTCCGCCTCCGCATCGATTGCGCCCTTGTCGGGAGCCATGCTATGGATATTGTCAACAATCTACAACCCACATCCCCAAACCGCGTCGAGGAGTAGCTCCATGGCCCAGCTGTCCCCTCTGCTCAAGCAAGCCACTCCGGTCGTCGTCGACCACGGCGAAGGCGCCTACCTGTACGACGTCGACGGCAACCGGCATCTCGACTTCACCGCCGGCATCGGCGTCACCAGCACCGGCCACTGCCACCCGAAGGTCGTCCGTGCGGCACAGGAACAGATCGGCAAGCTCATCCACGGGCAGTACACCACCGTCATGCACCAGCCGCTGCTCAAGCTTGTCGAGCGCCTCGGGGACGTGCTGCCTCCCGGCCTCGATTCGCTGTTCTTCGCCAACTCCGGCAGCGAGGCCGTCGAAGCCGCGCTTCGCCTTGCCCGGCAGGCGACCGGACGGCCGAACGTGATCGTCTTCCAGGGCGGGTTCCACGGCCGGACCGTCGCCGCCGCGACCATGACGACGTCGGGCACCCGGTTCAGCGCGGGCTTCTCGCCGCTCATGGCGGGCGTGCACGTCGCGCCGTTCCCGTACGCCTACCACTACGGGTGGGACGAGCAGACCGCGACGAAGTTCTGTCTGCGCGAGCTGGACTACCTGTTCGCCACCATCAGCTCGCCCGGCGAAACCGCCGCGTTCTTCGTCGAACCGGTTCTGGGCGAAGGCGGCTACGTGCCCGCGAACACCGAATTCATGCAGGGATTGCGGGAACGCGCGGACGAGCACGGCATCCTGCTCGTCCTCGACGAGATCCAGACCGGTTTCGGGCGGACCGGGAAGTTCTGGGGCCACGACCACTTCGACATCCGGCCCGATGTCGTGACCATCGCCAAGGGCCTGGCCAGCGGCTTCCCACTGTCGGGCATCGCGGCATCACAGGAGCTGATGGCCAAGGCGTGGCCCGGCTCCCAGGGCGGCACCTACGGCGGAAACGCGGTTTCGTGCGCCGCGGCACTGGCCACTTTGGACGTCATCGAAGAAGAGGGCCTCGTCGCCAACGCGGCGGCACGCGGACAGCAATTGCTCGAAGGCGCCAGGCTGATCGGTGACAAGACCCCGGAAATCGGCGACGTGCGCGGCCTTGGCCTGCTTGTCGGCACGGAGTTCACCACGGCCGACGGCAAGCCGGACAACCCGACCGCGCAGGCCGCGCAGCGGGAAGCCGCGCGGCGGGGGCTGCTGATGCTCACCTGCGGCGCGTACATGAACGTGGTCCGGATGATCCCGCCGCTGGTGGTCAGCGCCGAGCAGATCGACGATGCGCTCGGCATCTGGGCCGAGACCGTCACCGCCGTCACCAAGAACTGAGGAGAACCGTGGCCCGCTACATCACTATCAGCCTCGACAAGCGCGGCGTGTCCTGCCGGGCCGTGTTACTGGACCGGGAGGCACCTCGCACGTGCGAGGCAGTCTGGAACGCGCTGCCGCAAAGCGGTGCGGCCTATCACGCGAAATACGCGCGAAACGAGGTATACACGCTGGTCCCGCCATTCGCACAGCCGAAACCGGGTCGCGAAAATCCGACGGTGACCCCCATTCCGGGCGATGTCGTTTATTTCGGTTTCGAAGCGTGGGAGATCGGAAATCCGGCATACGGTTACGAGGATTCCAGCGAGGCGCACAGCGATCAGGGCGCGACCGATCTGGCAATTTTTTACGGGCGAAACAATCTGCTGATCAACGGGGATGCCGGCTGGGTTCCGGGCAACGTTTTCGCCACGATTGTCGAAGGCCTCAGCGAAATGGCGGCTGCGGCACAGGACCTGTGGCTGCGTGGGGTCGAGGGCGAGACGCTGTCTTTCGCGCGGGCGAACTGACGGGGGCGCCGAGTGTCCGTCACCCCTTCGTGTGAACTGAGCCAAATCACCAATAGCTCCAACGCTTTCACTCGTTCGGGACCGCGTGGCGCCTGGATGTCGCATCAAGATCACCATCGTCGCATGTCACCGATCTGGGTGGCACTACCGCCCGTGGGGTGTGTTCCGTGCGTAACCCCACCAAGATCCACGAAAGTGTTACGCCGCTAAGCTGAAAGGATTTCATCGCCCAGCGGCAGCGTACCGCTGATGCGCCGAAGGCTCGTTGACAACAGATCGGCATTGGTGGAAATCTCGTGCTCGCTTTCGAAAGCAAGGGCACATTCGCAAGTATCGATTCCGTTAAGGAGCAACACCAATGCACGCCTTCTACTACCACCACTGCCACGACATTCTCACCGGCGCCGTGGCACACCTGGCGCATTTCCTCGGCTGGCTGGTCTGATCCGCGAATAGCCTGACTGCGGGGCCGGGACGAATTGGCGCGGACCGGCCCCGCGCGTATTTGCCGGCATGCTCGCGAGGCAGGCCGGCTCGCTCCCCGGGCATCCGTCACCGGCGCCGTACTACGCTGCGACAAACGGCAGTGTGGTTCGGGAGAGGCGGGTGCACGTCATGGAGGACGCCGCGGCACGGTTCGCCGGGATCGTCGGCGATCGCAACCTGCTGACAGGCGACCAGGTCAGCGAGGACTACGCGCACGACGAGTCGCTCACGTGCGACCCGCGCAAACCGGCTCACGTGGCCAAACCTGCCACCGCCGAAGAGGTTGCGGCGTTGCTGGTCGCGGCAGCCGAGCACGACGTTCCCGTAACGGCGCGCGGTTCCGGCAGCGGTTTGTCCGGCGGGGCACGGCCTCGCGCGGACGGGCTGGTCATCTCGTTCGAGCGGATGAACGCGGTGCTCGAGGTCGACACCGCGAACCAGGTCGCGGTCGTGCAACCCGGCGTGACGCTCGCGGAACTGGACGCGAAAACATCCGCCGTGGGCTTGGCGTACACGGTGTACCCCGGCGAGCTGAGCGCGAGTATCGGTGGCAACGTCGGCACCAACGCGGGCGGCATGCGGGCCGTGAAGTATGGCGTCACCCGCCACAATATCCTTGGCCTGCAAGCGGTTCTGCCGACTGGCGAGATCATCCGCACCGGTGGCAAGACGTCGAAGGTCTCCACGGGCTACGACCTCACTCAGCTGATCATCGGCTCGGAAGGCACGCTCGCGCTCGCCACCGAGGTGATCGTCAAGCTCTACCCACGGCTCGCGCACAGCGCGACGCTGCTCGCTCCATTCGGGGACCTGACGCAGGTCATGGAAGCCGTTCCGGTGCTCTTGGCGAGCGGGCTGGCGCCGAACATCCTCGAGTACATCGACAATCTGACGATGGCGGCGATCACCTACCACGAACAGCTGTCTCTTGGTGTGCCAGAAGAGATCCAGCAGGCGACGCAGGCCTATCTCGTGGTGGGATTGGAAAACCGGGACGGTGACCGGCTCGATGGCGATGCCGGGCGTGCCGGGGAACTACTCGCCGAACTCGGGGCCACTGATGTCTATGTTCTTGACGGCGGCTCGGCCAGGAAACTCATCGAGGCGCGAGAAAAGGCTTTCTGGACCGCGAAGGCGGCGGGTGCCGACGATGTGATCGACGTCGTCGTGCCGCGTTCGGAGATGCCGGGTTTCCTCGCCAAGGCACGGGAATTGGCGCTGGCCGCCGAGGCCGGCGCGGTGGGTTGCGGGCACGCCGGTGACGGGAACGTGCATCTGGCGATCTTCTGCAAGGACCCGGACAAGCGGCACCGGTTGTTGCACGACATCTTCGCCGCCGGCATAGCGTGCGGTGGCGCGATTTCCGGTGAACACGGTATCGGGCAGGCGAAGCGGCAGCACTTCGTCGACCTGGAAGATCCCGCGAAGCTGGCGCTCATGCGGCGCATCAAGCAAGCTTTCGATCCCACCGACATACTCAATCCCGGCGTCCTTTTTTGATGAGGAGCACCATGAACGGCGCGCAGTCCCTGATCCGTACGCTCGTCGACTCCGGGGTGGAGGTGTGCTTCTCGAATCCCGGCACGTCGGAAATGCATTTCGTCGCCGCGCTCGACAGCGTTGATGCCTCCGGTGGACGTGAAATGCGTGGCGTGCTCTGCTTGTTCGAAGGTGTCGTGACCGGTGCTGCCGACGGTTATGCTCGTATCGCGGGAAAGCCGGCGGCGACGCTGTTGCATCTGGGGCCGGGGCTGGGGAATGGCTTGGCAAACCTGCACAACGCCCGTCGTGCGCACACACCGATCGTCAACATCGTCGGCGATCACGCCACCTACCACAAGAAATACGACGCACCCCTCGAGTCGGACATCCCGGCACTGACGGGTTGGCTGCAGGGTTGGACGCGGGAATCCGACAGCGCCGCGGATGTGGGCGCGGATGCGGCTGCGGCTGTTGCCGCGTCGATGGACCCGCCCGGCCGCGTGGCCACGCTCGTCCTGCCCGCCGACATTTCGTGGGGCGATGGTGGGACGGTGGTCGGGCCGATCCCGCCGCGTAAACCGCATGCCGTTTCCCCCGCGGCGGTAACGTCGATTGCCGAGGTGTTGCGTTCGGGAGAGCAGGTCGCGCTGCTGATCGGCGGTCCTGCTTGTGGTGAAGCGGGTTTGCGCGCGGCCAGCCGTATCGCGAGTGCGACGGGTGCGAAGCCGTTCCTGGAAACTTTTCCCGCGAGGTTGACACGCGGTGCGGGGCTGCCGAACTTCGAACGGCTTGGTTACCTTGCCGAGCAAGCTTCCTATCAGCTGGCAGGCACGAAACACTTGGTCCTGGTGGGCGCGAAGACCCCGGTCTCGTTTTTCGCTTACCCTGGCAAACCCAGCGATCTCGCGCCCGAAGGCGCGCAGGTGCACACGCTCGCGGAACTCGACCACGATATCGTCGGTGCACTCGAAGCACTCGCGGACGAAATCGCACCCGATGTCGAGCCGGTACTGCACGAAGCGGCCCGGCCCACGCTGCCGAACGGTCCGCTCACCCCGCAAAACTGGGTCGACGTGATCGGCGCACTATTGCCCGAAAACGCCATCATTTCCGACGAGGCCAACACTTCCGGATTGTTGTTGCCGACCGCAACCGCAGGCGCCCCACGGCACGACGTACTCACCTTGACGGGCGGCGCGATCGGACAGGGCCTGCCCGTCGCCACCGGTGCCGCCATCGCCGCCCCGGACCGGCCGGTGATCGCACTACAGGCGGACGGCAGCGCGCTGTACACGATCTCGGCACTCTGGACACAGGCGCGGGAAAACCTCAACGTCACCACGGTTGTGCTGAACAACCGGGCATACGCCATCCTGCGAATGGAACTGCAACGAGTCGGCGCAGAACCCAACGGCCCCAAGGCAAACGAACTACTCGACCTTGCCCGGCCCGACATCGACTTCGTGAAAATCGCCGAAGGCATGGGCGTCCCCGCAACGAAGGCCACCACCGCCGAAGAACTGGCGGAACAATTCCAAGCCGCCATAAGGGAACCAGGTCCCCACCTCATCGACGCAGCAATCCCCTCGCTGCTGTAGCGAAGAGGGCTTGAGAAGCCACCCAACTCGACCACCTCGACAAGGTGACGTCCCGTTGGGCCAGTCATCCCGGAGCCAGCCCGCCGGCGAGGCAGGTCGCCTTTTGCTGCACGGCGGCGGATTGAAGTTTCTCCCCATCCCCCAAAAGAAAGAGGCGCCCTTCCCCCCGTGGAAGGGCGCCTCTACCCCCGGCTTATTCGAAAATTTCGCCGTTTTCCGCCTTTTTCACCAGGGACTCCGGTGGCTGGAAACGGTCACCATAACGCTCGGCCAAGTCTCGGGCCCGGGCGACGAAACCTGCCAGTCCACCCTCGTACTGGTTCATATATTGGACGACTCCGCCGGTCCACGCTGGGAAACCGATACCGAAGATCGAGCCGATGTTCGCGTCCTGAACGGAGGTCAGTACGCCCTCATCGAGACATTTTACCGTCTCGAGTGCTTCGGCGAAAAGCATCCGTTCCTGCAAATCCTTGAACGGTACCTGCCCGCTCCCCGAGTTGAACGCCTCCCGCAACCCCGGCCACAAACGGGCCCGCTTCCCGTCAGCGTATTCGTAGAAACCGGCACCCGTGGAGCGGCCCTTGCGGTCGAATTCGTCGAGCATCCGGTCGACGACGGCTTCCGACGGGTGCGCAATCCAGGTGCCACCCGCAGCCTCAACGGCGGCACGGGTTTCCTGCCGGATCTTTCGCGGCAGCGTCAAGGTCAACTCGTCCATCAACTGGAGCGGCGGCGCCGGATAACCGGCCTGCGAACCGGCTTGCTCGACCGAAGCCGGTTCGACACCTTCACCGACCGCAGCGACCGCCTCATTCAGGAACGTGCCGATAACCCGCGACGTGAAGAAACCGCGACTGTCATGCACGACAATCGGCGTCTTCTTGATTTGCAAAGTGTAGTCGAAGACCTTGGCCAGGGTGGCATCCGAAGTCTTCTCCCCGCGGATGATCTCCACCAGCGGCATCTTGTCCACCGGCGAGAAGAAATGGATGCCGATGAAATCTTCCTGCCGCCGCACGCCCTGCGCGAGTCCCGTAATAGGCAGGGTCGACGTATTCGAGCCGAGCACGGCGTCCGGATTCACAATCTCTTCGATTTCACCGAAAACCTTGTGCTTGAGCTCCTGGCTCTCGAACACCGCCTCGATCACGAAATCCACGCCAGCGAAGTCCGCCGGATTGGCCGTCGGTTTGATACGCGCCAGCAACGCGTCCGACTTCTCCTTCGTGGTCTTGCCCCGGGAAAGCGCTTTCTCCTCGAGCTTGACCGCGTAGCCCTTGCCCTTGTCCGCCGCCTCCTGCGAGACGTCCTTGAGCACGACGTCGATCCCGGCCTTGGCCGAAACATATGCGATCGCGGCACCCATCATGCCGGCCCCGAGTACACCGACCTTTTTCGCCGTGTACTTCTCGTAACCCTCAGGCCGCGAGCCACCGGAATTGATGTGCTGCAGATCGAAGAAGAACGCCTTCGTCATGTTCTTCGCGACCTGCCCGATCGCCAGGTTGACGAAGTACCGCGTCTCGATCAGGCTGGCGGTCTCGACGTCGACCTGCGCGCCCTCCACCGCGGCGGCCAGGATCGCCCGCGGCGCGGGCATCGGCGCACCCTTGAGCTGCTTGCGCAGGTTCGCCGGGAATGCGGGCAGGTTCGCCGCGAACGACGGATTCGACGGCGTACCACCGGGAATCTTGTAACCCTTGACATCCCACGGCTGCACGGCCTCAGGATTTGCCTTGATCCATTCCTTGGCCTTCGGCAGCAATTCGTCCACAGTAGACACGATCTCGTGCACCAGGCCGAGTTCCCGCGCCTTGGCGGGCTTGTGCCGCTGCCCTTGCGCCAGCCAGTTCAGCACCGCGTTCTGGATGCCCACCAGCCGCACCGTCCGGACGACACCGCCACCGCCAGGCAGCAAACCGAGCGTGACCTCCGGAAAACCGAGCTGCACCCCGGGCACGTCCGCGACGATCCGGTGATGCGTGGCCAGGGTGAGTTCCAGGCCACCGCCCAGCGCTGCCCCGTTGATCGCGGCGACGACCGGCTTGCCCAGCGTCTCCAGCCGGCGCAGGTACGCCTTCATTTCGTTGGTGCTGTTGGTGATCGCCTCGGCGTGCTCGGGCCTCAACTGGATCAGATCGTTGAGATCACCGCCCGCGAAGAAAGTCTTCTTCGCCGACGTGAGCACCACACCGGTGATCGAGTCCTTTTCGGACTCCAGCCGCTGCACGGTCTGCGCGAGGGACTCCAGGAAGTCACCGTTCATGGTGTTCGCCGACTGGTTCGGATCGTCCAAAGTGAGCACGACGATACCGTCGGAGTCCTTGTCCCACTTGATGGTATTGGTCATGCTCACACCCGCTCGATGATCGTGCCGATACCCATGCCGCCGCCGACGCACAGCGACAGCAGCGCGCGCCGCTCCTGGCGCCGCTCCAGCTCGTCGACCATGGTGCCCAGGATCATCGCACCGGTCGCGCCGAGTGGGTGCCCCATCGCGATCGCGCCACCGTTGACGTTGACCTTCTCCTCGGGCAGTTTCAGGTCCTTGATCCACTTCAACACCACTGACGCGAACGCCTCGTTCAGTTCGAACAAGTCGATGTCGTCGATGGTCAGGCCCGCTTTCGCCAGCACCTTCTTCGTCGCCGGTGTGGGACCGGTGAGCATGATCGTCGGGTCGGAACCGGTGATCGCTCCCGACACGATCCGCGCCCGCGGCGTCAGTCCGAGATCCTTGCCGACCTGTTCGTCACCGATGAGCACCAGCGCGGCACCGTCCACAATGCCCGACGAGTTTCCGCCGGTGTGCACGTGCTCGATCTTTTCCACCGAGTGGTACTTCTGCAGCGCCACCGCGTCGAAACCGCCGAACTCGCCGATCGTCTCGAACGCCGGCTTGAGCTTCGCCAGGCTCTCCACCGTGGTGCCGGGGCGGCGATGCTCGTCGTGGTCGAGGATCGTGACGCCGTTGATGTCCTTCACCGGCACCACGGACTTCACGAAGTACCCACCCGACCACGCTGCCTCGGCCTTCTCTTGCGAGCGGACCGCGAACCGGTCGACGTCCTCGCGTGAAAAGCCTTCGATCGTGGCGATCAGGTCGGCACCGATGCCCTGCGGCACGAAATAAGTGTCGTAGTTCGTGGCCGGGTCGGTGTACATCGCACCGCCGTCGGAGCCCATCGGCACGCGCGACATCGACTCCACGCCGCCCGCGATGATCAAGCTCTCCCAGCCCGAACGAACCCGTGCCGCGGCCTGGTTCACCGCCTCGAGCCCCGACGAGCAGAACCGGTTGAGCTGCACGCCCGCGACCGTGTCCGGCAGGCCGGACGCCATCGCCGCGGCACGCGCAATGTCCCCGCCTTGATCACCGATCGGGCTCACGACGCCCAGCACGATGTCATCGATCCTCGCCGGATCCAGCCCGGGATGGCGCGCCTTGAGCTCCTCGATCAGACCGACCACGAGGTCGATCGGTTTGGTCCCGTGCAGGGACCCGCCCTTGTTCCTGCCACGAGGCGTGCGGATCGCCTCGTAGATGTATGCCTCGTTGCTCACACCGACGGCCTTTCCCTGGTCCAAGCTAATTGGCTAATTGCCACTAACATACTGCCCCCATAACCGCAGGTGTCAACCGTTTGCGGGGTGATGTGAGCGCGCTACAGTGGTCTCACCATGCAGCAGCATCGAAGCCGCCACGGCGACCGGAGGAACCAGCTGGCCGCAATCGCGGCCGAGCTGTTCCGCGCCCGCGGGTACCACGGGGTCGGCATCAACGACATCGCCGCGGAGGCCGGCATCACCGGCCCGGCGCTGTACCGCCACTTCGCGGACAAACAGGCCGTGCTCTCGTACGTGCTGCTGTCCGCCGTACGCGATATGGAAGTCGAGACCACGGCCGCGCTGGCCACGCTGGAGAAGCCGGTCGGCGAGCAGGTCGACCAGCTTCTGGCCCGGGTCGCCGCGGCCACGGTCGAACGCCGGGAGATCGCGGCACTGTGGCGCTGGGAGGGCCGGCATCTCGCTCCGCAGGACCAGCGCGAAGTCGGCAAGCGGTCCTCGGCAATTCTCACCGCGTGGGCGAAGGTCCTGCTCGAGGTGCGGCCACAGCTCGACGCCGAGGACGCCGAGCTGTTGTGCTGGGCCGCACTCAGCGTGTTCGGCAGCGTGTCCGTGCACCACACGACAGTGGGCAAACGTCGTTTCGTGGAGCTACTCACCGCGTTGGCCAAGCGGGTGCTCAGCGCGGACCTGCCACTCGTGACGGAGCTGCCCCAGCCCGTCAGGACGCTCGGTGTCGGTACCCCTTCACGGCGCGAGCAGGTGCTGTCGGCGGCGACGGAACTGTTCCGCCAGCGGGGTTTTCACGACGTCAGCATGGAGGACATCGGGGCCGCCGCCGGTATCGCCGGCCCGAGCGTGTACCGGCATTTCCCCAGCAAGGCGAGCCTGATCTACGCGATCGCCCGCCGTGCCAACGACCGGCTCGTGTTCGCCGCCGAAGAGATCGCCCGCAGCAGCTCAGACGAACGGGAAGCGTTGCGGCGCTTGGTGTCCTCGTATGTTCGGGTCCTCACTGGGCCGGGCGAGCTGGCCGTGTTGTTCTCAACCGACGGGGTGAATCTCGACGACGCGGAGCGTGCGGAGCTACTCCGCGTCCAGCGCGAATACGTCGCACGCTGGGTGAATTTGCTGTGCGCCCTGCAGCCCGCGTTGCTGCAGCGTGAAGCCAAGATCACCGTGCATGCGGCGCTGACGATCGCGAATGATTTCGTCCGCACCCGGCGGATCAGCTCACGCCGGAATCTCACCGCCGAGCTGGAGAACTTGCTCAGTACCGTGCTCGATCTCGGGTGACCATGTTAACCTACTGGCGAGTAGGTAATGGTTCGAAGGAGCGCGACGTGGCAACACCCCAGCGAAAGCGGGACTTGATGGGCGCCGGGCTCGCCGCACTGACCAAGCTCGCCGGCAGCAGGACGCTGGAGCGGGCCGGCCTGCGCGTCCCGGTGCAGAACCTGGTTGGGGCGGCGACGAAGAACGGTTTCCGTGCGGCGGGCGCCGCGTCGCGGGCCTTCTCCGGCAAGCGCGCGTCCGGCTCACCGGCACGGCCCGCAACGCCCGCCGACAAGGGCCTGTTCGACCTGACGCCCAGCGAAGAACAGCGGATGATCGTCGAGACGGTGTCGGAGTTCGCGGCCGAGCAGCTGCGCCCGGCCGCCGACGAGGCCGACGCGAGGCTGTCCCCACCAGACGGCCTGCTCACGCGTTCGGCTGAACTCGGCGTCAGCCTTATCGGTATTCCGGAGGAGTTGGGCGGCGCAGGCGCCGAACGGTCCGTCGTGACGAACGTGCTGATCGCGGAGGCGCTGGCGCACGGCGATCTCGGGCTGGCGGTGGCGGTCCTGGCGCCGTCCGCCGTGAGCACCGCGCTGGTGTTGTGGGGCGACGCGCAGCAGCAGGCCGACTATCTGCCGGCCTTCGTCGGCGAGAACGTGCCGGCCGCGGCCCTCGCGCTGGCCGAGGCGCGGCCGTTGTTCGACCCGTTCAAGCCGGCGACACGCGCCCGCCGCACGCCGTCGGGGTACCAGCTGGACGGCGTGAAATCGTTGGTGCCACGCGCAACGCAGGCCGAACTGTTCGTGGTGTCCGCGGATCTCGAGGGGTCACAAGGACGCTGTCCGGCGCTTTTTCTCGTCGAGTCGTCGGAGGCGGGGCTGTCGATCGAGCCGGAGCCCGCGATGGGACTGCGCGGTGCAGCGACCGGGAAACTGTTGCTGGACAAGGTAAAAGTCCCCGCCGGTGCGTTGCTGGGCTCACCGGACATGTACGCCGACGTAGTCCGGCTTTCCCGGCTGGGCTGGGCGGCGCTCGCGACGGGCACCGCGAAAGCCGTGCTGGACTACGTGATTCCGTATGTCAACGAGCGGACCGCGTTCGGCGAGCCCATCAGTCACCGGCAGGCGGTGGCGTTCTCGGTGGCCGATATCGCGATCGAACTGGAGGGCATGCGCCTGGTGACCTTGCGCGCGGCTGCGCGAGCGGAGCAGGGCAAGCCCTATGCCCGCGAGGTCGCGCTGGCCCGGAAACTGGCCACGGACAAGGGAATGCGGATCGGCAGCGCTGGGGTACAACTACTGGGCGGGCACGGGTTCACCAGGGAGCATCCGGTCGAGCGGTGGTACCGCGATCTGCGTGCGATCGGCATCGCCGAGGGTGTCGTCCTTCTCTAGAAAGGGTTTGCCGTGATCAACCTCGAACCACCGAAGAAGGCCGGCGCGCTGATCAACCAGGCGTATCAGGCGGCGTCACAGGTGCTGCGGCCGATCTCGCGCAAGTACGACCGCGCCGAGCACGCGTATCCGAAGGAACTGGACATGTTCGCCGCCGTGCTGGACGGGCTGAACTCGTCCGGCGAGGGCGGCGCGGGCGCGGCCGGTGTCCGGCGAGAATCTTCCACAGAAGACTCTTCCGGCAATCGCAATGGCCGGAACCTGAGCACGGTGCTCGGCACGATCGAAATGTGCTGGGGTGACGTGGCTTTGCTCCTGTCGATGCCGCGGCAGGGCCTTGGCAACGCGGCGATCGCGTCAGTCGCGAACGACGAACAGCTGGCACGGTTCGGGAAGTTGTGGGCGGCGATGGCCATCACGGAGCCCGACTGCGGTTCCGACTCGGCGGCGATCACCACGACCGCGGTCGAGGACGGTGATTCGTATGTCCTCAATGGAGAGAAGATCTTCGTGACCTCGGGCCAGCGCGCCGACGCGGTGGTCGTCTGGGCCACTTTGGACAGATCGGCCGGGCGCGCGGCGATCAAGTCCTTTGTGGTGGAAAAGGGAACGCCGGGTTTCGAGGTCGTCCGACTGGAACACAAGCTGGGCATTCGTGCGTCGGACACGGCGGTGCTGCGGTTCGACAATTGCCGGGTGCCGAAGGAAAACTTGCTGGGTTCCCCGGAGGTGGACACCAAGAACGGTTTCGCGGGGGTCATGCAGACCTTCGACAACACCCGGCCACTGGTGGCGGCGATGGCCATCGGCGTGGCCCGGGCGGCGCTGGAGGAAACCGCACGGATCCTGAGCGAGGCGGGCGTGGTGGTGGACTACGACAAGCCTGCGAACACCCAGCACGCGGCAGCTGCCACCTATCTGGACCTGGAAGCCGACTACGAGGCGGCTTACCTGCTGACACTGGAATCGGCGTGGATGGCCGACAACCGGAAGCCGAACTCACTCCAGGCTTCCATGGCGAAGGCCAAAGCCGGACGGTCCGTTGTGGACATCACGTTGAAGTGCGTCGAACTGGCCGGCGCGTTCGGGTACTCGGAGGACTCACTGCTGGAAAAGTGGGCCCGCGACTCGAAGATCCTGGACATTTTCGAGGGGACGCAACAGATCCAGCAGCTCATTGTGGCGCGTCGGGTGCTGGGGAAGACGTCAGCCGAGCTGAAATAGCCTGTGCGGGAACCGAATCCGCCCGGTCGCCAGGTCGCAGCGGGACCGCCCACTCACCCCAGGAAAGTGTCGATAAGGGGCCAAGTCGTCGTCCGCGCGTGGCGGCCGGTCAGGACACCCAGGTGACCGCCCGGGGCCAGGTGGAAATCCACCTTCGGCGAGGACGGCAGCAAACCGGTCAGGCGTTCGACCGCGCGGCGTGGGGCGATGGTGTCGGCTTCGCCCGCGACGATCAGCACCGGTACCCGCACGCCCGATAACGACACGACCCGGCCGCCGAGATCGAGCGCACCGTCAGCCAGGTCGTTCGCGCGGAAAAGCCGGTGGTACAGCTGCCCGAACGTGCGGCCGGGGTAAGCCATCATCTGCCCCATGAAACGGTCCACCGCCTCGAGTTGCGCCAGGTAGTCCCGGTCATCGAGATTCCGCAGGATCGCCAGCGGCTTCGTGATCTCCTTCTCGATCCCCGCCGCCCAGAACACGCGACCGACCACATAGGACGGTGCACCGCCCAGTAGCCGGTAGAACGGGGTCAGCAGATACCCACCGGTGATCTCGATCAGCGGACGGAACGGGGCCATCAAAGGGATCGCGGTGAAATCCACCGGCGACGCCACCGTCACGATCGACGAGATCGGCAGCTCAGGTTTGTCCGCCGCGGTCAGCAGCGAGAACAGACCACCGAGGCACCAGGCAATGACCTGCACCTCCTGCCCGCCCGCATCCTCGCTCACTTTCCGGATCGTCCGCGGCAGCACCTCGTCGATCCAGTGTTCCATCCCCAGCCGCCGGTCGGAGAACGCGACCGCGCCGTAGTCGACGAGATACGTGCGCCGCCCCTGCTCGACCAGATGCTCAACCAGGCTGCACCCGCGCCGCAGGTCGAAACACAGCGCCGGCGCGGCCAGAGGCGGCACCAGCAACACCGGCGGACCCGACGACTCGCCATGGAACCGGTACACCGACCGGTTCGGCCCCTGATCGATCAGCGTGCGCGGCATCGACCGCAGATCGGCGAGCCCGCCACGAACCTTGCCGACCACATTCGCCGCCGCAGCAGCCAGGCTCACGGGTGACAACGAAACACTCAAGAACGCCGCACCCTCGTCTCGTACTCGGCGCGCGCCGTCGAACGCGCTTGCGCGAACACCTTGTCCGCCCCTACCGCGCGAACGAACCATTCCGACACCGACCGCGGCACGAGCCGCCCGATCCGTCCGGTGACTTCGAGCGACTTCGGCACGAACACGTCGAACTTGGGCTCCCGCAACACTTCCACGATCGCCTTCGCGACATCCTCCGGCCGCAGCGACTTGAAGATCTTCGTCTCCAGCACACCGTCGGCGAGATGGGTGCGCACCACCGCCGGCATCACACACGAAATGTCCACACCGGACCCACGCAGCTCCAGCCGTACCGCCTCGGACAGTCCGACCACCGCATGTTTCGTCGCGCAATACGTTGCAGCGCCAGGAAAACCAGCCTTGCCCGCCATCGACGCCACGTTCACGATATGCCCGGCGGCACGCGGCCGCATCCGCTTCACGGCCTCCCGTGTGCCGTGGATGACCGCGTGCAAGTTGATCTCCAGCTGCCGCGTTGTCGCCGCGTCGTCCTCGTCCTCGAACGGCCCGAGCAGCATGACGCCGGCGTTGTTGATCAGTACGTCGATGGGCCCGAGCCGCCGCTCGACCTCGTCGAGAAAACCGGCGAACGCCTTCGCGTCCGTGACGTCGAGCGGCAGGGCGATCGCGTCCCCGCCGACTTCCACAGCCGTTCTCTCGGCCAGCACCTGGTCGATGTCACCGATCGCGACGCGCGCACCGTGGCGTGCCAGCGCCGCCGCCGTGGTGGCGCCGATTCCCTGGGCACCGCCGGTGATCACGACGACCTTGCCTCGCAGCTCCTTTGCCATGACACCATCCTGCCGCGAGCGGGACAGATTTACCAGCAATGTCACAGCACGGCTTGTGTGGCAACGCCGTGGATCGGCTTGGCTGGCGCGCGGCGGCGCCGCAAGCCGTGAACGGCGCGGGGCAGTGCGTCGCCGCCGGGCTCAGCGTAGGCCCAGTTCCCTCGCGATGAGCATCCGCTGGATCTCGCTCGTTCCCTCACCGATTTCCAGGATCTTCGCGTCCCGGTAGAACCGGCCGACCGGGAACTCGTTCATGAAACCGTACCCACCGAAAATTTGCGTCGCATCCCGGGCGTTGTCCATCGCGGCGTTCGAGGCCACCAGCTTCGCGATCGAGGCTTCCTTCTTGAACGGCTCACCGCGCAGCATCTTCGCCGCAGCCTGATAGTAGGCCAGCCTGGCGGTGTGCGCCCGCACCTCCATGTCCGCGATCTTGAACTGGATTGCTTGGTACGCCCCGATTTGGTGCCCGAAAGCCTCGCGCTCGCGAACATAACGCAGGCACTCGTCCACACAACCCTGCGACAAGCCGACACTCAACGCGGCAATCGCGATCCGGCCTTCGTCGAGAATCGAAAGGAACTGCGCGTACCCCCGGCCTCGCTCACCGACCAAATTTTCCGCGGGGACCCGGCAGTCCGAAAAGGACAGACCGTGCGTGTCCGACGCGTTCCAGCCTACCTTCGAGTACTTCGGCTCAACAGTGAACCCCGGTGTGCCCGACGGTACGGCGATCGCCGAGATTTCCTTGCGGCCATTGACTTCCCCCGTCACCGCGGTCACTGTGACGAGCTGGGTGATGTCCGTGCCCGAGTTGGTGATGAACGACTTGCTGCCGTTGATCACCCACTCGTCCCCGTCGAGTTTCGCCGTCGTCCGGGTCGCGCCCGCGTCGGATCCGCCGCCCGGCTCGGTCAGCCCGAACCCGGCGAGCGCCTCGCCGGAGCACAACGCCGGCAGCCAGCGTTCACGTTGTTCCTTGCTACCAAAGCGAAAGATCGGCATCGCACCAAGGGATACACCCGCTTCCAGCGTGATCGCGACCGACGAATCGACGCGGCCCAGCTCTTCGAGTGCCAGGCACAACGCAAAATAGTCCCCGCCCATCCCGCCGAACTCCTCGGGGAACGGCAGACCGAACAGGCCCATCTGCCCCATCCGGGCCACCAGTTCGTACGGGAACTCCTCGCGCTCGTAAAACCCGCCGATCACCGGCGCCACTTCGTGCTGCGCGAAATCCCGCACCGTTTTCCGCAGCGCCTCGTATTCTTCATCCAGCCTGAAATCGATCATTGTTCCGCCTCCGGGGTCACCACGGCCAGTGTTTCGTCCAGCGCGACCTGTTGGCCTGGCTGAACACGCAGTTCACGCACCACACCGTCGACCGGCGCGACCACGGTGTGCTCCATCTTCATCGCCTCGACCACGACCAGCGCGGTGCCGGCCGTGACGACCTCACCTGGCGACACCTTCACCACCAGCACGGTACCGGGCATCGGGCTCACCACCGGGCCACCGTCGTTCGTTTCTCCATGTGTGGCAAGGAGATTCGGCCGTTCGCGGACCAGTACCGCGCGACCATCCCGGGCAAGCCAGTCGCCGGCCCGCGCGTACCGCAGGAACTCGCCGGCGTAATGCACGTCCAGCCGGTCCCCTTGGCGCCGCGCGGAAACCTCGACCGGCGGACCGTCGTCGACGACGACCGAGGCCGAATCGGGCAGTCCCTCGACCCGCACCAGTGCCCCGGATTCCCTTGCCTCCAACCGCATCGTGACGCCGCCCCGCTCGCTGAGCCGCCAGCCGCTGGGCACTTCCCACGGGTCCACCACATCGCTCACCGGCAACAGCCCGATCAACCGGTCGAGCGCCGCAGCGACGAAGAACTCCTCGGGAACCCCACCGGACACCAGAGTGTCCAGTCGCCGCTCGACGAGCTCGGTGTCCAACTGTCCGCTTTGGACATCCGGATCGCCGAGCAACGCGCGCAGAAACGAAATGTTCGTCGTCAGTCCGAGCACCGCTGTGTCGGCGAGCGCCCGGTCGAGCCGGTGCAACGCGGCCGCCCGGTCCGGCCCCCACGCGATCACCTTGGCCAGCATCGGATCGTAGTCCGAACCGACGACCGTGCCGGGCCGCAACCACGAATCGACCCGGGCGCCTGCCGGCTCCCGCAGCGCGAGCACGGTGCCGCCCGTGGGAATGAAGCCACGCGCCGGGTCCTCCGCGTAGACACGCGCCTCGATCGCATGCCCGTTGAGCCGGATGTCTTGCTGGGTAAGGGAAAGTCGTTCACCGGCGGCGATCCGCAGCTGCCAGGCGACGAGGTCGAGCCCGGTCACCAGCTCGGTCACCGGATGCTCGACCTGCAGCCGGGTGTTCATCTCCATGAAGAAGAATTCGTCCGGCGCCTTGTCCGACACGATGAACTCGACCGTGCCCGCACCGGTGTACCCGACCGAACGCGCGGCCTCAGCGGCGGCCTCGCCCATCCGCGCCCGCGTCGCCTCGTCCAGCAGCACCGACGGCGCTTCTTCGATGATTTTCTGGTGCCGCCGTTGGAGACTGCACTCGCGCTCGCCGAGGTGCAGCACGGTGCCGTGTGCGTCGGCGAGCACCTGGATCTCGATATGCCGCGGCGTGGTGACGAAACGTTCCAGCAACAGCCGGTCGTCACCGAACGCGGATTTGGCCTCGCGCTGGGCGGATTCGACTGCCGCGGACAAGTCCGCCGGGTCGGTCACCAGGCGCATACCCTTACCGCCACCACCCGCGGAAGGCTTGAGCAGCAACGGATAACCGACCTCGGCGGCTGCTGCGGCAAAGTCGTCTACATCGGACAGACCAGGGACCACGGGCACCCCGGCGGCCGAGACCGTGGCCTTCGCGTGGATCTTGTCACCCATCGCCTCGATCGCCTCGGCAGGTGGACCGACGAAAACCAGACCCGCGTCAGCACAGGCACGCGCAAACTTCGCGTTCTCGGCAAGGAAACCGTATCCCGGGTGCACCGCCTGTGCCCCGGTGCCCAGCGCGGCCTCGACAATGTCCGGAATGGACAGATAGCCGGGGATGCGGACGGCGGTGTCGGCGTCGTGCACATGCCGCGTGTCGGCGTCCGCTTCGGTGTACACCGCGACCGAACGCACGCCGAGTTCACGCAAGGTACGGATGACCCGGACGGCGATCTCACCCCGGTTGGCGACCAGAACGGTGTCGAACATGACTGTCAACCCAGCCCCTTCACATCCTGAAAACGCCATAACCGACGGGTTCCAGCGGCGCGTTCGCCGAGACGGACAGGGCGAGCCCGAGCACTGTGCGAGTGTCGGCCGGATCGATCACGCCGTCATCCCACAGCCGGGCCGTCGAGTAATAGGGATTGCCTTGTTCCTCGTACTGCGCGCGAATGGCGTCCTTGAACTCTTCCTCGCCCTCGGTTTCCCGGCGGACCGCTGAAAGCACCGACGCCGCCTGCTCCCCGCCCATCACGGAGATCTGGGCGTTGGGCCACATCCACAGAAACCGTGGCGAATACGCGCGCCCGCACATGGAATAGTTCCCCGCGCCGAACGACCCGCCGATGACCACGGTGAACTTGGGCACCCGCGCGCACGCGACCGCGGTGACCATTTTCGCGCCATGCTTGGCGATCCCACCGGCCTCATACGCCTGACCGACCATGAACCCGCTGATGTTCTGCAGGAACACCAACGGAATCGAGCGCCGGTCGCACAGCTCGATGAAATGCGCGCCCTTCATCGCGGACTCGGAGAACAGCACGCCGTTGTTCGCGATGATCCCCACCGGATGCCCGTGGATATGCGCGAAACCCGTCACCAGCGTGGCGCCGTATTCCTTTTTGAACTCCGCGAACCGGCTGCCGTCGACGATCCGCGCGATCACCTCGCGCACGTCGTACGGTGTGCGCGAATCCGTCGGCACCACACCATAAAGCTGCTCCGGGTCCATCGCTGGTTCTTCGGTGGGCAGGACTTCCCACGGCCGCGGGGTGCGCGGGCCGAGAGTGGCCACAATGGACCGGACGATCCGCAGGGCGTGCCCGTCGTCGTCGGCAAGGTGGTCGGTGACCCCCGACCGGCGGGCGTGCACGTCACCGCCGCCCAGTTCCTCGGCGGTGACGACCTCGCCGGTCGCCGCCTTCACCAGCGGTGGACCGCCGAGGAAGATCGTGCCCTGGTTGCGCACGATCACGGCCTCGTCGCTCATGGCCGGGACGTACGCCCCGCCCGCGGTGCACGAGCCGAGGACCGCGGCGATCTGCGGGATACCGCGAGCGGACATGGTGGCCTGGTTGTAGAAGATGCGCCCGAAATGCTCGCGGTCGGGAAACACCTCGTCCTGCCGCGGCAGGAAGGCACCGCCGGAGTCGACGAGGTAGATGCACGGAAGGTTGTTGTGCAGCGCGACTTCCTGCGCGCGCAGGTGCTTCTTGACGGTCATCGGGTAGTAGGTGCCGCCCTTGACCGTGGCATCGTTCGCGACAATGACGCACTCGCGGCCGGAGATCCGGCCGATGCCGGTGATGATCCCGGCCGCGGGCGCCTCGTCGCCGTAGAGGCCGTTCGCCGCGAGCGACGACAGTTCGAGGAACGGCGAGCCCGGGTCGAGCAGCGCGTCCACCCGGTCGCGTGGCAGCAGCTTGCCGCGCTCAACGTGGCGCGCGCGGGACTTCTCGGGGCCGCCGAGCCTGGCGGTCGCCAGCCGTTTGCGCAGGTCCTCGACCAGCTCCGCGTGCGCCGTGACGTTGCGCGCGTAACTCTCACTCCGCGGGTCGACCGCGGTGGTCAGCGTCGGTGTGTCCATCCCAGCCCATGTTAGTCGTCGTTAACCGCCGCCACGATGTTAACGGTGACTAACATGGCTGTCCAGGGTTCAGCGAGCGGCGATGAAAGTCGGGTAGTAGCCGCTCGCCTGACCAGTCGCGGTCGGGTGGTAGGACTCGTCGATCGGCCACGTCACGCTGTTGAGCCAGGGCGAGCCGGAACAGATCTCGTGGCCGGTGAACGCAGGACGGACGTCGGCGAACGTGAAGCCCGCGTTCGCCGCTTCCTTCTCGATGACCGTATCGAGCGCATCGGCGCCACCATTGAGGTAACCACGCGACGTGTCGGACAGGCCGACCGAGCACGAGCCGCCGATCTTGTAGAACCGCGGGTAGCCGAGCACGACGACAGCGGCGTGCGGGGCCTTGCTCCTGATCGCCGAGTACACGCGGTCGAGCAGACCCGGCAGGGTCGTCTCGACGAAGTCCACCGCGGTGGTCACGGCCGTGCGGCAGCGTGACTCGCCGCCGAGGACACAGTTTTCCATGACGCCGGCGAACCCGGCATCGTTGCCGCCGACCGTGATCGACACCAGCGTCGTCGCTGAGCTGAGCACACCGAGCTGGCCGTTGAGCACGTCGGTGGTCTTGGCGCCGGAGCAGGCCTGGAAGCTCAGCGCGGCGCCGGTGGCGTTCGCGTACAGCTTGGGATAGGCCCTCGCGCTGCGCTTGCAGCTGCTCGAGTCGAGGTAGGACCCGGCGCAGAGGCCGGAGGAGTACGAATCGCCGAGCGCGACATAGCTGACGGTCGCCGCGTCCGCGGCGGTGGTCAGGCCAAGCAACGCGACGACTACGAGGGTGAGGGAGCTCAAGACCGCACGAACGGACATCTCAGGCCCTTCTGTGAGTGGCGAACCACATCTAGATGTAGCAAGACATTCGCTCACGAGGACCGGTAATTAGTCGGGAAGTGGTAATGAGAGGGTCGAGAGGTTAGCGGTCGCGCTGCGCCATTGGTTACCAATCCGCCGGCAGCCACGGCGGAAACGGGTTTCTACGAGCAGGTCGGCTGCGGAACGTATCCGCCTACTTTCGGTCGGATTGGTAACGTGCGCCCGATAGCATGGCGGGATGTCCGGCACACCCCTGGTCAACGGCGAGAAGGCAAGCCGCCGCGAGCAGATCCTCACCGCGGCGGCCGAACTGTTTGCCCAGCACGGGTTCCACGGAGTGGGCATCGACGACATCGGGGCGGCGGTCGGCATCTCCGGTCCTGCGCTGTACCGGCATTTTCGCGGCAAGGACGCGATGCTCGGCGAGATGCTGAACTCGATCAGCCACTACCTGCTGGACGGCGGCACCCAGCGCGCGGAGCGGACAACGGATCCCGAGGAGCTGCTGACCGAACTGGTCGACTTCCACGTCACGTTCGCGTTGACCCAGCCGTCGTTGATCACCGTGCAGGAACGCAGCCTCGCGAACCTGACCGACTCGGATCGCAAGGAGGTGCGCGCCTTGCAGCGGCGCTACGTCGAGGTGTGGGTGCGGGCGATCCGCGACGCCATACCCAGGGTGAGCGAACGGCGGGCACGCTCGGCCGCACACGCCGTGTTCGGTTTGATCAACTCGACACCTCACAACCGCTACCTGGATGAACCCGATCTGGCGGACCTGCTGCGCAGGCTCGCACTCGGTGCTCTGCACGCGCTCGCGTGAGTCACCCGGATTTACCACTAGCGCGATCGGTGTGCTCCTGGTGTTTGATGGGGTGTGTGACTACCGGGCGGAACGTCGTGGAGAAGGCGCAGCGTGCCCTTGTCGCGATGCGGCTCGGGCGGGACGACGAAGCACTCGACGAGGTGACGCCGTCGTCGGCCGAGGACATGCGCGCGCTGATGCTGCTGCTGTTCGGGGAGTGCAGCACGATGGTGTCGGTGCTCGGTGACGGCGGCAGCGCGCCGGTCAAGGTGCAGGTCTTCGACGAGAGCGGGGAAGAGGTGCCGATCGACGAGGCCGATCCCCCGGTCCGCACGGCCGTCCGGACGCTGCTCGCCGAGGTGCACGGCAACACCGAAGCCGCGCAGGAACAGGTGGAGATTGCCCTCACCAGTGCGGCGCCCGATGAGGTGAACAGTCTCGTCCTGCAGGCATTGCGGTGGACGATCCGGCTGTCCACCGAATGCCTCGACCGTGATCTGCCGGTGCCCGACTGGGTGCAGGACGCGCTCACCGACTGAAGCCGGTCAGCTCAGCAGGCCCTTGACGAGTGCGGCGATCTGCGGCGTCTCGATCAGGAACGAATCGTGGCCAAACGGCGAGGAGATCACCGCCGCGTCGCCGGCGCGGAGGATGCCGGCCGCCAGATCCCTTGACTGGTACAGCGGATACAACCGGTCACTGTCCACACCGGCCACAACGGTGCGGGCGGTGATCCGGGAAAGCGCTTCCCCGACGCCGCCGCGATCGCGTCCGACGTCGTGGGTGTTCATGGATTCGGTGAGCAGCAGGTAACTGTTCGCGTCGAAGCGCCGGACGAGCTTGTCCGCGTGATGGTCCAAATAGGACTCCACCGCGAACCGGTCGTCGTCATCGCCCTGCCGGTGGCGGCCGAATCGGCGCGCGAGCTCCAGTTCGCTGCGATACGTGACGTGAGCGATCCGCCGCGCGATGCCGAGACCGCGATGCGGCCCGTCACCGGGCGCCGCGTCGTAGAAATCGCCGCCGCGCCACGCTGGGTCGGAGCGGATGGCGTGCAGCTGCGGGGATGCCCACGCGATCTGCTCCGCCGATGCGGCCGCCGGCGCCGCCACGACGAGCAGTGACTCCACCCGTGCCGGCAGCGTCACGGCCCATTCGAGCGCACGCATCCCGCCCATGGAACCGCCGATCACCAGCGCCCACCGCTCGATGCCCAGCGCGTCGGCCAAGACCGCCTCGGCGTGCACCTGATCCCGCATCGCTATCCGCGGAAACCTGCTGCCCCAAGGAATTCCGTCCGGATCCGGCGACGCGGGGCCGGTGCTGCCCTGGCAGCCGCCCAGGATGTTCGGCACCACGACGAACAACTCACCCGTGTCGAGCGCGCGGCCAGGCCCGATCAGCCCGTCCCACCAGCCCGCCGTCGGGTGCCCGGCCGCGGCCTCCCCCGCCGCATGGGAGTCACCGGTGAGCGCGTGCTCGACCAGCACCGCGTTCGACGCGTCGGAGTTCAGCGTGCCCCAGGTTTCGTACGCGAGCTCCCAGGCAGGCAACTCGCCGCCGGCCTCGAACCGGAACGGCTCGTCCACGGGGAGCCACCGGCGCCGGCCAGGCGGATCCCCCGGCCGCCACGCACCGGTCACGGGCGGGAGGTCCCTGCTCACGAAGCCGCCTTGCTCGACATGGCGTCCGACCGTAGTCCGGCTGAGCCGACCGGCGTAAACGTCCCAGTCCCTGAAACCCGCCGAGCCGTATGCTGCCGAAATGGTGTCAGTCCGCAGTGTCGTGGAGCGGGTCGGCCCGACGCTGCTGCACGCCGTGTGGCTGCCCGAGCGCTGCCCGGCCGTGGCCGACGTGGTGATCGCCGAACCGGGGGCGACGGTACCCGTCGCGGCGGGTGATCTCGTGCTCGGTGTCGCGGCGGCGAACGCCGCGGACGCGGTCGCGCTCGTCTCGCACAGCGCGTCGCGCGAGGCGGCCGCCGTGCTGCTCAAGCGTCCGCTCGCGGCGAAGCAGTCCGTCGTGCGGGCGGCGAAGGCGGCGGAGATCGCGCTGGTCGAGGTGCAGGCGGGGACGGCGTGGGCGCAGCTGGTCTGGCTGCTGCGGACGGTCCTCGACGCCGACGACTCGGTGGGTGACGCCGGTTCGGGTGATCTGTTCCGCCTCGCCGACGTCGTCGCGTCCGTGGTCGACGCGCCGGTCACCATCGAGGACACGAACTCCCGCGTGGTCGCCTACTCGGCGCGGCAGGACCTCACGGACCCGGCGCGGGTGTCGACGATCATGGGCCGCCGGATCCCGGACGACGTGCTTGCCCGGTTCCGCTCACGGGGTGTGTTCCGCGAGCTTTCCCGTGGCCGGCAGACGGTTTTCGTGCCCGCACAACAGGATGGCACGCTGCCGCGGCTGATCGTGCCGATCCGGATGGGCGGTGAGCTGCTCGGCTCGATGTGGGCGGTGGTGACGGGCCCGGTGCCCGAGGAGCGGGCGGCCGCGTTCGCCGATACCGCGCCCGTCGTCGCCCTGCACCTGTTGCGCCTGCGGGCGCACGCGGATGCCCGGCGGCGCGCGTCGGCGGAGCTGCTGCGTGAGCTGCTCGAAGGAAAAGTGGGGCCACGCAAGGCAATGGCCGAACTCGAGCTGTCCGAGGAACCGCACCGGGTGGTGGTCGTGGACACCCGCGGCAGTGATGTCACCGACGGCGAAGGGCTGCGCTTGGCCCTGCTGGAACGGATTTCGCAGGGCATCGGGCCGCGGCCGGTCGCGACCGAGCTCGCCGGCCTGCTCTATGCGATCGTGCCGGACTCCTCGTGGCCGCAACTGGGCAAGGCGCTGGCGGACCTGCGGACGCGCGTTGCCGCGGGCAGCCCTGTCGAGCTCGGTGAGCTGACCCGGTCCCGCGCCGAGGCCGAGGAGATGCTGGGGCTCATCCGGGCCGGCCTGCTGCAGGGCGGCGTCGGCAGCTACGACGGGGCGTGGACCGCGCTGGTGTTGCATCGCGCGGCGACCGCGGCGGGTAGTGCACGGATCACGGAACTGGGCCCGCTGCAGACGCTGCGCGAGTACGACGTCGCCAACCACACCGACTACCTCGGCACGTTGTACGAATGGCTCCGCTTCCCCGGCGATCCACGGTCGGCGGCGAAGGCGCTGCGAATCCACCCCAACACTTTTCGCTACCGGATCCGGCGCCTGCTGGAACTGGTGCCGGTGGATCTGGACGATCCGGACACGCGGTTGGCTCTGATCACACAGCTCGTGGCCCTTCGGTGGTCATGAAACCCCTTAGCATGGGCGGATGTTCTCGGGATCCGTGGCGCAGTTGCATCGCTGGCCGGTCAAGTCCTTGCGGGGCGAACAGGTCGGCGCCGCGCCGTTCGATGACCGGGGAATGGTGGGCGACCGCGCACACGCCCTGATCGACCTGCGCCCGAAGCGGCAAGGCAAGAGGCTCACGGTGCGCCAGAACCAGGAGCTGTTGTCGTGGCGCAGCGCTTATCGCGGCAGCCCGGAGGAATCGCCGACGCTGTACGGCCCGGACGGTCAGGCCTGGTCGTGGCGCGACCCGGCGCTCCCCGCCGCGCTGAGCGATTCCCTTGGACTGCCAGTGGAACTGCGGACCGAGGACGGTCAGCAGGACCGCGGGCCGACCGTGCACGTGACGATCGAGACCTCGCGTCTCGCACTCGAAAACGAGCTGGGCGCCGGCGTCGAACTGGACCGGTTCCGGCCGAATCTGCACCTGCGGCTGGACGCGCCCGCGTTCGCCGAGCAGGAATGGGGCGAGGGCACCACCTTCACCGTCGGCGACGTGATCCTGGAGGTCGTCGGTGACCGGGCCGGGCCGTGCGTGCGCTGCGCGGTGCCGAGCTGGGACCCGGCGGGGCGGGAACGGTGGCCGAAACTCCAGACCTGGCTGATCGAGCAGCACGGGAACAAGTTCGGTCTGATCATGCGGGTCACGCGGCCCGGGGTGATCCGCGCCGGCGACGCCGTATGGGCGCAGCCGCAATAACTTTCCCGGCTGGGACGCGGATTTCATGCGTCGACGGGCTGTCGTGCGGGAACTATCCACCGGCGCGAGGATTGTCGTGGGCACACGATGACACCGCCGTCCGGGTGGACCACCTTGGTGGTCAGGATGCCCCCGACTGAACAGGAGACCCCCGTGCGCATCGCCGTTCCGCGTGAGATCAAGAAGCACGAATACCGCGTGGCGATAACGCCGGCCGGTGTGCACGCCCTGACCCGTCATGGCCACGAGGTCTTCATCGAAACCGGTGCCGGTGTCGGCTCCGCCATCCCGGACGACGATTTCACCGCAGCCGGCGCCAAAATCCTCAGCACCGCGGACGAGGTGTGGGCCGAGGGTGAGCTGGTGTTGAAGGTCAAGGAGCCGATCGCCGAGGAGTATCCGCGGTTGCGCTCCGACCTGGTCCTGTTCACCTATCTGCATCTTGCGGCGGACCGTCCCCTGACGGAGGCCTTGCTGAAAGCCGGTACGACCGCGATCGCGTACGAGACCGTGCAAACTGCGAATGGCGCTTTGCCTTTGCTGGCACCGATGTCGGAGGTGGCGGGGCGGCTGGCGCCGCAGGTCGGTGCCTACGCGTTGATGAAGCCCTCGGGTGGCCGTGGTGTGCTGCCCGGTGGTGTCCCCGGGGTGCGACCGGCGCGGGTCGTGGTGATCGGCGGCGGGGTGGCCGGCCTGAACGCGGCGCGGGTGGCGCTGGGTCTGGGGTCCGATGTGGAAATCCTGGACACCAATGTGGACCGTCTGCGTCAGATCGACCAGGAGTTCAACGGTCGCATCAGGACGGTCACCTCAACGCCGTTCGCCATCGAAGAAGCCGCGGTGGCAGCGGATTTGGTGGTGGGCGCCGTCCTGATCCCGGGTGCGAAGGCCCCGAAACTGATTTCGAACAGCTTGGTCCGCCACATGAAACCAGGCAGCGTCCTGGTCGACATCGCCATCGACCAAGGCGGCTGCTTCGCCGATTCCCACGCCACCACACATGATGCCCCCACTTACGAAGTCCACGACTCGATCTTCTACTGCGTCGCCAACATGCCGGGCGCTGTCCCCAACACGAGCACCCAAGCCCTGACGAACGTCACCCTCCCCTACGCCGAAGCCCTGGCAAACAAAGGCTGGCACCAAGCCCTGACCACAGACCCGTCCCTGGCAAAAGGCTTGAACACACACCAACACACCCTGACAAACGCCCCAGTCGCCACCGCCCACACCCTCCCCCACACCCCAATAGAAACAACCCTGAAATAAACGCCGTACAACAAAGTGCTTGGACAGCAACGC
>NZ_WMBA01000063.1 GCF_009707865.1 Amycolatopsis pithecellobii
CGCACATCCGAGCCCACCGGCTCGCCACCTTTGATGAAACCCACAATGTCATTCAAAGTGCGCAACTCCGCCACCTGCTCCGGACCCACCGCCGGAACACCCTCCACACGATCCCTCAACGCACCCAGAATCTGCACCCGCTTGATCGAATCCACCCCAAGGTCAGCCTCAAGATCCATCGACAAATCCAACATCTCCGGCGGATAACCCGTCTTCTCCGCCACAACCTCCACCAACACCGACCGCACATCCGAGCCCACCGGGGCGGCATTATTCGTCGAGGGCGGCTCTGTGGGAATCTCGGGCAGCGCCGGGCCCGGATCGAACTGCTGCGGGACAACCGGATCGGGAAGCGCGGGCGGCCCGGCGACCGGATCGGGCAGGGCAGGAAGTTCCCCTGAGCTCACGGGCGAGGCAGGAAGCTCCCCCAAGCCCACGGGCGGGGTGGGAAGCTCCGCGAAGCTCGCCGCGCGGGGGTCCTGCCCGGCGACCGGCGCGGCGCCGAATTCCAGGGCCGTCAGTGACGCCAGGATTTCGTTGACCCGCGTGTGTGTCTGCCCCAGCGCGAGACTGTGCTCCTTGACGGCATCCACCGTCGCGTACAGCCGGTCATCGACACCGCCCGAACGCTGCGCCTCCCGCAGCACCGACACCAGGTCTTCGGCCACCCGCAGCTGCCCCTCGGCGTACTGGTTGTGCAGGTCAAGATGCTGCTGCGCCACCGCTTCCACGCCCGGTCGATTGTGGACAGCTGATGCAGCGCCAGCAGAAACCGGAGCCTCACGCGCCACCACGGGTTCTCGTAGCGCCACCGCGGCCGCAGCTTCCGCCGGATCCGCAGTCCTGGCCGCCGCGGCCTCCGCCGGAGCCGGACCTGCAACCGCAGCCCCCGCAGCGCCTGCAACAACCTCCGCACGCGCCGCCTCCGCAGCCTCCGCACGCGCCGCCTCCGCAGCCTCCGCCCGCGCCGCGGCCACGGCTTCCAGCTCACCGGCCTCACCGAGCGCGCGCTCGTAAGCCTCCCGCCGGGCGCCGGGCACGTAGTCCCGCCCCGTCAGGCGCACCACCATGCCCTCGGGCTCCGGTTGGACGACAGGCGGGGCATCCTGCCGGTGCACATCGCGAAGCGGCACCCCGAGCACCGCCAACCGCAGCGCGGCCTTCTTCAGCGCGACATCACCATCACCCGTCGGCCCGGCATCGGTGGGGATCGCGACCACATCATCGCCCAGCGTGCGCTGCACCAGCTGCGTCAGCACACCCTTCGGCCCGAACTCGACGAACACCCGGCACCCATCGGCATGCATCGCGCGCAACCCGGCCACGAACTCGACCGGCTTCAACAGCTGCTCCGCCAGCACCCGCCGGTTCGTGGCAACCCGCGAACCGTACTCCGCGCCCTCGGAGTTCGCGTAGACCCGGACCCGCGGCGCGCGGATCTCGACGCCCTTGAGCGCCGCCCGGAACGGTTCCGCCGCGTGGGCCACATACCGCGTGTGGAACGCTGCGGCGACCGGCAGTTCCCGCACGGTCATCCCACGCTCACGGCACGCCGCCACCAGCCCCGCCACCGCGTCGGAACCACCGCCGACCACGATCTGGTCCGGGGCGTTGTGGTTGCAGACACTCACCTCGGGATGCTCGCGCAGGATTTCCGTGACCTCCTCACGGCTCGCCTGCACCGCCGCCATCGTGCCGGGGTCCCCGTCACCGGGCGCCGCCATCGCCTCGCCGCGGGCACGCGCCAGCGCGAAGAACTCCGCGTCACCGAGCGAGCCAGCCGCCCACAACGCGGTCAGCTCACCGAAACTGTGCCCGAGGAACCCGGCGCACTCCAGCCCGCGCTCGGCGAGGAACCGGTACTGCCCCGCGGACAGCGCACCGATCGCCGGCTGGGCGTATTCGGTGCGCCGCAACACGTTTTCCTGCTCGTTGCGCTCCTGCGGGTCGAACACCGGCGGCGGGAACACGACCGGCGCGAGCTGACGCGGCGAATCGGCGAAGGCGGCATTCGCCTCGTCGAAGGCAGCGGCGACGGCCGGGTTGTTCAGCGCCGTCGTGATCCCCATGTCGACGTACTGGCTGCCCTGACCGGCGAACAGCGCACCGACCTTCAAATCAGCCAAAGCGTTGCGGCGGAAGAAGATCCCTTTGGGATGTGTCCACTCGGGAGAGTCCACATGGGATTCGATCTCGCCGGCGGTCAGCTCACGCAGCGCCGCGGCTTCCTGCTCGTCCCGCGCGACGAACCCGGCGCGGGCGTGGCCGGCGGGAATCTCACCACCGTCGGCCGGCGCGCTCGACCGCACCAGCCCGGCCAGCTCACGCACATCCGTGGCATGCCACAGATGAACCCGCGCGGTCCGGTGCACCGTCAGCAATTCCGTGCGGTCAGCGGTGGTTTCCTCCAGTACCGCGTGGAAGTTGGTGCCCCCGAAACCCATCGCGGACGCCGCGGCCCGGCGCCGCGGCCATCGCGGGTCGAGGATCCACGGGCGGGTCTTCGTGTTGACATAAAAAGGAGATTCCCCGTCGAGGGCCCGGTTCGGCTTGGTGACGTTGATCGTGGGCGGCAGTACCTTGTGGTGAAGGGACAGCGCAAGCTTGATAAGGCTCGCCGCGCCCGCGGCGCCCTTCGTGTGCCCGATCTGCGACTTCACGCTGCCGATGGCCGCGTACCGCGTCTCATCGGTTTCCTTGCGCAGCACCGAAGTAAGCGCTTCCAGCTCCGTCGCGTCGCCGACCCGCGTCCCGGTCGCATGGGCCTCGAACAGCCCGATCGACGCAGGCGAGCAGTCGGCGTCCTCGTACGCACGCCGCAGCGCGGCCTGCTGCCCCTCCGCGCGCGGGGCGTAAATGCTCTTGAACCGGCCGTCGCTCGACGAGCCCATTCCCCGGATCACCGCGTAGACCCGGTCACCGTCGCGCCGCGCGTCCGCGAGCCGCTTGAGCGCGAGCATGCCGATGCCCTCGCCGACCAGCGTTCCGTCGGCACCGTCGTCGAGCGGCTTGATGGTGCCGGATTTCGACAGCGCTCCCACCTTGCTGAAACACATGTACCCGAAGATCGAGTTTTCGGTGTCGCAGCCGCCGGTGATCATCAGGTCGGCCCGCCCGGACACCAGCTCGTTGATCGCCACGTGCACCGCGGACAGCGAGCTCGCGCACGCCGCGTCGATCGTGCAGTTCATCCCGCCGAGATCGAGCCGGTTCGCAACCCGGCCTGCGATCACGTTGCCCAGCAGGCCGGGGAACGAGTTTTCCTCCCAGGGCGCGAACGCGGCCGCGTACTTCTCCGCGATCTTCTCGGCGTCGTCCTGGGTGAGCCCGCAGCTGCGGACGACTTCCTTGAGTACCGGGGTGGACAGCCGCGCGGCCAGGGGGTGCGACAATGTCGTCGGGCCGGCGACGCCGAGCACCACGCCGGTGCGGTCCGGCCGGTACCAGGCGGCGCCGGTCGCGCCCGCGTCGGCGAGCACGTCACGCGCGACGAGCAGGCTCAGCAGCTGGACGACGGTGGTGACCTCGAGCTGGTTCGGCGGCAGGCCGAACTCGGTGACGCTGAACGGGACCTCGGGCACGAAACCACCGCGACGGCAGTAGGTCTTGTCCGGTGTGGACGGATCCGCGTCGTAGTAATCGTCGACGTTCCAGTGCGTCGTCGGCACGTCGGACGTGCAGTCCGCCGCGCCGACGATGTTCTGCCAGAACTCGCCGAGGTTCCGGGCCATCGGGAACAGGCTCGCCAGCCCGACTATCGCGATAGGACTGTCGGCGAGCCGCCGGGCGGAACTGTCGTTGTGGTCGTTCACGTGCCAACCCCTGTCTCAGGCCAAGGTTCGCTGATCGCCGTTGATCAGGATGATTTTCGTGGTGTCACAAGCGGACGGTGCGGGCTTCGTCGATCAGGTCGGCCATCGCGATGCCGATGGCCTGGTGCCCGGCCGGGCTCGGGTGCATCCCGTCGGCGCACCACATCACCGGGTCCGTGGCCAGTGGCGCGTTCGCGAGGTCGAGGCAGACCAGGTCGAGCTCGTAGACGAGCTTCTCGAGGAACTCGTTCGCCTCGGCGAACCGTTCCCGGAGCGCCGAGCGGGTGTGTTCGTCCAAGCCCGGCAGGCGATCCGGGATTCCGGGCCAGTTGGTGGTGAACACCAGCCGTCCCGGCGCGACGAGACCCGTGTAGAGGTGCCGCAGGTTGCGCTGGAACCGTGCGCGGTCGTAGTCGGTGACGAGATCGTTCCCGCCGACGATCACGCCCATCAGTGGCGCCGGGTTGGCCAGCGCGACGGGCAGCTGGCGATCGACCGCATCCTGTGTGGTGGCGCCGAAAGAGCCGAGGTTCAGCACCCCGTCGGCGATCCCGAGCGAGTCCGCCAGCCGCACGACGAACCCGAGGAAGGTGCCGTCGGGACGGGTCAGGCCGCCGCGCCCCTCCGCGCAGCTGTCGCCGAGCACGGTCAGTTTCCGGTCCGGCATCGGTGTCACACCTGTGCCCCGAGCAGTTTCGCCATCCGCTCCGGCGCGAAGAACTCCTCGCCGGTCATTCCGCCGCCGATCATCGCGTAGAAGTCCTTCGCGTATTCGGCGTTGCTGCCCAGTGCCCGGAAAACGGCGAGCAGCTGCGGCGTCAGCTCAAGCGTCGAGATGGCGCAGGTGAATTCGAAACCGGAATGCGACTTCTCGTCGCGCACCCGCTGGTATTCCGCGAGTGCCTCGCTCATCGGGCGCTGCCCGCTCAGTCCTTCGTGCACGCGGCCGGCGAGCAGCTCGGCGTATTCGAATGCGTCCGAGATACCCAGACCGGTCAACGGGTCTTTGTGGTAGCCGGCGTCACCGACGAGTGCCCAGCCGTCGCCATGAGACTGACGGTAGTAGTTGTCCGGGTAGCGCATCGGGTAGAACCGGTCCTCCCGCTTTCCCTTCGTGGCGAGCTCTTCGCCGAACTCGGGGACGATGGTGCGGGCGATCTGGTGGAAATTGCCTTCGACATCCGTGCGGAAATCTTCGAACGCGTCGATCTTGCGCATGACCGCGACCAGCGTCCGGTCATCGTGAGTCGGCCAGATGCCGATTTGCTCGCGAGCGCCGATCCGGCTGTGGAAATCGGTTCGCAACCCACTGAAATAGCTGTAGTAGATGAAGCATTCGGCCGGCACCCGCTGGTAGATTTCGGCGTCGACGGCTTGCGCGACGAACGAGTTGCGACCGTCGGCGCCGATCACGATCCGCGCCCGCTCTTCGGTGACCTCACCGCCGGCGAAGCCGCCGCGGATACCGACCACGGCACCGTCGGAGATGATCAGCTCACGCACCGTGTACCCCTCGCGCACTTCGGCTCCCGCGGCGCGCGCGCCGTCGACGAGAATGGTGTCCAGCACGGTGCGGCGCGGGGCACAGGTGAAGTCGATGCCCTGGATGGGATCCGCGAAACCGTTGATGACGATGTCCAAATAGGACACTGTCATCTGCTTGATCCGGGGGACATCCGTGGCGAGGAGCTTGTCCAGCAAACCCCACGAGGCAAGCCGCGCCAGGCCGCGCTGCTGGATGTAGTGCGTCGAGATCGTGTCACTCGGGAACGTCGACCGGTCGACCACGAGCACCCGGTACCCCTGTTTGGCCAGCAGCATGCCGACCGGCGAACCCGCGCAGCGCGCGCCCACCACGATCGCGTCGTACATTACGGCGCCTCCCACCGAATCACTCGCTTCTTCCGACCGCCTCAGTCAACCGCAGCCGGCGCGCGACCGGAGAGCACCATGCGCAGCACCGATCGGATCATTTACAAAGCCGATGAAGAGCGATTATTCAATTCTCGTTCACCGCGGATTATCGCGACCGTGCCGTAATTGAACGCATGCCGACAGCAAATGGACCCGCGCCGGGAATCGCCGCGGCACAGGCGGAACTGCTCAAACTGGCCGGAGCCGGAACTCCCGATTTCGAGCAGATCCGGCGGACCGTGGACACTCTCGTGCCGTTCGTGAACAAGGTGGGCGTGCGCATCACGGAACTGGGTGCCGGTTCGGCGGTGGCGGAGGTGCCGCGGCAGCCGGACCTGACGAACCATCTCGGTACCGTGCACGCGGGCGCGCTGTTCCTCGCGGCCGAGGTCGCCTGCGCCGGGGCGTTCTCGGGCGCAGTCGCGCCACGCATCCTGCACGTGCGCACGTTCGTGCTACGGGACTGCCGGTCGACGTTTCTCAAGCCCGCGCGTGGCCGGATCCGCGCGCACGGCACGGTGACCTCACCGGCGCTGGCCACCGCCGTGCGAAGCCGGACCGAGGAGCAGTTCGACCTGACCGGGAAGGCACTCCTGTACGACGACAGTGCTGCCCTTGTGGCCAAAGTGGACCTGGACTACCTCTGCTGGCTCGGCGCCGCGTAGAGCTCGGCGATGGTGCCGGCGTAGTCGCGCTCGATCTGGGCGCGGCGCAACCGCAGTGACGCGGTGACATGTCCTTTTTCGACCGTGAAATCTTCCGGCAGGATGGCGAAACGGCGGATCGACTCGGCGCGCGACACCAGCTCGTTCGCCGCCGTGACGGCCGAGTCGATCTCCGCGCGCAGCCTGTCTCCCTCGATCCCCGACGCGCGCACCGCGGCCGCGTCCAGGGTGATGAGCGCCGCGACGTAGGAGCGGCCCTCCCCCACCAGCATGCAGTTGGCGACGAGCGGGTGCAGGCGGACCCGGTCCTCCAAGGGCGCCGGTGCCACGTTCTTGCCGCCGCTGGTGACGAGGATTTCCTTGCGTCGCCCGGTGATGAAGAGGAAACCGTCTTCATCGAGGCGGCCGAGGTCACCGGTCGCGAGCCAGCCGTCGTGCCCGGCGTCCGGCCAGTACCCGGGATAGACCTGCGCGCCGCGGACGAGGATCTCCCCGTCGTCCGCGATGGCGACGGTGGTCCCGGGCACCGGCCTGCCGACCGCGCCCCGGAGTCCGGTGCCCGGTGCGCTCATGCTCACCGTCGACGCCGCCTCCGTGAGGCCATATGCGCCAAGGATCTCCACCCCGAGCTCGGTGAAATAATCCGTTGTGGACGGTTCGAGCGAGGCACCACCCGCGATGACGTGAGCCAGCCGCCCGCCCAGCATTTCCCGTACCTGCCCGGCGGACAGGTGCCGGGCCGCCTTCCTGATCTTCTCCAGCACGTACGGCACGCCGACGAGGAACGTCGGCCGGAACGCGGGCAGCTCGCCCACCAGGTCCGCCGCACTCGTCACCAGACCCGTGCGCACACCCGCCCAGACACAGCCGAACTGCACCACGCGGCCGTATACATGCGCCAGCGGCAGGAAGAGCAGCGTGCACGCGCCCGGGGCGCGGAACACCTTGTCGAGCAACTCCACCACGTTCGCGGCTGCCGCGAAAACGTTGCGATGGGTCAGCATGCAGCCCTTCGGCAGGCCGGTGGTGCCGCTGGTGTACACGATCGTCGCGAGGTCGCCGGCCCGCACCGCATGCCGGCGCGCCCGCGCGGAGGCGTCCGGCACTTCGCGCCCGAGCGAGATCAGCTCGGCGAAGGAACCCAGCAGCCACGAGCGCACCCCGGCCAGGTCGCACTGCTCAATGGTCTCGGCGAAACACGCGACCGGGCGCGCATCCGCGACGATATGCCGAACCTGCTCGGCGGACGCGGTGGGATAGACCGGCACGACCACCGCGCCTACGCTCAGCAGCGCGAAGTCCGCTGCCGACCACTCGACGCTCGTGCGACCGAAGATCAGTACCCGGTCTCCGGCGGAGATTCCCGCGGCCAGCAAGCCTTTCGCAATGCCGTGCACGAGTTCACCGAACTCGCCGTAGCTCACGTCCTGCCAGCCGTCGCCGGTCTTACGGCTGAGCACGGCGTCGCCGGTACGAGAAAGCGCTTTCTCGTACACGACGTTCGCGAGGTTGTCGTCGTCCGCCAGTTCCACCAACGCCGGCACGCTGTAGTCCCGCACGCCCTGCCTCACAAGGATTCGATGAATGTGGTGTCGTGCTCGGCCGCGCGGAAACGCGGATGGTCCAGGACGTCGCTCAGGAATTCCGCGGTGGTGGCGACGCCCGGCCCGCGCACCTCGACTTCGCCGAGCGCGCGGCGCATCCGGGCGATCGCCGCGTCACGGTCGGGCGCCCACACAATCAGTTTCGCCAGCAACGAGTCGTACCACGGCGGCACCCGGTAACCGGGGTACACATGCGTGTCGACGCGGGTGAACGGCCCGGCGGGCAGGTGGCACACCTCCAGCACGCCCGGCGCCGGAGCGAACTCGCGCGCCGGGTCCTCGGCGTTGATCCGGCACTCGATCGCCACGCCGCGCGGGAGCACCTCGGTGTAGCCGAGCGGCTCCCCGGCCGCGATCCGGATTTGCTCGCGCACAAGGTCCAGACCAGCGACGGCCTCGGTCACCGGGTGCTCGACCTGCAGGCGGCAGTTGACCTCCATGAAGTAGAACCGCGCCGCCCGCGGGTCCACGAGGAACTCGAACGTGCCCGCGCCCACATATCCCGCGGCCCGGGCACCGCGCACCGCGGCCTCACCCATCTCGCGGATCAGGTCCTCGGGCAGCATCGGCGCGGGCGACTCCTCCACCAGCTTCTGATGCCGGCGCTGCAACGAGCAGTCCCTCGCCCCGAGCTGCGCCACGTCTCCGTGCTGGTCGGCGAAAACCTGGATCTCCACGTGCCGCGCGGATTCCAGGTACCGCTCGACGTAGAGCCGCCCGTCGCCGAACACCGCCTGCGCCGCCGCACGGGTCCGCGCCCAGGCGCGCGGGAATTCCGCCGCGGACCGCACGACACTCATGCCGCGCCCGCCGCCACCGGCGACCGCTTTCACGATCACCGGGAAACCGATTTCGGCGGCCAGTGCCTCGGCCGCGTCCGCCTCCAGCGGGTCACGGCTACCGGGCAGCAGCGGCAGTCCGGCACCGGACATGATCGCCCTGGCGCTCGACTTGTCACCGAGCTGCGTCATCACCTTCGCGGGCGGGCCGATGAACGTCAGGCCCTCGGCCTCGCACACTTCGGCGAAGTCCGGGTTCTCGGACAGGAAGCCATATCCGGGGTGGATCGCGTCCGCGCCCTTGGCCCGCGCGGCTTCGATCACGGCGGGAATGCTGAGGTAGCTGTCCTTCGCCGGACCAGGTCCTATTTGGACACTGTCGTCCGCGAGCCGCACCGCCGCCGAATCACGGTCCGCGCTCGAATGCGCGACGACCGTCCGGATGCCCAGCTCGGCGCAGGTGCGCACGACGCGCACCGCGATCTCCCCGCGGTTGGCGACCAGCACGCAGCCGATCACGGCGCGGGTTCCAGCAACAGGAGCGCCTGGCCGTGCTCGACGGATGTGCCGTCGGCGACGCAGATCTCCACCACCCGGCCGGCCCGGTCCGCCTCGACCGGGATCATCAGCTTCATCGCCTCGATGATCGCGATCTGCTGGCCCGGCCGCACGAGGTCGCCCTCGGTCACGAACGGTTTCCCGCCGGGCTCCGGCGCCCGGTAGAACGTGCCCACGGTGGCCGCGTTCACCGGCACCGTCCCCGCCGGGGACGCCGATCCGGCGGGTTCGGGGCGTGGCATCGGAAGCGCCTCCACCGGCGTCTCCACGGGCGGCGCGGCGACCGGCACGGTGGCGGGGGCCAGCGGCCATTCCACCTCGATCGTGACCTCACCGGCGCGCACCCGCACCGCGCTCGGCAGCCGGGGGGCGTCGGCGCACAGCGCGATCACCTGTTCCCGCAGCACGTTCACCACTTCGTCCACTTCCCGCGGTGCGACGGTGTTTCCGTTGACGCTCACCGAGTTCTCTCCGTTTCGTCCACAGTGGAGTCCAGCAGCACAGCACCGTTCGCACCGAAGCTGCGAAAACGCTTTCTGCGCGCCGTGACCAGGCTCATCTGGTCCAATGGCACCAGCTTCGCCAGGCTCGCGGCGAGTGCGGCGCGCAGGTTGTCGGCGGCGCGCAGGTGGTCGGTGCCCGCGCCGCCATCGGGTTCGGGGACCACGCCGTCCACCACGCCCTGTGTCAGCAACGAACGGGCATCCACCCGCAACGCTTCGGCGGCCTGGGGTGCCGCGGCAGGGTCCTTCCACAGGATCGCCGCGCACCCCTCCGCGCTGATCACCGAGTAGACGGCGTTGGCGCACATCAGAACCCGGTCGGCGAACGCCAGCGCGAGCGCACCGCCGCTGCCGCCCTCCCCGGTCACGACCGCGACGACCGGCACCGGCAACCCGGCCATCAGCTTGAGGTTCTCCGCGATCGCGACGGCCTGCCCGCGTTCCTCGGCCTCGATGCCGGGATAGGCACCGGCCGTGTCGATCAGGGTGATCACCGGCAGCCCGAGCTTGCCGGCGAGCCGCATGACCCGCGCCGCCTTGCGGTACCCGGCGGGGGTGGGCATGCCGTAGTTGCGTTCCGCGAGTTCGCCGGCGGTGTGGCCCTTCTGCGTGCCGATCAGCACGACCGGCTGCCCCTCGAACCGGCCGATCCCGGCCACCAGCGCCGGGCAGTCCTGTGACATCCGGTCGCCGTGCAGCTCGTGGAAATCCTCCAGCAGCATCGCCGCATAGTCCAGTGTGGACGGACGAGTCAGCTCGCGCGCGGCCCGCACGCAGTCCCACGGTGAGCGTTCCGGCAGCCGCGCCGGATCGGTGATGAGCGCACCGGCCGGGTCCCGCTGCACCGGGGGCACGCTCGCCGGGCGGCGGGTGGCCATCGACAGCAGCCGGCCGAGTGCCGGGCGCAGCGTGGCGCGCGGTGAGATCATGTCGATGATCCCGTGTGTCAGCAGGAATTCGGCGGTCTGGAAGCCTTCGGGCAGCGTCTGCTTGATCGTCTGCGCGATCACCCGTGGCCCGGCGAAACCGAGGCGCGCGCCCGGCTCGGCGATGATGATGTCGGTGGAGGTCGCATAGGAAGCCGCCACCCCGCCGAACGTCGGGTCGGTGATGAGCGAGACCGTCAGGATGCCGGCTTCGTCGAGCTGGCCCAGCGCCTGGCTGGTCTTCGCCATCTGCATCAGCGAAAGCACGCCCTCTTGCATGCGCGCCCCGCCGGAAGCGGTGACCAGCAGCAGCGGCGTGCGTTCGGCGAGCGCCACCTCGCACGCGCCGGTGATCGCTTCACCGACCGCGGTGCCGAGACTGCCGCCGAGGAACCGGAAATCCATCACGGCCACCACGACCGGGTTGCCCTCGATACGGCCACGCGCGCACAGCACGCCTTCCACCAGTCCGGTGCGTTCGCGCGCGTCGGCGAGCCGGCCGGCGTACGGCCGGGTGTCGGTGAACTCCAGTGGGTCGCTGTCGGACACCGCGAGTTCCAGCAGCCGCAACGATCCTTCGTCGAGCAGGCTGTCCAGTTGTTGCGCCGCGGTCAGCGGCGCGTGGTGGCCGCATTCCGGGCAGACCCGGCCGGCCTGGGCGAACCGCTTGCCGTACAACATTTTCCGGCAGCCGCCGCACAGCAGCCACGACGATGCTTCCTTCGGTTCGACCGTCTGCAGGGCGGTCACCGGGTCACCTCCGTAAGGGGAGCGGGTACGTAGGTCGAGCACGCAGCGGGCAGCCGGACGCCGGCGGCGCGCAGCTGGTTGACGCGGGTGGTGAACGCGGCGCCGCGCATGATCTGGGTGGCCAGCTCCGCGACGTGCCGGTGGCCCCGCGCGGCGAGATAGGTGCCGGCGACCCATTCGTTGAACGCGCCCATCGCCGGGCCGCACCAGATCTGGTAGTCCGCGGTGCGTGCCGGGTCTTCGGCCATGCTCCAGCCCGACGACCGGCCGAGGTACCAGCGGAAGATCAACGCCATGCGCCGCTTCGGGTTGCCCTCGGCACGGTCGATCTGCTCCGGGTCACGTTCGCGGAAGTAGCGCACGCAGTCGGTCCACACCTCGTCGAAGGACCGCTGGAAGATCCGCTGTTCCAGGTCCGCGCGGTCGGCGGCGGGAATGTCGCCGATCCCGTCGAACGCGCGGTAGGCGTCGTACAACCGCCGGGCGCGGCTCGCGAACATGGTGCCACGCTTGAGGACCTGCACGTCGACACCGAGCTCGAACATGTCCGAGGACGGCGCCATCTCGGTGTCGGCACTGCCGGCCTGTGCCAGCAATCGTTTCGCCGCGCCGGACTGGTCCGCCTCCAGCGAAGCCTGATTGATGGATCCGGTGACGACGTAGGAAGCGCCGAGCGCGAAGGCCGCGGCTGCCGCGGCCGGGGTACCGATGCCGCCCGCGGCGCCGATCCGGACCGGCCGCGGGTAAGCGCTTTCCCGCCACACCCGGTCCCGCAACGCGATCAGCGAGGGCACCAGCACCGGCAGCGGACGGCGGTCGGTGTGCCCGCCCGAGTCGGCTTCGGCGGTGATGTCGTCGGCCATCGGCACCGCCGCGGCGAGTTCCGCCTGCTCCGCGGTGATCTCACCGGCGGCGAGCAGCTCACGCACCGCACCCGCCGGCGCGGGACGGAGGAACCGCTCGGCGACCTCGGCGCGGGAGACCTTGGCGATCACCTTGTTCCGGGTCACGATCCGCCCGTCGCGGTCGCGGCCGAGCCCGGCGAGCCGGTACTTGACCACCTGCGGGGTGAGGTCGATGAACGCGGACGCTTCGACGCAGCGGACCTCGTTGCGCAGGCAGGCGTCCACAATGGCCCGTTCGAGGGCGGGTTCGCTGGGACTGTGGATCAGGTTGCAGGAAAACGGTTTTCCGCCCACGGCGTGGCGGATCGCGGCGAGGGCGTCGTCGATCTTCGCCGGCACCACCCCGGCGGCACCGAACGACGCGAGGAAGCCCGCCCCCGCGAGCGCGGTGACCAGCCGGACCGACGCGATCCCGTTCGCCATCGCGCCTGCCTGGTAGGCGTGGCGCACCTCGTGGTGGGCACGGAAGTCCGGGTCCCCGAGTGATTCCGGCGGCAGCGCGGGAACCGCGGCGAGCACCTGCGCACGCCGTGCCGTGCCGGCATCCGTGGTGACGGCGATCCCGCCACCGTCGCGGACGACGAACACCGGACTATCTAAAGTGGACAGCTGCTGGTAGATCGACGCCTCGTCCCTGGCCAGTGCCGGTGACGTGATTGCAATGCTCACGGCGTCGATTCTTCGGTCAAGTGGGAACCGCGGTCAACGGATGCGGGCGGGAAGTCATGAGCCGATTGAGTTGCGTAATGGCGGGCCGGGAAACGGCCCCACGGCGTCGAGACAGGACAGAAAGGAGTTCCGCAGCTGGTTGTTCTGCCCCTCCCGCCAGGCCGCGTACAGGTCGACCACCGGCACAGGGTCGTAGAGCTGGACCGGGACCACCTGCGCGCCGCCCACGACGGCACCCGCCAGCATGGCCCGGGAAACCGAGGCGAAACCGACGACTGGCCGTGCTGTGACAAGGATTTCGATCGCGCTGGGGTCCTCCAGCTCATAGGCGACCTTGAGCCGGATCCCGGCCTGGTCGGCGCCGCGCACGATGGCGTCGTACATCGCCGGGGACAGCTGCCGTTGGAACAGCACACAAGTCTGCCCGGCCAGCTCGGCGAACGGAACCCCGGGTCGGCCCGCCCATTTGTGCGTGCGCCCCACCACCGCGACCATCGACAGCCGTAACAGCAAGCGGTGCTGGAACTTCGAGGTAACCGGGCGCCCGTAGACCAATGCCACGTCGAGTGCGCCATCACCGAGCGCTCGCAGCTGCCCCCCGGTGCTTTTCTCCTCCAGCACCACCGTGACGTCCGGGAAGTCGGTCTGCATCTTCTCCAGCGCGGCGGGCAGAACATGTTGCCCTGCCGGGAAGTTGTAGCCGACGCGGATCGTGCCGGACCGCCCTGCCGCCGCCTCACGCGCCGACCGGCCCGCCTTCTCCACCTGGCGTATGAGGATGCGCGCCTCGACCTCGAACGCCTTTCCGGCACGGGTGAGCCGCACCTCGTGCGTCGTCCGGGACACCAGCTCGACGCCCAGCGTGCGTTCCAGGCGCTGCAGCTGCTGGCTGAGCGACGGCTGGGTCAGGTGCAGTTTCGCCGCCGCACGGCCGAAATGCAGTTCGTCGGCGATCGCGAGGAAGGCGAGCACGTGCCGGAATTCCATCACCACCTCCGCGTGTGGTGGCGTTACCGATCCGGCCGGAAGCGGGCCGGGCTCACCGCGGTGGGGTGCCGTCGGTGATCCAGGCGGCCACCACCGGGGCGAGGATGTCGCTGTCCTTGATCCACGCGGCATGCCCGATGTGGCGCAGGCCGGAAGACTCGTCGACATGCCAGCGGGTGATGTTCGCCGAAGGTAGCCGACCGCACAGGAACCGGACCGTGGATTCGGGCCCCAGCCGGTCCGCCTCGAGCGAAATAGCCAGGTATGGCAAGGAAAGTGCGCGCAGCAGACCGTCGTAGTCACGGGTGCTGCGGCGAGGGCGGAACCGTCCGGTCCGCGCGTAACGTGCCCAGTCGAGCATCACCCCGGCGGTCATCGGCCCGATTCCGCCACCGCCGGGCCAGCGCCCGCGCAACCGGGTCACCAGGTCGACATAGCGTGCCGTGGCCAGCATTTCCGCCCACCGTCCGGCGGGGAACGAGCGCCAGTAGACCGAGCCGGTGCCGATCGTGGTGACGCTGGTGACGCGCTCCGGTTCCGCCGCCGAGAACAGCAGTGCGAGCTGTCCGCCGAGGCTGTGCCCGAACAAATGCAGCGGCACACCCGGGAATCGCTTGGTCACCGCGTCCGTCACGGCGGGCAGATCGGTCTCGATCAGTTCGCGGTAGCCGAAGTCCGGGCCCTGTCCCAGCGCGGGTGTGCTGTCGCCCTGTGCCCGCAGATCCACGGTGGCGGCCGAAAGTCCCGCCTCCTGCAACGCTTTCATCAGCGGTAGGTAGAACTTCGCCTTGATCGCCATGGCCGGCAGGATGAGTACGACCGGCGCAGTCGCGCCGGCCGGCAGCACCCGCAGCGCGAGGCTGGCGCCGTCCGGCATTTCGACGGTGCTGTATTCCAGCCCGGGAACGTCGATCTTCATGCCCCCTCCGAAGCCATCGTGCACACGTAGTCCAAAGTGACCTTGCCGACCAGCACGTCGTTCGCGTCGTACATCAGCGCCCGGCCATCCACCTCGACGCGCTGGTCTCCGGCGGCGGCCAGTACGGTCCGGATGTCGCGCGGGTCCAGCATGCCGATCGCGCGGATCCGGCCCAGCGCGGGCTTACGGAAGGAGATCCGCGCGTCGCGCAGCACGAATGAGCCGATCGAACCCAGCGCCGGGACGGCCGCGCCGACGAACGCGCACGCCCCTGCGATGTCGGCGGCCAGGAACAGGGCACCCGCGTGCACGGTCCGCATGTGGTTACCCAGCTGAGGTTCGTCGGGAATCTCGGCGATCGCCCGGTCCGGGCCCAGTTCGGTGACCTCCACCCCCGCATGCGAGCCGAACGGGATGAGCCGGCCGACAATGCGCCGCAGGAGCTCGTAGTCCGGGTTGCCGGGATCCACGGCCGCGAACACCGCGCCGAATCCCCCCGGTGCCTTCGCCTCAGTTGTCATGGCCCTCATTGCGCCAGAGACGGGTGCCGTATCCCAGGGGCGATTATCAGAACCAATCGGTCGAGTGCGGTCGACTCGCGGCCGGGGTTGACCGTCGTTTCCCTGCTTACGCTCAGCCCGTGTCCGAAGACATCGCCCGTGAACCCCGCCGGAAAGTCATCAGCAGCCCGTACCTGCACAAGCTGCAGCGCCGGCATTTCCTGCTGTTCGACATCCTGCCCATCGTCGGCACCGCGGCCGCTTTCGCCTTCCTCGCCGTGCATCCCTTCGGCAGCACCGAAATCGTCCTGCTGGTTTCGCTGTGGTTACTGACCGGGCTCGGCGTGACGGCCGGATATCACCGGCTGTTCACCCATCGTACGTTCAAGGCCGCGCCTGCCGTGGTGGCCGCGCTCGGCGTGCTGGGCTCCATGGCGGGCCAGGGCGGGGTGATCTCCTGGGTGGCGCTGCACCGCCGCCATCACGAGTGCAGCGACCGGGAAGGCGACCCGCACTCGCCGAACCTGTCCGGGCACGGCCTCAAAGGACGGGTGAAAGGCCTTGCGCACTCGCACTTTCTGTGGATGCGCCGGCACGAGTACCCGAACATCGTGCACTACGCCCCGGACCTGCTGAAAGACCGGCTGATCGTCAAGATCGCCCGCTACTACTATCACTGGGTCGTACTGGGCCTGCTGATTCCCGCGCTCATCGGCGGACTGGTCGCGATGAGCTGGACCGGCGCGGTGAGCGGCTTGCTGTGGGGCGGGCTCGCCCGGATCTTCATCCTGGAGCACATCGTGTGGGCGATCAACTCGTTCCTGCACATGTTCGGCACCAAACCGTACGAGTCGCGCGAGAACAGCCGCAACGGCGCGATCTTCGCGCTGGTGACGCTCGGCGAGGCGTGGCACAACAACCATCATGCGTTCCCGGAGTCCCCGTCGTTCGGGTTGGACTGGTACCGCCTGGACCCGGGCTTCTGGCTCATCAAGCTGCTCGCGGTCTGCGGTCTCGCCTGGGATCTCAAGCTCCCCACGGACGAGCGGCGGGCCGCGAAGCGGATCGTCCCGGCGTAGAAGGAAATGACCACAATGGACACCAGTCAGGAAGCCATCGCCCGGTGGTGCCAGGAGTACGTGGCCGAGCTGCTCGAGGTGCCGGCGTCCTCCCTCGGGCTGGACACGGATTTCGACAAGCTGGGCATCGACTCCGCGCTCGCGGTCTCGCTGTTGATGGAGGTCGAAGAGCGCTATGACGTCGACCTTTCCCCCGAGACGCTGTTCGAGAACCCGAACCTGAACGCGGTCGCGGCCTACCTGCACGAGCAGCTGCGGCAGCGCGTGGCACCATGACCGGCGCCGCCGCGATCCGGCATCACTACGATGTCGGCAACGACTTCTTCCGGCTGTGGCTGGACGATTCGCTGACCTACTCGTGCGCGATGCCACGAGGGGACGACACCTTGCACGAGGCGCAGGAACGCAAGCTGCGCCACCACCTCGACGCCGTCCATGCGTCCGAAGTGGACAGTGTGCTCGACATCGGTTGCGGCTGGGGCGCGATTCTCGCCCGGCTGCCCGGAACGTGCCGGGGCGTGGGCCTCACGCTCAGCGTGGAGCAGGCGGCCCACGTCTCGCGCACCTACCCCGATGCGGAGGTTCGCGTCGAGAGCTGGACGGAGTACGAACCGGACGCGCGGTTCGGCGGGATCATCTCCATCGGCGCCTTCGAGCATTTCGCCCGGCCGGGGCAGTCGCCGGCGGAGAAGATCGGCGTGTACCGCGATTTCTTCACCCGCTGCCGGGACTGGCTGAGTGCCGACGGCGCCTTGTCACTACAGACGATCGCCTACGCGAACATGGCACGCGAGGACGCGAGCCGGTTCATGCAGGAGGAGATCTTTCCCGACGCCGACCTGCCGACACTGGCCGAGATCACCGCGGCCGCCCAGGGAGTGCTCGAGGTCCACTCCGGACACAACGGCAGGCTGGAGTACGCGTGGACCTGTGAGCAGTGGGCGCGGCGGTTGCGGGCCCGCCGCGCCGAAGCCGTCGCGCTGGTCGGCCCCGAGGTCGTCGAGCGGTACGAGCGGTACCTCAAGCTGTCCGCGGTCGGCTTCCGGATGGGCAAGATCTGCCTGTACCGCCTGGTGTTCCGGCCGTATCCGACGCGGTGGTCGCGGTGAGGGTCAGGTTCAACCCGTTCAGTGCCGAGTTCCGCCGCGATCCGTATCCGCAGTACCGGCGGTTGCGGGAAACCCAGCCGGTGCACCGGACCTTGGGCATGTGGGTGCTCACCCGGCACGCCGACGTGCGGGCCGTGCTGCGGGACCGCACGTTCAGCGCGGACCTCATCCCGCGGCAGGTCAGCAAGCAGGCCGGCCGGGTGTCGGGTGAGAACGTGGCCCGCATCGAACGCCTCGGCCGCAAGTCACTGGTGTTCACCGACAATCCCGATCACGCGCGACTGCGCGGCCTGGTGAACCGGGTGTTCACCGGCCCGGCCGTGGCCGCGCTCCGGCCGCTGGTGCACGAGATCGCCGGCCGGCTGGTCGAAAAGGCTTGCGCCGGCACGGAAATCGACGTCATCTCCGACCTCGCCGCGCCCCTTCCGGTCACGGTGCTGTGCGAGTGGATGGCGTTGCCGGCCGGCTTGCGGGACAACGTCGCCGGCTGGACGCATGACATCCGGTTCCTGCTCGAACCCGGCCTGATGCGCGGTGACGACTTCACCCACGTGTGCGAGGTCGTCGAGAACTTCGTGCAGGCACTGGAAGAAGTCGTCGACGAGCGGCGGTCACGGCCGGGCGGTGATCTGATCAGCAGGCTGCTCACCGCGCGCACCGCCGGTGGTGACCGGCTCAGCGACGAGGAACTGGTGTTCGTGTGCATCATGTGCTTCGTCGCGGGGAACGAAACCACCAAGTCACTCATCGGCAACGCCCTGCTGGCCCTGCTGCGGAATCCGGACCAGCTCGCGCTGTTGCGGACGAACCCGGAACTGGTGGGGTCCACAGTGGACGAGGCGTTGCGGTACGACAGCCCACTGCAGCTGACCAAGCGCCTCACCACGCGGGAAGTCGAAATCGGCGGCACCCGGATTCCCGAGGGTGAGCAGGTGTTGCTGTGTCTCGGCGGGGCGAACCGCGATTTCGACGTGTTCGACCGGCCGGACGAGTTCGACATCACGCGTACCGCGCACGGGCATCTCGCGTTCGGCTACGGCATGCACGGCTGCCTCGGCGGGATGCTCGCCGAACTACAGGCCCGCACCGTGCTTGCCTGCCTGCTGCGGCGCACCGAGACCATCGAGTCCCGCACGGACGAGTTCGAATGGCAGGACCACAGCTTCATCGTGCGGGGACTGCGCAGCCTCCCCGTCACGGTGCGGAGTGCCGGATGACCTGGTTACGGCAGGAACCGTCGACGGCCGCGGTGCGGTTGGTCTGTTTGCCACATGCCGGCGCCGGAGCGACTTCGTTCACCCGCTGGCTGCCCCTGTTCCCACCCGGAATCGCGCCCGTGCGGGTGCAGCTGCCGGGCCGCGAGGACGCCGCCGGGCTTCCTCCGCAGCGGAGCCTGGCCGGGCTTCTCGACGAACTGGTGCCGCAGGTGGCGAAACTGGACGCACCGATCGCCCTTTATGGACACAGCATGGGCGCGCTGATCGCGTTCGAACTCGCGCGAGCGCTCGACTCGGTGCAGCTGTTCGTCTCGGGCCGCCGAGCCCCGCGGCTGCCGGCCCGCGGCACGCCGATTCACCGGCTGCCGGACGACGAATTCGCCGCCGCACTGGAAACCCGTGGGCTCGGCGGGATCGGGCACACCGCGTTCCAGCGGTACGCCCTCCCGCTCATCAAAGCGGACCTGACCGTGTCCGAAGAGTACGACTACCGCGTCGCACCACCGCTGGACTGCCCGATCACGGTGTTCCACGGCACGGAGGATCCGATCGTGGCGCGTGCGGATGCCGAGGCGTGGTCGGCGGAGACGGCCGGTGAGTTCACGTCGCATTCCTTTTCCGGCGGGCACTTCTTCCACCAGGACCATCGCGCGGCCATCGTGACGATCATCCGTGAAGCGCTGGAGTGAGCCATGTTGCTGCCCGACATGCTGCGCGGCCGCGCCGACGCCGATCCGGACCGGTGCGCGTACGTCTTCGTCAACGAAAACGGTGACGAGACCGCGCGGCTGACCTACGGCGAGCTGCACACGCGCGCACTCGCGGTGGCGGCGCGGCTCGCGCGGGACTGCGCACCGGGTGACCGGGCGCTGCTGGTTTTCCCGCAATGCCTGGACTTCATCGTGGCCTACTTCGGCTGCCTGTACGCCCAGGTGACCGCCGTGCCGGTGAACCCGCCGCGCCGCAACCGGGTCCAGCACGCCACCCGGCACATCATCGCCGACTGCGAGCCTTCCGCAGTGCTCACTATTTCGGCAATGAGGTCCACAATAGACGGTCTGGTTCGGATCGACGTGGATCTGCTCCCGGGCACGCAGTTCGAGCCGCGCCCGCTCACCCCGGATTCCCTGGCGTTCCTGCAGTACACGTCGGGTTCCACGGCCGCCCCGAAGGGGGTCATGGTCTCGCACGGGAACCTCGCCGCGAACCAGGAAATGATCTCCCGCGGGTTCGGCCACGACGAGCACTCGACCGTGGTCGGCTGGGCGCCGTTCTTCCACGACCAGGGCCTGATCGGCAACGTGCTGCAACCGTTGTACGCCGGCGCAAGCGCGATCCTGATGTCCCCGGCCACCTTCATCCGCCGCCCCCTGCGGTGGCTCGATCTGATCTCGCGGTACCGGGCCCACACGAGCGGTGGCCCCAATTTCGCGTTCGACGCCTGTGTCGCGCACGCCGCCCGCGGGAAACGGCTCGACCTGGACCTGTCCTGCTGGCGGGTCGCGTTCAACGGCGCCGAACCGATCCGGCCGGACACCCTGCGACGCTTCACCGAAACCTTCGCCCCCTTCGGGTTTCGCGAGGAAGCGTTCTATCCCTGCTACGGGCTCGCGGAGGCGACGCTCATCGTCACCGGCAGCCGGAAGGGCCGCGGCCCGCGGACGTCCACTGTGGACCCCGAAGCCCTTGGCCACGGGAGGCTGGTACCCGGTGGAAAGGAGCTCGCCGGCTCGGGCACCGTCCTGCCCGGCGAGGACGTCCGGATCGTGGATCCGGAAACGCGGCGGCCGTGCGGGCCGCGCGAGGTCGGCGAAATCTGGGTCGCCGGGGCGAACATCGCGCAGGGCTACTGGAAACGTCCCGATGACGAGACCTTCGTCGCGGACGCAACCGGGCGGACGTTCCTGCGCACCGGCGACCTCGGCGTGTTCGACGGCGATGAGCTGTACGTGGTGGGGCGGCTCAAGGACCTGGTGATCATCCGGGGCCGCAACCACTACCCGCAGGACATCGAGCAGACGACGGAGGCGGCACATCCCGCGCTGCGACCGGGGGCCTGCGCCGCGTTCACCGTGCCGGACAAGGAGAACGTCGTGGTGATCGCCGAAATCCACCGGGAACGGCGGCACGAACTCGAATACGCGGAGGTGACCGGCGCGATCCGGGCCGCCGTGCTGGCCGAGCACGAACTCTCGCTCGGCGACGTCGTGCTGGCGCGGCACGGCGAACTGCCGAAGACCAGTAGCGGCAAGATCATGCGAGCCGCGGCCAGAAACCGTTATCTGGCCGGGGAACTGCGAAGGAGCGTGTAACCTCGTGATGGAAGCCCCCAACCCGGACTTCGCGCAGGTGGTCACCGGTGTCGTGCTGAGCATGCCCGCCGCGAAACACCTCGGTTTCTCGTTCGGCCGGATCGTTCCGGGCGAAGCGGAGATCATCCAGCCCTACCGCGAAGAACTGACCCAGCACGACGGCTATTTCCAGGCCGGGGTGCTCGGCTCGCTCGCCGACTTCGCCGCCGGTTCGGCCGCCGGCACCGTGCTCCCGCCGGGCTGGGTGAACATGACCGTCGACTACACGGTGAAACTTCTCGCCCCTGCCAAGGGAGAACGGATCATCGCGCGCGGACGCATCATCCGGGCGGGCCGGACCACCACCGTCGCCGCGGCGGATGTCCATGACGCCGAAGAGAACCTGTGCGCCACGGCATTGGTGACCATGCGCAATCTCAAGGTTCCGGGGAGCTGACCGTGTTCGACCCATTCGCCGAGGATTTCGCGGAGGACCCGTATCCGGGGTACGCGAAGCTGCGTGAAACGGAGCCCGCCTGCGAGCATCCGCTGGGCTTCTGGCTCCTGTCCCGTTACGACGATGTGTCGAAGCTGCAGCGTTCCGCACACTCGGTGGACGAGCGGAACCTGACCACCCTGCCCAGCTGGAAGAGCGACTCCGCCGAGCTGGGCAAGGAGAACCGGATGCTGCGCGGACTGTCCCTTGTGGACCAGGACCCGCCGGACCACACGCGCCTGCGCCGGCTCGTCGGCAAGGCTTTCACCCGGCGCGCCGTCGCGGAGCTCGAACCGCGGGTGACCGGCCTTGTCGACGCGGCGCTCGACCGGATCGCCGAGGCCGGGCGCGCGGATCTGGTCACCGAACTGGCTTTTCCCTTGCCATTCTCGGTGATTTCGCAACTGCTCGGCCTGCCGGAGGTGGAACACCGGCGGCTGCGGGAGCTGACCGGCACCCTGGCCCGCGGCCTCGAACCGCTGGCGGCGCCGGGAGTCCAGGCCGAGATCCGGGCCGCGAGCGCCGAGCTGACGGCCATGATCGGGGACCTGGTCGCCTGGAAACGCGGACATCCGGGCAACGACGTGTTCACCGCCCTCATCGCCGCCGAGGACGACGGTGACGTGCTCAGCGAAGCGGAACTGGTGGCGCAGATCGGCTTTCTCTACGTCGCGGGCCATGAGACCACGGCGAACCTGATCGCGGGCGGAATCCTTGCCCTGCTGCGGAATCCGGACCAGCTGCAGGCGCTGCGCACCCGGCCCGAACTCAGCACCAACGCGGTCGAGGAGCTGGTCCGTTACGACACCCCGGTGCACCTGATGCGCCGGATCACCACCGAACCCCTTGCCGCGCAGGGAAAAGTGATCCCACCCGGTACCTGGGTGGTGGCCTGCCTCGGCGCGGCCAACCGGGATCCGCGGTACTGGGGCGAGGACGCCGATCAGCTACGCCTCGACCGGCCGGACGCGCACCGGAACGTGTCGTTCGGCGCCGGGGCACATCACTGTGTCGGCGCGCCACTCGCCCGGCTCGAAGCGCGGATCGCCTTCGGGCGCTTCGCCCAGCGCTTCCGTGCACCCGTCCTCGACGACGTCCGCTGGAACGGCCGCATCAACGTACGCGGCGTCGAGACCCTTTCCGTGACAGTGAGGTGAGCATGCCGACCATCGACGTGAACGGCGCGAGAATCGCCTACACCGACACCGGCCCCCACGACGCGCCGACCGTCCTTTTCGGACATGGCCTGCTGTTCAGCGGCTGGATGTTCCACCCGCAGATCGCCGCGCTGCGCGAGCGCTACCGGTGCGTGACGATCGACTGGCGCGGGCAGGGCGCGAGCCCGCCCGCCCCAGCCGGGTACGACATGGACACCCTGACCGCCGACGCGGTGGCGCTCATCGAAAAACTGGACCTCGCGCCGGTGCACTGGGTGGGACTGTCGATGGGCGGGTTCGTCGGGCAGCGGCTCGCCGCCCGCCACGGTGAGCTGCTGCGCTCGCTCACGCTCCTCGACACCAGCGCCACGGCCGAGGGCCCGCGGAAGGCCCGGCGGCAGAAGCTGCTCGCGCGCATCCAGCAGCTTGCCGGTATCAAAACCGTGCTGCCCCAGGTGAAACCGCTGCTGTTCGGACCGGTGTTCCTCGCCGACCCCGCCGGACAGGCCATTGTGGACGAATGGGTACGCCGGATCTGCCGCGTCGACCGTGGCGCCGTGCGCCGGGCCGTCCTCGGCGTCGCCTGCCGGCAACCGATCACCGGCGAGCTGGCCGCGATCAGGGTGCCGACGCTCGTCGTGGTCGGCGCCGACGACAAGGCCACGCCGCCACCCGAGTCGGAGCGGATCGCCGCCGCGGTCAGCGGGGCACAGTTGCGGATCGTGCCCGACTGCGGCCACACCAGCACCCTCGAACAACCCGAGGCCATCACTGCGCTGCTCGAAAAGTTCCTCGCGGGCGCCTGCTGAGGTGTTCGTGACCAAGCCGGCTACACAGTGATTACGCCGTCTTGGCCTGCGTTCCGGCCCGCTCGAACCGCGTCAGCGCCGGCACATCGAACGGCCCCACCGCTTCGAGGCAGTCGAGGAACGAGGTCTGCAGCCGGGTCGGCTCGCCCTCGCGCCACACGACGTAGAGGTCCACCATCGGCACCGGTTGATACAGCGGCACCGGCACCGGCCGCACTCCCCCGGCCGCCGCGCCCGCGAACATGCCGCGGGAGGCGGAGGCGAACCCGACCAGTGGCTTGACCGACACGAGGATGCCGGTGGCGCCCGGATCGTCCACCACATTCGCGACGTTGAGCCGGATCCCGGTGCGCTCGGCTGCCGACAGGATCGCGTCGTACATCGCCGGGGACTGCTCACGGGCGAACAGGATGCACGGCTGGTGCGCCAGCTCGGCGAACGGAACGCCCGGTCGCCCCGCCCATTTGTGGCCCTGCCCGACGACCGCGACCATCGGCAGCCGCAGCAGCCGCCGGTACTGGAAGTCGCTGGTGACGGGGCGGCCGTAGACGAGCGCGATGTCCAGCTCGCCGTCGGCGAGCGCCTGCAGCTGCGGACCGGTGCGCTTCTCCTCCAGCCGCACCATCACGTCGGGGAACTCGGCGTGCATCTTCGCCAGCGTCATGGGCAGGATGTGCTGCCCCGCGGGGAAGTTGTAGCCGACGCGCACGGTGCCGGTGCGCCCGGCCGCCGCCTCCCGCGCGCATTGTGCCGCTTTGTCCACTTGCGACACGATCGCACGCGCCTCGACCTCGAACGCGCGGCCCGCCGACGTCAGCCGCACCTCGTGTGACGTGCGCGCGACGAGCTCCACCCCGAGCGTGCGTTCCAGCCGCTGCAACTGCTGACTCAGCGACGGCTGCGTCAGGTGCAGCCGCGCCGCCGCCCTGCCGAAGTGCAGTTCCTCGGCAATGGCGAGGAATGAGACCAGATGTCTGAACTCCATGCCCGACCTCCCGGATCACCTCCAGCCTGGTGCACGCCGGAGAACACCCGGTGAATCATCGGGCAGCGGGAGGGGGAAATTTAGGCAATGGTGCGGCAAGCGCCGACGAACCTGACCAGTTCACCGAGGCGTTCACTGGGCGTGTCCACCGCCCGGTTCATCACGTTGATCAGATGCTCGTAGGCGTCGGTGTGGTCATAACGCGCGGTGTCGGCGATCTTGAGCGCCCACCGCCAGTAGCCACGGATCGCGCCGGCCAGCGGCATCCGGAACTCCGCGATGACCGCGCGGATCGGGTCCAGCACCGCGTCGCCGTGCACCCGCAGGTACGCCGAGACCACGTCCGCCATGAACGTGAAATGACGGGCCTCGTCGCGGGAGAGCCTGGTCAGCACTTCGGCCAGCACCGGATCCCCGGCGACGGCCCGCAGCTGCTGGTAGTAGATCTGGGTGGCCTTCTCCTGGACGAGCGCGTAGGCGAAGAACTGGACGGGGTGGTCGAAGGGCAACTCGAATTGCGCCTGCCCCGGTTCGATCAGCCGCTCACGGACCCCCGCCTCGTCCCGCATCCCGGACGCGACCTGGTACCTCGCCAGTGCGCGGGCGTGCGTGTCCTCTTCGGCCGCCCAGCGGACGGTGAAGTGGTACAGCTCACGGTTGTGCTCGTACAGCCACGGCTCGACCGAGGCGTCCACCGGGAAGTTCTCGGTGTAGAGCGAGAAGTACCCGGGCAGATGGTCCTCGATGACGGTGATGAACTCGACCGCGGAAAGCTGCCCCTCGGTCAACCGCCCGGCGTCGGCGCGCGTCCAGTCCAATGTGGTCTCGACGGTCCAGGCCCTGGCTTGTGCCGCGGTGGCGAAGTACTTTCCGACCGCGTCCGCCATGTCCTGCGCGGGAAGGACGTTCATGGCCACTCCACTGTGTCGTTCGTTACCGATCCGACGGCAGCCACGGCGGAAACGGGTGGCTACAGCCAGATCGGCTGCGGACCGTATCCGCCTGCTTTCGGTCGGATCAGTAACGGGTCTTTGCGCAGACCAGGGCGTAGTGCTTGGTGGTGTAACCCCAGCCGGCGTTGGCGATTTCCAGGTAGTGCAGCAGATCGGCCCGCTGGGGCGAGTCCGGCAGGGCGTGCAGGTTCTCGATCCACCGGTCGATCGTGCGGCGGTAGTCATTGGTGAGGTCATGCACCGCGCGGATGGAGAAACCCGCCGATTCCGCGCCCGCCACCAGTTCCGACAGCGGCCGCAGCTCGCCGTTGCCGAAGATGCCGTTGCGCACGAACTCGGTGCCCGGCCGGGTGTCGAATCCCTCCCGGATCGCCGCGTTACGGAAACAGCTCTCCGACAGATACAGCCGCCCACCGTGACGCAGCGCGCGGCGGATCTTCGCGAACACCGCGGGCAGATCCGGCATATGCACGACCGACCCGAGCATCGTCACCGCGTCGAAGGCCCGCGGCTGCGGCTCATATGCCTCGAACGACGTGACCTCGGTCCGCACCAGTTTGCGCAGGCCCAGCTCGCCGACGCGCGACGCGATGTACTCGTGCTGCCGCGCCGCCGGGCTGATCCCCACCGTGCGGCAGCCGTATTCGGCCGCCATGAACAGCAGCAACGATCCCCAGCCGCAGCCGACGTCGAGCAGCCGCTCACCACCCAGCAGCTGCAACTGCCCCGCCACGAACGAAAGTTTGCGCCGCTGCGCCTGTTCCAGCGTCGTGACGTCGGCCTCGAACAGGCCCGCCGAATACTTGCGCAGCGGGTCGAGGAACCCGGCGAACAGCTCCGGGTCGAGGTCGTAGTGCTGGTTGGTGGCGGCGGTCATCCCATCGCCTTGCTGACGACCGCGACGACTTCGTCGATCGTGGTGAGCCCGAAGATGTCGTCGTCCTCCAATTCGACGCCGTAGGTCTGCTCGATCTTCGCGATCATCCGCAGCACCTTGATCGAGTCGGCGCCCTCGACGGCGCGCAGATCGGTGTCACCGCGAAGGGTCTCGGGCGGGCGGCCCAGCTCGGCGGCGACGATCTCGGTGACGGTGGTGGCCAACGGCTTGCTCAACCGGGTCATCCCAGGCTCCTTGTTACGTGGTAGTTGGCAGTCGCGGCGCCGACGAGGGCGCCGTCCGGGTCGAGGACTTCGGCGCTCGCCCGCACCAGTCCCTCGGTGAACTGGGCGTGCGCGACGCAGCGGTACCGGGTACCGATCCGCACCACGCCCACATAGCGGGTGCGCATCGACGTGGTCAGTGCGGCCACGCCGAGCCGCAGCACGACCAGGTTGCCCATCGTCTCGTCGCAGATGAGCGCGAGGATCCCGCCGTGCACCACACCCGGATAGGACTCGTAGTGTCTGTCCACAGTGAACTCGGTGCGCAGGCGGTCGCCGTCCTCTTCGAACTCGAGCGCGAGCCCGCGCGGGTTGCCGGGTGCGCAGCCGAAGCAGTGGTGGTCCGCCCGCCGGGCCCAGGGCAGCGTGACCGTCATGTCAGCGCCGTCGCCAGCGCGCGGCGTACCGCCCGGTTGGTGGACAGGTCGAACCCGGTCAGCGAGCCGAACGTGCGGCGGATCTTGCCCTGCAGCGCGTCGAGTTCTCCCCCGTCCGCGACCGTGTCGAGGAACAGCTCGAACCCGGTGTCGATGGTTTCGCTTTCGGCGAGCTCGTCGAGCCCCGCCTTGAACACCCCGACCGGATGCTTGATCTTGTCGTCCGCGGTGTAGAAGTACAGCGTTTCCAGCACGGACGGCACTTCGTCCGGGTGCTCCTGGAGCCGTTTCGCCGCGAAGTGCCGGAATTCCCGCGCGTGCCCGGCCTCGTCCCGGCTGGCCCGCAGCAGCAGGTCCTTGAGCACCGGCTCGTCCACCCACGCCGACACCGCGCGGTACACGTGGTTGACGGTCAGCTCGGAGATGATGTTGGTGGCGAGCGTCGCCGACGGGGTGGTGCCCGGGTCGTACGGCGCGCGCATCGCGGCGACCGCACGGTTGTCCACCTTCTCCCCCACGGCCTGCAGCCACGAGGTGAACGCGTAGTGGTGCTGCACCTCCTGGTAGCCCCAGATCACCGCGAACGCGGAAAAGTCGTAGTCGTCGGCGAACTCGTTGAGGAACCCGTGCACCGCGGCGATCACGTTGGACTCGCCCATCACCGCGCTCTTCACGAGCGTGACGTACTCGGGTTTCACCAGAGTCGCGTCGACTTCCTCAAGCGGTACCGTGGCCAGCCGCCAGTGATTGCGGTCGTAGTGCCGGAACACACCGAGGCTGTGCATCTGGTCCATGTCCGGTGCGGTGGTCATGTGCTCTCCCTTTTGTACCGCTCCCGCATGCCGAGCCGCTGGAGCTTGCCGCTGGTGGTCCGGGGAATGGTGCGCGCCGGGACAAGCTTGACGTCCAAACCGGACAGTCCGAGCTCGACCGAGCAGCGGCCGGCGATGTCGTCGGTCAGCCGCTGACGTTCGCCGGCGTCGCGCAACGCGGTCTCGGCGCACACGATGATCCGCTCGTCGTCGACGAACGCGACACACCGTCCTTTGTAGACCCCCGGCACGAGCTGCGCGATCGCCTCGACGTCGAGCGGGTACACGTTCTCGCCCCGCACGGTGATCATTTCCTTGCTACGGCCGGTGAAGAACAGCTGCCCGTCCCGCAGGTAGCCGAGGTCGCCGGTGCGCAGCCAGCCATCCTGGGTGAAGGGTCCGTCGGGCCGGCCGAGATAGCCGCTGGTGACCGCGGGGCCGGTCACTTCGATCTCCCCGACTTCGCCGTCCGGCCGCCCGCCGCCGATCCGCACGCACATCCCCGGCACCGCGTGACCCAGCCCGACGATTCCGCGGGCACCAGGGCCTTCCGCGCGGGGAAGCGCTTTCCCGGTGGCGGCGAGCACGGCGCGGTCCACCCATTCGCACACCGGCTCGCGGTCCAGCGGCGGCAAGGTCGCGACCAGTGTCGCCTCGGCGAGGCCGTAGGCCGGGGTCATCGCCTCCGGACGGAAACCGGCGCCCGCGAAGCGATCGATGAACGCGCGCAGCGAGCGGACCGAAATGGACTCGGCGCCGTTGAACGCGACCCGCCAGTGCGCCATGTCCAGTTCGCGGTCTTCCGGCACGGTGGCCAGCAGGTAGTCGTAACCGAAGTTCGGCATCGCGCAGATCGTCGCACCCGTGGCCAGGAACTGGCCCAGCCATCCGGCGGGGCTCTTCACGAAGGTGACCGGCGACCACACGGTGACCGGAATCCCGTTGAACAGCCCGGTGAGCGTGCCGAACAACCCCATGTCGTGGAACAACGGCAGCCAGCTGCCCCACGCGTCGGCATCGGTGATCTTGATCGCCGCGGTGATGGAATCCGCGCAGGACAACACGTTCGCGTGGGTCAGCACCACACCCTTCGGTGCCGCTGTGCTGCCCGACGTGAACTGGAGGATGGCGGTGTGGTTCTCCGTCGCACCCGGCAACGGCGCGAGTTCGTGCCGGGCGAGGTCGGCGGCATCGAAGGCCCGCACGCCGGTGAGCCGGTCGGTCACCGCGTGCAGCTTCGGCACGGTGACGAGGTGTGTCATCCTCGCTCTGTCCACAATGGCCTGAGTACGGCGCAGGTAGCCGTCGAGATCACGCATGCCCATCGGCAACGGCAGCGGGCAGGCGGCGGCGCCGAGCCGCCCCGCGGCCAGCACACCCTGCAGGAAGGCGGCGGAATTCGGGGCGAGCACACCGATCGCGTCGCCCATCACGGCACCGGCAGCGGCCAGCCCCGCCGCCATCCGCCGCGACGAGTCCCGTAGTTGCGCGTACGTCAGGGTTTCCTGCTCGCCCGGCAACGAAATGACCTGATCCGGGTGGCGATCGGCGGCCTCGTCGAACCGGCCCGGCACCGTCTGCTTCACGACCTCACCCCCATCGAGTTCCGGCACTGCCAATCTGGCGCACGTGCGGGGCCGAAGGCAACGAAAAACGGCAGCGCCTATCGGTCCATCGGGATCGGCGGACGGCGGGCCCGGACGGCGAACAACGCCGGGCCGGTGACCAGATGCGCCCGCGCGCGGCTGAGGGACCACCAGTGCTCCACCTGCGCGGCCGACATCAGTCCGTTGTGGACGATCCGGTCCTGGAACTGCTCGACCAGCAGCTGCCACGGCAGCCAGGCCTTCTCGTGCCCGGACTGCGCACCCCGATAATGCGCGGACACGTCGGTGAAGCCGAGGTCCAGGACATCACCGAGGAGGCGGCGGCCATAGGTGGCGTCGAAACCCGTCATGACCTCGGTCAAGGACGCGATCATCGCGGCGTGCCCGGGTTCCGGCGGTTCGACCTGGCCGGCGTGGGTCCAGTCGACCTCCTCCACCAGCAGCCGGCCACCGGGCGCGACCGCGGCGGCAAGCCGTTGCAGCGCAAGGGAATGCGGGTGCAGGTGGGCCACGAGCAGCCGCGCGTGCACGAGATCGAACCTGGCGGCCGGGAGGTCGCCGGTCATCAGGTCGGCGCGCAGCACCTCGGCGGGCGCGGGCAGATCGTCGAGGAACCGCGTGTCCCGGTCGACGGCGAGCACCTCCCCGCCCGTCCCGACGATCCCGGCGAGCGCCCGCGCGATGGAACCGGTGCCCGCGCCCGCTTCCAGACAGCGGCTTCCCTTGCCGATGCCCAGTTCCCCGATGATCCGCAGCGTCCCGGGATCCCAGGTGCGGGCCATCGCCTCCAGCCGGTCCCGTTCGCTGGGAAAGCTCTGGTCCAGAATGTAGTTCGGCACCTGTCCTCGGTATCCCGCCCGCGCCGGGCGGGCAACGACGCCCCGGCCGTTCCTATGGCGGGATTCGACGCTCCGATGAACCCCGCGGCATCGTGATCCGGTCACTACAAAGGACACGCCGGCTGCTTTCGGCCGGATTGGTCACCGGGCCGAGGAGAGGATCTTCGCCGTGTCGGTCGTGTTCGACGCCTTCCATCCCGCTCACCGGTCCAACCCCTACCCGCGGTTCGCCGCCCTGCGCGAGCACACCGCGCTGTTCCGGCTCAAACCCCGCGTGCACATCGCGACGCGGTACGCCGAGGTTGCCGCCGTGCTGGCCGATCCGGAGTGGGGGCACGGCTACGACGACGGCATCAACCCGCTGCGGCCCGGGGTCGCACCCGACGACGTGCCCGGCGGGATCGTGCGGATGGACCCGCCGCAGCACACCCGGGTGCGGGGCCTGGTCAACCGGCCCTTCACCCCGCGCCACACCACGGGATTGCGGCCGCGCGTCGAGCGCCTGGTGACCCGGCTGCTGGACAAGGCGATCGCGGCCGGTGAAGTGGATCTGATCGAAACCTTCGCCAGGCCGCTGCCGTTCACCATCATCGCCGAACTGCTCGGCATCCCGCGTGCGGACTACCGGGCCGTGATGGACTGGTCGATGGCGCTCGTGCACGGCACCGACCCGGACATCCTGCAGACCCCCGAACAGCTCGCGCGCCGCGATATCGCGAAGGCCGAGTTCGAAGCGTACTTCGGCGAACAGATCGACCGGCGCCGCAAGTACCCCCGGCAGGACATGTTCAGTGACATGGCCGCGGCGCTCGAGGACGGCCGGGCGAGCGACCTCGAACTGCGGGGCCTGTCGGCAGGCCTGCTGATCGGCGGGTACGAGACCGCGACCGACGTGATCGGCAAGGGAATCGTGGCGCTGCTGCGCAATCCGGACCAGCTCGAGCTGTGGCGGTCACGGCCGGAACTCGCCTCCTCGGGTACCGACGAGCTGCTCCGCTACGAGCCGCCGGTCCAGTTCACCCACCGCGTTGCCTTGGCGGACAAGGAACTCGCGGGCCGGACGTTGCCGCGCGGCGAAGGCGTCATGGTCGTGATGGCCGCCGCGAACCGCGATCCGCAGGTCTACGAGGACCCGGACCGGCTCGACATCACCCGGTTCGCCGGGCAGGCACCGCCGCCGCGGCCGCTGTCGTTCGGCGGTGGCGTCCACTATTGCCTCGGCTCACATCTCGGGAAGCTGGAAGTGCGGCTCGCGATCGACGCACTGCTGCGCCGCGCACCGGACCTCGCGCCGGCAGGTGAACCCGTGTGGCGGGACACGGTCGCCATCCACGGTCTCGACAGCCTGCCGGTGCGGCTGCGCCGATGACCACGTTCACCGGCTTCGACTACGAGCACCGCGCGGATCCGTACCCGCGGTACCGGGCGCTCCGCGAAGCCACGCCGCTGTACCGGCTGCCGGGCGGGATGGCGCTGGTCACCCGCTACCACGACTGTTCGACCGCGCTCAGCGAAACGAAATGGGGCCGCGCCGACGCGAACGGGTTCAACCCGTTCGCCCCCGAGGTGCCGCCCGAGCAGCTGCCGTTCCTGTTCCTCGACCCTCCGGACCACACCCGGCTGCGCGGTCTGGTCGCCAAGGCTTTCACCCCAAGGGTGATCGCCGGGCTGCGCCCGCTCATCGAGTCCACTGTGGCCGAACTGCTCGACGAGGCGCGGGCCGCCGGCGAGCTGGACCTGGTCGAGTCGTTCGCCTACCCGCTGCCGCTGCGCGTCATCTGCGGTCTGCTCGGCGTGCCCGCACGAGACCGGCCGCTGTTCGGCGGCTGGTCGAGCGCGCTCGCCCGCGGGCTCGACCCGGGTCCGCTGCTGTCTCCGTCCGAACGCGACACTCGTGCCCGCGCGATGCGGGACGGGCAGGCGTATTTCCGTGACCTGCTGGCGAAACGACGTGCCGAGCCCGCCGACGATCTGGTGAGCGCACTCGCCGCCGTCGAGGAGCAGGGCGACGTCCTCACCGAGCCGGAACTGCTCAACACGTTCGCCTTGCTGCTGTCCGGCGGGTTCGAGACCACCGTGAGCCTGATAGCCAACGGAACCCTTGCGCTGCTGCGGAATCCCGGACAGCTCGCGTTGTGGCGGGACACCCCGGGCCTCGCACCACACGCGATCGAGGAACTGGCGCGCTTCGAACCCTCGGTGCAGATCGCGGCACGCGTCGCACGGGGTCCGCTGAACCTCGCCGGGCACGCGTTCGACAACGGCGACGGAATCGTGCTGCTGCTGGCCTCGGCCAACCGCGACCCGGAGGTGTTCGAGGATCCCGAACGCCTCGACCTCACCCGTTACACCCGGCCGGCACCCGCACATCTGAGTTTTGCCAAGGGAATCCACTTCTGTCTCGGTGCCGCGCTGGCACGGCTGGAGGTGGAGATCGCGCTGGACGCACTCGTGCGGCGCGCACCCCGGCTCGCGCTCGCCGCCGGGGACCTGACCTATCTGCCGAACATCTCCATCCGCCGGATGCGGGCGCTACCCGTCCGCCTGCGCTGAAAGGCCACCATGAGCGAGACCCCACTGACCCCACGGCAGCGCCGGCTGCACGAGCTGAAATCCTTGGTGGACTACGGAGTCGAGTCCGGGATCGGCGTCGGCCACTCGCTGGGGGTGCTGCTGGAAACCCTCGAAGAGGGCCGGACCGTCTGGACGCTCAAGCCATCGCCCGCGACGGCGAACGCACTGTACACAGTGCACGGTGGGGTGATCGCCACGCTGCTGGACACGGCGATGGGCAGCGCCGTCTACACCGCGATCGCCGACGGGGCGCTGTACACGACGCTGGAGCTGAAGGTCAACTTCATCCGGGCGGTCGCACTCGACGGCGCACAGCTCACCTGCGAGGCGAAGGTGGTACACGTCGGCAAGCGGACAGCGACGGCCGAGGGCCGGGTCACCGACCCGGACGGGAAGCTCATCGCGCACGGAACCACCACCTGCATGGTGTTCCCACCGGATGGACCGTCCACTGCGGACAGTCCGCCGCCACCGAATCCCGGTGCGGCACTGGATGCGCTCGACCCGAAGCACTGGCCGGACCCGTACCCGCGCTACGCCGTGGCGCGCGAGGCACAGCCGATCATCTCCACCCCGCTGGGCGTGCATCTGGTGACCCGCTACGGCGACTGCGCCGCGGTGCTGCAGGACAACAACTGGAGTCACGCGCACGAGGCCGAACTGTTCCATCCCGGCGTCGAGCACGTCGACCTGCCCACGTCGTTCCTGTGGATGGACCCTCCGGACCACACGCGACTGCGCGGCCTGGTCAGCAAGGCGTTCACGGCCAAGACGATCTCGGCGCTGCGGCCACGGATCGAAGCGCTCGTCAAGGAACTGTTCGACGCGATGGTCACCAAGGGCGAAGCCGACGTGATCACCTCGCTCGCCTACCCGTTGCCGTTGACGATCATCGCGGAACTGCTCGGCGCACCCGCGCGAGATCATCCGGACCTGCAACGCTGGTCGCGCGCGCTGGCCCGCGGATTCGACCCGGATCCGTTGCTGCTGCCCGAAGAACGTGACGCGCGCACGCAGGCCGCGCGGGAGTTCGTCGGCTACTTCCGTGATCTGATCCGGCAACGGCGCGCGGACCCGAAGGACGATTTGATCAGCGCGCTCGCCGCGGTCGAGGAAAAGGGCGACGTGCTCACCGAGGACGAGATGCTCGCCACGTGTGTCACGCTGCTGGTCGCCGGGCACGAAACGAGCGTGAACCTCGTCGCGAACGGGCTCCTCGCGTTGATCCGCAACCCCGGCCAGTACGAGCTGCTGCGGGCGCAGCCGGATCTCGCGGCGCCCGCCGTCGAGGAGATGCTGCGTTACGACTCACCGGTACACATGACCACGCGGCTGGCGCACGAGCCGACGACGCTGGCGGGCCACGAATTCGCCGCGGGCGACGGGGTCGTGCTCCTGTTCGGCTCGGCCAACCGTGACCCGGGCGCCTTCGCCGAACCCGACCGGTTCGACATCACCCGCTACGCCGGGTCCGCCCCGGTGAACCGGCACCTCACCTTCAGCCTCGGCATCCACTACTGCCTCGGCGCCCCACTGGCGCGGCTGGAAATGGAGGTCGTGCTGCGCGAACTGGTCAGCCGCGGGCTCACCATGACCATGACGACGGACGAGCCGCCGTACCGCCGCAATCTCGTCCTGCGTGGTATGGAGCATTTCCCGGTGCGGTTTTCCTAGAGACCGTTTCGAATGTGGTTTGCGTGGCGGTGTGGGTGGCGGAACCTCAGGCGGCCCCTCGCTCCGGGATCGCCTCCTCATGTATGCCAATACACCACGTCGGCGCTGTCCTCCCGAGGAACCACCTGAGAACCCGCGGCGGTGCGGGTTGACAGCCCACAGCAAGCGGCTCCGCCGCTTATGGAACTCAAGCTAGCACGGGGGTTACCGTGCCGTCATGAGCGATCCTCTGACGGTCGGCCTCGTCGGCGCCGGGCCCTGGGCCGGGGCGTTTCACGCGCCGATGATCCAGCACGGGCCCGGCACCCGCCTGGCCGCGGTGTGGGCCCGGCGGCCGGACGCCGCTGCGGCGCTCGCCGCGAAGTACCAGGCGAAAGCGGCGTCGAGTTTCGACGAGTTACTGGACGGCTGCGAAGCCGTCGCGTTCGCCGTGCCGCCGGACATCCAGGCCCGGTACGCCCCGCGCGCCGCCGCGGCCGGGCGGCATCTGCTGCTGGAGAAGCCGCTCGGGTTCACCCTCGCCGAGGCCCGCGCGGTCGCGGACGCCGTCGCCGAGGCCGGGGTGATCAGCCAGATCGTGCTCACGAATCGCTACCGCGAACCGGTGCGCACGTTCATCCACGCCGCTCGCGCCGCCGAGCCGATCGGCGCGACCGCGGAGTACCTCGGCGGCGGTGCCCGCCCCGGTGGCGTGTTCGCCACGCCGTGGCGGGTCCGGCGCGGCGCACTGCTCGACCTCGGCCCGCACATGCTCGACCTGCTGGACGCGGCGGTCGGGCCCATCGCGGAGGTCCACGCCGCCGGGGACCCGGCCCGCTGGGTCGCGCTGACCGTGCGGCACGAGAACGACGCCCTCAGCCAGGCCGCGTTGTCGATCACCGCACCGATGCCCGTGCAGATCCTCAACTGCCTCGTGGTCACCGAAGCGGGGCCGGTGCAGCTGCAGGACTCCCCCGGCTACGCGCTCGACGACCGCGCCGAGGTCCAGAAGACGATCATGCACGAGTTCACCGAGGCCGTCCGTTCCGGCAGTCCTCATCCGCTCGACGCGGCCCGCGGTCTCTATCTGCAGGAGCTGTTGGAGGGAATCTGATGCACCGCATGTTCACCGGGCTCGGGTTCTCGGTGCCGGTGCTGGCGGCGCCGATGGCCGGTGGCCCGACCACGCCACGGCTCGTCGCAGCGGCCGCGGAGGCGGGAAGCGCGGGCCTGCTCGCCGGGGGCTACAAGCCCACTGAAACCCTCGCGCGCGAGATCACCGAGGTGCGCGGCGCGTCGATTCCCTTCGGAGTCAACCTGTTCGCGCCCAACCCGGTCCCGATCGACGAGGTCACCTACCAACGGTATGCGCGGAAACTGCAGCCGGAGGCCGACCCGTACGGCATCGACCTCGCGAGTATCCCCCGCACCGAGGACGACGATCGCTGGCGCGACAAGATCGACCTGCTGCTCGCCGATCCGGTCCCACTGGTCACCTTCACGTTCGGGCTGCCGGACCGGGCGGTCATCACGGCGTTGCGCGGCGCGGGCACGCTCACCGGACAGACGGTGACCGCACCGGGTGAAGCGCGCCAGGCCGCCGAGGCCGGGGTGGATTTCCTTGCCGTCCAAGGCATCGCGGCCGGCGGGCACTCCGGCACGTTCACGCCGGACCGCCTTCCCGCGGACATCCCGCTGACCGAACTGGTCCGCGAGGTGCGGGCGGTGACCGAGCTGCCGGTCATCGCCGCGGGCGGGATCGCCACCGCCGGCGTGGTCACGGAAGTGCTCGAAGCCGGGGCTTCGGCGGTGGCGGTCGGCACGGTGCTGCTGCGGTCCGAGGAGAGCGCCGCTTCGCAGACACATCGCGCCGCGCTCGCCGATCCCGCGCGGGACCGGACGGTGCTCACGCGCGCGTTCACCGGCCGGCCCGCACGCGGCCTCGACAACACGTTCATCGAACGCTACGAAGACGTCGCGCCGCTCGGCTATCCCGCGGTGCATTACTTGACGAGCCCGATGCGCAAGGCGGCCGCCGCGGCGGGCGACGCCGACCGGGTGCACCTGTGGGCCGGGACCGGATACCGGCACGCCACCGCCGAACCCGCGGCGAAAATCCTCGGCCGGCTCGCCTCGAAGCTGTGAACCATCCACTGTGGACATAACGGTTGTCACACGCTGTCGCGACCAGCCGCGCCGCGCCCACGATCGAGTGGTTGACCTGCGATTATGTAACGTGAGGACCCTTGTTTGCGGACATCTCAGTGTGACGGGCTGGTGTGGGCTGCCGTGACGGGGGCGGCAGCACCACCAGCCGCCACGCCGGCCGCACCCGTCACCGGTGCGTCCCAAGAGGACGAAGCCGACCGCGAGTTCGTTACCGGTTCCCGGACCTGGTCCGCATAGCGCGAGCGGGCCGCCGCCACGTCCGCCGCATGCGTGAGCGACCACTCACGCAGCGAAGCCAGCGGCCGGCGCAGCGTCCGGCCGAGCTCGGTCAGCGCGTACTCGACCCGCGGCGGCACTTCCGGATAGACCGTGCGTTCGACCAGCCCGTCCTGCTCCAGGTAACGCAGGGTCTGGGCCAGCATCTTCTCGCTGATGCCCTCGACTTGCCTGCCCAGCCCGGAAAACCGGTGCGGCTGCCCGTCCGCCAGCTCCCCCAGGATCAGCACGCTCCACTTGTCCCCGATGCGATCGAGAATGTCCCGGGAAGGGCAGCCGTGCGCGTCCGGGTTCGTCATGTCTCCCATGGTATCGGTGGCGACGCTGCGCCCGGTTAAGCTTGCGCCATGAGTGACGGGCCCTGGACCGATGTGACCAACTACGTGCGCCTGCGGTACGAGGTGCTCGAGGACCGGGACGGCTGGCTGCGCTTCCGGCTCGAGACCGAAGGCGGGCGCACGCAGCAGGCCACGGTGCACGTGCTGCCCGATGCGGACGGCACGTCATGGGCGGAGATCTCCTCGGCGGTCGGCTGGGCCGACAAGATCGACCTGCGCCGCCTGCTGGAGCTGGCCGGCTCGTCGGACGTCGGCGGCGCGGCCGTGGTGGACGGCGTCGCCCTGATCAAACGCACCGTCCCGCTGGGCAAACTGGACGTCCGGCACGACTTCGCGCGGCCCCTCGAATCACTCGTCGCCCAAGCGGACGCGCTCGAACGGCAACTCGCCGGCTCCGACGAGTTCTGACAAGTTCTGACCACGCCGGGGTCATTCCTCGCCGCGGCGGGCCCGCTTGAGCACCTCCTCCGGGGTGAGCGGGCTGCTGGGGTGATGCGTCAGGCACAGCGGCGTGGTGATCTGCCGGAACCCGAACGACTCGCCCGCGACGTAGAACTGGGCGCGCTCCAGCCGGGAGATGTCCGCGACCTGGCTGCCCTTGGCGCGGGCCAGCTCGTTCGCGGCGGCGATCTGCGCCGGACTGTTGAGCCGCCCGAAGAACTGGGTCATCGCGTTGCCGGTCACCTGGTTGTGCAGTCCCTTCGGGGCCTGCGTCGCGAACAGCAGGCCCAGCCCGTATTTGCGGGCCTGCGACGCGAGCACGATGGTGCTGCGGGTACTCGCGGTCAGCGTGCCGGACGAGGCCAGTGTCTGCGCCTCGTCCATCACGAACAGCCCGCCGAGCGGAAGCTCACCCGCGGGATTCCTTTTGATCCAGGCGAAAAGCTCCATCTGCAGCTGGTTGACGAAGTTCTGCCGCTGTTCGTCGGCGGGCAACCCGAGGAAACTGATCACCGACACCCGCGCGCGTTTGCCCGCACCCGGCTTCAGCAGCATGCCCGGATCGACCGGTGCGCCATGGCCGGCGAACAGCGGGTCGTTGATCGTCGCCGCTTTGAGCGCCTCGGCCAGCTCGGCGGCGATGCGCTTGCTGTCGTTGAGCGTGCTCACGCCGTCGGGCAGGTCGGCCAGCACCTCGATCAGACCGGGCAGGCTACGGGAACCGGTCCGCGCGTGATGCTCGACGGCCTGCCGCAGCACCGCGAGGCCGATGCTCGTCCGGCGCGTGGTGCCGGTGAGCCCGGCCTGCGGGGCCACCGTCGCAACGGCCACCTCGACGGCGAGCGTGAACTCGTCTTCGTCGTCGAGAACACCGGCGAAATCCGGGAGCGGGGCGAACGCGAGCGGACGCCCGGTCGCACGGCCAGGGGTCCAGACCACTACGTCGGTCTCGGCGAGGTAGCGCCCGGCCAGCGCCGCGTCCTGCGCGCCCCACGCCTGCGGCGGCTCCGGCCACGCGTCGCCGAGCCGGGCGAGGTCGTTGTTCGGGTCCAGCACGATCGACGAAACCCCGCCCAGGGCGCACTCTTCGATGATCCGTCGCAAAAGGACAGTCTTGCCGGACCCGGAACCGGCGAACACGGCGGCATGCTTGCGCAGCGCGGACAGCTCGATGCGCAGCGGCTCGTCGCCCGACCTGCCGAGGGTCACGCTCCCCTCCGCCGGCGCGGTGTCCTCAGTGGATTTTTTTGGCATCACCGCCGAAAGCGGAGCCGACTGCCCGGCGGGGCGCCGGTCGACGAGCCACTCATGCAGCTCGGTGCCCCCGCCGGCGAGCAGCTGCCCGAGCGCCCAGAACGTCCGTACGTCCAATTCGGACAGTTCGAGCTGGTAGCCACCGGTGTCGCGGAAATCCTTGAGTTCCAGGCGGGTCTTCTCCCCTTTGGACCACGCCAGAGGACGCAGCACGACGAGATGCTGGTTGCCCGCACGCTGCCCGGTCGCCGCCCGCGCCTTGCGCAACCGGGACAGCGCCGCACGCGGGTGGCGTGCGATGATGACCCGGAAAGCCCAGTATTCCTCCAGATCGGCGGCCTCCAGCACGGTGCGCGTCAGCAGGGCGTGCACCTGGCTGCTGCCGTTCGCCGGTTCGGAGTTCCATTCCATGTTGTCGTTGCCGACCTCGAAGATCCACGCCCGCAACGCGGCGTCGATGAGCACCGGCATCTGTTCGCTTTCGCTCGCCTCGTCAAGCAGCTTCGAGACGTCGGCCTCCGCTTTCAGTTCCGCGAAACGCCGGTCCAGTTCGGCGAACCGGCCCGCCCCAGTGGGGTGCACCGGCGTCACCGGGCGGGCACCGACGTCGCCGAATGATGTCAGCTCCCAGGTCTGCCCGGCACGCAAGCAGGCGTCGATATGGGCGCCGATCCGTTTGAGCAATTCCCGTGGCGCGTACGGCTCCCACGCCTCACCGAACGCAGCGGACGCCACCGGCCACGCCGGGTGCGGCGGCACGAATCCCATTGCCTCGTAGGCCACACCGAGCCGCCGCTCGACGATCGCCCGCCCGAGCGCGGCGTCCATCACCCGTCCGACGGTCAACGTCTCGCGGAACCGATCGGGCACGGTGTCCGCGGCTTTCGCCTTCAGCTGCGCCCAGGTCGGGGGCAGGCAGGTGAGCACCGTGATCGTCCGGCGGGTCACCTCGCGCAACCCCATCAGCCCGTCGGCGATCTGCGCGACAAGCAGGTCGTCATCGGAGCGACGGCCGGCTTCCTTGGCCAGCAAGGATGATCGCGCGATCAGCGTGTCCAGCTGGTCGACCCCGATCGCGATCGGCCCGCTCAGCGCGAGCAACCGGGTGATGTCACGGACCTGCGCGAGCGCGGTCTTGAGCCGGGGCCGGATGCCCCACTTTCCCCACTCGCCCTTCTTCGTTTCCCCATATCCACCAAGGTAATCCTCACCGATCTGGCTGACGGTCGTGTCCTCGCTGCCATAGACCACCAGTGCCCGCGCGATATCGGCGCACTCGACCGCGACCTGCTCGTCGATGCGCCGCAGCCCGGTGACGAACGCGTCCACATCACCGCGCGACAGCTTCCGTCCATTGAGGACTGTCCTGGCCACGCGCTGGTCGACCCCGCCCCGATGACACACCCGCAGCAGGAAACTCGTCAGCTGCGACCCACCGGAGTCGTCGCGCCGCAGCAGTCCGGCCCGCAGCGCCTCCGCGGTGTTGTCCCAGAACGCCTCACCACCGCTGAGATTGGCGAGGAAGAAATAGCCGCCCGCCTGGTGCACCCGCTTGCGGACAAGGGAAAGCAGGTGTGTCTTGCCCGCCCCCTTCGGTCCCTGCAGCACCAGGCCGATCGGACTGGGACCGTCGCTGGCCGCCGCATCGCGGATGCCCACGTCGATCGCCGCGGTCGCTTCCTCGTGCAGGCCGTCCACGTGATACGGCGAGTCCCGCCAGACGTGATCGGGGGTGTCGGCCCAGTCCAGGCGCAGTGTCCGCAGCGCCGCCAACGGTTCCATCAGGACACCTCGATCGACAGGAGATGGTTGTCCTCACCACCGACCCGGATGGCGGCGTCGTGGTCGGCTTCGGTCAGCGCTTTCCGGTTGGACTCCGGCACCAGCTGCGCCTGCCCGGTCCGGTAGAGCTCCTTGAGCACGGCGTCGACCTCCCCGGCCGGCGCGCCGCCGAGCTTCGGCCGCAGATCGGCGAGGCCGACCCAGTCCCGTGGCGAGCGGGCCAGTTCCCGGTACGCGATGCGGATCCGGCTTTCGATATCCGTTGCCCCCAGGTCCACAGTGGACCCGAAGAGATCGGCGAGCCGCAGGTTTTCCCGGCGCAGATACTCACCGAAGCCGTCCAGAAGCAGATATGCCCCCACGGCGACCAGGTTCCGGGGCCGGGTCGCCGGTGGCGTTTTCGCGCTCAGCTCCTGTTCACACCACGACCAGCCGCGCTCGGTCAGCACATGCACGTAGGGACGCCCCACCTTGCGGCTGTCCACCAGCTCGAGTTCGTTGAGCCGCTTGCGGTCCGGGCCGTCGAGCGTGAAACCCACGAGCTCGTCGAGTTCCGGGTTCGCGACTTCGCGATTGAGCCTCATCAACGTGAACATCGCCGCGGTCTGCTTGCTGCTCAGTCGTTTCACGGTCGTCCGGATTCCTTTCGCAGAGTGGCTTCCTCGTGCGCCTTGACAGCGCTTTCCAGCGCGCGCCTGACCCCCGGGGGTGCGGGCACGCGGTCGTCGTCGTGGCCCCGGGGCCGGATCGCGAGCGCGAGATCAGCCGCCAGTTCGTCGGCGGTCGCATCGTCGGCCGTGAACAGGTCACGCAGGATTTCGTCGACCAGAAACCACCTCGCCGGCCGCAGTCGCGCGCGCGTGGTCTGCCGCAGCAGATCGAGCAGGCTGGAACCAGACCCGCCGGCCAGCTGCCCGGCGATTTCGCGCGCGACCTCCGCCGGCCCCAGCGACGGTCCCAGGCGCAGGTACTGGAGATTTCTGACATAGCCGGGCAGCACGCGGGCGTCCGTGCGCTCGGTGAGCACGGGCATGACCCGGCGATCCTGCCCGACCGTGCGGTGCAGGAAAAGTTCGAGCTCCGCCGACTGCCAGCGGCTCATCTCCCGGTCCACCACCAGGCACAGGTGCCGCGCGTCGTCCTCGGCGCGGGTCAGCAGGGTGCGATCCCCCGACAGCGAGAGGTTCGCCCGCACGTCCAGCTCGCCCAACGCCTTCACCAGCTCGGCCGCGATGTCCAAAGTGGAGCGTGGACAGCTGACCCGTACGCCGTGCCGGAACTGGTGTTTCTTCGACCGGACGGCGCCGACATAGGCGTCCCGGTTCTCGGCCAGCAGGTCGGTGCGATCGAAATCGTGCGCCACCACGGCCGCCACGGTCTCCAGCGCGTAGCTGATCTGATCCGGGCCGGGTCGGGGCTCGTCACGAACCGGCAGTTGCTCGCCGAAACTCCAGTAGGAGACGTAAGGCAACGTCAGCTGCCGCGCCATCGCGTCCGGCGACACCGCCTGATGGAGCCAGTCATGGTACAGACCTTTCGTCTCGTCGAGACAGATCCGCCGCCATTCCTCCGCCCGGTTGTACTCTTCGCGCGAATCGAAGCGCGACAGGATCGGCAAGACCGTGAGCCGTGGCCGGTCATAAGGCAGGCGGTCGCGCGCTTCGTTGGCCCGCTGGGCGATGTCGACCGCGCCCTGCACGCTCTGCAGGTTCGCCGTGTACAACACGACGAGCCGGTCCGGCAGATGCGCCGTGCAGATCCCGCCGATATCGGAGACACCGGTGCGGCTGTCGAGCAGGACGAAATCGTAGTCGGTGATCCACTGCTGCCGGCATTCCTCGAGGTACTCGCCGAATCCCCGCTCGTACAGCCCTTCCCAGTCGATCCCCTGCACGCGGCCGACGTAGCGGGCGTCGGCCCGGCCCGCCGCGAGGAGATCGAGCCCGCCCTCCCCGATGAGCCGCGTGATGTGCGCGCCGGGCTGGGACGCACCGGCCAGGAAATCGTCGACGAGATCGACGACGCCGGCCGCGGGTTCCGCGCCCAGCAACGGCCGGAAGTAGTCGGGCAGTCCCGGCGCCTCCAGGTCCCAGTCCACGCACAGCACCCGGTATCCCCAGCGGGCCAGCAGCACGGCGATGTTGGCCGTGGTGAAACTCCGCCCGACGCCGCCCTTGTAGGAATAGAACGTGACCACGGTGCCCGGCATCGGTCAGAACCTCGGCAGCCGCGACGTTCCGGGCGCGGGCGGCTCCGGGGTCTCCACCGGCCAGTCCGGCTGCCATGGTGGCACCTCGTCGAGAAGTCCGGTCAGCTCGATCGCGATCCGCTCCATCTCCCGGTGAAAGTCCAGGTAGGCCGGGGCGTCCTGGAAATGCGCATAGGGCTGATTCCAGTTCTTGAGATCCCGCATGCGCCGCTCGTGCGCATAACCGGGAAAATTCGCGGAATCGCAGAAGATCACCGGATAGATCAGCCCTTGCCCCGGTACCACCAGCTGTTCACGTTTGGCCATGGAATACCACTCGGCGAGACACCATTCGTCGTAAAAGTACTTCGGTGAGCACACCGCGACCACAATGCGGGCGCGCTGCAGGGCGGACCGGACCTCGTACGGCCATTTTCCACCGCTGGTGATCTCCTCGTCGAAAAAGATCTTCGCCTCCCGGGGGAGGTTCTCGTCCAGCAACTCGGCGAGGCGCGGATGGAAATGGTTGCGAACCCAGGCCGGAACGAGCGCTCCCGTGCGGTGGTAGCTGATGAACACGTCGTACTCGTACACGCGTGTCATCGCCCCCTCGGCCGATTGTCCGGACCGGTCCGATAGTAGATGTGTGCGGCGATACGAAAAAGGCATCTCAGTTGACAAAAACTGGACAGAATCAGGGCATTCGCGGCGCAGAAAGGAGACAAAAACTGGACATTCCCGTGCTGAGCGACCCGGGTCGGCGACACTGGATTTCATGGCCGAACCGAAACCGCCGCTGGTGTTCGTCACCTATTCGCAGGATTCACCCGAGCACATGGCACAGGTGGCGCGGCTGGCGACCCATCTGCGCGCGCGAATCGGTCTCGATGTGCGCCTGGATCAATGGGACGACCACGTCAGAATGGACTGGTCATTGTGGGCGACGGAACATCTGGACCGCGCGGATTTCATTCTGGCCGTCGCCTCGCCGGCCTACAAACAGCGCGCCGAGGGCGGCGGGCCCGCGGACGAAGGCCGCGGCGCCCGGTTCGAGGCGGCGCGCCTGCGGGACATGCTGACGAAGAACCTGCGCGAGGCGACGGAACGGATCCTGCCGGTCGTGCTGCCGGGCCGGTCGGTCGAGGAGATCCCGTCGTTTCTGAACGCCTACTCCACCACGCATTACCGGATTCACCGCATCGACGACGACGGGGTGGCGGGGCTGCTCGCGGCGATGACGGGGAAGGGCGCGCACCCGATGCCCGAGCGCGGGCGGTGGCTCGGTACGGGCGAACGCACCCGGCTGCGGCTGGCGGACGAGGTTCCGTGGCAGGCGCACGACCCGCAGGTGCGCTCCGCCGCTGCCGACCTCGGGCGGGTGCGCTACGAACACAGCATCGTGCTGCGCGGCCAGGCGCGGGGTGTGGTGGACGTGGACCTTGGTGGCAAGTACGCACGCCTCACCTCGGCGGCCGGCGTGCTCGACGATGCCCGGGAACCGTTCCAGGTGGGCACGTTCCGGGTGTCGGTCGACGGCCGGCCGGCCGCGGAGGTGACCGTGACGTGGGGCGTCCCGGCGACGATCGACGTGAACGTGACCGGCGCCCGGCGGCTACGCCTGGAGATGTCCCGCCGCGGCGCCGGACCGTCGCCGCTGCACCCCGGCGCAGGCAGCCCGGCAGCCCTGGCCTGGGGCGACCCGGCACTGTTCTGAGGCCGGACGCGCCTCGGCAGCGCCGGTGCCCGCCGCCTTGCGGCCGGGAAGGATCTCGGCGGGGCCGGCGGTATGACCCGATTGTGTCGTGTTGCGGCCTTCGGCAAGTGATCAGGGAATGATCCGGGAGCCTCGATCCGCCACCCCGGTACACTTTCGACGGTTGGACGTTCGGTAGCCGATACAGGAGGTAGCGCGATGGCGAGGCCGGGTGCGCGCTACTCCTTGTCGCGGATCGACCCGTTCAGCTTGTGTGCGATCATCCCGGCCCTGGCACTGGCGGCCCTGTGCGGCGCGAGCGGCTTCCTCCCCGGCGCGGTCGCGATGGGTGTGCTGGCACTGGCGATCGTGGTGCTGGAGGTGTGGGTGCACCGCCGCGACCCGGCCGCGGCGCGGCGCGCTCCGGCCAACCGGCAGCCGCAGCGCCCCCAGCAGGCCCGGCCACCGGCCGCGCGTCAGCAACCCCCCGCGCGTCAGCAACCCCCCATG
>NZ_WMBA01000064.1 GCF_009707865.1 Amycolatopsis pithecellobii
GAGTTGGTGGGTGGGGCCTGGAGGGCGGGGAGGGTGATCGCGCTGGCCGGAACTCCGACACCAACCGCGGTGATCACCGCGGCCGCTGCGATGGCTCCTGCGACCACACGCTTGATCGGTTGCGACTGCACGCCGCGCGTGTCTCCTTTGCACTCGGCCACCTGCCGGTCGCCTGCAGAGGTCGGGGGCCCTCTGCTCACCGGAGCAGACACCACACACGTCCGGCGAACGGCATCGACCACGGTGCTCGCCTGATCCCGGCACGGAAGTACCGCACCTGGGTCCTGCCAGCGACAGTGGTTCCGGCACAGCTCCCCGACAAAGCTGTTTCGGCGGCGATCTCGCGTCGCTGTTGCGGGGGTGCCACAGCTACCGGCCGCGAGATCTCGGCTAGGTTACGAAACAGGGGCCGCCGCGTCCAGCAGCAGGCACGCAAAAACTCTGCGTAACCCACGCTTATTCCGTTCAGACCAGCAACGACAGTCCGAGTGTGACTGAGCTAACAATCGCCAGCGTGATGATTACAGACCGTTCGCCGAGGGATTCGACCTCCTGCCGCACTGGGGGATGTGACTGTCAGGCCGCGTGGTCCCGCCGCCGGACCGTCATCGGCACAAGCCGCAGCCGCGGAATCAATCCGCCTTCGGCAAGCGCCTCTATCGCGGCCATTTCCTCGTCGTCCCATTCGATTGCCGGTGGCGCGTTCAACAGCACGCTGACCGCACAGTCGGCGCAGCGGATTCCGCGCGCCACGCAACGGCCACAGTCCACGATCACGGCTTCTTCCTGCATCTCCTGCCTCCTTGTCCCATGTTCGGGCCGGACAGGAAACACGGTAAAGGCACCCACCGACAATTTCGTGCGGGTGTTCGAACGCTAGACGCGGCCGAGCCGGGTCAGCAGCACCGCGGAAGCCACCGGATGCGCACCCGAACTCCTGGTCGAATCGGCCACAGCGCGATCGGACGTGGCGACCACGAGCGGCCGCCCGGGCGGTTCGGCGATGACGAGGGCGCGGATCACGTCGTCGGCCAGCACGCCGGGATCGGAGAACAGGACCCGGACGCCGCGCGGCGCCGCGGTGGGCACCGACAGCACGCCGGCCCCGTCGAACACCACCGTGACTTCCGCGCCGGTCCGCGAGACGAGCGCGCCGAGCTGCCGGATGAGCCGGGTGCGCTGATCGGCCAGCGAAAGCTCGGGATAGCCGGTCTTGGTGACGTTGTAGCCATCCACGATCAGATGGACGGCCGGCAGCGCCAGCAAGTGGTCCAGCGCGGCGGGATCGCGCACCTGCGCCCCCCGTCCGCCGGACGCCGACGCTCCCCGCACCGCGTCCGCGGGACGCCGGCTGCTGGACCCGAGCGACAGCTCGCGCCGTAGCCCGGCGACGGCCCCGTCGATCGTGTCGGCGAGCAGCGCGAGCCGTACCTCGTCGGCTTCCCTGGCCTCGCGTGCCGACTGCCGCGCGATCTCCGCGTCGGTCACCGCCCGCTCCGCGCGCGCCCGCTCCGTCACGACCCGCTGCCGCTCACGATCCAGCTGTGCGGTCAGCGCGGCGATCTCCGCGTCCCGCCTGCCATCGGCCTCCGTCGCCCCGGCCTCGGCCGCCGCGGCGGCGTCCCGGGCCTGACGCAGCATCATGCCCTGCTGGCGCAACCGGCCACGAAGGCGGTCGAGCTCTTCCTCACGTTCCTGGCGGGCAGCCTCGACCGCCTCCAGCGCCTGCGCGAGCTCCTCCCGGGTGCGGGCGAGCTCGGCCTCGAGCTTCTGGTTGCGCGCCACCGCAGCGTCCCGCTCCGCGCGCAGTGCCGTCTCGGCCGCGTTCTTCGCGACCAGCCGGACGCGGGACGTGGCGCTCGACTCGCCGAGCAGGATCGCGGCCGTCGCGGCGACCACGGAATCCTCATCATTGGGATCGAGCGCGTCCTGCCGGTATTCGCGGACCCACTCCAGCACCGCGGTGCGGAACGCCGGCGAGTCCTGCAACGTCGTGAGCAGCGCCGTCGCGCCGAGCCGCGCGCGCTTGGCCGGCGCGAACTTCGCGACCGGGCGCAGCTGCTGCGGGATGTCGACCCTGGGCATCTTGCCCAGCGCCTCGGCGGCCAGCTCGGTGAGTCTGGCTCGGACGGGTTCCGGCAGCTCGCGCCAGGCGAAGGGCGGCGCCGGTTCCGCCTCCGGCCGCTGGGCAGCGTCCGAGGCCAGAAGACCGGGGTCTTCGGGCTCCGTGGCGTGCACTGAGGGCGGCATCCATCCAGGGTAGTCGGTCGGCTCCGAACTTCCCTCTTACTGGGATGCCGCGGCGCGGAATTGTCGGTACCTCTGCTTAGGGTGCCGATCATGCACGGCGCGCATGATCAGCTGACCTTCGACGAGCTGGGCACCCCCCTTCGCGACACCACGTTCGTGGTGTTCGACCTGGAGACCACCGGTACGAAACCCGGCCCCGACGGGATTACCGAGATCGGCGCGGTGAAGGTGCGTGGCGGCCAGGTTCTCGGCGAGTTCGCGACGCTGGTCAACCCGGGGATGCCGATCCCGCCGCAGATCGTCGCGCTGACCGGCATCACCGGCGCGATGGTGTACGACGCACCGCCGATCGCGCAAGTGCTGCCCGCCTTCCTGGAGTTCGCCGCGGGTGCGGTGCTCGTCGCGCACAACGCCCCGTTCGACACCGGGTTCCTCCGCGCCGCCTGCGCCGGTTACGGCTACGCGTGGCCGAAACCGGCCGTGGTGTGCACGGTCCGGCTGGCCCGGCGCGTGCTCAGCAGGCAGGACACGCCGAGCTACCGGCTGTCCGCGCTGGCCGCCCTGTTCGGCGCGAAGACCACGCCGAATCACCGTGCCCTCGAAGACGCGCGCGCCACCGTCGACGTGTTGCACGCGTTGCTCGAACTCGTCGGCCCGCTCGGTGTGCACTCGCTGGAGGAGCTGATCGACTACCTGCCGGAGGTCACCCCGGAGCAGCGCCGGAAACGCGGGATGGCGGCACATCTGCCGGAACTGCCCGGCGTCTACCTGTTCCGCGGCCCGAACGACGAGGTGTTGTACGTCGGCACCACGTCGAACCTGCGGCGGCGCGTGCGCAGTTATTTCACGGGCTCGGAAAGCCGCGGCCGGATCCGGGAAATGGTCGGGCTGGCCCAGCGGGTGGACGGGATCGAGTGCTCGCACGCGCTGGAAGCGCAGATCCGGGAGCTGCGGTTGCTCGCGGCGCACCGGCCCGCGTACAACCGGCGCTCGAAGAACCCGCGCAAGTCGTGGTGGGTGGTGCTGACCGACGAAGCGTTCCCACGCCTGTCGGTGGTGCGCGTGCCGAAGGACGGCGCGCTCGGTCCGTTCGGTTCACAGGCGATGGCGAAGCTCGCGGCGGATGTGCTGGCGAGCGCGTCGGGTTTGCGGACCTGCACCCAGCGCATCTCGGCGGTCGCCCCGTCCGGCAGGCCGTGTGCGCTGGCGGAACTGGGGCGATGCGGCGCGCCGTGTGCCGGGCGGCAGACGGCGGAGGCCTACTTTCCTTCCGTACAGGCGGTGACACAGCTGATCGGCGGCGAAGGCACGGTCCCATTGGAGGAGGCCCGGCGTCAGCTCGACGAGCTCGCCCGTGCGCAGCATTACGAGCAGGCCGCGCGGCGGCGAGACGAGCTGGCGATCCTGGTGCGCGCGGTCGCGAAGGCACACCGGTTGACGGCACTCGCGGCCATCCCGGAGCTGGTGGCGGCCGCACCGGATGGCAAGCGGGGCTGGGAATTCGCGGTCATCCGGCACGGCAGGCTCGCCTCAGCCGGGGTGGCCCGGCGGGGCGTGCCACCGATGCCGGTCGTCGACGCGCTGGTGGCATCCGCGGAAACGGTGACCGCCGGGCCAGGGCCGTTGTTCGGTGCGCCGGCCGAGGAGGCCGGCCTGCTGCTGCGCTGGCTGACCCGGCCCGGCGTGCGTCTCGTGCGGACCGCGATCCCGTGGGCCGAGCCCGCCCGCGGGGTCGGCGGCTGGCAGGACTGGCTCGAGCGCGCCGCCACCGCCACGGCACTGGAACAAGTGGCGAGCTGAGCCTCAGTCGAGAACCGCGATGGCCTCGACTTCAACCAGGATGTCGGGCTCGGCCAGTGCGGCCACCCCGATACCGGTGAGTGGCGGGAGCGAACTGACGCCCAGCTTCGCGGTGGCCCGGTCGACCCCTTCGGCGAACTGGGCCATCTTGTCCGGGGTCCAGTCGACGACGTAGACGGTCAGCTTCGCGACGTTCTCCAGGGATGCGCCGACTTCGGCCAGCGCGGCGCCGAGGTTCAGGTAGCACTGCTCGACCTGGGCAACGAGGTCACCTTCACCGACTTTGCCGCCGTCGGCATCGCGGGCGACCTGGCCGGCGACGAATACCAGCTTCGACCCGGTGGCCACGGACACCTGGCGATAGATGTCGACCTTCGGCAGTTTTTCGGGGTTCACCAGAGTAATGGGCACGCTCAAACTATAGCATAGCTATGCTATAGTTTGACTTCATGGCGAGGGCGAAGGATCCAGCGGTCCGCACCCAGCTCATCGAACGTGCCGCACAGATGCTGCGCACGCGTGAGCCCATCACCCTCCGGTCGCTGGTGGCTGGCACAGGCGTCTCCACAATGGCCGTCTACACCCATTTCGGCAGCATGGACGGACTGTGGAAAGCGTTGCGGCAGGAGGGTTTTACCCGCATGGCCGCCAGGTTCGCGCAGCTGCGGACCTCGGACGACCCGGTCCGGGACCTCACCGCGCTCATCGTCGCCTACCTCGGCAACGCCATGGACCATCCCGACCTGTACCGAGTCATGTTCGACGCGACCTTCGAACTCGAAGACCTCAAGGCAGCGGACGACACCCTGGAGTATCTGGTCCAGGCAGCCGACCGCGGCCGGCACACCGGCCGCTTCCGTGCCGACATCGTCCCGCTGGAACTGGCGACGCAGAGCTGGGTCATCGGCCACGGCCTGGTCTCGCTGGTCGAGCCCGGTCCACTTCCGCGCGAGACCCTCGGCCACGGCATCCTGTTACTGACCGCGCTGTTCACCAATGCCGGAGACGAGCCGGACCGGTGTCGCCGATCAGTCGAGGGCGCCTGGCGGCGATACGATCGGCCCGGCTGCAAACCACCGAGGAGGACGTGACGTGATCACCGCGATCGTGCTGATTCATGCCGTGGCGGACAGCATTCCCGAAACCGCACAGGCCATCGCGGACATCGACGGCGTTTCCGAGGTCTACTCGTGCGCCGGTGACGTCGATCTGATCGCACTGGTGCGCGTGTCCAGCCACGAGGAACTCGCCGACATCATCCCGGCGAAGATCGGCCGCGTGTCCGGCGTCATCGACACCGACACGCATATCGCGTTCCGGTCCTACTCGACCGCCGACACCGAATCGGCGTTCGCTCTCGGCGCCGAAGAATAAGAAGAAGCCGGCTCCCCCATGCGGGAGAGCCGGCTTCTTCATTGACGATTCTCAGGCTTCCGGCGTCTTCCAGCCCGCCGGGACCTCCTCGCTCGAAGCGACTTCGCCATTCTCGTGATGCCCGTTGGTCTCGCGGGCCCGCTCCAGCGCAGCGACCTCGTCGGCCGGGTCGGGTGCGAGCAGCGTGCCGGGCACCGGACGACCCGCGGCGCCGAGCTTGTTCATCTTCTTCGGCACCGACGCGCCCTGGTACTCCAGCGGGATCGCGTGGCCGTGGTCGTCCACACCGCCGAGCGGCTGGTGGATCTCGATGAACTCACCGTGCGGCAGGCGCTTGATGATGCCCGTCTCGATACCGTGCTCGAGCACCTCACGGTCGGCCCGCTGCAAGCCGAGGCAGATCCGGTAGGTGAGGAAGTACGCCAGCGGCGGGAGGACCAGCACACCGATCCGGCCCGCCCACGTGGTCGCGTTGAGCGAAATGTCGAACTGGTCGGCGATGATGTCGTTGAAGCCCGATGCCTCGATGACCCCGAAGAACGCCAGCGCCATCATGCCGATGCTGGTGCGGACCGGTGCGTCACGAGGCCGCTGCAGCAGGTTGTGGTGCGCCGTGTCGCCGGAGAGCTTGCGCTCGATCATCGGATACGCCAGCAGCAGCACGATCAGGACCGGCATGCCGACCGCACCGGCGAAGAACACCGCGGGCACCGTGTAGTTGCCGAGATACAGCTCCCACGCCGGGAAGATACGCAGCAGGCCGTCGGCCCAGGCCATGTACCAGTCGGGCTGCGAGCCCGCCGAAACCTGCGACGGGTTGTACGGTCCGATGTTCCAGATCGGGTTGATCTGGAACACGCCGGCAAGGAACGCGATCACCGCTGTGGTCACGGCGAAGAACGCGCCGGCCTTGAGCGCGAAGTAGGGCATGATCCGGACGCCGACGACGTTCGTCTCCTTGCGCCGGACGCCGGGGAACTGCGTGTGCTTCTGGTACCAGACCAGTGCCAGGTGCACACCGACGAGCGCCAGCATGATGCCCGGCAGCAGCAGGATGTGGATCGTGTACAGGCGGGGGATGATCTCGTTGCCGGGGAACTCCCCGCCGAACAGCGCCCAGTGCAGCCAGGTGCCCATCACCGGGACCGACAGCACGATGCCGGACAGGGTCGCCCGGATACCCGTGCCGGAGAGCAGGTCGTCGGGCAGCGAGTAGCCGAAGAAGCCCTCGAACATGCCGAGCACCAGCAGCAGCACACCGATCAGCCAGTTGGCCTCACGCGGCCTGCGGAACGCTCCGGTGAAGAAGATCCGGAACATGTGGACCATCATCGCGGCGACGAACACCAGCGCGGCCCAGTGGTGCAGCTGACGCACGAACAGGCCGCCGCGGACGTCGAACGAGATGTCCAGCGTGGTCGCGAACGCCCGCGACATCTCGATGCCCTGCAGGTTGCGGAAGCTGCCGTTGTAGGTGACCTCGGCCATCGACGGGTCGAAGAACAACGTCAGGTAGACACCGGACAGGATCAGGATGATGAAGCTGTAGAGCGCGATCTCCCCGAGCAGGAACGACCAGTGCGTCGGGAACACCTTGTTCATCTGGTGCCGCAGGCCCTTGGCCAGGCGATACCGCTGGTCCATGTTCGTGGCGGCCTCGTTGACCTGCCGCTGGACCAGGCTCGAGCCCTTCGTCGGCGTGGTGAGTGAACTCATTGCTTCCGCTCCCAAAAGGCCGGCCCCACGGGTTCGATGAAGTCACCACGTGCGACCAGGTATCCCTCGTCATTCACCGTAATGGGCAACTGGGCCAGCGCGCGAGTGGCGGGGCCGAAAATCGGCTTCGCGTACTGCAGTACGTCGAACTGCGACTGGTGGCATGGGCAGAGGAGCCGGTTGGTCCGCTGCTCGTACAGCGAGACCGGGCAACCGACGTGACTGCAGACCTTCGTGTAGGCGTAGTACTCGCCGAAGTTGAAGTCCTCCTGGCCCTTGCGCTTGACGACGCGCAAGGCGTCCTCGGGCCGCAGGCGAATGAGCATGACCGGCGAGTCGGAACGCAGGAACACCGCGGAGAGAGCCTCCGGGTTGCCGCGCTCGGACTCGCGGAACGGGAACACTGTCTCCAACCCGCCCGCGTCGAGGTCCTCCGGGCGAAGCAGCACGATGTCCTCAGGCCGGCCGGTGTTGCGCCGCATGTACACGACCTCACCGGGGTACTGCGGCTGCCAGGCGGTGTGCCACAGCGAATCCGGGCCGTTGGAGTCCTTCCACGGGTCCTTGATGAAGGACGCGACCGGCAGGCCGATCAGGCCGAGCCCCAGCGCGCCACCCGCGAAACCCATGCTCCGCTTGACCAGCGAACGGCGGGCGATGGTGCTGCGCGAGCCCGCGTCCTCCAGGTGCGCGACGATCGTCTTCTTGTCGATCTCCGGGGAGCCTTTGCCTTCGCCGTCGTGGCGCTCCTGGATCGCGAGCTCCTGGGGCACAAACTTCTTCGTGTACAGCAGGATGCCCACGCCGAGGCCGAGGATCGTCAGGCCCAGCGTCACACCCAGCACCGGGGTGTACAGCGAGTACAGGAAGGTGCCCGACTGGCCGGGGGCCTTGTACTGCCACGGCCACCAGATGAGCCCCACCACGAAGGCGAGCCCGGCAAGGCCCGCGATGGTGAACCACAACGCGATGAGCCGCTCCGCGCGCTTCTCCGCGCGGGTTCCCTTGACCGGCCACGGTTCCGGGTAGTCGACGAGCTCGACACCGTCGAGCTGGCCGCCCAGCTTGAGCAGCTGGTCCCGGTTCATTTCGGCGAGTTCGGCTTCGGAAGGCAGCCGCCCCGCGGTGTCTTCGCTGTCTTCGCTGCTCATGCCCTCGATCCAATCCACAGGGTGATGCCGATCAGCGCGGCGATCCCCACGATCCACGCGATCACACCCTCGGACGCCGGACCGAACCCACCGAGCGCGTCACCACCCGGATTGTTGTTGTTGTCCGACACCGACTTGATGTACGCGATGATGTCCTTCTTCTCCTCCGGCGACAGCTGCCGGTCGGAGAACTTCGGCATGTTCTGCGGGCCGGTCAGCATCGCGGTGTAGATCTGGTCCTCGCTCGCGGGGTCGAGGTTCGGCGCGAACTTGCCCGCCGAAAGCGCGCCGCCGCGGCCGGTGAAGTTGTGGCAGGACGCACAGTTGAGCCGGAACAGCTCACCGCCGCGGGCCGGGTCCTCGCCGCGCAGGGCCGCGCCGGTCTCCGCCGGGCGCTCCGGGCCACCGCCGTTGGCCTGGATGTAGGCGCCGACCGCGTCGATTTCCTCAGGGGTCAGCTTCGGTGGCTTCCGCTCGGCCTGGGCTTCCTGGCGCACCATCGGCATCCGGCCGGACGAGGTCTGGAAGTACACCGCCGCGTCGCCGACACCGATCAGGCTCGGGCCGCGGTCCTGCACACCCTGCAGGTTCGCCCCGTGGCAGGTGATGCAGGTGTTGTTGTAGACCTGCTGACCCAGCCGCAGCTGCGCCGGGTCCTCCTGGGCCTGCGCGGTCTGTGCCTTCGGCACGAAGACCGCGTACACCGCACCGGCCCCGAGCAGCGCGACACCCAGCGCGAGCAGGCCGGCGATCCGCCTGCGCAGCTTGCTACGCGCGCCCGGTCGGCGCCCGGAGGATTTGTTCGTGGTGGTCATCTTGCGGCAACCCTTGCTGTGTGAGGAGTCCGGGACGGGCTGGTGCGGTCAGGGAAGGATCTCGATGACCGCGAACAGGCCGATCCACACGATGTCGACGAAGTGCCAGTAGTAGGACACGACAATCGCCGAGGTGGCCTGCGCCGGTGTGAACTTGCTCAGCTTGGTGCGGATGAGCAGGAACACGAACGCGATGAGCCCGCCGATGACGTGCAGCCCGTGGAACCCGGTGGCGAGGAAGAAGACCGTTCCCCACGAGCCGGACGGGATCGTGACACCCTCGCTGATCAGGCTCGCGTATTCGCCGACCTGCCCGCCGATGAACACCAGCCCCATCAGCAACGTGATCACGTACCAGCGTCGAAGGCCGTAGACGTCGCCCTTCTCCGCGGCGAACACACCGAGCTGGCAGGTGAACGAGGACGCCACCAGGATGATGGTGAACGGCAGCGAGTACGGGATGTCGAGGTGAATCGGCTCGCCGGTCGCCGGATTGATCGGCGGCCAGACACCGCTGGAGTTCTGCGCCTTCACGGTGAAGAACATCGCGAACAGCCCGGCGAAGAACATGAGCTCGCTGGAGAGCCACACGATGGTGCCGACACTGACCATGTTCGGCCGGTTCAGCGAGTGCACCCGCTGGCTGATGTTGGGAGCTGCCGTTGTCACGAGTCGCATTATGTCCTCCCACAATGGAGGCGGCCCGGTCGGGTCTGCGCGTGGGTTGGTCACAACGACGAATGCGAAGGGTGAGGATTGCCGGTGAGTCTGCTCGATCGAGTGCGTGACCTGCTGAGAAAGCCTTCGGAGCCCCTCCTGACACCCGATTCGCCAGGCCTTTCCGTGGTGGCCGAAGCGTTCGAGGTCGCCGAAGCGGACTCGGCGGTGCTGGCAAGGTCACACCTGTGGGAACAGGAAAAACCGGCGGTGTTACGCCATCACCTGACCCTGCCCGCGGACCGGGTCGCCGAAGCCGCGGGCATTCTGGCCCAGGATGGGTGGGAATTACGCACCGTGTCCGAATCGGACGGTGTGCGTACGGTGCACGCCTTGCGGGTCCAGCGGCTCGACGCGTTGCACTGTGCGCAGGAACGGTCACGGATGGCGGGGCTGGCCCAGCGGCTCGGCGGCGACTCGCTCGGCTGGGACGCTTTACAGCCCAACAGCTCTCGGTGAAGCCGGGTCCTGCCGATAGCATCGGGTACATCACAAACAGTACGACGAGGCCGGAGGCCTGATTGTGACCGAGCAGCCCATGAGGATCCTGGTGTTCAGCCACCGCGCAGAGGTCCGTGAGTCGATCATCAACGCGATCGGCCGCCGGCCGGCCACCGACCTCGGCCGCGTCGACTACGTCGAGGCCGCCGGCGTGGCCGATGTGCTGCAGGAGATGGACGAGGGCGGCGTGGACCTGGCGATCCTCGACGGCGAAGCGCAGCCGACCGGTGGTATCGGGCTGTGCAGGCAGCTCAAGAACGAGATTCCCGACTGCCCGCCGATCGTGGTTTCGGTGCGGCGTAAGGACGACCGGTGGCTGGCCACGTGGTCGCAGGCCGACGCGGTGCTCGTGCACCCGCTCGACCCCCTCACCGCGGCGGAAACCGTCGCGGACGTGTTGCGGGGCCAGCGGGTCCCGGCTGTCCGGGCATGACCGAGCACACCTGGCCCGCGCTGCTGTCGCGGCTGATCGAGCGGTCGGATCTGTCCGAAGAGGACACCGCGTGGGCAATGGACCAGGTGATGTCCGGGGAGGCGACGCTCGCGCAGATCGGCGGCTTCGCAGTCGCGTTGCGGGCGAAGGGCGAGACGCCGGCCGAAATCGCCGGGATGGCCGAGGCGATGCTCGCGCATGCCCGGCGTGTGCACGTCGAAGGCCGTGCGGTGGACATCGTCGGCACGGGCGGTGACCGCTCCGGTTCGGTGAACATCTCGACGATGGCGGCCATCGTGGTGGCCGCGGCGGGTGCGCCGGTGGTCAAGCACGGTAACCGCGCGGCCTCGTCGAAGTCGGGCGCGGCGGACGTGCTCGAAGCTCTCGGCGTCGCGATCGATCTGCCGCCGGAGGGTGTCCAGCGTTGTGTCGCCGAGCTGGGCATCGGGTTCTGCTTCGCGCCGGTGTTCCATCCGGCGTTCCGGCACGCGGGCCCGGCACGCAGCCAGCTCGGCGTGCCGACGACGTTCAACCTGCTCGGCCCGCTGACCAATCCCGCGCAGCCGGACGCGGGCCTCATCGGCTGTGCCTACGCGGACCGGAGCGAGCTGCTCGCCCAGGTCTTCGCGCGCCGTGGTGTCACCGCCATGGTGGTGCGCGGGGACGACGGTCTCGACGAGATCACCACCACGACCACCAGCACGCTGTGGCTCGTCTCGGACGGCGAGGTGCGGCAGGAACTGTTCGACCCGCAGTCGCTCGGTATCGCATCCGCGACGCAGGAGGACCTCCGAGGTGGCGATGCGGCGGCGAACGCGGACGTCGTGCGCGATCTGGTGGCCGGAAAACCCGGCCCGGTACGGGAAGCGGTGCTGGTGAACGCCGCCGGTGCCCTCGCCGCGCACGCGGGCTTTTCCGGGTCCCTGAACGACGATCTGTCGGCCGCGTTGAGCCGGGCCGCCGAGGCGATCGATTCCGGCGCCGCGGCGGCGTTGCTGACCCGCTGGGCCGCTTTTCGCTGACGCCACAACGAAAAGGGCGTATCCCCCGGCTTGAGGGATACGCCCTTTTTGACGCTGGTGCGGATTATTCGTGGCTGGGGCCGGTGTGGTACTCGAACACGAGACCGCCCACGGTGATCAGGATCAGCACGATCGCGATCACCAGCAGCCAGATGTGGAAGAACGCCAGCGCGAGACCGGCTGTCGCGGCGGCACCGGCCATCGCGATCGGCCAGTAGCTACCGGGGCTGAAAAAGCCCAGCTCACCGGCGCCGTCGCTGATCTCGGCGTCCTCGCGGTCTTCGGGGCGGGCGTCGATGCGGCGCGAGATGAAGCGCATGTAGCTGCCGGCCAGCAGCGAAAGCCCACCGGTGAGGATCAGCGCGACCAGGCCGACCGGCTCGACGCCGAACCCGCTCCAGTAGTACGTGGTCACGCCGTAAACGATCGCGATGAAGAAGGCAAACACCGTGACGATGTCGAAAATCCGGGCTTCGACCTTCATGAAGCTGTCCTTACTCCTGTGTCCGGCGTCAGCGTGCGGTGCGGTCGGTGTTGAACGGCTGCGTGGTGACCGCTTGCGGCGTGCACAGCTGCCCGCAGTTCATCCTCGCCAGCGCCTCGGCCGCGGTGTAGGGCACCCCGGTCACCGGGTTGACCTGCGTCCGCGTCTGAATGTACTGCTGGTACAGGTTGGCCGGCAGGGCGCGGACCTCGAAGTTCATCATCGCGTGATAGGTGCCGCACAGCTCCGCGCACCGGCCGACGAACGAACCTTCCGTGTCGATCGTGTTCTGGAACGACGAGTCCTGGTTGTTCTTCTCCGGGTACGGGAAGACGTCACGCTTGAAGTGGAACTCCGGCACCCAGAAGGAGTGGATGACGTCGGTCGAGCGCAGGTTGTACTGGATCGTCTTACCGGTCGGCACCACCAGCAGCGGGATCTCGCTCGAGCTGCCCACGGTGCGGATCATCTGGCCGGCCGCGTCCTTGGGCTCGTTCGGGTAGTCGAACTCCCAGTTCCACTGGAACGCGGTGACGTTGATGGTGACGTCCGGGTTCGGCTTCTTGGCGAGCACCTGGCTCTCGGTGGTGGCGGTGAAGAAGAACAGCACACACACCATGACCAGCGGGGTGATGACGCAGAACAGTTCCAGCGGCACGTTGTACTGGAACTGGCGCGGCAGGTCGGTCGGGTCCTGGTTCTTCTTCCTGCGGTGAAACGCCGACGACCAGAAGATGAGGCCCCACACGATGACGCCGACAGCGAGCGCGGCGATCACGGACCACGTCCACAGCCACCGCATCTTGTCGGCCTGCTCGGTGACGCCAACCGGCCAGCCGAAGCGCAGTACCTCGTCACCGGAGCACCCGGTCGCCAACAGGGCAACCAGCCCTGCCAGCGCGGCGACCTTACCGACCCTCTTCAACCCAGGCCTCCTCGAAATCTTCGCGTGACAGCCGGAGTCTAAGGGGCCGCGCGAAGCGTGTCGGTGGAGGGTCGTGGTGGGCTGACGGGAAGGGCCGGGCACACCCGGCATACTGGCGTGCACTATCCGGCCACGACCTGAAGGTGTGTGAGTAGACGTGTGCGGCCTGCTCGGACTGGTCTGTCCCAGTGAGAACGAAGCGGCGAAGGCCCGCGAGTCGGTCGGGGCCGCCCTGCGCTGCCAGCGGCATCGCGGTCCGGACGAGACCGACACCTGGGCCGACGCCGAAATCGTCTACGGCTTCAACCGGCTCGCGTTCATCGACGTCGAGCACGCCCATCAGCCCCTGGTGTGGGGCCCGCCGGAGGCGCCGCAGCGGTACACCCTGAACTTCAATGGTGAGATTTACAACTATCGCGCGTTGCGGCAGCAGCTGATCGCCGAGCACGACGTGAAGTTCTTCACCGAGGGCGATGGCGAAGCCATCGTCGCGGCGTTCCACTACTGGGGCCCGAGTGCGGTGGGCAAGCTGCGCGGGATGTTCGCGTTCCTGTTGTGGGACGCGCAGGAGAAGGTGCTGCACGGCGCGCGGGACCCGTTCGGCATCAAGCCGCTGTTCTACTCGGCCGGCCCCGGTGGCGTCGCGTTCTCCAGTGAGAAGAAGAGCCTGCTGGAGTTGTCGGATGTGCTCGGGGTGCGCGAAGAACTCGACACGACGGCGCTGCAGCACTACTTGACGCTGCAGTACGTGCCGGAGCCGGAGTCGTTGCACACGAGTGTCCGGCGGATCGAGTCCGGTACGTCGTTCACCATCTCGCCCGGTGGCGAAGTGAAGCAGGAGCGGTACTTCTTCCCCCGGTTCAACGCCCGCCCGGTGACCACCGAGGCGGAGGCTTCGGCGCTGCACAAGCGGATCGCGGATGCGATGCGTGATTCGGTGCGCAAACACATGATCGCCGACCCGGACATCACGGTCGGCGCGTTCCTGTCCGGCGGGATCGACTCGACGGCGATCGCCGCGCTGGCGAAGGAAGAAAACCCGAATCTGATCGCTTTCACCACGGGTTTCGAGCGCGAGGGATACTCGGAGGTCGACGTGGCCGCCGAGTCCGCAGCCGCGATCGGGGTCAAGCATGTGATCCGCACGGTGACCGCGGACGAGATGATGGATGTGCTGCCGCTGATCGTCTGGTACCTGGACGACCCGGTGGCCGATCCAGCGCTGGTGCCGTTGTGGTTCATCGCCCGGGAGGCACGCAAACACGTCAAGGCGGTGCTGTCCGGGGAGGGCTCGGACGAACTGTTCGGCGGTTACACCATTTACAAGGAACCGATCTCGTTGGCACCCTTCGAAAAGGTGCCGGGCGGGATGCGGAAACTGCTGGGCAAGGTGTCGGAACGAATTCCGGAAGGCACGCGCGGCAAGGATTTACTGCGGCGCGGTTCGCTCACCATGGAAGAGCGATATTATGGAAATGCTCGCATCTTCCGCGATGACCAATTGCGCCGCGTGCTGCGAAACTATGTTGATGGTATCGGGCACCGCGATGTGACGGCCGAGCATTACCGGACTTCCCGTGGCTGGGATCCGGTTGCCCGTATGCAGCACGTAGACTTGTTCACCTGGCTACGCGGTGACATCCTGGTCAAGGCAGACAAAATGACCATGGCAAACTCGCTCGAACTGCGCGTACCATTCCTCGACGCCGAGGTATTCAAGGTCGCCGCCGATATCCCGCTCGATCAGAAGGTCACCAAGGAAACCACAAAGTACGCGCTACGCCGGGCACTCGACGGAATCGTGCCCGCACACGTGCTGAACCGACGGAAACTCGGCTTCCCGGTGCCTATCAAACACTGGCTGCGCGCGGAAATGTACGACTGGGCACGCGGCATCATCAACGACTCGAAGACCGACGCGCTACTGGACAAGCCCGCAATACTGCGAATGCTGGACGAACACCGTGACGGCACCCTCGACCACAGCCGCCGCATCTGGGCACTGATCGTATTCATGTTGTGGCACGGAATCTTCATCGAGCACCGCATCAAGCCAGAAATCCCGGAACCGGCCTACCCAGTAAAAATCTGAGGGGGGTTGAAAAGCCCCCAGAGTTGGGATGACCACACAACTCGACCACCCTGCCAAGGTGAGGTCCCGTTGGGTCTGTCATCCCGGCGCCAGCCCGTCCGGCATCCCGTCCGGCGAGGACATCGTTTTGGGTCGCGCTCCGCGCGATGCCCTGGTGGTTCCTTGGGGTACGGAGGTGACCGGGCGCTGGGCGCCCTCGTTGGGGGCCCACCCCCGCCCCACTTCGCCTGAAGTGGCCGGCTTTCGTTGCCAGGCGGCGGTTTGTGGGGGGAGTGGGCTGCTTCGCGCCACACGCCGCGCTTTCCGGCCCGCGCCTCAGGCGCCGAGAACCTCGCCGATTTCCACCGCGGCGTCCGAACCGTAGGCGTCGGCAACACGCTTGAGGTCGGCCGGTGCGTCCAGGTGCCATTCTTGGGTGCCGATGGTTTCCAATACCAGCACCGCGATCAGCGAACCGAGCTGCGCCGCGCGTTCCACGGTCAGGCCTCGGTGCAAGCCGGCGAGGAATCCTGCCCGGAAACCGTCGCCGACGCCCGTGGGGTCTGCCTTCTTTCGTTCCGGAACCGCCGGGACCTGCAGATTCAAGCCGTCCGGGCCGATGATTTCCACGCCCTTCTCACCGAGTGTGGTGACCCGGATACCAACATGGTCAAGAATGTCATCGACATCCCAGCCAGTTTTCTGCCGCAGCAGGCCCCACTCGTATTCATTGGTGAACAAGTACTTTGCGCCCTCAACGAAGCTGCGCGCCTGCTCGCCGTCCATCCTGGCCAGCTGCTGCGAGGGGTCCACCGCGAACTCGTAACCACGTTGCCGGCATTCCTCAGCGTGCCGCAGCATGCCTTCCGGATCATCCGGGCTGATCAACACCAGACCGAGCCCGCCACTACGGTCGGCAATCGGCTCCAATTCGATGTTCCGGGCTTCCGCCATCGCACCGGCATAGAAAGTCGCGATCTGATTCAGATCTTCATCCGTGGTGCACACAAACCGCGCCGTGTGGGCGATTTCGGAGACCAGTACACCGGACGTGTCCACACCGTGCCGTTCCAGCCACGAGCGGTAGTCGGCGAAATCCTCACCCACCGCACCGACCAGCACCGGCCGAACCCCCAGCACACCCAGGCCGAACGCGACGTTCGCACCGATGCCACCGCGGCGGACCACCAGGTCGTCGGCGAGAAAGCTCAGCGACACCTTGTGCAATTGGTCAGCGATGAGCTGCTCGGCGAACCTGCCGGGGAAGTGCATCAGGTGGTCGGTGGCGATACTGCCGGACACCGCGATTCTGGCGTTCGTTGGCACCAGTGCTCCCTGCTCTCGACACGAGGATTCGCGCACGAATTAGCCCACGAGAGCGAATCCGCCGCGCGACCCGACACTACCGTTTGGTAGCTCTGTCGCGGCAGAGCCGTTCGGCATTAACGTCCCGATCGTGAATACTTTGACCGAACCCGAAACACTCGCCGAGCTGATCAGCGACTGCGCGTCCATCCCCGCTGATCTTCGCGAGCAGCGGCCGTCCACGCCCACCCCGCCGGCCCCACGGCCCTGGACGGTCGACGAGACCTGCCACTCTCAGGTCGAGGGCCTCGGCGAATACGTCTGACATGCGAAAACGGGCGCCGACCAACCGGTCGGCGCCCGTTTCGGCTACGAAGACTCAGTGGAACGAGTCACCACAGGCACAGGAGCCGGTGGCGTTCGGGTTGTCGATCGTGAAGCCCTGCTTCTCGATGGTGTCCACGAAGTCGATGACGGCGTCCTGCACGTACGGGGCGCTCATCCGGTCCACGGCCACACGCAGGCCGTCGAAGTCCCGGAACAGGTCGCCATCCAGCTCACGCTCGTCGAAGAACAGCTGGTAGCGCAGGCCGGCACAGCCACCCGGCTGGACGGCGATGCGCAGGTGCATGTCGTCGCGACCCTCCTGGTCCAGCAGTGCCTTCGCCTTGGCAGCGGCCGTGGCGGTCAAGGACACGCCGTGGGTGGCCTCGGTCTGCGGGGCGCCGGTCTCAGCGGTCGTCATGGCTCTCCCTCAGGTGTTGCTTGTGACGGGTACGGATGCCTCCTGTAACCAGGCAACATCGCTCATGCCCATTCTGTTCCACGCTACGCGTCAGATTTCCATCGTCGCACATCCTGCGACCGGCCGAACACCTGCGCACACGCCTGGAATATCCTGGTCCGGTGAGGTTCCTACGCCGCAACGGCACGACCACCGAAGACAGCCCCGAAACCGAGGCCGCCGAGGTGGCCGAAAGCGTCGAATCTCACACTCGTGGGTACACGCCGGGCAAGGGCCGGGCCACCCCGAAGCGCCGCGAAGCCGAGGGCAAACGCCGCGGGCCGGTCGGCGCGCCGCCGAAGACCACGCGCGAGGCGATGCGGCGCAACAGGGAGTTGCGCAAGGCCAACCCGCAGAGCAAGGACGAGCGCCGGGCCGCGGCCAAGGAACGTCAGGCACGGATGGCCGCCGGTGACGAGCGGTACCTGCTGCCCCGCGACAAGGGCCCGGTCAAGGCGTACGTGCGTGACCTCATCGACACCCGCCGCAACCTCACCGGACTGTTCATGCCGCTGGCCGTGCTGGTCCTGATCGCCATGATCGCGCCGGTCCCCGTGCTGCAGCAGTACGCGACGCTGCTGTGCACAGTGGTCCTGCTGGCGATGGTCGTCGAGGGCTTCTTCACCGGCCGCCGCGTCGCGCGCCTGGCCCGCGAGCGGTTCCCGAAGGAGACGATCAACGGCCGCTCGATCGGTTGGTACGCGTTCGTCCGCTCCAGCCAGATCCGCAAGCTGCGCATGCCCAAGCCGCGCCTCAAGCCCGGCGACCCGATCCCCTGATCCAGCGCAGCTGGGGGGCGACCGGCCGCCGAGCTTCGCGGCCGATCAGCCCTGCGGCATACGGCCGAGCAGCTGCCGTAAAACCTGGTCCGCGTCGGGAAGCCGAGCGAGTTCGGTTGCGACCGCCATGGCCGTGCGACGATAGTTTTCGTCATCGAGGGCCTTGCGCACGGCTTCGCCGGCGGTCGCCGGGTCCTCGATGGCGACCGCAAGCCCCAGACGTGCCATGCGCTCGGCATTCCACGGCTGATCGGCGAGGAACGGGCGGATCACCAGTGGTTTGCCGGCCGCGAGCGCGGCCAGCACCGTGCCGCTCCCGCCGGCGCTGACCACCACGTCCGCTACCGGCAGCAACTGTGCGAGCGGGACGAACCCGATCGCCCGCACGCGTTCGCGCACCGAATCCGGGACGTCGAGGTCGGCGACCGTCACGAGCACCGACGCCCCGGCCTCCGCGACCGAGGTCACCAGCGCCGCCAGCGCCTCCGGCTCGCGCACCGAAGTACCGAGTGTCACCAGCGCGACAGGGCCGGGCAGCTCCGGCAACTTCACGGATGGTCCACTGCTGTGCGGTTGCGGCCGGAGCGCGACCCGTCCGGGCGCATGGTCGCGTTCCGCCTCGTCGAGGAGCACGTCCGGGAATGGGTCGACCACCGCGAAGGGCACCGGCCTGACCGCGCCGAACGAGGCATACCCGGTGAGCGCACGGTCCGCGACCGCCCCCAAGAGCTCCGCGGGGAGCGGGCCGCTGATGCGATGCTCGACCATCGGCACCTCGAGGACCGCTGCGACCAACGGGCCGACCACATCGACCACGTCGTGGACCACCAGGTCCGGGGCGAACTCGCCGGAGACGCGGACGGCCTCGTCCCCGTAGCCCTCCATGCGGACTCCGCCGAACATCTCGATCGCGCCGAGACCCGGCTGGGCGCCGTCGTCCCCGCTGAGGCGCTGCGCGGTCTTGGCCATCGCCTCCTCGACCGACGGGCCCACCTCGAACACGTCGAACCCCGGGACCATCTCCGCTGCCCCGCGCCCCGACAGGAACGCGACGTCGTGCCCGGCCCGGCGCGCGGCGTCGGCCAAGGGCAGCAGGGGCAGGACGTGGCCCGACGCGGGCACGACACTGAACAGGATGCGCACTCAAAGACTCCATTTCACGAGCTGATCGTCGCCATGATGGCCGCGTCAGGGACCACTTCGGGTGGATCGCCCCCACCCGGGTCCGTCAGAGCCTGGGTCCTACCCCATCGCGCACCCTAAGCCGAGAGGACCTGCTCGGCGACGACCAGATCATGCGGGTAGGTCACCTTGAAGTTCCGCTCGTCGCCGCGCACCCAGTGCACCGGCAGGTTCGAGCACTGTTCCATGACCGACGCGGTGTCCGTGCCCTCGAAACGCGTGCGCGCCGCCTCCTCGTAAGCGGCCAGCAAGGGCCCGGCGCGAAACGCTTGGGGTGTCTGCGCACGAACGACCGTCCCGGACAACCGGGGGCCGTCCTCGGCGATGATGTCGTCGGCTTCGAGCCCGGGCAGCGCGCCCCCGTGTTCCCGCGCGGTCCGCAGTACCTCCGCGATGAGCGCGGGCGTGACCAGCGGGCGCGCGCCGTCGTGCAGTAACACCGTGTCGATCCCGCCGCCGCTGATACGTCCGGCGAGATGCCGCAGCGCGCGCAGCTCCGACTCTTGCCGGGTGCCGCCGCCGTGCACGACCTCGATCGGCACGCCCTGGTCAGCCACCACTTCGGCGACCAGTTCCGCGTCCTGCGGCCGGGTCACCAGCACCAGCACCCCGATCTCGGGCACCTTTGCGAAAGCCGACAGCGACCAGGACACGATCCGACGGCCCGCCAGCGGGAGATACACCTTGTTCAGGCTCGCGCCGACCCGGGTCCCGGAGCCGCTGGCCAGCACGACCCCGGCCGCAGAAGGTTCTGTCACATGGGGGAATCTAGCTCCGTGACCCGACCCGAGTTCACCGATATCCCCCAGCCTGACGAGCTCGCCCGCGCCGAGGCACGGCGGCGGCACGCGACGCTGATCAAGCCCGCCGGTTCCCTCGGCAGGCTCGAGGAGCTGGGTGCGTGGATCGCGGCCTGCCAGGGTGCCTGCCCGCCGCGCCCGTTCAAGCGGCCGCGTGTGGTGATCTTCGCCGGGGATCATGGGGTCGCGGCCAAGGGTGTTTCGGCGTATCCCGCCGGGGCCACGGCGCAACTGGTCGACGCGCTGCTCAAGGGTGACGGCGCGCCTAACGCGCTCGCCGGCGTTGCGGGAGTCGGCGTCCGGGTCGTCGACCTGGCCGTCGACGCCGAAACACCAGTGCAGGAATTCAAGGTACGAAAGGGTTCCGGCTCGATCGACACCGAGGACGCGCTCACCGAAGCCGAAGTCGAGGCGGCGCTGCGGGCCGGGGTGGCGATCGCCGACGCGGAGATCGACGCCGGTGCGGATCTGCTCGCCGCGGGCGACGTGGGGGCCGGGGTGAGCACGCCGGCGTCGGTGCTGGTCGCGGCGTTGACCGGGAGCGAGCCGGTGGCGGTCGTCGGCCGCGGCTCCGGGATCGACGACGACGCGTGGATGCGCAAGGCCGCTGCGATCCGCGACGCGCTGCGGCGGGCGCGCGCGGTGCTGGTGGACCCGATCGCGTTGCTGCGCACCGCCGCGGGTGCGGACCTCACCGCGATGACAGGGTTCCTCGCACAAGCCGCGATCCGCCGCACGCCGGTACTGCTCGACGGCCTCGCCTCCGCGGCGGCCGCGCTCGTCGCGGAGGAACTGGCGCCGAACGCACGGTCGTGGTGGGTCGCGTCGCATCGCTGCGCGGAACCGGCGCACACGCTGGCGCTCGACCATCTGGACGCGAAACCCTTGCTGGACTTGGACATCCGCCTCGGCGCCGGCGCGGGGGCGCTCGCCGCCATGCCGCTGCTGGCGATGGCCGCCCGGTTGCTCACCGACGTCGCCACGTATGAAGACGCGGGCATCACCCCGCCGCGTTGACGGAAAGGCCGCCGTCACCGAAGCGACGGCGGCCTGCCCGGCTCAGGACAGCGGGCTCATCCAGCCGTGCGGGTCGGGACGGGTGCCCTCCTGGATGCCGATGAGCTCGCCGCGCAGCTTCATCGTCAGCTCGCCCGGCTCACCGCCGTTCACCAGGAACTCGCCGCTCGCGTGCTTGACGCGGCCGACCGGGGTGATGACCGCCGCGGTGCCGCACGCGAACACCTCGGTCAGCTCACCGGAAGCAGCGTCCTTTTCCCATTCCTCGGTGGAGATCCGCCGTTCCTCGACCTGGTGGCCGAAGTCCTCCGCCAACCGCAGCAAGGAACTGCGCGTCACGCCGGGCAGCAGCGAACCGCTCAGCTCGGGCGTGACGATCCGGGCGTTCGCGCCGGAGCCGTAGACGAAGAACAGGTTCATGCCACCCATTTCCTCGACCCAGCGCCGCTCGACGGCGTCGAGCCAGACCACCTGGTCACAGCCCTGCTCGACGGCCTGCGCCTGGGCGAGGAACGACGCCGCATAGTTGCCGGCGCACTTGGCCTCGCCGGTGCCGCCGGGCGCCGCCCGCACGTACTCGGTGCTCAGCCACACGCTCACCGGCTTGATGCCACCGGTGAAGTAGGAGCCGGCCGGCGAACCGATCAGCGTGTACAGGTAGTCCGCGGCCGGCGAGTTCACGCCGAGCCCGATCGAGGTGGAGATCATGAACGGGCGCAGGTACAGCGTGTCACCCGGCGTTGTGGGCACCCAGCGCGAATCAGCGGCGATGAGCTCCCGCAGCGAACCGAGGAACAGCTCGTCCGGCAGCTCCGGCATCGCCAGCCGGCGCGCGGAGTTGCGGAACCGGGCCGCGTTGGCTTCCGGCCGGAAGGCCGCGATCGAACCGTCGGGCTGGCGGTATGCCTTGAGCCCTTCGAAGATCGCCTGGCCGTAGTGCAGCACCGAGGTGGCCGGGTCCAGGGTGACCGGCTCGTACGGGCGAAGGCCCGCGTCGTGCCAGCCCCGCTCGGTATCCCAGCGCACGGTGACCATGTGATCGGTGAAGTAACGACCGAAGCCCGGGGCCGCGAGTACCTCGGCTACCTGCTCATCGGAAGCAGGAGCCGGGTTCAGGGTTCGCGTGAAGGGCACAGTCGTAGTCATGCCGCACAGAATATCTCTTAGTTGGACGTCCGAGAATTCCCGCTTCCTTCGGGCCTCGTTTCACCACGCAGACGGCTTGCACCGCCACCCGCACCGGCTGGAAGACGCATTCCGGCCAGTATCATCGGCAGCGTGACCGAAAACAGCGTCTCCGCGGGTACGGGCTCGGACATCCGTACCCTGGCCGCCGCCGCACTGCTCACCTATGCCGGTGGCGTGCTGCTGCTGGTCGGCTACCTGCTGCTGTCCGTCTTCGGCGCGATCCTCGCGGTGGTCGGCGGGGTTTTCGGGGTCATCTGGTGGCGCAAGTCCCATGGCGACCGGGTCTTCCCCCGTGACCTCTCCGTCAAGTCGCTGCTCATCCTGGTCGGCGTCGGCGCGGTCCTCACCGTGCTGGCGATGGCGCTGGCCGCCTGAGCAGCACGCCCACCGCGATCGCGGCGACGGCGATCAGCAGGTCCACCGGCGGGAGCCAGGCCAGCAAGGTGATCGCGAGCGCCGCACTCAGCACCGAACGCACATCCCGCCGCCGGGCGGACAGCGTGAGCAGGCTGCGCACCAGCACTTCGGCCACCGCCAGCGTGGCCGCGACGAGGACCGCCTGCCGGGGTTCGAGCAGTGCCGCTCCCGCGGCGGCCAGTAGTCCACACACGACAGACCCCACAGGCCGAGGCAGGTCACCCCGCGCCTCGGTCAGCGCACCCAACGCCGCCGGCACCGCCGCGATCACCACGACACCGGCGAGCAGCGGTTCGATCGCCTGCCCGTCGACGGCGGCCAGCAAATCACGCAGCGGCGCGTCGGACAGTCCCAACCGGACCGGACCCAGTTGGTACAGCGCCACCGCGCACACCGCCGCCCCGGCCATGACGCCACCCACGGTCCAGCGCACGGGCCGGCCGAGCAGCGGGACCAGCACCGCCGCGGCCGCGAACAACCCCGTGACAGCGGGCCCCTGCCCCGCCCCGCGCTCGGGTGCGATCGCCAGGCACAACGCGATCACCCCGGCCGCCGCGAGGAGCAGGATCCCCAGAATCCAGCCACGCACGAACCGCGGCAGGACCAACCCGAAGGCGTCCACCATTGTCACCACCACGACGACCCCGACCGCCACCGGCACGCGGTACTGCGGCACCAGGTAGACCCCCACAGCCGAGGCGAACACCGGTACCAAACCCAGTCGTGCCACCAGCCGCGCGCCGTCAGCGAGCGGGGCGACCCGTGACGGCAGTTCGGCGCGCGGCGCCAGGAGCACGAGCACACCGGCGAGTCCCACCGCGGCCGGCAGCCACCAGCCGCCCGCGGCCGCGCCCACGGCGAGCGCAATCCCCAGCCCGGCACCGAGCCGCACCGCTGCCACCTGCCTTTCTCCGCATCCGGTTCATTCATTAGCATGGCAAAACATCCACATCATCCGATGCGCGCGAGGAGCCATAAGTGACCGTGCCGAAGTTTGCCCTGTACGAAAACACCGAGACCGCGCTGGGCAAGAGCCGGGCCGAGGCGGTTGTGATCGGCACGCTCCAGGGTGAGAAGGCAGCCGTCCTCGCGCCCGGCACCGAGGCGATCGACGCCGCGTTCGACGGCAAGCTCGCCGGGGTGCTGGCCACGCTCGGCGCGACCGGCAAGGCCGAGGAGATCGTGAAGCTGCCGACACTGGGCAAGCTGAACGCCGACATCGTCTACGCGGTCGGCCTCGGCAAGGCCGGTGAGGACGGTGCGGTCACCCCGGAGCAGGTCCGCCGGGCGAGTGGCGCGGTGGCCCGGTCGCTGGCCGGTACTACTCGCGCACTGTTCCTTCCATCCATTGTGGACCTTCGGGCCGCGGTGGAGGGTGTCGCGCTCGGCGCCTACAAGTTCACCGAGTACAAGTCCGACCGCGGTGACGCGCCGGTGTCCACAGTGGACTTCGTGCAGCCCGCCGACGGAACTTCCCGTGCGCACAAGGCAACCCTCAAGGCGGCGACCGCGGTTGCGGAGTCCGTCATCATCGCGCGCGACCTGATCAACACCCCGCCGAACGACCTGTTCCCGGCCTCATTCGCGGAGCGGGCCAGGAAACTGGCCGAGGACAACGACCTCGAGTTCGAGGTCCTCGACGAGAAAGCGTTGAAGCGCAAGGGTTTCGGCGGCATCCTCGGCGTCGGCGGCGGTTCCTCCCGGCCGCCGCGGCTGGTGCGCGTGACCTACCGGGGACCGAAGGCCGGCAAGAAGATCGCGCTCGTCGGCAAGGGCATCACGTTCGACTCGGGCGGTATTTCGATCAAGCCCGCCGCGAACATGGACAACATGACCTCGGACATGTCGGGCGCCGCCGCGGTGCTCGCGTCGGTGGTGCTGGCCGCGAAACTCAAGTACCCGCTCGAAGTGACCGCCAACATCCCGCTCGCGGAGAACCTGCCCTCGGCCACCTCGTACCGGCCCGGTGACGTGCTGAACATGTACGGCGGCAAGACCGTCGAGGTGCTCAACACCGACGCCGAGGGCCGCCTCGTGCTCGCCGACGCGATCGTGCGCGCCGCCGAGGACGACCCCGACTACCTCATCGAAACCTCGACGCTGACCGGCGCGCAGGTGGTCGCGCTCGGCACCCGCACCGCCGGGATCATGGGGTCGGACGAGTTCCGTGACCGGGTCGCCACTCTGGCGCAGGCGATCGGTGAGGGCGGCTGGCCGATGCCGCTGCCCGCGGAACTGCGCGGTGATCTCGACTCGCGGCTCGCGGATCTGGCGAACGTCACGGGGCACCGCTGGGGCGGCATGCTCGCGGCGGGGATCTTCCTGCGTGAGTTCGTCGCCGAGGGCTTGCCGTGGGTGCACATCGACATCGCGGGCCCGGCGTACAACACGGGCGGGCCGTGGGGTTACACGAGCAAGGGCGGTACCGGGGTCCCGGTCCGCACCATCGCTGCCGTCTTGGCGGACATCGCCGAAAACGGCTGACCCCCGCCTTCCGCGAGTTGCACGTTCCGTGCGCGCGAGTCGTGCGTTGCACGCGGCCGAGTTGTGCGTTCGGCGCGACGGGAACGCGCAACTCGCGCCACGGGAACCTGCGACTCGCCCAACCGGAACGCGCAACTCGCCCAACCGGAACGCGCAACTCGCGCGGCGGGAACGCGCAACTCGCGCGCATGCAACGTGCGACTCGCGAGTTAGGCTTGGGATCGTTTTTGGCGCTGGGTGTATTCGCGCATTCGGTTGGGGTAACCGACCTTCGCCACCTCGTACACCGGGATCCCGCGCTTGCGGCCGAAGTTCTGCGCCGCATCGAGACTGCCGATCCGGCGGCGGGTCCACTCGCCGTCGTGTGCGATCAGGACCACCGTGGTTTCGGTCACGGTCGTGCGAGGTTCCACATAGGCCTCGACCCCGTGCCGCGCCGCGGCCCAGGCATCGAGGTGCCGCGTGTCACGCTCACTGGCCCCGCGCAACGTGCCTGCCCTGCGTTTCCGGCGCAGCGAGTCGAACAGGCCCACCGCCGACCACCCCTCTCCGCGTTCTCACCAGTCATTATCCCGGCTCGGGAGAATGCGCCGAGTAACACACCCGGCTACCTCGCAACTGGGAAGTCCGTAGTGACAAGATGATGAGGGTTCGGACGTAATACGACGTTGAACCCATGCGGAACGAGCATCGCCGACGAGCTCTTCGAGGAGAAGTCAAGTGACCGACGCTGGCGCCGACCTGGTGATCCTTGGTGGCGGATCAGGCGGCTACGCCGCGGCCTTCCGGGCCGCCGAGCTGGGCCTGTCCGTGACACTGATCGAGAAGGACAAGCTGGGCGGGACATGCCTGCATCGCGGCTGCATCCCGACGAAAGCCCTGCTGCACGCCGCGGAGGTCGCCGACTCGGCGCGTGACGGCGAGCAGTTCGGGGTGAAGACGGTCCTCGAGGGCATCGACATCGCGGGCGTCAACAAGTACAAGGACCAGATCATCGCGCGGCTCTACAAAGGACTGCAGGGTCTCGCCGCGGCGCACAAGGTCAACCTGGTCGAGGGCACCGGTACCTACGTCGGTGGCACCACCGTCGAGGTCGACGGCCGCCGCCACACCGGCAAGAACCTGCTGCTGGCCACCGGCTCGTACTCGAGGACGCTGCCCGGGCTGGAGCTGGGCGGGCGGATCATCGCGAGCGAGGACGCGCTGTCGCTGGACTACATCCCGGAGAAGGTCGTCGTGCTCGGCGGCGGCGTGATCGGGGTCGAGTTCGCCAGCGTGTGGGCCTCCTTCGGGGTGGACGTGACGATCGTCGAAGCGCTGCCGCGCCTGGTCCCGAACGAGGACGAGTTCGCGTCCAAGCAGCTGGAACGCGCCTTCCGCCGTCGCAAGATCGCCTTCAAGACCGGCGTGAAGTTCACCGGCGCCAAGCAGGACGACAAGGGCGTGAGCGTTTCGCTCGAATCGGGCGAGACCATCGACGCGGACCTGCTGCTGGTCGCCGTCGGCCGCGGCCCGAACACCGCGGGCCACGGCTACGAGGAGGCCGGGGTCAAGCTGGAGCGCGGGTTCGTGCTCACCGACGACCGGCTGCGCACCAACATCCCGAACGTCTACGCCGTCGGCGACATCGTGCCCGGCCTGCAGCTGGCGCACCGCGGTTTCGCCCAGGGCATCTTCGTCGCCGAGGAGATCGCGGGCCTGTCCCCGCGCCCGGTCGACGAAGCGGGCATCCCGCGCGTCACCTACTCGCACCCGGAGGTCGCCTCGGTGGGGCTGACCGAGGCGGCGGCGAAGGACAAGTACGGCGCTGGGGTCACCACGTTCACCTACGACCTCGCCGGCAACGGCAAGAGCCAGATCCTCAAGACGTCCGGCGCGGTGAAGCTGGTCAAGGCACCGGAGGGGCCGGTCGTCGGCCTGCATCTGGTGGGCGACCGTGTCGGTGAGCTCATCGGCGAGGCCCAGCTGATCTACAACTGGGAGGCGTTCCCGGAGGATGTGGCGCCGCTGATCCACGCCCACCCGACCCAGACCGAGGCTCTCGGCGAAGCACACCTTGCCCTGGCGGGCAAGCCCCTGCACGTGCACAGCTGACGTACCTCCACCAGACCAGACCACGGAAACAAAGACGTAAAGGGAGTCAGCGAACGATGGCCTACTCCGTCACACTGCCGGAGCTCGGGGAGAGCGTCACCGAGGGAACTGTCACCAGGTGGCTGAAGCAAGAGGGTGACACGGTCGCCGTCGACGAGCCGCTACTGGAGATCTCCACGGACAAGGTCGACACCGAGGTGCCCTCGCCGGTCGCCGGTGTCGTGGCGCGGATCGTCGCCAAGGAGGACGACACCGTCGAGGTCGGCGGCGAGCTCGCGGTGATCGACGACGGTTCGGGCGGTGCCGAGGCGAGTACGCCGGCGCCCGCCGAGCAGGCGCAGCCGGAACCCGAGCCGGAACCCGAGCCGCAGGCGGCGCAGGGTTCGCCGGAGGTCGGTGACGCGCCGAAGCCGACCGCGCAGCCGGCGCCGGGTGGTTCCGCGCAGGGCACCCCGGTGACCTTGCCGGAGCTGGGCGAGAGCGTCACCGAGGGCACGGTCACCCGCTGGCTCAAGCAGGTCGGTGACACGGTCGCGGTCGACGAACCGCTGCTGGAGATCTCGACGGACAAGGTCGACACCGAGGTGCCTTCGCCGGTCGCCGGCACGGTGCTGGAGATCAGCGTCGGTGAGGACGAGACGGTCGAGGTCGGCGGGCAGCTCGCTGTCATCGGCGACGCCTCCGCCGCGCCCGCGCAGCAGGAGCAGCCGAAGCAGCCCGAGCCGCAGCAGCAGAAGGCGCCGGAACCGGAGGCGCCCAAGGCCGCGCCGAAGCCGGAGCCCACGCCCGCACCGGCTCAGCAGCCCGCCGCGCAGGCACCCGCCCCGCAGGCACCGGCGCCGAAGCCGGCGGCCGAGCCGCAGGACAACGGCAGCGGCCCGTATGTCACTCCGCTGGTGCGCAAGCTCGCCACCGAGCACGGCATCGACCTGACCTCGCTGACCGGCAGCGGGGTCGGCGGCCGGATCCGCAAGCAGGACGTGCTCGCGGCGGCCGAGGCCAAGCAGCAGCAGGCCGCGCCCGCTCCGGCCGCAGCCGCCCCGGCGGTGCAGCGTCCGAGCGCCCCGGCCGCCGCGGCGTCGCCGGAGCTGGCCGCGCTGCGTGGCACGGTGCAGAAGGCCAGCCGGATCCGTCAGGTCATCGCGCAGCGCACCCGCGAGTCGCTGCAGACCTCGGCCCAGCTGACCCAGGTGTTCGAGGTGGATGTCACCAAGGTCGCGCGGCTGCGCCAGCAGGCCAAGGCGTCCTTTGCCGAGCGTGAGGGCGTCAAGCTGACGTTCCTGCCGTTCTTCGCGAAGGCGACGGTCGAGGCGCTCAAGCAGCATCCGAACGTCAACGCGTACCTCAACGAGGAAACCAAGGAGATCACCTACTTCGGCGAGGAGCACCTCGCGGTCGCGGTGGACACCGAGCGGGGCCTGATCTCGCCGGTGATCCACAACGCCGGTGAGCTGAACCTGGCGGGCCTCGCCCGCGGGATCGCCGACATCGCGGCGCGCACGCGGAACAACAAGATCAAGCCGGACGAGCTGTCGGGCGGCACCTTCACGGTGACCAACCTCGGCAGCAACGGCGCGTTGTTCGACACGCCGATCATCAACCAGCCGCAGTCCGGGATCCTGGGCGTCGGCGCGGTGGTGAAGCGGCCGGTCGTGGTGACCGACGCCGACGGGCAGGACACGATCGCGATCCGGTCGATGGCCTACCTGGCGCTGACGTACGACCACCGGCTCATCGACGGTGCCGACGCCGGGCGGTTCCTGACCACGATCAAGCACCGCCTCGAAGAAGGCCACTTCGAGGACGAACTCGGGCTCTAGGCAAGGAAAGGGGCCGCTTCGCGACAGTGTTTCGCGAAGCGGCCCCTGCTTGTTGCGGCTTAAGGTGAACCCATGCGTGTCCTGGTCGCGGGTTCCCGCGGGCTCATCGGTAACGCCCTTGTCGAGGCGCTGAACGACGCCGGGCACGAGGTACGCCGGCTCGTGCGCGGCAACGGGGAGTACAGCTGGGATCCGCCGGCCGGGCGCATCGACGACAACGCGCTCAAGGGCGTGGACGCGGTGGTGAACCTGTGCGGTTCGACGATGGTGACGCGGTGGAGCGCGGCGCGGAAACAGCTGATCGCCGACAGCCGGATCGAGCCGACGGAGGTGCTCGCCGAAGCGGTCGCTGAACACGGGATTCCCGTGCTGCTCAACGCTTCCGGGGTGAACTACTACGGTGACTGCGGCGCGATCGTGGTCGACGAGAGCACCCCGGTCGGCGAGGGTTTCCTGGCCCATCTGTGCGAAACGTGGGAAGCCGCGACAGCTCCCGCGGCACGCGCCGGAGCGCGGGTCGTCTCCGTGCGAACGGGCCTCGTGCTCAGTCGCCGCGGCGGGTTGCTGGGGCCACTGAAACCGCTCTTCCGCCTCGGCTTGGGTGGCCGGCTCGGCAACGGCGCGCAGTACCAGTCGTGGATCGCCGAGCGGGACGAGATCGGGGCGATCCGGTTCCTGCTGGAGCACGACAGTGTGGCCGGTCCGGTCAACCTCACCGGACCGGAGCCGGTGACCAATACGGAGTTCACCCGTGCGCTCGGTCGTGCGCTGCACCGACCGGCACCGTGGTGGGTGCCCGGTCCGGCGCTGCGGCTCGCCCTCGGCGAGGCCGCGGACGACATGGTGCTGGCGTCCGTCCGCGCGGTGCCCACGGTGCTGCGGCAGGCGGGTTACCGGTTCGAACATTCCACTGTGGACTCCGCACTGGCGGCCGCACAGTGATCCGCTGGCCGGTGACCGGCGTGCTGTTCCTCGGCCTGTTCGTCGCGCTCGGTCTCGCCGTCGCGAAGCAACCGCTGGGCATCGATCTGACGGTGACCGGCGCGTTCCAGGGGTTGTGGCGCGGCACTTTCGGCAACCTGACGAAGATCGTGAGCGACCTGCTCGGCCTCGTGCTGCCGGCCGCCGCGGTGGCCGGCCTGCTCGTGGGCGCGATCCTGGCGTGGTACCGGGGACTGCGCCGGGAGGCCTTGATCGTCGTGCGGGTACTCGTTGTCTATGGCGCGGCGCGGCTGACGAGCTGGCTGGGGAAGCCGATCTTCGTGCGGGAACGGCCGCGTGCGTACGCCGAGTTCAGCTATCCCAGCGGGCATGTGGTGGCGATCGCGAGTACCGCGCTCGCGGCGACGTTGCTGTGCCGGTGGCTCGCCCCGGCGCTGACAAGGCGGGTGGCGGTCGGATCGGGCCTGTTGACGGTGCTCGTCGCGCTGACCAGGCTGGTTCTGGGCGTGCACTGGCTGTCGGACACGGTCGGTGCGGTGCTGGGTGTGCTGGGTGTCGGTTTGCTTGCTGCCGCTGTGGTGCGGCTCCTACCGGGACCCGTCCCTGAACGGCGTAGCCTGCCTTTGTGAGCGTTTCCTCTTGCCGCGCCGGCACCGAACCGGTTGACGTCCGCACCATCGGTGTCATCGACTACCTCGAAGCCTGGGAACTGCAGCGCACCCACCTGAACGCCAGAGCCGATGGCTCGGCGCCGGACACCATGTTGCTGCTGGAGCACCCGTCGGTCTACACGGCGGGCAAGCGGACCGAGCCGGAGGACCGGCCGGTGGACGGCACCCCGGTCATCGACGTGGACCGCGGCGGCAAAATCACCTGGCACGGGCCGGGTCAGCTCGTCGGGTACCCGATCATCAAACTCGGTGACCCCATTGATGTCGTGCACTACGTTCGGCGGCTGGAAGAGGCACTGATCAAGGTGTGCGACCAGTTCGGCGTGCACACCGGCCGGGTCGAAGGCCGCAGCGGCGTGTGGGTCCCGGCCGATGACCGTGGACCGGAACGCAAGATCGCCGCGATCGGCATCCGGGTCCAGCGGGGCGTCACCATGCACGGGTTCGAGCTCAACTGCAACGCTGATTTGGGCGCATTCGACAAAATCGTGCCGTGCGGCATCCGCGATGCGGGTGTGACGTCGCTGTCCTACGAACTGGAGCGGGACGTCACGGTGGCGGAGGCACTCCCCCTGGCACGCGACGCGGTCTTGGCGGCGCTTGACGGCGAACTGGCCGTGAGCGACGACCGCTGGCTGCCGCGCCCGGCGGCACCGGAAGCGGCCGGAGTGACTTTCGCCCTGCAGGGCTGAAATCGAAGGACGCCAGCCGCCGGCCGTGGGCGAAAGCCGAAGGGGCCCAACGCCCATACCCACGCTGGAACGAGGGCGCCCAGCGCCCGGACACCCGCCAGAGCCCGAAGGGCATCGCGCGAAGCACGACCAAAAAGAATGCCTCGCCGGCGGGCTGGCTCCGGGACAACTGGCCCAACGGGACCTCGTCAGTCCAATTTGGACATCACTTCGGCTGCGATCAGTTCCAAGTGGCCCAGGTCCGACAAGTCCAGTACCTGCAGGTAGATCCTGCTGATTCCGGCTTGCTCGCGTAGCACGCCGATCTTGTCCAGTACCTCCGCCGGTGTGCCGGCCAGGCCGTCGCGCTTGAGTTGGTCGACGTCCCGGCTGATTGTCGCAGCGCGGCGGGCTACCTCGGCGTCGGTGGCGCCGATCGCGACGGTTTGGGCTATCGAGCGGGTGATTTCCTTGGGATCGCGGCCGGCCGCGCGTGCGGCTGCGTCGACCAGTTCGAGTTGGGCGACGGCGCCTTCGGGGTCCCGGAACGCAACGTTGAACTCGTCGGCGTAGCGGGCGGCGAGCGCTGGGGTGCGCTTCTTGCCCCCGCCGCCGATGATCACCGGTGGCCGCGGGCGCTGCGCCGGCTTCGGTAGCCCGGGGGCGTCCACGAGCTGGAAATGCTTACCGGAGAAGCTGAACGTCTCCCCCTCCGGAGTTTCCCAGAGGCCGGTGATGATCGCGAGCTGCTCTTCGTACCGGTCGAATCGTTCCTTCAACGGGGGCAGGTCGAAACCATAAGCCTGATGTTCGGCCTCGTACCAGCCCGAACCGAAGCCGAATTCGACCCGCCCGCCTGACATCTGGTCCACCTGGGCCACCGAGATCGCGAGCAGCGATGGGTGCCGGAAGGTCGCCGCCGTGACCAGGGTGCCGAGCCGGATCCGGGACGTCTCGCGGGCGATCGCGCCGAGCGTCACCCAGGAGTCCGTGGGGCCGGGCAGACCGGAAACGCCGCCCATGCTGAGAAAATGGTCGGATCGGAAGAACGCGTCGAAACCCGTTTCTTCGGCTTTCTGCGCCACACGCAAAAGGTCGTCATAGGTGGCCCCTTGCTGGGGCTCAGTGAAGATCCGTAAGTCCACGGCCCCACAGTACTCAGTTCCGCCGCACCCGAGTGAGCAGCTGAGTGATCACCGTCTCGACCTGAGCACCGACCTTCTTCGGGTCGGGCGAGCTCGCGATTTCCGTTGCGGCGGCGGACAAAGCGCCGAAAAGCAGCCGTGCGGTGATCTCCACCGGCACGTTGTCCACCTCACCTGCTTCGATGAGATCTTCGAGGCTGGAGCGGATCAGACCGAAGCTCGCCCTGTCCTCCGCCTCGCGCCAGCGTTCCCAGCCCATGACCACGGGCGCCTCGTGAATGGCGATGCGCTGATAGGCCGGGTCGAGACAGCTGGAAATGAATTCCCGCAACCCGCCCAGCGCCCGTTCCCACGCCGCCTGCGGGCCGTTCATGATTTCTTCGAGCCGCCCGAAAACCCCGCTTTCCACCTGTGCGAACGCGGCTTCGAAGAGCGCCTGCTTGCCGCTGAAATGGTGGTAGAGCGCGCCTTTCGTCACCCTTGCCCGCTTGGCTACCTCGTCCAGCGACGTGCCCGCATACCCGCGTTTGGTGAACAGTTCGACGGCGCTGTCCACCAGCGCGGATCGCGTGGACTCCGAATAGTCGAGCCGCCTGGACCGCATTGTCGCCACCGCCACAGCTTACGCCAGGGCATAGCTTCACATACTCGTGGTATGTTCGCTGACGTCGGTGACATACCGACAGTATGCGGAAAACCCGCAGTATGCAGTGGGTCACAGAAGGGGAAAGACCCATGGGCTGGAACGACTTCTACCAACGACGAGATATCGCCGACGCGGTTTTGCGACAGGCTGCGCGCGATCCACAGGCGCCCTTGCCGTTCGCCGGAATCCCGGGCGCGACCGAGGTTTTCGGCGACGAGGAGCAGCTGTTGCTCGCCCTCCAGCACCGCTGGAACCGGCTGCTCAGCGGCTATCTGCGCACTGAGTTCGAGGGCGAGACCACCGACCACGTCGAGGCCGTCACGCGCGCATGGCGCCGGGCGGTGCGCGCGAACCGCACCCTGCGCGCGGTGCTGGACGCGCATGTCGCGGACTATCCGGCGCCGCGCCGGATGCACGAGGCCGAGCAGCGCATGCTGGCCGTCGCGGCAGGCATGGCCGACCCTGGCGAGCCGGCCGAGGAACTGACAAAAGTCGGCGCCGCTGTCACCGCGCTACTGCGGCACGGTCCCGGCCTCGAAGCACCGCGGCGCACTCCGCTGGGCCAGCTGCTGAAGATGCTCGCGCCCACGGCGTAGCTGTAGTTAACCCCGCCCGTCACCCGACCGCCGCCCCTCATCGAGACGCTTCGCGCCGCTCTAACATCCATCTATGTCGAAGTGGACGGAAGCCGACATCCCGGACCAGTCCGGGCGCACGGCACTGATCACCGGCGCTAATTCGGGACTCGGCCTGCAGAGCGCGAAAGTCCTCGCGGCCAAGGGAGCGCGGGTGCTGCTCGCCTGCCGCTCCGCCGGACGTGGTGAACAGGCACTGCGCGCCGTCAAGGCTGTCGCGGCCGTCGAGCCGGAGCTGATCCGGCTCGACCTCGCCGACCTCGCCTCCGTCCGCCGGGCCGCTACCGAGGTGCGGGAACTGAGCGGCGACAGCCTCGACATCCTGATGAACAACGCCGGGCTCATCGCCGCGGCGCGCGCCCGCACCAAGGACGGGTTCGAGCTGCAGTTCGGCACGAACCACCTCGGGCACGCCGCGCTGACCTGGCTACTGATGCCGGCCCTGCGTGGTGGTACGTCCGCCAGGGTGGTGACGCTGACCAGCATCGGCGCCGCCGGCGTGCAGCTCGACTTCGACGACCCCGGCTACGAGCGCCGACCCTTCAACCCCGCGGCCACCTACGGCCGCTCCAAGCTGGCCAACCAGGTGTTCGCGCTCGAGCTCGACCGGCGGCTGCGCACGGCGCAGGTCGACATCTCCAGCGTCGTGGCCGCGCCTGGGTACGCGGCGACCGAGCTGGTCCCGACGATGGCGAAGTCGTACCCCTGGCCCCTCGGCGCCCTGCTCGGCGGCGCGAGCAAGCTCGGCGACCTGCTGATCGCGCAGACCGTGCGAACCGGCGCACTGCCGCAGCTGTACGCGGCCGCCGCACCGGGCGTCAACGGCGGCGACTACGTGGCCCCGGCCCTGCTGCAGATGTGGGGTCAGCCCCGGTTCGTCACGCCGGTGGCAACCGCTCTCGATCACGCGACGGGCATCGCGTTGTGGGAGCTCACCGCGAAGTTGACGGGCGTCACGCCGGACCCGGACTGAGGGCGCGGAAGCGTACTCTGGCTCAGGTGAGTGTCGTGCCTGAAGGTCGGAAGCTGCTGCGGCTCGAAGTTCGTAACGCCGAGACGCCGATCGAGAAGAAGCCGTCCTGGATCAAGACCCGCGCGAAGATGGGCCCCGAGTTCACCGAGCTCAAAGGTCTGGTCCGCCGTGAGGGTCTGCACACCGTGTGTGAGGAGGCCGGCTGTCCCAACATCTACGAATGCTGGGAAGACCGCGAAGCGACCTTCCTCATCGGCGGCGACCAGTGCACCCGACGCTGTGACTTCTGCCAGATCGACACCGGCAAGCCCGCCGCGCTGGACCGCGAGGAGCCGCGCCGCGTCGCCGAAAGCGTGCAGGCGATGGGGCTGCGCTACTCGACCGTCACCGGCGTCGCCCGCGATGACTTGAAGGACGGTGGCGCGTGGCTGTACGCGGAGACCGTGCGCCAGATCCACGCGCTCAACCCCGGCACCGGCGTCGAGCTGCTGATCCCCGACTTCAACGCCGAGCCCGCGCAGCTGGCTGAGGTGTTCGGCGCGCGGCCCGAGGTGCTCGCGCACAACGTCGAGACCGTGCCGCGGATCTTCAAGCGGATCCGCCCCGGTTTCCGGTATGCGCGCTCGCTCGAGGTCATCACGAAGGCGCGCGAGGCCGGGCTGGTGACGAAGTCGAACCTGATCCTCGGCATGGGCGAGACGCCGGACGAGGTCGAGCCCGCGATGCGTGACCTGGTGAACGCCGGCTGCGAGATCCTGACGATCACCCAGTACCTGCGCCCGTCGGTGCGGCACCATCCGGTGGACCGCTGGGTCAAGCCCGAGGAGTTCGTGGAGCATTCGCAGGTGGCCGAGTCGCTGGGGTTCGCCGGGGTGATGGCGGGTCCGCTGGTGCGCTCGTCGTACCGCGCGGGCCGGCTGTACGCGCAGACGAAGCAGCACCGTGGTGAGCCGCTGCCGTCGAATCTCGCCCACCTGGCCGAGGCCGGGCCCGCCGCGCAGGAGGCCGCGAGCCTGCTGACTCGCTGAATTCAGGGTTCGCCCCTGATGCCACTCCCCCACCGGCCGCGCTAGGTTGAGGCCAACGCGACAAAACGGACAGGGGAGCGAGCGTGGTCACCGACATCCTGAACTGGCTGCAGAGCCTTCCGCAGCCGGCGCTCGTCGGCGCCACCGGCCTGCTGGTGTTTCTGGAATGCACCATCGGGCTGGGCTTTCTCGCGCCCGGCGAATCGGGTCTGCTGGTGGCCGCGACGACGGCGCACACCGTGCCGCGGTTCTTGATCCTCTGGGGCGTGGTCACCGTGTGCGCCACCTTGGGCGACACGATCGGCTTCGCCATCGGGCGGCGGTGGGGGCCGCGGCTGCGCGAGACGAAACTGATCCAGAACCACGGAGTGGACGCGTGGGACAGGGCGACCGGCATCCTGCACCGGCGCGGCGCGCTGGCGGTGTTCTTCGCCCGTTTCCTGCCCGTGATCCGGACCTTGATGCCGGCCGCCGCCGGCACTTCCGGCCTGCCGTTCCGGAAGTTCCTGCCCGCCTCGTTCGCCGGCGCGCTGTCGTGGTCGGCGCTGCACATCAGCATCGGGGTGGCGCTCGGTGAGGCCGCGAAGAAAATCGAAGGCGCGATGAGCACGGGCGGGTTCATCATCCTGGCCGTGCTCGCCGCCGTCGGGGTGTTCTTCTTCTTGCGGTGGCGCAAAAAGCGCGCCGCGACGCCGAAGGAAGAGACGGACTCGACGGTTTAGCGGACCAGCTCGATCAGCGCCCGCGCGGCTTCCTCGTCCAGTAACGCATGCGCGCCATAGCCTGCCGCCGATGTGGGGGCCGGGCGGCGCGGGGCGGCGTGCAGGTCGCGGACCCCGGTCTCTTCCGCGACAGCAAGGGCACTACCAATCCGACCGAAAGTAGGCGGATACGGTCCGCGGCCGACCTGCTCGTGGAAACCCGTTCCGCCGTGGCTGCCGTCGGATTGGTAACGAACGGCACAGTGTGGCCGGATACCACCGCAGGCCATCACCGCGAGCCGGTCGCCGGCCGCGGCGACCATGTGCCGTAGCACCGGGATGCCGTCCTCCGCACGTGGCGCGCCGCCGGAGGACAGCACGCGGTGGACACCGAGGGACGCCGCGACTTCAACCGCCGCAACGGGATCGCGGCAGACGTCGATCGCGCGGTGGATCGTCACCGGGAGGCCGGCGGCGGCGATCAGGTCCGCCAGCACCGCGGTATCCAGCTCATCCCGTGCGGTCAGCGCCCCGACGACGACACCCGCCGCGCCAGAGCGCACCGCGTGCCGGACATGGGTCAGCATGGCGTCCACTTCGGACGGTGAGTACGCGAAATCGCCTTCCCGCGGGCGGATCAGGACATGCACCTCCGCGCGGTGACATCGCGCGAGCGTCGCCGCGAGCAGGCCAGGCCCCGGGGTCAGCCCGCCGAGCGCGCCCGCGCAACACAGCTCGATCCGGTCCGCGCCCAGCTTGTCCGCCACGACCGCGCTCTCGACGGTGTCGGTACTCAACTCGATCCGCACAGCGCCCGATCATAGAAGCACCCGCCGGTGCACGGATTGTTCCGCCGACGCACCGGAACGCCAGTCCGCGATCCACGGGCCCGTGCCCTCACTCGGGTCGAAAACGCCGTCCTCCAGCCATTCGTACCGTCCATTGAGGACACCCACGGTGAGCTCACGCGCCTCGTCGTCGGCGTTGTCCCACAACGCGTCGAACAGCGACTCGATCCGCAACCGCGACTGGCGGCAGAACACGTCCGCCAGTTCCCGTGCACTGTCGGTACCTTCCCGCTCAGCCCGCACACAGCTCGCGGACATCGCGAACAGCTCGGCGCCGATGTCGACGATCCGGCCGAGGAAACCTTGCCGCCTCTCCAAACCCGCCTGCCAGCGCGCCATCCCGTAGAACGTCGAACGCGCGAGTTTCCGCGCCGTCCGGTCGATGTAACGCAGGTGCGGGGCGAGGACCCCGAACTCGTGGAACGAGGTGGGCACGTTGCCCTTACCGGTCACCAGCCGCGGCAACCATTTCGCGTAGAAACCACTCGCCTTGGCCGCCGCTTTCGCTTTGTCCCGTGGTGAAGCGTCGGCGTCGGCCAGCGCGCCCGCGGCCGCCAGATGGGCGTCGACCGCCTCCCGCGCGATGAGCAGCTGCATGATTTCCGTGGACCCTTCGAAGATCCGGTTGATGCGCAGGTCCCGCACCAGCTGCTCGACACCCACCGCCCGCTCCCCGCGCGCGGCGAGCGACGCGGCCGTCTCGTATCCGCGGCCGCCGCGGATCTGGAGCAGCTCGTCGGCTACGCGGCACGACATCTCGCTCGTCCACAGTTTCGCCAGCGCCGCCTCGATGCGGATGTCGTTGCGTCCCTCGTCACTCAGGTGCGCGGCCAGCTCCTGCACGCTGTCCATCGCGAACGTGGTCGCGGCGATGAACGAGATCTTGTTGGCCACCGCGGCGTGCTCGCCGATCGGCTTGCCCCACTGAACGCGCGCGGCCGACCACTCGCGCGCGATCTTCACGCACCATTTGCCCGCCCCGGCACACATCGACGGGATCGACAGGCGGCCGGTGTTCAGCGTGGCGAGCGCGATCTTGAGCCCCTTACCTTCGCCGCCGACGACATTTTCCTTGGGCACACGCACTTTGTGGAAACGCGTGACGCCGTTTTCGATGCCACGCAGGCCCATGAACACGTTGCGCCGCTCGACCGTGATGCCCGGACTGTCCATCTCCACGATGAACGCCGTCACGCCACCACGATGCCCCTCGGACTCCGGGACCCGTGCCATTACGACGACCAGCTCGGCCACGACCCCGTTGGTAGTCCACAATTTGACGCCGTCCAGCTCGTAGGCGTCGCTGTCTTCGGTGGGCACCGCGGAGGTCGCGAGCCGTGCCGGGTCGGAGCCGACGTCGGGTTCGGTGAGCAGGAACGCCGTGATCGCACCCTGCGCGCAGCGGGGCAGGAATTTGGCCTTCTGCTCCGGTGTTCCGGCGAGCTTGAGCGGTTCGGGCACGCCGATCGACTGGTGCGCCGAGAGCAGCGCTCCGAGCGACGGATGCACCGAGCCGACCAGCATCAGCGCCCTGTTGTAGGCGACCTGCGTCAGCCCGAGACCGCCGTACTCCTCGGGAATCTTGATGCCGAAACACCCGAGCTCGGCCAGCCCTTTGACGTACTCGTCGGGGATCTGCGATTCGCGTTCGATGACGCTGCCGTCGATGGTCGCGCAGTATTCGCGCAGCCGCCGCAGGAACTCCTCGGCCTTCGCGGCGGCTTCCGGCGCGAGGCGCGGATGCGGGTGCACCAAGTCGAGCCGCAACCGGCCGAGATAGAGCTCCTTGGCGAACGAGGGCTTGTGCCAGCCGCTCTCCCGGGACTCCTCGGCAAGCGCGCGGGCCTCTCGTTCGGTCACCTTCGGTTGCGTCGTCACGGCACGCCTCCTCGACTTCGTTGTCACCACGAGTGTTACCCCCGGGTAGGGGTCGGCGAAACCCCCCGCTGGTTGCGCTACTCACGTCGAATGGCCACGCCCGCGAGCGCGGGGGACCATGGTCATCGGGAGGGAGTCCGATGTCCGATCTGACCTTGCCGCGGCCGGTCGCGTTCGTACTCGGCGGCGGCGGGAGCCTCGGCGCGATGCAAGCCGGCATGCTGGCTGCGCTCGACGAGCACGGCATCCGGCCGGATCTGGTCGCCGGCACGTCCGTCGGCTCGCTCAACGGCGCCTTCCTCGCCCACGACCCGGAGGATGCCGTGCGGCGGCTACCCGAGATCTGGACGCAGCTGACGCGGCAGGAGGCGTTCCCCGGCGGCCTGCTCAGCCAGGTGCGGACGTTGCACCACACGAAGATCAACCTGTTCCCCAACACCGGTCTCGCCACGATCCTGCGTGAGCACCTCGGCGAAGGCACCACGTTCGAAGACCTGAAACTGCCGCTCGGAGTCGTGACCACCGACGTCGACACGGCCGAGCCGCGCCTCATCCGCTCAGGCGAGCTGCTGCCGGTTTTGCTGGCGAGCGCGGCCATTCCCGGCATCTACCCGCCGGTCGAACACGAGGGCCGGCTGCTCTACGACGGCGGCCTCGTCGCGAACGTGCCGATGCGCCAAGCGCTGAGCATGGGCGCGAAATCGCTCGTCGTGCTCGACTGCGCGTTCCCCGGTCAGATCCCGTCACCGCCGCACACATTCGCCGAAGTGCTGATGTACACCGCGATGATCAGCATGCGCAACCAGGCCGTGCTCGAAGCCCCGATCGCGGCCGCGCAAGTGCCGGTCGTGTACCTGCCGGGACCGGTGCCGGTCCGGATGAGCCCGCTGGATTTCAGCCATACCGCGCAACTGCGCGCCGCCGCTTATGAAGCGGCCGCGCGATATCTCGGCGGACTCGTCGTGGACGGTCCCGGTCTTTATGGCGGGCCGGGCGTGAAGATCGTGTCAGACGGCGAGAATCGTGCGTGACACACGCCACTTTCCCGCAACAAACCACGTGGTCGGACGTCTGAGCCAGCGCGGTACTTTGAAGCCGGCCCGCTCCTGTCGACCCCACAAAAGAGACCCTGATGTTCTTGAACAAGCATTTACCTGCCGCAGGCAGATTCCGTTCCGGCGTGCTCACCGGGTTACTGGTGGGTGCACTCGCACTTTCGGCGTGCACGTCCGGCAATTCGGGCAGTAGCAACGGAAATACGGGCAACCCCGCGGCGTCGTCGAATGCGGTCTCGGCGGTGAAAGTTTCGATCGAGCCGGCCGCTGACGCCACGAACATCAGCCCTACCACCCCCATCGTCGTGAAGGCCGCGGGCGGCACCCTGACCGACGTCACCGTCACCAACTCCGCCAAGGGCACCGCGGTCAAGGGCGCCCTTTCCGCGGACAAGACCACCTGGACCTCGAGCGACGAGCTCGGCTACGGCGCGAAGTACGCGGTGGTCGCGCACGCGACCGACCCGTCGGGCAAAGCCGTTGAGCAGCAAAGCACGATCAGCACGATCGCACCGGCGAAACAGGCCAACGCGAACCTGATCCCCGCGCCTTCGTCGGTCGCGCAGACCGGTGTCGGCGTCGGCCAGCCGATCGTGTTCCAGTTCAGCTACGCGGTGAAGAACAAGGCGGCGGTGGAAAAGCAGCTGTCGGTCAAGTCGAACCCGCCGCAGCAAGGCAGCTGGTACTGGATCGACGACAAGAACGTGCACTACCGCCCGAAGGACTACTGGCAGGCGGGCACGACGCTGACGGTGGACGCGAAGATCTACGGGGTCGACTTCGGGAACGGCGTGTACGGCGCGGAAGACCGCACCGAGACCTACCACGTGCACGACTCGTGGATCGCCAAGGCGGACGGCAACACCGAGCAGATGCAGATCTTCCACAATGGACAGATGGTCAAGTCCATGCCGATCTCGATGGGCAAGGACGTCACGCCGACCCATCTTGGCGCGCACGTGATCTCGTTCAAGTCCGCGAACTACACGATGGACTCGTGCACCTACGGCGTTTGCCCGCCCGACCCCAAGGCGTACCGGTCGGTCGAGAAGTGGTCGCAACGCATCTCCAACGACGGCGAGTTCGTGCACGAGAACCCGAACAGCGTTGGCTCCCAAGGAAGTGCGAACGTGTCGCACGGCTGCATCAACCTCAACGGCGACAACGCGCAGTGGTTCTTCAACAACCTCAGCCTCGGTGACGTCGTCGAGGTGACCAACTCAGGCGGCCCACAACTGCCGGTTTGGGACCTCTATGGCGACTGGTCGCTCTCGTGGGATCAGTGGCAGAAGGGCAGTGCGCTGAGCTGACTCGACGCGCCCACGGCCGGGATCTCCACACGGAGGTCCCGGCCTTTGCTATTCCCCGACCGGATGCCCGTGCCGCGCGATGACCGTCGTCGCGACCAGTGCCGCGATGACGACCGCCGCGAGGTGCACCGGGAGCGGGGTGAAGGACATCGCGACGACGAGCACCGCGGCGACCGGGTAACCAATGGCGATCGGGCGGCATTCGTTGCGTGGCCCGACATGCAGTAGCCACACGCTCAGCAGGTACAACGCGACCGGCACGGTCAGCGCGAGTGCCGTGGGGATGCCGCCGAGGTGGCTGGCGTGCGTGTCGTAGTCGATCACCAGCTCCAGCCCGACCCCGACGGCCGCGGCGGAACTGAAGATCACGTAATGCCCGTAACCCCACACATAACCGTGCCGGAACTGGGTCAGCCGCACGTGCGGGGACTGGTCGAAATACAGCCACCACATGGAAAACACGATGACCGCGCCGACCGCCGCGACGGAGATCAGGGTGCCGGCGGAATGCCCCTCGCCCAATGCCTCCTGGAGTGCGTTGCTCGCCGCGAGCACCGACTCCCCGAGCACGATCAGCGTGAACAGCCCGTACCGCTCGCCGATGTGGTGCGGATGCCAGCTCGTCGGGTTCGCCCGTTCCGCCCACACCGGCACCAGCAGCTCGGCCGCGGCGAGCACGAGGAAGCTCGGGTAGAACCACGAGTCCGGCACCGCCAGCCGCAGCAGCCAGCCCACCTGCACGACCGTGATCCCCAGCGCGTAGCGCAGCGCAACCGCACGGTACGAGCTGTCCTGCCGGGCCGCGCGCAGCCATTGCCCGACCAGCGCGAGCCGCATCAGGACGTAACCGGCGGTGATGGTGGTGAGGTCGCCGTGCCACGCGCCGGACACTCCGGCCGCGACCACCAGCACCCCCAGGATCTGCACGAAAGTCGCGACCCGGTACGGCACGTCGTCGGTGTCGAAAGCGGACGCGAACCAGCTGAAATTGACCCAGCCCCACCAGATCGCGAAGAACACCACGAGGTACGAGGCGACGCCGTGGCCGATGTCGTGCTCGGCCAGCGAATGGTGCAGCTGAGCGCCCGCGGTGCTGACCGCGACCACGAAACACAAGTCGAACAGCAGCTCGAGCGGGGTCGACGCGCGGTGTGCCTCCGCCGGATCGCGGGCGATCATCGGCCGGTGCCACACCCGGATCGTGTGCGGGCGCGCGGGTTCGTCGGGCATCTCGGCTCCTCCGGTAACGGACACGGCGGCCGATATCCCATCACGCTCACGGCTATGGGCTCGGGTGGGCTCAGCTCCCCCTGCTGCGAGCCCACCCGAGCGGGTGCCTTCGCGCTGCCGCCGAACGGTCCCCCGCGGACGCCGACCACGGCGCCGAGAAATGAGCGTGCGTGTCCAACGGACTACTACGACTCGTCCCGCTGGTGGCCCCATCCCCGGACCGCCAACCGGACCGCCACTTTCTGTAGCGAATCCCTCGAAGTGAAGGCCCGACCAGGTTTACCCGGTCGCTCTCAGTAGCGCTACCGGATTGAGGAGAGCATCACTCAGATGGAGCAGCGTAGGTAACATCCTGTAGTCGCTCGGCCGAGCGCTGTGCTCGTCGGGCCCGGAGTTCGCCGGCGCCGAGGGCGAGCGCGATGAGCACGAACCCGGCTGAACACAGCATCGCGATCGCCAGTGACGCAGGATAGTTCCCGTGTGTCGCGGTGACCATCAAGCGGTAGACGCCGGCCAGCACGGCGGTCCCGATGGCGGTGCCGATCCGTTGGCCGGTCTGCAATGCGCCGCCCGCGACCCCGGCCATCCTGGTCGGCACGCACTCGAGGGTGAGCGTGGTGTTGGGCGCGACCACCATGCCGCCGCCGATGCCCGCGACAAGTAACGGCGCGGCCAGGACGAGGCTGGCGTTCGCGGCGGGGTCCCGCCAGGCCAGCAGGGCGACGACACCGATTCCGGTGATGACGAGACTGAGCCCGGTCACGGTGAGCTTGCGCCCCCATCGCGGAACCAGCCGGCCCGCGAGCGGCGCCGACACAGCGGATCCCAGCGCGAACGGCGTCACCGAGAGGCCGGATTGCAACGGAGAGTAGCCGAGGCCCTGCTGAAAGAACAGGGCGAACACGAGCCAGATCCCCGCGAAGCCCGAGAAGTAGACGGCGCCGAGCGCGGCACCCGACGCGTAGCCGGGGGTCGAGGTGAACAGACGGATGTCGATCAGCGGGGACCGTTCGTGACGGACGACGCGGTGTTCCCACCACACGAACGCGACGCCAGGGATGAGCGCGGCCGGGAAGAGCCACCAGAGTCGGCGCAGACCGTCCTGTTCGGACTCGACCAGCGGGAGCAGCACGGCGAGCACGGCCAGGCCCAGCAGGAGGATGCCGGCGAAATCGATCTCGGACCGGAGTTCGGTGCGGCGGCCGGCTTTCGCGGGGACCAGCCGCATGGCGAGGATGAAGGCGACGGCGCCGATGGGAACGTTGACGTAGAACACCCAGCGCCAGCCGTCCTGTTCGCCGAACAGGGCGAGGATCACGCCGCCGAGCACCGGCCCGATCGCGGTCGAGATGCCGACGACGGCGCCGAACATGCCGAACGCGCGGCCACGTTCGGCGCCGCGGAAGAGATCCTGGATGAGGCCGGAGTTCTGGGGCGTGAGCAGCCCGGCGGCGCAGCCTTGGAGGAGGCGTCCGACCACGAGGACGACGTCATTGGGGGCGGCGCCGGACAGTGCACTGGTGGCGACGAAGGCGGCGAGCGCGATCAGGAACATCCGGCGCCGCCCGATCGCGTCCCCGAGGCGACCACCGGAGACGAGCACGAGGCCGAAGGTGAGGGCATATCCGGAAACGACCCACTGCACAGTGCCCGCGCCCGCACCGATGCCGCGCTGGATCGACGGGAGCGCGACGTTGACGATGCTGACGTCGAGGAGCGTCATGAAACCGGCGGTCAAAGTGACCGCAAGCGCCTTCCAACGCCGGGGGTCCGGGGTGTAGTCGCTCACTTAGCCATGGTGGCGCAGCCGGGGTCGGCGCGCTTCGCGGCTTTCGGGCCCGGGTGGGGTGGCGCGCTGGGTGCGATGGGGTGGCGGCCGGGCAGGGCCCGACCAGTGGGCCCGGACGAGGCGGGCGCAGAACGAGGTCGCGCATCACAGGCCCGGGCGCCGGCGGTGCGGACAGCCGGCACCGGGGCGGGTGGAACGCTGGCGGCGGGCGTGCTGGGTTGAGGCGAGCGGGGCGCGACACCGAACCACGACGCGCGCAACGGTTGGCGGGCCGGCGTGAGCCGGGT